>DAOUJJ010000007.1:0-345777 GCA_034422835.1 Dehalococcoidia bacterium | reverse complement strand
AAGCTACCCCGGGGATAACAGGCTGATCCTGCCCAAGAGTTCACATCGACGGCAGGGTTTGGCACCTCGATGTCGGCTCAACGCATCCTGGGGCTGAAGGCGGTCCCAAGGGTTCGGCTGTTCGCCGATTAAAGCGTTACGCGAGCTGGGTTCAGACCGTCGTGAGACAGGTCGGTCTCTATCCGCCGTGGGCGTAGGAGGTTTGAGGGAAGCTTTCCCTTGTACGAGAGGACCGGGAAGGACAGACCGCTGGTGTGCCAGTCGTCTCGCCAGAGGCGCCGCTGGGTAGCCATGTCTGGACGGGATAAGCGCTGAAAGCATCTAAGCACGAAGCCCCTCCCAAGATTAGACCTCCCACTCGGTTAACGAGGTAAGGCCACTGGAAGACTACCAGTTTGATAGGCCGCATGTGGAAGCGCAGCAATGTGTGGAGCTTAGCGGTACTAATCGGCCGAGGGCTTAACCACTTACTACTTACCTCGTTTCTACCCCACAATGGATGACCGCAATGGTCAGCACATGAAATCCCTCTTCTTGACCCGTTCACTTGTTTCGGCGCCAACCGCCTACCACCCACTCTCCTTTGCCACCGCACAACGCGGCGCGTATACTTGAACCCACGTTTCATCACAACGCGGGGTGGAGCAGTGGCAGCTCGTTGGGCTCATAACCCAAAGGTCGCAGGTTCGAGTCCTGCCCCCGCTACCATTCTTCTTCACCCATGACCCGCTCCCTGAAACTCTTCACCCTCTTCGGCACCCCGGTACGGGTCAATTACACCTGGCCAATCGCCCCCATCATCATTACCGTCGCCCTCGGCACAACCATAAACAGCAACTACTACTTTGCCGACGGACCCCTTGCCCCATACTCCATCGCGGCAGCCGTTGCCCTTGCTATCGTCGCCTCTATCCTGCTCCATGAGCTCGCCCATGTCCTCGTCGCGCGCCGGTTCGGCATCCGGGCAAGCGGGATCACCCTCTTTGCCCTCGGAGGCGTCTCACATCTCGATGATGATGATCACGGCAGACCCCGCACCGATCTTGCCGTCTCGATAGCAGGCCCCATCGCAAGCCTCGCGATTGGACTGGCTCTTGGGATGAACTCCCTCATCCCGAACGCGCTGATCGATCCGGCCGATATCGAATACCGCTACGTGAGCATGGCGGAGGCAGCGCCTGGTCCGGGTTTTTTCCTGCGCCTGGGGATTGAATACGTCGCCATCGCCAACATCATCATCGGGGTATTCAACCTCCTGCCCCTGTTTCCCCTCGATGGCGGCCGGATCCTCAGCGCCATCCTCTGGGCGATAACGAACAACCGGCAGCGGGGGATCAGGATCGCATCACTGGTCGGCCAGCTCGGCGCAGCCGCGATGATCGTCTACGGCGCCTATAACCTCTTCTTTGGCGAGCTGCTCGTCGGCGTCTGGCTCATCGCCATCGGCGTCTTCCTCATGGAAGCCGCAGTGGGGGCTGCGCCAGGCCGTGCTGGATTCCCGCTTTCGCGGGAATGACGGGAATTCTAAGTCGCTGCCGAGGCCGTAGTCGGCGCGAGGGAGTCAAGAAGAGTCGCGGAAACACGGGCAATGTTCTGAACGGCCTGATCAAACGCCACCCGATTGCGCTGTGACGGAACCCGATACCCGCTGATCTTCCGCACGAACTGCAGCGCCGCCTCCCGGACCTCATCCTCTGACGCCGCCGGCCCGTCGCTGACCCTCAACCGCTTGATACTCTGGCACATCCCCCAATCTCCTTACGATGTCGCTAAAGGCGTTGCCTACCAATAACACGTATCATTACCATTACAAATAGGCAACAAACGTGGAAGAAATCAATTGGCATCAAGCGACAGAGATACCCGGAATGCTCTAACCGCTGAGCGGCTAAAGGCCCGCTCCCGCGAAGAACGGGACTCATCACCCCAGGCCGTCAATCTGCGGATACATCGTGCAATATCCTGGCTGTCTCGGGCAGAACAGGAAACCGATGACCCGGATGCCGCCGTAATCTTCTACTGGATTGCATTCAATGCTGCTTACGGGCGGGACCAAGAAATCGACGAGATTGGCGACGGATCACCACCGACTTCAGAGCGGGGACTGTTTCGTGATTTCTTTGACCTTGTACTTCAGCTCGATACGAACAAGCAGATATACGACGAAATATGGGAGCGTTTCTCAGGACCAATTCGGACATTGCTGAATAATCAATACGTTTTCCAGCCATTTTGGGACAACCAACGTGGCAAGAGTGACGCCAACAATTGGGAATCCAGATTCGAGAATGCGATACGCGTGTCCATGGATGCCCTGGCGAAGCAGGACACAGTGACAGTGCTGGCGATCGTATTCGATCGACTCTATGTGCTGCGCAACCAACTTGTACACGGTGGGTCAACATGGCAGAGCAGCGTCAATCGCCGACAGGTCGTGGATGGCGCCCGTATCCTGGCATTTCTCGTGCCGCTGTTCGTAAGTGTGATGATGGACAATCCGGATGAAGATTGGGGCGAACCGGCATATCCTCCTGTTGAAGGCGTGGATTAGAATTCCCACCCCTCTAAAACCGCCGCCCTCTGCTATTCTGTCCACATGACGGCATCCAATCGTTCAAACGGCGCCAATCCCGACGCCCGCCAGCAAGCGCGTGACATCATCTCCGGCTACGTCGGCCACAAGGGCGCGCTCCTCATGGCCCTGCTGGACGTTCAGTATCAGCTCAACTACATTCCTGAAACGACCGTTGATGACGCCGCCGAGATCCTTGGCTATTCGCAGCCGGAAGTGTGGGGCGTCCTCTCCTTCTACTCCGATTTCTCCGTGGGGCAGGGCAGCGACCACTTCATCGACGTGTGCATCGATGCCCCCTGCCACGTGACCGGCGCGCGATCCATCGAACGCGCCATCCGCGACGCAGTAGCTGATTCGGATGTTGAAGTGCGCCCTATCTCGTGCCCGCGCCTCTGCAACCAGGCCCCCGTCGTCGCCTACGACCAGCAATGGCGCGGCCGGCTGACGCCTGATACCGCCGCCGAATTCGCTCGCAACATGGGAGTTGTTTCCTGACCATGCCGTCTGATATTTACACCACCCTTAAACAAGAGGCGGACTCCTCGTGGGCGGAGTGGGATGACCCGTCCGGTGCCCGCGTCAGCGTCGGCATCTCCGCCGCCGCCCTAACTGTCGGCGCGGGTGAGACCCTTGAGGCAATCCGGTCGACAATAGGGGAACTCGATATCGACGTTCGGCTGCTGGAAGTCGGAGACATCGGCTTTTCGTGGGCCGATCCCGTCGTTCATATTGCCCCGCCAAACATGCCGCGCATCACCTATGGAAAAGTGACAGCCGATGCCGCTCCCCAACTGATCCGTGATGTACTTGTGGACGGCAACCTCAGGCCAGATCTGGCGCTTGGCGTGCAGGGCGATACGCCCATCGACGGCGCAGATATCCCTCTCCTCAATGAACAAAGCTGGATGCGCGACCAACTCCGCCTGCTGATGACCAATTTCGGCCACATTGAACCGGGCAACCTGATGCACTACGTGGCAGGCGGCGGACTGGAATCGCTGGACAAGGTACTCCATGAGATGTCGCCGCAGGATGTTGTGGATACGGTTCGCAACTCCGGCCTGCGTGGGCGGGGCGGCGCGCTGTTCCCCGCCGGCGTCAAATGGAGCTTCATGGGCCCGCCCGGCCCCGGCGATCGCTATCTCGCAATCAACGGCGAGGAGGGCGACCCCGGCGCGTTCACGGACGCCGCCATCGTCGAGAATGATCCCCACCGCTTGTTGGAGGGCATCCTGATCGCCTCATATGCGATGGGCGCGAACAAGAGTTATATCCATATCCGCGCCGAATATCGTTTGCCCCTTGAACGGCTTCGACGCGCGCTCCATGAGATGGAAGAGCGCGGGCTGGTTGGCAACAACATCATGGGCACCGACTTCTCCCACGAGGTTGAGATCGAGGCCACCGGCCATGCCTATATCTGCGGTGAAGAAACGGCACTGATGGAGTCCGTTGAGGGCAAGCGCGGCGCGCCCCGCCCACGCCCGCCGTTCCCCGCCGCCTACGGCATCTTTGGCAGACCGACCACTATCAACAACGTCAAGACGATCTCCTATGTTCCGCACGTGCTTGAGATGGGCGCGGAGGCATTCGCCGCCATCGGCACGGAGAACGCATCCGGCACGGCGATGTTGTCGCTTTCCGGCCATATAAATAAACCGGGAATTGCAGAAATCCCTGTTGGAATTAATCTGGCAGGAGTTATTGAAAACGTTGCGGGCGGCGTTCGCGGCGGCAAGAAAGTGAAGGCCCTCCAGTGCGGCGGCCCGCTCGGCGGCATCATGCCCGCCAGTGAGATGGACATGCCGGCTGAATTCCAGGCCATGATCGCCAAGGGCAGCCCGCTCGGTTCCGGCGGCATCCTCGTGCTTGATGAGGACACCTCCATCGTGGATCTTGTCAAGAACATCGCCGAGTTCATCGACGCGGAATCGTGCGGCAAATGCTTCCCGTGCCGTAAGGGCGCGACCCATATCTCCCGCCTGCTTGCCGCGATTATGGATGGCTACGGGCAGGAGGGTGACCTCGCCAAGATCCAGAACGTTGGCACGTCCATGGTGCAGGGCTCGCTGTGTGGCTTGGGGCAGCTCGCGCCCGGCGTCCTGAACAGTGCCATCCGCTACTTCCGTGAGGAATTTGAGGAGCACATCAGGGCAGGTTCTGCCGCACCGGCTCACGCGCAGCCCTGACACGACAGGAGCAGTCCGTTGCCTAAAGTGATCCTCGATATGGATGTCGGCGTTGATGATTCGCTCGCCATCCTCCTCGCGCTCCGCTCCCCCGAACTGGAAGTCCTCGGCATCACGGCTGTCGCCGGCAACGCCCCACTGGCAAACACTGCCAACAACGTGCTGCGCGTGCTGGAAGCGGCAGGAAGGACGGAAATACCCGTCGCACGTGGCGCAGCCAAACCGCTCACCCGCGAGCCTGAGGCCGCGCTGCATGTCCACGGCAACGACGGCCTCGGCGGCGCCCCTGTCCCTCAGCCCACCCAAATGACCTTTGATGAACGCCCCGCCGTTCAATTCATCTCCGACATCGTTATGGCGCACGAGCCGGGCGAGATCACCCTCATTCCCACGGGCCCCATGACAAACATCGCCCACCTTATGCGAGAAGCCCCGGACGCATTCGCACGCTTGAGCAGCGTTGTTCTGATGGGCGGCGCATTTGCCCTCACGCCATACGGTCACGGCAACGTCACCACCGTCTCCGAGTTCAACATCTGGGCTGATCCCGAAGCTGCCGCCGAACTCGTTCAGGCCGACATCCCCATTACGGCAGTCGGACTCGATGTCACCACCGACCCCACCGCATCCATCAACCCTGAGCGCCACGAGATGCTCCGCAACAGCGCCGATCCCTACGCGCAAACTGCCGCCCTCATAAGCACGCAGGTGCTCGAACGTTTCGGCGTCGTCAATATCCATGATGCGCAGGCCGTTGCCTACGTCATCGACCCCACGCTCATGCGACTCGAAAACTACCCCATTGAGATCATCACACAGGACGGGTCGGTGCGCGGGCAGACCATCGTGGACCGCCGCCCCGGTTCCCGACGCAGCGACGGCCCGCAAATTGCCGTTGCGACGGCCGTTGACGGCCCCCGTTTCCTTGAACTCTTGTTGGGGCGGCTGACGCAGGAGGCGTAACGACTACGCAAACGCCCCTCGTCGTAGCCGTTGGGGCCATCAACTGGGATATCACCCTGTTCGTGGAGTCACTGCCGACTCCGGGACAGGAAGTCACAGTCTCCGACGTTGCCCGTGTGCCAGGCGGCACGGCGGCCAACGTTGCTGTCGCTGCCGCGCGATTGCTCTCACCGGATGCCGTCGCCTTTGTTGGAGCGCTTGGTGATGACGCTATCGCGGCGCAGCAGCGCGACATCCTGCGCGCGGAGAGAGTGTCTGGGGACGGTATCGTGACGATCCCGGAAACTGAGTCCGGTCAGGCGTTCATCCTTGTTGATGCCAACAGCCAGAACGTCATTGCCAGCGCGCTTGGCGCGAACGACCTGCTCACACCTGACCATATTCGCCAACCCGACGTTCGGGACATGATTGTCAATGCCCGCAACTGCGCCGTTACCGATCCGCCGCTCTCCGTCATCGAAGAAATCCTGAGCATCACGGAGGCCACCGAGTGTCGTGTCTCGTGGGACCCGGGCGTCCTGGCAACCGACGGTGACGCCGTCCGGCCTCTGGCGCGGCGTGTCGATACTCTGCTCTTGAATGAAGAAGAAACGTCGGCGCTATTTAGCGAATACAGCCCTCGCGTCATCGCTCAACGGTTGCGAGACGAGGGCTGGACCAACCGCATCATCCTCAAGCAGGGCGGGCAGGGGGCAACGGTCATTGACCTCGTGAACGGTCAACTCATCGACGTGCCGCCGCTCCCGCTCACGGAACTCGGCATGAATCCGGTCAACAGTGTTGGGGCAGGGGACGCCTTTCATGGCGCGCTCGCCGCTCTCGAAGCCGAAGGGCACGAATTCACCGATGCACTGCTCGGCGCAACGGCCGCCGCCGGCGTCAACGTCTCTCGTCCGGGCACACGCGACGCCCCCACATCCGATGAGCTGGCACAGGTTTTGGCTGCGTGGCGTGAGATGGGCGGAGCGATAAATGCCTCTTTACTGTGATTCGACCGTTATCATGGAGTGAGGAAACGGGGCAGAAGGCAGTCCATCAACCCCTGTTCACAGGAGGAAAACATGAAGGTGACAACCGAGTTCGATCCGGCGTATTCCTATCTGACGGTGGAGCTTGATCAGGGCGAGTCGATCAAGGTTGAACCCGGCGCAATGGCCACCTCTCAGGGTGTTGACATGCAGACGGGTATGACGGGCGGCGGCCTTTTCGGCAAAGTGCGCCGCATGGTCGCCGGCGAGTCCTTCTTCGTCAACACGTTTACTGGAGGCCCCGGCGGCGGCTGGGTGGGAATTGCCTCGACCGTTCCTGGAGATGTGAAGTCGTTTGATCTTGAGCCGGGCCAGAACCTCTATATCCAGGGCGGTTCGTTCCTCGCGTCCGATTTGAACGTGGAACTGGACACAAAGTTCCAGGGGATGCGCGGCCTGTTCAGCGGTGAGAACCTCTTCTTCCTGCGCGCCTACACGGAGCGCGCTACCGGCACGGTCTTCTGCAACTGCTACGGCGCGATCAAGGAACTGGCTGTCTCAGGCGGCCAGGAATTGGTGGTCGACACCGGCCACCTTGTCGCGTTCACGGATGGCGTCGAATACTCCATCGGCAAGGTCGGCGGCCTCGTCTCGCTCATCGGGGGCGGCGAGGGCTTGGTCATGAAGTTCCGCGGCGAGGGTAAGGTGTGGGTGCAGACGCGCACCATCGCCACGCTGGCCGACCTGCTGAACCCCCTCATCTCCAAGAACTGACCCCTTCGTCATCCCCGCGAAAGCGGGAACCCAGTGTCATTCTGAGCGCAGCGAAGAATCTGAGGGAACCAAATGACAACAAACGGACAGCACGCCGCTCACCCTGAGCCTGTCGAAGGGCGCTCACGCCCGTGGGACGCATTTATCAGCGACCGCGACCGGGAGATCTACGCCAAGAGTGGCTTCGGCGCGAGCGTTGGCGTCGGCGAGCGCCCGGCGCTCCTGATCATCGATGCCCAGTACCGCACCACCGGTGAAGGCCCCGTCCCCATCCAGGAGGCGATGAAGCAATACGCCACTGCCGTCGGCGAGGATGCATGGCGCGCCGTCGACAAGATTGAGCAACTGGTTAAGGTCTTCCGAGCAAAGGGCTGGCCCGTCATGTACGCGCAGGGTGAGCGCACCGGTGTGCAGGAGGGCGCGCGCTACACGGACAAGATTCCGTCCCTCTCAGCCGACTACAACCTCCCCGGCAGCCGCGGCGCGCAGATCGTTGAGCCGCTCACGCCCGAACCCGAGGACGTCATCATCTACAAGCGGTTTCCCTCGATCTTCTTTGGCACAAACCTCGTCACCCAGCTTGTCGCGGCAGGCGCGGACACGCTCGTTGTCGTTGGATGCACCACCAGCGGATGTGTGCGCGGCACCGTCGTCGATGGCATGAGCTACGGTTTCCGTTGCATCGTGCCCGAGGACTGCGTTTGGGATCGCGGGCAGGCGTCCCATGCCATCAACCTGTTCGACATCGCCCAGAAATACGCAGACGTCATGCCCCTTGATGAACTCGAACCCATCCTCGACTCCGTCCCCGCCCGCACGGAAAGCGCCGCCACCCTCTAATGGCATTGACAACAACCCTACGCCAACTCCTGGACGCCCCGTCCCCCCTCATCGTCCCATTCGCCTATGATGCCTTCTCCGCCAAGCTCATAGAGGCCGCAGGTTTCCCCGCCGCAGGCATCAGCGGCTCTTCCGTCGCCGCCTCTGCCTTTGGCCTGCCGGACGTTGGCCTGCTTTCACGCGAGGACGTTGTGGGACAGGCCCGCCGCATCGCCGCAGCCGTCACCATCCCTGTCATCGCCGATGCCGACACCGGCTATGGCGGCCCGCTGCAGGCTGCGCACACGATACGAGCCATGGAGGACGCCGGACTCGCCGGTCTGTTCATGGAGGATCAGGAAGACCCCAAGCGCTGTGCCCATCTCGCCGGAACAACCGTCATCCCGACAGAGGCGATGCTCGGCAAACTGAAAGCCGCTCTCGGCGCGCGTCGCGACAACGACTTCCTCATTATTGCCCGCACGGATGCCGTGGAAACCGAGGGGATTGAGGGCGCGGCGAAACGCGCACGCGCCTATCTTGACGCCGGCGCAGACATGGCATTCCTCGCCGGCCCGGGCACGGTGGATGAACTGCAAAAATTCCCGAAACTGGTCGGGCAGGGGAAATTCATGGTCGTTCTGACGGAGGGCGGCAAGACGCCTCTTCTCCCCGCCGCCAAACTCGCTGACATGGGCTACACCCTCATCGGCTATTCCGGCCTCGCCATCGGCTCCGCGGCAAAAGCCGTGCAGGACAGCCTGAATGCCCTGAAAGAGCAGGGCGATAACACCAACCTTGTTGACGGCACTATGCCGCTCAATGACCGGAATGAGATTCTCGGTCTCGCGGCATGGCAGCAGCTTGAGGAGGAAACTCTTTAAGAACGCATGAGCATAATTTTTTGCGCGGATAGCGGATTCGGATTGGCTTGACAATCCGAATCCGCTATCCTTGCGTTATGGAATCAGAGTCCCTTCTTGAAGCCACAAACCTCACCAAACGCTATGGCAGAGTTCTCGCCCTCGATAACGTCACCTTCAACGTCGGGGATGGAATAACGGGCCTATTGGGCCCCAACGGCGCGGGCAAGAGCACGGCGATCAAGCTTTTTCTTGGCCTACTCCAACCCACACAGGGCGTTGCCCAGGTAATGGGCGCCCAGCCATATCACGATGTGAATGCCAGGTCCCTGATCGGCTATATGCCGGAGCATGACTGTCTCCCAACGTCCGTCAACGCCTCAGAGTTCCTCACACACATGGCGCAGGTCAGCGGTTTGCCCCCTGCGCAGGCTCGCACACGCGCCGCCGATACCATGCGCCACGTCGGCCTTGATGAAGCGCGCTACCGCAGCATCGGCGAGTACTCGACCGGCATGAAGCAGCGCGTCAAGCTCGCGCAGGCAATCGTCCATGACCCACGCCTTGTCCTGCTGGATGAGCCGACGGCCGGGCTCGACCCGGGAGGCCGCGACGAAATGCTTGATCTTGTCAGACGCACGGGGCGCGACTTCGGCATCAGCATTGTCTTTTCCTCGCACCTGATGGGCGAGGTGGAGCGGACGTGTGACAACATCATCGTGCTGGAGGCGGGGCGGGTCACACAGCAGGGCAGTGTCACCGGTTTCACGGAGAACACGGACGTCCTCGCCGTTGAGGTTGACGCGCGGCACGATGAGGTGATTGCCGCGCTGGCCTCACGAAACATCGAGGCACAGCGGGATGGCAACGTCGTGCTCGTCGGCGCACAAGAGGATGGGAGCCATGCGCAAGCCATCCAGGATACCCTGATCGAGGCACAAGCGCCGCTGCGCCGCATGGCATTCCGCCGCCGTATGTTGACGGAGATATTCCGGGACGGCCCGGACGACTAGCCACGATGGAAACGCGTCCTGCAGGCCAGCTCTTTGACATCGGCTATCAGCGGTATGACGGTCCGCGGCAAGGCCGCAGCCGCGCCCGCATCGCCCTGTTCACCGCAGGAGTACGCCAGACTCTTGGGTTGGGTCGTGGCGGGCGCGCCAAGATCCTGCCGGTTCTCCTGCTCCTCACGTCCGTAGTGCCTGCGGCGATCATTCTCGTCATTGCCGTTCTTACCGGCTCGCTGCTTGGCGTTGATTCCCGGCCTGTCGAATTGGGCGACTACTTCCCGATTACGGCGCTGCTCATGTTGATACTTGCCGGAATCATGGCCCCCAACCTGCTGATTCCCGACCGGCGGGACAACGTGCTCAGCCTGTATCTTGTTCGACCTGCGATGATAACCGATTATCTGGCTGCGAGATGGCTGGCGTTCTTCCTTGTCACCACGATTATCATCTCGCTTGGACCGCTGCTTCTCCTCACCGGGTACGTGCTGCTGTCCGGCAACGCGTGGCAGGAATTGCAGGGTACGTGGCAAGAGTATTTCGGCATCTTGCTGGGCGCCGCTGTTATTGGGGCGTTCCTGACCGCCATCCCGCTCGGCATCGCCGCGTTCACACCGCGCCGCGCCTATGCCGCCGCGGTCGTCATCGGCGGCACATTGGTGATAAGCACGGCCATTGGGTTCCTGACTGAGCCGATTGACTTTACTGCGTCGACCGTAACGACCACACGCCCCATCTCCGAAGAAGAGTTGGCCGTCAGCGATCAATTCATTGACGCCACCCGATCCCTCCCGGACGATGCAGAGATCGTGTTCATGGTTGAGCTTGAATCAGGCGAGGAGCGCCAGTACAGGATGTCCCGCGCCGAGGTGGAAGAGGCACTGGAAGGCGGCACCGTACGAACGTATGAGACCGACGGAATCTCTGCACCTGAACCGATCCTTAATCCGGACATTGGTCAATGGGTTGTGTTTGCGGATCCAACCGGCTCGACGGTGTTCATAACGGACCTGCTGTTTGAGGACGTTCAGTCCAACACGTACCGCCGTCTGGTCGCCAGGCACCCCGACTACTACGCAGTCATCGCCTATGCCGCCTGGGTTCTGCTGCCGGTGTTCCTCATGTGGGCGCGGTATCGGAGGTACGTGACATGAGTACCGATGAGGCCAACGTGGGCAACAACGTGGAACCCTCTTCGGACGCCACCATCGTCGTTGACAACGTTTCCAAGTGGTTTGGCAACGTCGTTGCGGTGAATGAAGTCTCGCTGGAGATCGGCCCCGGCATCACGGGACTTCTGGGCCCAAACGGCGCGGGCAAGACCACGCTCCTGCATATGATGACCGGCCTGTCCGCGACATCCCGCGGCACGGTTACCGTGCTTGGGCAGCCGGCGCGCGGTGATACACAGCTCTATCGCCGGATCGGTGTTATGACCGAGCATCAGGCCGTCTACGACTTTTACACCGGTAGAGAGTTCGTTGAATTCTCTGCACGGATGCACAAGCTCTCGAATATCCCGGAAGCTGTTGATAAGGCCATCGAATCGGTCAATCTCGTGGACGCGCAGGACCGCCGTCTCTCCACGTATTCACGCGGCATGAGGCAGCGGATGCGGCTCGCTGCCACGCTTGTGCATGACCCGCCCGTTCTCGTCCTGGATGAACCCCTGAACGGCACCGATCCGCGCCAACGCCTGGAGTTCCATGATCTCGCCCGCAGGCTGGCTTCGGAGGGCCGCACCATCGTAGTTTCCTCCCACATCCTCGAAGAGGTGGAAACGCTGGCTGACAACGTCGTTCTGATGGTGAGTGGCAAACTGGCGGCGTCCGGCGATTTCCATTCAATTCGTGAACTCCTGGATGACAGGCCGTACAGGATTCGTGTCACGTCCACGAATCAGCGCGCGTTGGCGGGCGGGCTCATCGGCAGCGAGGCCGTGACATCCGTCACCATGGAGGATGACGGGTCCATCCTGCTGCTAACACATGACCTGCCTGCGCTCCAGATGCAGATTGCCACTGCCGCTCGCGACGCCGGCGCGGTTCTTCAGACGGTAGAGCCGCAGGATGAATCGCTTGAGAGCGTATTCACCTACATCGTGGAGCGCTAGATATGCTGACAGTTTTTTCACTCACGCTCCGCCAACTGACCGGTGTGCGCCGCCAGGTGATCCTGTTGCTGTTTGCCGCCGCCCCCGTCGGCATGGCAATTCTGGTTCGCTACCTCACCGATGACTACACGAATCAGATAACCGGCCTCTTTGACCTGCTGCTCGTCGCCGCGGTGCTGCCGCTTGTCGTCGCGATACTTGCGACAACCGCCCTGGGCGATGACGTTGAGGATCGAACGCTGTCGTTTATCATGCTGCGGCCCGTGGCGCGTTGGCAGATTGTCGCCGCGAAGTATCTCGCGGTTGTGATTCTCGGCATGGCGCCCCTGCTGGTATTTGGCACAGTGATGGCCGTGGTTGCTTTCGCGCAGGACGCCGGCAGCATAGGCAACTACGACGCCGTGATCAGACCCATTCTTGGCGTGCTGACAGGGCTTGTGGTCGGTGTGCTTGCCTATTCCGCCGTGTTCATGTGGCTTGGGCTTATTTCATCGCAGGCTCTCGGCCTGGCAATCGTGTACGTGGTTGTGTGGGAGGGATTCGCGGCAGGCATTTTTGACGGCATCCGATACCTGAGCATCCGCAGCTACAGCCTGATTACGATGTCAGAGGTGGGTGGAGAATCCCTGGCCGCCATTGGTGATGTCGGAGCGACCGCCATTCAACTTGAGGTTGTGCTCGGAGGAGCGGCCGCCGTATTGATTGTGTTCCTCGGCCTGACCCTCATCCAACTCCGCAACATGGACGTCCCCTAACCCCCTTCCTCATTCCCGCCCCCCTCCGTCATTCCCGCAAAAGCGGGAATCTGAATCCCATTGACCCAACCAATCGTCCCCTTACTCCCCTCATTCCGGTGAAAACCGGAATCCATCGGGACTGTCATTCTGAGCGCAGCGAAGAATCTAACCGCCATCCCACACCGGCCCCCGCCCGTCCGTCGCCTTCAGTCGGTCACTGTCACGGCCTGTGTCGTTGTGGCGATGGTGGTTCCGTGTATGAGCCTCGCCGTCACCGTCCCTCCCGGCAGACTCAGCCGGAACTCAGGTATGCCCGAAGCACCTCCAGCAGCTCGGCGTAGGTGATCTTCCCGTCGGTGTAGTCACTGCCTGCCTGCCGTCGCTCCGAATCGTCGATTACTCCATCGCCGTTGGCGTCATACCGGGACACGATGTCCGAAGTCTCGGTGTCGGGCGTCTCTGTCTCCGTATCGGGCACCGGCGTAGGTGTGTGGGTTGGCGCCGCGGTGAGCGGAACGGGCTTAGATGTTGCAATGGGTACGGGTGTTGCCGTATCTGACGGCGTAGGAGCGGGTGACGGAGTAGGGGTAGCCGTCGCCTTGGGTGTCGATCCCGGGGGAGTGATGGGCGCGGTGATGACGTTCGGTTCGCCAAAGCCGGAGTAGGTTTCCTCAATCGTATACAATGCTATCGGCGTCGGGGAACTGCCGGAATTACCGCTAGCACCGGAGGCGTCCGTACTTTGCTCGGCAACCTCGTAAACAGTGACGAGCCCACGCACAGGACGTCCGTCTGGGTCCACCCACAATTCCCATTTATCCCGTTCCCCAAGGAATGATGCCTCCTCTTCCCACACCAGGTGCCGCAAATTTGCATCTTCGTTCGTGCCCTCAACACCCGAGGCTCGTACATCGCCCACACAACCTTTAGGGAAAAGTGGACCTAGGTTGTCTTGCCAAAGCTCCCAAGGGCCTAGAGTTTCTGGCTCTTCGCGACTGACACTACCCCTCCCATATAAATACCCATCTTTAACTATACTTTCACCTCTTTCAAGGATTACCATCCCATCAGAATCGTAGATTTCTACAGCGCTGCGATAGTTTCCAAGCTCACCGTAGGAACCAGAGGGAATCGAATGACTGAAGGTATACACTATCCTACTACCATCAGGGTATCGAAGAGTTCGAGTTTGATCATATTCTTCAGTAAGAACTGAAGTGCAAACTCGTGTAAAGGCTCGCGCCGTTGCGCTAGATGTCATAACAGAAGGAATTTCAGGCCGCAAAAATGATGTAGTAATTGCAAGGAGCGCTGTAACGACAAACGCTATAACAATCGATACACTAAAGTAATTCATCTTTTTCATGATTGCCCTCTTCACGGCTCAATGGAATTGTCCATGAACAATGCATCGACAATCGAGTGAGCCAATTCTGGTAGATCCAACGCTATCTCTTCGCGCAACTCGGCCTTGTGAAGTTGTTTGCAGATCGCCGGCTCGGTTCCTCGTTCTCGAATAATATAGAATGAAATGTTCACTACAGTTTCACTCCATGATCGAGACGGAGAAGAGAAAATACTAGTGTCGCATACCGGAGGAAGGGAACGCTCGCCGGAAAACCAACTAGTGTAAGTTTCAATACTATTAGATTCCCCAGTGAAGTGCCTACCGACGGCTCTAAATTCGGGACGTTTGAGATTTCCGAATAAAACACGAATTGGCTTTGTCTCTGTGTAACCACCGACGCAATAATCGCATTGCAAAGGTGTAGTCTCTGAGCCTGATATCTGTGCAAATCGTTCTAGTTCATATAGAGACAGAAGAAACTGGCCTGTTAATTCTCCAGAGTCCAACTTGGACTGTATAGCTCCCGAGGATGAAGCGGGTAGCTTCGGTTCCCGTTTTTCAAGAAAACCATTGATCCTCAGCTTTTCCCAGCCAGCAGACTGCGATGTGAATCTTCCCTTTAGGCAAGTAAATTGCCCATCGGCTCCAAGGCCTGGAATAGGCTTGCGGATTAGAATTTCTGCCCGATGAGGTTCGGTCTGGTAGGGCGGTTTAGAAACCACAATCCAGCGGCCGAGGCCCATGAGGTAATTCCTATAACCACTGGTACCGCATGTGCCGCTAGGCCCACCCATTTGAACAAATCCAGTCACTCCGGTGATTGTTACGGATTCCGATGTTGCGACCAAGTCGGAGTCATTGAAGACCTGGAGTCGATAGAGGCGTGGGCCGGTTTCAGGGACTGAGACCCTGATGGGGGCAATCTGAGTGTTCTGGCGGACGAACTCTAACCATCCCGGATCGCTTGGCGTCTTTGACTGCCACAAATATAAGACAGAGGCAGCGGCGTCTCCGAGGCCATCTACGGTAGCGGTAAGCGTTGCTATCCGGTCGTCCTCATCGCCGTCTATTATAGGAAAGAGCTTGTCAGCCTCAATCATAACCGTGACCGTTACATTCGTGCATTCTTCCGTCGTCTTGAGCACAGTGGAGGACGGATCACCATAATCAGCAGAGTAGGGCGATCCGTCTCCGCGGGCGCGAACCTGGAACTCATACCTGGTTTTGCACTCAAGGTCGTCCACGGTGGCGGAAGTGATCGTGTCCACGACGATGTTCTCCCATGGCTCCGAGGTGCCGTTTCCAGTCACGCGATACTCGACCTTGTATCCGGCCGCGCCGGAAAGCGTGTTCCAGTTCAGGGAAACGCTGTCGCGGGTTGCCGCCGCTACCCTGAGGCCTATGGGAGAAGGCGGTGGGCACAGGACAGGGGTGCTTCCCGACAATGTCGGAGAGAACTCGCCGTAGGCAGTCGAGAAGCCTGTGCCGTTCCCACGCGCTGCGACCTGGAACTCGTATTCAGTATTGCATTCGAGATCACGTACTGTGTAGGACGTGCGCGGATGATCTTCATGGGCGAGGCGCCACGTCGTGTCGCCGCTCTTTCTGTATTCGATTTTGAAGTGAGTCGAGCCGCTAGTGCTGAGCCACGTCACGGTGATGGTGTAGTTGTTGGCAGTCGTGGAGAGTATTCTGGGAGCGGACGCCTTTGGTCGACATGTCGGCGTGATGCTCTTGATATCCGACCACGAACCAAGCTTATCGGCGTATTTCTTGCCATCACCGTGAGCCGCAACGCGGAAGGAGTTGGCTTGGTTGCCCGTGGCCGGGAATATCCCGTGATCACTCGTCGTCTGGCCGGTCACACCGCCCAAATCTTCTTCCACAATGGGATTGACCGGCGTCCAGTTCTGCTCAGAGCTGGTGCGGCGCTCAACGATATACCGAGAAGCCTTGCTGATGCGATCCCACTCCAAGTGGACGTGATTGCAGTCGTATCCGGTCGCCCGAGTCACCATGAGTCCAGTGACCTTGGGTGGGGCCACAGGAGTGGCGGTCACCGCCGGCGTGGGAGTTGGTGTGGAGGTGGGGGGAACCACGAGGACGGTGTACGTCACCGTTGTCGAATCGGATCCCCCGAGGCCGGTCGCAGTGACCGTAATGTCGCAGAGGAACTGCAACGCGGCTCCAGCGGCTCCCCCAGCGGTCCACGCAGCCGTATTGCCTTGCTTATTGGAAATGGTGCCGCATGTCTCAGACCATGAATAGGAGGATACCGGGCCGGAAGCGGAACGGAGAGAAACGGACATGTTGACGGTCTCTCCCAGGTTGACGAACTTCGAGGCGGGAGAAATCATGCCAAGATCAGGAGGGAGAACGGGCGTGGGAGTTGGTGTGGGAGTGGGGGGAACCACGAGGACGGTGTACGTCACCGTTGTCGAATCGGATCCTCCGGGGCCGGTCGCAGTGACTGTAATGTCGCAGAAGAACTGCAACGCGGCTCCGGCGGCTCCCCCAGCGGTCCAGGCAGCCGTATTGCCTTGCTTATTGGAAATCGTGCCGCACGTCTCAGACCATGAATAGGAGGATACCGGGCCGGAAGCGGAGCGGAGAGAAACGGACATGTTGACGGTCTCTCCCAGGTTGACGAACTTCGAGGCGGGAGAAATCCTGCCAAGATCAGGAGGGGGGACGGGTGTTGGTGGGACAGGCGTTGGCGGCACGGGTGTCGGCGGGACAGGCGTCGGGGGCACGGGCGTTGGTGGCACGGGTGTTGGCGGGACAGGCGTCGGATCTTCCAGCGTGGGGTCTGTCGGGACATACGGCAACGGTGTGGGCAGTGAGGGCGTCGCTGTCGGGGGTATATAAGGGTCATCGCCGCCCTTGCCGAACGCGCCGGGGTTGTTGAACACGATGAAGCCAATACCGATTAGCAGGACGATAGTCCCCACAAACTGCGCGGTCTTTGCGAGGAGAGCTTTCACACCGCCACCAATTTCATGCTGCGGGAGCTGATGGGAGAGGACTGTGGGATATTCTACCAGAAGACTATGTTATTAGTGTGACCCTTTAGGGATATATCGTGACTCATTATGACTCATGTCAGATTCCGTCATGATCGCGGCCGCCCACCCTGAGCCTGTCGAAGGGTGACCCTCCCACACCAGCGCCCGCCCGTCCGTTGTCAGCGTCACCGTCCCGTGCATGTCAGTCCGCAGGACCGCCGGCGCGGACGACAGCGACTCCAACCTCTCAAGCGTCTCGGGATGCGGATGCCCAAACCGGTTGTCTTCGCCCGCGCTGATGATCGCAACGCGCGGTGACACGGCCTCCAGGAACTCCGCGCTCGAAGAATACCGGCTCCCCTGGTGCGCAACCTTCAGAACCGTCGCATCCAGATCCACCCCGGAATCCCGCCCCGCGTGTCTCAGCCAAGTCTCACTTTGTCCGCTTACCACCCACTAACCCCTGATTTCCCCTATCATCTCCCTATAGAAATCCACCGATTGGGAGAGTCACATGCCTTTCGACACACTCATCCGTGGCGCAGATGTTGCGCTGCCGTACGACGGAGTTCACCGCCTTGATCTCGCCATCACGGACGGCCGCGTTGCCGCCCACCTCGGCCCTGATACTGACGTAGATGCCAATGAGGTCATCGACGCCACCGGCAAGGTCATCCTCCCCGGCGTCATCGATCCCCACACACACCTGAATCTCGGGGATGCTGAGACCGCCTTTGAGACCGAAACCCGCGCCGCCGCCCTCCACGGCATCACCACCCTCATCCACTTCCTCATGTCCAACGATCCTTATGAGGCCGAGTACAAGCAGTACCGCGAGTGGGGCGACTCCCAGAGCGTGATTGACTACGCTCTCCACGCGATCATCTCCACCCGCGATCAATTGGCGGAGGTCGACAAGTATATCGACGATTTCGGCATCGGAAGCTTCAAGTTCTTTATGAGCTTCCGCGGCGAAGAAGGCGCATACATCGGCCTGCCGCCAATCGATGACGGCCTGATGTACGAGCTGCTGGAGAAACTTGGCCAGCGCCCTGGCACCGTCCTCTGCGTCCACACGGAGAACATTGAAGTCGTCTGGTCAATCCGCAAGCGCCTTGAGGAATCAGGCCGTGATGACCTCAAGGCGTGGCATGAGTCGCGCCCTCCGTTCACGGAGGCGGAGGCCGCCGTCCGCGTCATGCTCTTTGGCCGTGAAACCGGCTCTACGCCATACATCGTTCACACAACGTCGGCGGATACTCTCGCAGCCGCCCGCGCATTCCGCCGCGACGGCGGCAGCATCTATGTCGAGACGTGTCCGCACTATCTCTCCCATACCTATGAGTCCCCGGTCGGCACGTTCGGCAAGCAGAACCCGCCGCTCCGCAGCCCGGAGGACCAGGACGCATTGTGGGAGGCCATCGCGGACGGTACGGTCGACACCATGGGTTCAGACCACGCCGCCCGCTTGGGCGACCGTAAACAAGGAACGATCTGGAGCGCGTCGCCGGGACAGCCGAACATGCCCATGCTCCTGCCCGTCATGCTCAACGATGGCGTCCTCGCTCGCGGACTGCCGCTTGAGCGTGTGGCGGAGGTGACGGCTGCCAACGTTGCGCGCATATTTGGCATGTGGCCGCAGAAGGGTTCATTACAAATCGGTGCGGACGCTGATCTCGCCATCGTTGATATGGACGAGACCAGAACCGTCACCGCAGCGGGGCTGCAGGGCCGTGCCGACTACTCCATCTATGAGGGCATGTCCTACACCGGGTGGCCCGTCCGAACGTTGATTCGTGGAAAGACCGTCGCGGAAAACGGGCAGATTGTGGCATCTGGGGGTGACGGTCGGTATATTTATCGTTCAGTGGGGTAGGCCGACGAATCCGGCCAAAGGGGGCGATATGTCAGGTCCGCTAGCGCATCTGCGAGTTGTCGATGTTACGGCATCGCTTGCCGGAGCCTACGCCGCCCGCCTCCTCGGTGAGCTTGGGGCGGACGTCGACCGCGTCCGCCGCATGAGGAATCTCTACGTCCGACTCAAGGGACGGGAGATGCCGGAGTGGGATCCGCTCCTGCATCGCTCCCTCAACGCCAACAAGTCTCACCGCTCCGATACCGACGCCGAAACCGTCACGCCCGAATCCCTGCTGGCCGCGTTGGACGGGCAGGACATCCTTATGGAAGACATTGGTATGTTCGACGGCGATAGCCCGTTCCTTGATTGGGATGCCGTCCACGCCCGCTATCCTCATCTGTCCGTCGTTTCTCTCACACCCTATGGCAAGGACGCCCCATTGGCCGATCTGCCGCCAAGCGATTTGGCAACGTGGGCGCTCTGCGGCATGGCGTGGACGACGCCCGGCCCGCCCGACACAACCTTTGATCTCCCGAATGAGCCGCCGCTCATGCCCACCGGCGCGTCCGTGCCATCACTTATGGCCGGCGCGGTCAGCGTCGTGGGAACACTTGCCACGCTGTACGCAGATTCCGGCAGTGGCAACGGCGCAGGGCCGGGAATAACAGGCACACGCATCGAGGTCTCTGAACTGGAGGCCATCACGGCTCTCAACTACCATCCGGTCACGCAGCGGGAATACCTGGAATACGTGCTTGATCGCGGCCCTAACATTCTTGCGCGGCAGCCGAATTGCTACATCCCGTGCAAGGACGGCTACATCGTCATCGTCGCCACGAGTCCCCGCCACTGGGAACAGTTCGCCGAAGTCATGGGCAGCCCGGAGTGGGCGTACACCGAGGACTTTGATGACGGCACAAAGCGCGCCATGAACTGGGACGCCGTCAGCGTCCTTATGACCAACTGGACGATGGAGCGCACAGGTGAGGAAATCACCACTGAGCTGCAGGCCCGAAACATCCCTGCATTCTGGGCAACCTCCCTCGAAGAGGTCATAACCCATGAACACGTCAAGGCACGGCGCTACATCCGCCGCATAAAGACACAGGACGGACAGGAAATCCCGTTCACCGGTGCGCCGTTCATCGTGACCGGCTATCCGCGGAACGAAGACGGCAAGCCGGAGGCCGATGGTTCCGTCCCCGCGCCAACGTCAGTCAATGGCGCAGCTTCGCGTATCGGCTCAACACCCAGCCTCCCCCTCAAGGGCCTCCGCGTCGTCGATTTCGGCCAATACATCGCCATTCCCTACTGCGCCAAGTGGCTGGCCGCCCTCGGCGCGGACGTGATCCAGGTCGAAAGCCGTGAGAACCCCGCCGACTTCCGCAACTCCCCGCCGTTCGCCGCCCAGACCCCGGGCATGAACCGAGCCGGCGCATACAACACCCTCAGCATGGGCAAGCGTGCCATCCCCATCAATCTCCGCACCGAAGAGGGCAGGGACGTTGCCCGCCGACTGTGCGCGACGGCGGACATCGTTCTTGAGAACTTCTCGACTGGCCTGATGGAGCGGTGGGGTCTTGGCTACAGCGACATCGCCCCGCTCAACCCCCGCGTCATCTACACGTCCGTTGCGGCGTTCGGGCGCTCCGGCCCGCTCAAGGACTACAGCGGCCTCCACAGCATCATCAACGCCTTCTGCGGCCTGGCGGACGTTACCGGCTACACGGACGGCCACAGGCGGCTGCTCGGCTCCTACTTCCCGGACGTTGTGTCTGCCACATACGCCACCATGGCCACGCTGACGGCCCTTCACGACCGCAAGCGCACCGGCATAGGGCATCACGTCGACGTCGCCATGACCGAGGCCCTGATGACGCTCATCACGGAGCCGATGGTCGCTCGGGCGATCGGCAGCTACGAGCCCGTCCGCGACGGCTCCCATCACCCGTTCCACGCCCCGCACAACGTCTATGCGACGAGCGGCGACGACCAGTGGATTGCCATTACCGCCCGGACCGAATCCGAATGGGCAGGCCTGTGCAGCATCATTGACGGTCTTGCCAACGATGTTCGGTTTGCCACGCCTGAATCCCGCAAGCAGAACGAGGCTGCGCTGGATGAGATCATCGCGGCGTGGGCGGCATCGCGCGACAAGTACGAAGTGGCCGACCAAATGGCCGCCGCAGGCGTGTCCGCCGCTCCCATCCTCGACCCCCTTGAGGTTGTCGAGCACCCGCACCAGCAGGCGCGCGGCTTCTTCGCTACAATCGACCATCCTGAGGCCGGTCCGCGTCGCACCGCCAAAGTGCCGTGGCAGGTGAACGGCGAGTACGCCGGTGAACTGCGCCGCGCGCCGATGCTCAACGAGCACACGGACGCCATCCTCACCGAGATCCTCGGCATCGGCCAGCAAGAGACGCAGGAATTGGTAGCCGCCGACGCGCTGAGATAGAAACCGGTGCATGTCATTCTGAGCGCAGCGAAGAATCCAAAATCACCTCTCTGAAGGGAAGTGTTTAGGATGACAACCCTCATCGGCGTAGACTTCAGCGGTGCGCAGAATGACAGTGGCACGTGGATTGCCATGGCCGCCGTCGGTGATGGTGGAGGCATCGACTGGCAGACTCCGTTTCCCATTCGACGCGCCGACCTTGAACAACTGCTGCTGACCATCGACGGCCCTACCGTCGCCGCGCTGGACTTCCCCTTTGGGTTGCCGGTTGACTTCGCCGTCACGCAAGGCTTCATCAGGTGGGGCGAGGGTCAGATGGACTCCTGTGATCGCATGTCGCAGATCCCCCAGGCCGAATTCGAGCAGGTTGCGAGGGAGTACGTCGCCGCATACGGCGAACCCCGCCGCGCCTGCGATATCCCGCCCGCCTTCTCCCCGCTCCACGTCACCAACCCCAACATGGTTCCCATGACCTACCACGGCATGAGGATGCTTGGCCGCATCCTCGCTCGTGCCCAGGGCCGATTCCACATCCCGCCCATCCCCGCCAATGCCGCAAGTTGGGATGTGACTCTCGTGGAGCTGATGCCGGGCCAGCTGCTGCGCGCTAAAGGCGACTCGGGCGTCGGGTACAAGAACGGCACGAACAGCCTCCAACGCCGCCATCAAATCCTCTCGATCGTCGAAGAGTGGATCGGCACGCCGCTGCCTGAGCATGTCCGTCTCGCCGGCCGTGCCAATGCCGACTGCCTCGATGCCGTCGTGAATCTGGCGGGCGCGCTCCAATGGCATCGCGACCCCGGCGCTTTCGACCATCCCGATGATGTCCAACGAGGCTTCGCCCACGACGAAGGCTGGCTCTACACCCTCCGCCCCTAGCAGAATCCCACTTACCCCGACAGGGGGTTGACAGGCGCAGAGAGTCCTCTATGCTATAGAACATTAGTTCCATACAGGGAGGCCGTCATGCTCATCAAAAGCACCCCGGACGTCTATGAGAAACTCCGCCACCTCGGCGGAATGGCAACGGATGACATCCTGTCACCTGCCGAGCGGTCGGACGGAACCACGCGGCCGAGTAGCGGTGGGGAACGCGTGGGCCCCCGCGGCGGCGCAACTCCCCACGCAGGTGTCTACAAGGCCGCCATGCCGAACGGCAAACGTATTTCACTGATGCGCGTGATGTTCACCGACCACTGCATCATGGACTGCCACTATTGCCCCAACTCCCACTGGGTCCCGCGCCGCCGTTACGGGTTCAAGGTGGACGAGCTCGCGCGGCTGTTCAATGAGATGCACCAGCGCCATATGGTGGACGGACTCTTCCTCAGCTCAGGGATCTTCAAGAATCCGAACGCCACGCAGGAGCGCCTGCTGGATGTGGTCGATGCGGTCCGCTCCCGCTACGGATTCCGCGGCTATATTCACCTGAAAGTGATGCCCGGCACGAACGACGATTCACTGCTGGAAGCCAGTCAGCGGCTCGGCGCGCGCCTCTCCATCAATATCGAGTCGCCCTCCGCCGAGCACCTCCGCAAAGTCAGCAAGATGAAGGACTTCGACAAGGGCATCATCGACCCGATGGGGCGCATCAGCGACCTCATGCAGGAGCACTACGGCGGCGCGGTCGGCCAGGCCACGCAGATGGTCGTGGGCGCGGCGGATGAGTCCGACTGGGACATCTATGAGCGCATGACAAGCCTCTACGGAAACTACGGCTTCAAGCGCGTCTATTACTCGGCATTCCGTCCCGTGCAGTACACGCCGCTGGAGGAACACCCCGCAACGCCGCCCGCCCGGGAGCATCGCCTCTACCAGATGGATTGGCTGTCACGCATCTATGGATACGACTCTGAGGAACTGCGTCCCGCCTTCAGCGATGACGGCTTTCTGGACACGCGCACCGACCCGAAGCTGATGATCGCGATGACCAACTACGAGCGCTTTCCGGTGGACGTGAACCAGGCGAGCGAGCAGGAGTTGCTGCGTGTTCCCGGTGTCGGGCCGTTGGCAGCAAGCCGCATCATCGGGCAACGGCGCGAGCACTCGATCACGCAGACCAGAGAGCTCAAGGCGATGGGTGTCGTGATGAAGCGTGCGCTTCCGTTCCTGCGATTCCCGGGCCACAAACCCACCCCCGCCAAGCAGGCCGAGATGCCCCTCTTCCAGGAGCAGCCCGCGTCTCCCCTCATCTCGGCGAAAACCGGGAACCAGCCGTCCAAACGCGCGATAGAGCTGCACGCCGAGTCGGCGGCCAACTGCTCCACGTGCCCCCTCAACCCCGGCACCTGCGGCATGGCGGCGTAATAGAGATAGTGACAATCAGATAAAGTTCTCCCCGCCCACTAAGGGGCGGGGAGATTTAGGCGACTACTTCTTGGGCTCGTTGCCCCGGCCACCGCCAGACGGATTGCCGGTCGTGCTCGGGTAATTGGGGTTATTGCCACCGCCGCCCTTGCCGCCTTTCGCAAATGCCTTCATGCAGGTCCTCCTTTCCCGACACCGTGAATGAGAAATGAGGTATGGCATCGTCGTTATACAAGCTGTTCCGGTAATTCGGGTTTAGGCATTTGTGCACGATTTCGAGACTTTTCTTCAGCTCGCTGTTTGCGTTGGTCCTCGATGAGCTTGTGAACAACATTGAAGTATGCGAGCCAGGCGGTGTTGTATTCGCGCTGGGCGACACCTCTCGGATACTCGTCGATCCCCCAATTGATCCCTAAATCGTCTAGGCGATCAAGCTCCTTGTCGTGCAGATCTCTGTGCTTTTCCATACGCTGGAGGAAACCAACAACACCATCAATATGACTCGCTAGGTCCACTAACCAAAGGACATCTTCAGGCGATCTATCTTGCCTCAAGTAGAATCCTCGCTCATAGATGAATCTGTCGTACTGTTCACGTGTTATTCTCTTGAACCAGTCCTGCGCGTCTGTCCAGCCGTACTCCCTCCAGTCGATGTCTGACCATTGCTCGCCCTCGTCCGCAAATTCGGCGATGACAGCTCGCAGATCGTCTTCGTCGACCCGCGCAGCCAACTCTTCGTGTTCCAGCACTATCGACTCAATCGCGTCGCGGCAGACTTGCGATACATTGACGGGCTCCCCGATCGCCTTCAACCGTCGATGCAGTCCATTCGAGATATTGATGCCTATGCGCATAATGCCTCCCAGACCACGGTACGGCGGTGTATGCCGTATGTCAAGAGAAGCATACGACATACACCTGCATTCTACTCAAGCCTAACTAAATCCCCGCCCCTGCCTGTGTTACGATTTCTTTACGTTTTGAATACGATCTTTGTCCTCATGGCTTACAGGTAGGTGTTCCGACTAAGAAGCGGCAGTCGATTCAATCCCAGCCAGGTCTTCTTCGGCTGGTGGATTGTATTGGGCGCGTTTCTCATCCAGGTCCTCAACGGCGGCCTGTTCTTCCAGGCGTTCCAGGTCTACTTCAACCACCTCCAGCGAGACTTCGGCTGGACCCGGGCGCAGATTGCGCTGGCATTCACCCTCGCTCGTGCCGAAAGTGGCGTTCTTGGCCCGTTCCAGGGCTGGCTGGTTGACCGGTTCGGTACTCGCCGCGTCCTCCAGGTTGGCGTGCTGCTCTATGCGGGCGGCTTTCTTCTCTTCGCGAATATCGAGGAACTGTGGCAGTACTACGGCGCGTACCTGATCATCTCCGTTGGATCGAGCCTCGGCGGGTTCATCACCATCAACGCCGCCATCGCCAACTGGTTCGACAAGAAACGGTCCCGCGCGATGGGACTGGCCGCCGTCGGATGGGGTGTATCGGGCTGGGCGGTGCCGGCCGTCGTCTTTGGGATGGACGCGTTGGGATGGCGTGGCCTCGCCCTGTGGTCCGGCGTGATTGTCCTCGTTATCGGCCTGCCCCTGACCGTTCTCTTCAGGCATTCACCGGAGCCATACGGTTACTTGCCGGACGGCGAAAAACCGGACAATGACGGCCAAGAGCGGGACGGAGTTCCGGCGACGGCGAGACCGATCCTCAGCCTAGTCGCGCGGGGATTCACTGCCCGTGAAGCGCTTAAGAATCCCTCCTTCTGGTTCGTTTCTTTCGGTCATGGAAGCGCGATGTTTGCCGTTTCTGCCATCAACGCCCAGTTCATCCCGTATCTCGAAGACGATCTCGGTATCTCAAGGGTGACCGGCGCGTGGATATACACGTTCCTCACCACAATCATGATCGGCGCGCAATTAGCGACGGGCTTCCTCGCGGAACGAGTCGAGATGAGACTGATCATCGTCGCCTGCATGTTTGGCCACACGCTCGCCCTTATCCTGCTTGTCCTGCCGCTGGGAAATCCGGAATATGCCATCCCGATCCTGCTCACATTTGCAGTTGTTCAGGCCCTTTCGTGGGGATTCCGGGGGCCGCTGATGACGGCAATTCGCGCGGAGTATTTTGGCCGCGGCTCCTTTGCGACGATCATGGGATTCTCCTCCCTTGTGGTGCAGCTTGGGACGATGTTGGGCCCCGTGGTAGCCGCCGGTTTCAAGGATGTGTTCGACACGTACGCGGGCGCGTTCATCCTCATGGCTTTCGTCACAACCGCGGGCGCGTTCCTCTTTGCCGCCGCCCGCAAACCGCCCCTGCCTCCCCGTTCTCCCGATGAAATGGTCGAGGGAGAGCGCGGTGACTCAAACGTCTATGCGGCTCATTAACCCCAAACTTGAGCGTCTACCCCGCGTGGGATAGTCTGAACACAGAAACACAAGCGCTTGGGAGGTTTCGGACGTGACGCAGCCAGCCCCCGCCGATACAATCACCATCACGATTGACGGACGGCAGGTCACTGCCCCGGCGGGGTCTACCATCCTTGAAGCGGCCTCGCAGGCCGGCATCTACATCCCCACCCTCTGCTACGACGAGCGCCTCAAGGCCTATGGCGCCTGCCGCATGTGCATGGTTGAGCAGGTTGACCGCCCCGGCTTTGCCGCCGCATGTGTCGCCCCTGCCGCGCCGGACGCAGTCTACAAGACCAACTCCGACGAAACCGTCGAGCTCCGTCAGTCTGTCCTGAACCTCCTCATGTCGGAGCACCCGCACGGATGCCTGACCTGCGATCGCATCGTCCACTGCGGCCCCAATGACATCTGCCTCCGCAACGTCTCAGTCACAGACCGGTGCGTCGTTTGCCCGCAGAACCAGCGGTGTGAGCTGCAGGCCACCGTGGAGATCGTCGGCGTCACCGAGCAGTTGCTCCCATATACCTACCGTGAACTGCCGATCCGCACCGAAGATCCACACATCGACCGCGACTACAACCTGTGCATCTCATGCGCTCGCTGTGTCCGTGTCTGTGATGAAGTCATCGGCGCTGAGGCAATATCCATGGTGGATCGCGGCGACCGCATCCTCCCCGGCACCCCGAACGATGTGCCCCTCTCTGATCCGCTGACCGGCTGCACCTTCTGTGGCGCGTGCGTGGACGTTTGCCCCGTGGGCGCGCTCACGGAAAAGGACAACAAGTGGGCCGGCCTGCCGGATACCAGCGTCACAACCGTCTGCACGGAATGTGAGATCGGCTGCCAGGTGACGGCGGAACTCCAGGATGGTCGACTACTGCGCGTGACGCCTGATATCGATGGCGGGGCGAACGGCGGCTTTGCCTGCATCCACGGCAAGTTCGAACTCGCCAACGAGTCCAACAATGAAGCCCGCCTCATCAGCGCCATGATTCGCGATGCCAACGGCGCGCTTGGTGAAGCGTCCTGGGACGATGCGATAACTGCCGCTGCGGAGGGTCTCCGCGGCCATGCCAGCGGTTCTGCTGCGGTCGTGATTTCTCCCCGCGTTGCCAATGAGGACGCCTGGGCATTGAATCGTCTCGCCCGTGAATCGCTGCAAACCGAGCGTGTTGCCATGGCAGCCTCCACGCCCATTCAGACGGGCAGGGAACTCGCTGCCATGTTCGGTAGCGCTGCGAATGCGAATCCCATCCGGGACATTGCAAAGGCTCGCGCCGTCCTTGTGATTGGTTCAGATATAGAACTCACCCATCCCGTCGCGGCATACCAGGTTCACAAGGCTGTCAATTACCAGGACGCCACCCTCCTCGGCATCGGTCCCGCCGCCTACCCGGAGCTTGGCCGCGCCTCTGAGCGATGGCTCACCTGCGCTGAGGGAACTGAGCCTGCCGTCTTGCGCGGCATCCTCCGCGCGCTGCTCGACGCTAATCTTGTCCATGATGAGTTCATTGAGGAGTCCGTAGACGGCCTGCCCGATTTGTCAGAGAGCCTTGAGGGCACGACCGTTGAAGACGCAGCAACTCAAGCAGGCGTTTCCGCCGATGATCTCCGCTGGGTCGCCCGCATTATCGGGACGTCTGCCCCTGCCGCCCTTATCTATGGCGTGGGTGAAAATGACGCGCCCGGCGTGGCCACGCTGATTGCCTCAATCGCCGCGGTGACGGGCAACGTCGCCAATACGCAGGGCGGCGGGCTCCACGTGCTGCGGCCCGGGGGCGGCAACGTGCAGGGAGTCAGCGATGTGCTTGGTACAGAAGCTGCAAGCCTCGATGAGATCATCGACGCCATCGAATCCGGCACCGTCAAAGCCCTCTACTGGACCGGCGGCATCCCGCAGGACATAAGCGAAAGCGGCCACGCCCGGCTGCTCACCGAGCTTGGCCGCCTTGAGTTCCTGGTGGTGCAGGGGCTTGTCATCGATGATGAGCTCGCTGCGCTGGCCAACGTGATGATTCCCGCCGCCGCCGCCGTCGAGCGCGGGGGAACCTACACCAATGCCGAGCGGCGTGTCCAGCGCGTCCGACCCATCAAGGACGCTGCGGGTGACGCGCAGCCGGTCTGGCACGCCCCGACCGAGATCACCCGGCACCTGGGCGCGTCGGATTTCGGCTATGACAATGTTGACGCCATCCTTGCTGACATCGCCGCGACCGTTCCCAATTACGCCGGTATCACCGCTGAAGTACTGGAATCTGGACTCACCGGCCCCACGTGGCCGCTCCGGGACGATGGCGCGGATGAGCGCCTCTATCAGGGCGGCGCGTTCGGCAGCGCCAGTGGCCGCATCCGCCTCTCCGCCGTCTAATCGGCATGGTCGCAACCGCCGCAACGTGGTACCTCCGCGCCCATGACGACGGTCGCCCCCTCGGCATACACATCCGTGATGAAGAGCCTATCGAGCCCGCTCCCGGCGTCGTCATCACTGCCGAAGACCCCAACCAAACGTGGCGCAGCGCTGAGGTTGTCTCCTTTGAAGCTCTCCCCCACGCCTGCTCCATGCCGCGCTATACCGTCATCGTCAAGGTGCTCGTTCCCGCATGACTGAGGCTACCGACTCCCAACCGACACGATGTTGGCCGGATGTGGACGTAAGTCCGCAGATGATCGCCTATCACGATGAGGAGTGGGGCACGCCCCTCCATGACGACGACAAGCTCTTTGAGTTCCTGATCCTTGAGGGATTCCAGGCCGGCCTCTCATGGCGCATCATCCTCGACAAGCGCGAGGCTTTTCGTAAGGCATTCGCCGGCTTTGATGTTCAGAAAGTCGCGCAATTTGACGACGATGATGTTGCGCGCCTACTCGAAGACAAGGGCATCGTTCGCAACCGCCTCAAGATAGTGGGCGCCATCAACAACGCGCAGAGATTCATTGAGATCCAGGAAGAGTTCGGCTCGTTTGATCGCTACATCTGGCAGTTCACGGACTATAAAACGCTGCGCAATCCCAAGCCCATTACTGGTTGGGATGATGTCCCTGCCACCTCGCCGGAATCAGACGCCATGGCGAAAGACCTCAAGGCGCGCGGCTTCAAGTTCGTTGGATCGACCGTATGCTACGCCCACATGCAGGCCACCGGCATGGTCAACGATCACCGCGACGGCTGCTTCAAGGCCACCCTCGGCGACTGGTAGAAGCCCCCGTTATCCCTGCGAGAGCGGGAATCCATTTACGCCCTTACGGAATCCGCGGATCCGGCATATTCACCCACGCGCTCATCTCGTGAGGCGGCGTCACCGGGTAACCCTCCGTCACGTAGGCCCCATCAATCTGATCAACCTTGGACACGCCGATTAGCGCCATCGCGCTCAGCAACTCGTCCTCCATGATCTCCAGCGCCCGGACGATGCCGTCGATGCCCCCCGCCGCAAGACCCCAGCCCTGCAGCTTACCCACAGCCACGCAATCCGCGCCCAGCGCAAGCGCCTTGACCACGTCGCTTCCGCGCACGATCCCGCCGTCCAGCACGATCTTGGCTTTGCCGTCGACGGCCTTGGCAATCTCCGGCAGTGTGTCGAGGCTGCCAAGCGCATGATCGATCTGACGCCCGCCGTGGTTGGACACCCAGATGATGTCAAAGCCGCGCTCGACGGCTATCTCGGCATCCTCCGCCGTCTGGATGCCTTTCACTGCGAATGGCAGTCCCATAAGGTCTCGGATTCGCTCGGCCAGGTCCCACGTCACCGAAGAACCGGGTGAGACTCTCTGCACGTTCAGATTCGCCGGTACTGAACGTCCGACGATTGGCCGCTCGCGTCGGCTGTACCGGGCGTTGTCCACAGTCAGGACGAATGCGTGATAGCCGGCATCTTTGATGCGCGGCGCCATTCCTTCGATCCATTCCCAGTCGCCCTGGATGTACATCTGGAACAACTTGGGGCCGTTGGCCGCTTCCATCGTGCCCTCAAGTCCCGGGTCAGACACGGAACTCACCGTCTGGATCGTACCGAATGCCTCAGCCGCCTTTGCGGACGCGCCCGCCCCCTCGGGGTGCAGCCGTTGCATGCCCCCAACCGGCGCGAGCATCACGGGAATACGCATATTGTGGCCCAGGAAATCGGTGGACGGATCCATCTGGGAAACATCGCGCAGCACGCGTGGACGGAACGCGACACGGTCGAACGCGGCGCGGTTTCGCCGCATCGTCGTCTCTGACTCTGATCCGCCGACCAGGTAGTCCCACCCCGCCTGGTCAAGGTTCTTTCGCGCCGCCTGTATCGTCTCCTCGTTGCTTACAAAATCTACGCCCATCGTCCGCTGTCCTCCGGTCTAGTGAATTGCCCACCACGCGTTTCAGGAATCGTCATGCGCCTTGTGTCCTCAAATTGTAGCGCCCGTACCGCCGATTGGGCATCCATGCCTTACGCGGCGCTCCGTTCAGGCGTGATGAACAACGGAATCCGCCGCCGTCGGAACCCCCACCACGCGATGACCAGGGCAACCCCCGCCGACAGCGCCAACCCCATGAACGCAGCCGCAAAGTCCAGCCGCTCGCTCACCTCGCCGACAAACACTGTTCCCGCCGCTGAGCCGAACGAAAATCCGCCCATCATCATCGCCATCGCCCGTCCGTATTTCTCCTGCGGCGTCCAATCGGCCGCAACCGCCTGCAGCATCGGCTGCCCCGTTCCGAACCCAAGCCCCAGCATGAACGCCGCCGCAAGGAAACCGACGGTCGAATACGTAAACGCCAGGGTGATCATGCAGCCGACGGTGAGCGCCAGTGACGGCAGCAGGATGATCGCCCGGCCGTACGTGTCCGAGATGCGGCCGGTCAGCAGCCGACCGGAAATAACCACGACCGCGTACAGCACGAAGAACCACTCGTAATTCGGCACCTCCCTCGTCTCGCCGAGGATGGACACGAATGTCGTCGTTGCCAGGTACGCCGCGGACAGCAGCAGCACCGTGATTCCTGGCACCAGCGCCTCCGGAACAATCAGCTTGTCTATCCACGTCTCCCTGCGTGGCTCTTTCGCTCCCTCTCCTGCGGCGTCAGAATCCTCTCGCTCCTTGCGAGGGGCGGTTGGGGCAGGACGCTGCGCTCTGACAGGAAAGAGAAAGAGCGTCGCTCCGGCCATCAGCGCAGCGCACGCAAGGAACAGCTCTGTGGATCCGAAACCGTGGTAGATCCAAAGCCCGACCGCGGGCCCAAACGCGATAGCGATGTTGTGCGACGTAGCGAAATTCGTCATCGCCTCGCCGCGCCTGCTGGGCGGTGCTATGTCCAGGATCAATGTCCGCGTCGCAGACCCGGTGGCTCCGCTCCCCACGCGCCGCAGAATCGTCGGCAGCAGCATCGTCAGCGGCGACACGACGATAATCATAATCAGCGCGCCCGCCACGTTGATCCCGAGGCCCAACACCGCCATCCCCTTACGGCTCCACCGATCCACGCCCAATCCGTACAGCGGCACGCCGAACGCCGCTATCGGCCCGGCAATTCCGATCACGAGGCCGACCGTGGAATTCGTGCCGCCAAGTTCCTTGATATACAGGGGCACCGTCGGCAGCAGCATGTAGAACGTCACGAAGATCGTGAACTCCATCAGGAACAGCAGCACGAAAGAGCTTGTGTAGAGGCGCTGCCCCACCGACGCCCCTCGTTCAGTGCCAACCGTCATTCCGTACCCAATCCCCAGTGCATTCCATCCACGAATCCTACCTGCCGTCACGGAAACTGTATATCCGCCGCCCCGCCCGCTATACAATGACGGGACGGGGGTAGGCGGCGCGGCAGACTGCAAAAGGGCTGGGATCGGTCGATGACGACAAGGGGTTCTCCCCTCAAGCAACAATACGAGCGGATCAAGGCTGAGTTTCCTGACGGAATCCTGCTCTTTCGCCTCGGCGATTTCTATGAGACGTTCGGAGAGGATGCCGAAATCGTCTCGCGTGACCTCGGCATCGCCCTCACATCCAAGGAGCTTGGGCGCGGTCACCGCGTCCCACTTGCCGGCGTCCCAACCCACTCTCTCGACGCCTCGCTTGCCCGCCTGCTGGAAAAGGGACACCGCGTCGCCGTCTGTGAGCAGTTTGGCGACCCAAAGACGGCGAAAGGCATCCTCGACCGCGAGATTATCCGTGTCGTCACGCCCGGCACCGTCCTCCAGCATGATCTGCTGCCGGAGAGCGCCAATAATTTCCTGGCCGCACTCGTTATTGACGGCCAGCGCGCCGGCCTTTCCTACGCCGATATCTCTACCTCTGAATTCGTCACTCTCGAGGTTTCCATCGATGACCTGCAGATCGAACTCGCCGCTCTCTCCCCGGCGGAGCTGCTCGTCCCGAAGAACCTGGACATGCCGCCGATCCTGGACGGCGCAGCCCTCGTTTCCACGGACGCCTCCACATTCGATGAACACGACGCCCGCCGGCGCCTGCTAAAACACTTCGGCGTTCACTCCCTTGAACCCTACGGCTGCGACAATCTGCCCCTTGCCGTCGCGGCTGCGGGTGCTGTGCTTTCCTACCTGCAGGAAACGCAGCGCGGCGCGCTCACGCAGGTTCAGTCCCTCTCCACGCGACAAACTGCGGAGACGATGGTCCTTGATCCCCAGACCGTCCGCACCCTTGAACTCTTTGAGGGCAGTTCCGGCACACGCGAAGGAGGGTTGCTTGACCTCCTTGACACGACGCAAACTCCGATGGGACGCCGCCTCCTCCGCCAATGGCTTGGGCGACCTCTACTCAACCGTGAGGCCGTCATCGAGCGGCACGACAACGTCGAGGCACTCGTTCAAGACCCCATGCTCCGCTCACGACTCCGCACGGCCATGCACGGACTCCCGGACCTTGAGCGCCTCATCAACTTCATCCGCTCCGGGTCTGCCGCGCCCCGTGACGTTGTCGCCGTCCGCCGTGGCCTTGAGGCCGTCGCAGGCATCAACTCGCAGTTCACCGCCGCCGCCTTGCCCGGGATTCAGCGCGACGATGCTCCTGTGAGCCCGCTCGCGTGGACTCTCAACGACATCGAAACGCATGATGAGATCCGTAAGCTGCTGAACGAGGCCATCGCCGACGAGCCCGGCGCGACTCTCTCCGCGGGCGGCGTTGTGCGCAAGGGATTCTCGCAGGAACTCGAAGACCTGCGCGCGATTTCCTCTGACGCCCGTGTTGCCGTCGCAGCCCTTGAAACGGAGGAACGCGCCGCTACTGGCATCCCCACGCTCAAGGTCGGCTATACCCGCGTCTTTGGCTACTACATCGAGGTCACGCGCCCGCACCTGTCCCGGGTGCCGGAACACTACATCCGCAAGCAGACCGTTGCTGGCGGGGAGAGGTTCTTCACGCCGCGTCTCAAGGAGCTTGAGGTTCAGATTTCCGAGGCGCAGCAGCGTGCCGAGGAGCTTGAGTCCGCGATCTTTCGGCAGATTTGCAGCCAGGTAGTGGAGCAGGGCGAATCCATCCTTGCCACCGCCCGCGCCGTCGCCCGTCTCGATGTTCTTGCGGCTTTCGCCGAGAATGCCGTCCGACTCCGCCTGACCCGCCCTGAGATCGACGACTCCCGCGTTCTGGAGGCCACCGCAGCCCGCCATCCCGTCGTGGAAGAAGTTCTCGCCGAGCCGTTCGTCCCCAACGATATTTCTCTCATGGAGGACCGACCGATCGCCATCATCACCGGCCCCAACATGGCCGGTAAGTCCACCTATCTCCGCCAGATCGCCCTCATTGCGCTGATGGCGCAGATCGGCTCCTTTGTCCCCGCCGCAGCTGCCCGCGTCGGCCTTGTCGACCGCATCTTCACACGCGCAGGCCTCCACGATGACATCTCAACCGGACGCTCAACGTTCATGGTCGAGATGATTGAGACGGCAGCCATCCTCCACCAGGCCACCGACCACTCCCTCATCATCCTTGACGAAACGGGCAGGGGAACCAGCACGTATGACGGCCTCTCCATCGCGTGGGCTGTTGTGGAGCACATTCACAACCACCCCCGCCTCAGCGCCCGCACCGCGTTCGCAACCCACTACCATGAGCTTGTTGAACTCGGTGAAACCCTCCCCCACGCCTTTAACCTCCATGTCCTCGTTTCCGAGGAGGAGGGCAAGGTCGTTTTCCTGCGGCAGGTTGTTCCCGGTGGCGCTGACCGCTCCTATGGTGTCCACGTCGCCCAGCTCGCCGGACTGCCGCGTGATGTCGTCGCCCGTGCCCAGGCAGTCCTTGCTCAACTCGAAGACGGGAATGTGGCAGCCGCCCCCAACGCCGCCCAACCCGCGCTCTTTTCCATCCAGACGCCGCAACAGCACGAACCCGCGTCCGCCGATACTGAAATCCGCGATGCAGTCCTTGACCTGTCGCCCGATCAGATGACACCCCTTGAGGCCCTCGCCAAGCTCTATGACCTGCAGCGCCTGGCAGAGCAGGGCAGGAACGGCGCGAGCGACGCCTGATATGCCGATTCAACTCCTCGACCGAGACGTCGCCTCCAAGATTGCCGCCGGCGAGGTTATCGAGCGCCCCGCGTCCGTCGTCAAGGAGTTGGTCGAAAACGCAATCGACGCCGGCGCGGGTCAGGTTGAGGTTGAAATCGCCGGCGGCGGACTTGACCTCATCCGCGTCACGGATGATGCATCCGGCATCCCGGAGGACGAACTCGAATTGGCCGTCATGCGTCACGCCACGTCCAAGCTGCGAAGTGTTCGGGACCTTGAGCGCATCGGCACGCTCGGCTTTCGCGGCGAGGCTCTTGCCTCCATCGCCGCCGTCGCCCGAATGACAATCGTCTCCCGTCCTCCGGGCTCGGAGGGTGGGCAATACGTGATTACAACGGACAATGAGATCATTGAGCGCGGCACGCAGGGCGCGCCGTTCGGCACCACCGTCTACGTCCGCGACCTCTTCAAGAACGTCCCGGCGCGCCTCTCATTCCTCCGTTCCCCCGCTGCCGAGGCCACGCGCTGCGTCAATGTCCTCACCCAATACGCCCTCGCGCATCCCGATGTTGCCTTGCGCGTCATCGTCGATGGCCGCCTTGCCTTTCACTCTCCCGGCAGCGGCGAAGTCTCACACGTCCTGCTCGAGATGTGGGGGCCGGACACCGCATCCGCCATGCTCCCCATCCAGCCCACCACCATGGGCGGAACGACCGTCTCCGGCTACGCGAGCGAGCCCGGCACCACTCGCCCCCGCCGCACCGGCCAGATCATCTTCGTCAATGGGCGACTCGTTGAAGCGCGGATTATCTACTACGCCATCGCCGACGCTTACCGTGACATTATTCAGCGGGGCCGCTATCCCCTCGTTGTCCTCTTTCTTTCCGTCCCGCCCGATGAGGTCGACGTCAATGTTCATCCAACCAAGGCCGAGGTGCGCCTGCGCCGCGAGGGTGAGGTCATCGCAACAATCCAGCGCGCCATCCGCCGCACCCTCGCCGCCCAAGGCTATTCCGTCATTCCCGCGCAAGCGGGAATCCAGAACTCCGCCATCCCCTCCGCACCCCCTGACGCAGAAGTCCAACTCGAAGCCCCACCCCTGTTCGCCCAGTTCGATGGTCGTGATTCCTCTACCTCCCTTCGTCATTCCCGCGAAAGCGGGAATCTGAATCCCAATTCTGCAACCGAACACAGTGGCGCAACTCCCGCCGCAACCCAATTCACCCTCCGCCCCGTCGGACAGGTCGGCCTCACCTACATCGTGGCGGAGGGCCCGGACGGCATGTACCTCATCGATCAACATGCAGCCCATGAACGCGTTGTGTTCGACCAGATCATCACCGCCCGCCGGGAAGAGGCGGCCACCTCCCAGGGACTCCTCACTCCTGCCACGATCCAACTCACCACCCGACAGCTCGATGCCATCGTTCCATTGAGCGACCTGTTATCCTCCTACGGTTTCGAGTGGGAGCCTTTCGGGGATGACGCAGTTCTCCTTCGCGCCATGCCCACAACCCTCAAGGAATCGGAGGCTGCGAATGCCTTTCTCGAAGTCCTTGACGAGCATTCCGATGGCGAAAATGTCGACTCAGATCCCGCGGCTTCAAATGCCATCATCGCGTCGGGAGCGGACGCCGTTGATACCCGGGAGAGACGCATCGCGGCCACCATCGCCTGCCATTCCACCGTCCGCGCCGGACAGTCCCTTTCCCTCTCGGAGATGGAGTCCTTGATCAGCCTCTTCCGCGACGCCAACTTTCCGCGTCTCTGCCCCCATGGCCGCCCCACGATGGTCCACCTCAGTTCCGCCCAACTCGAACGCCAATTTGCCCGCCGCTAATCCCTCCCCTCATTCCGGCGAAAGCCGGAATCCATCCTGTGCCCCCCACTCCCCCAAAAGGCGTACAATCTCCTCATAACCCACGACTAGAAGGAGTAATCCAATGGCAACAGCAGACCGCGAATTAGCAGCCGACTACCCCCCGTCTCCCGGCCCGGTTCAGCCGGTGCAACGCCGACTGCGCGTTGAGTTCGGCGGAGAAGTCCTTGCCGAGACCACGCGCGGCGTCCGCATCGTCGAAAAGGACATGCCTCCCGTCTACTACTTCCCGCCTGAAGACGTGCGACAGGAGTTCCTTGTTCCTGAAGACCGATCCTCCACTTGACCATTCAAGGGGGACGCCAGTTATTGGGGCGTCCGTGTTGGGGACCGTGAAGCTGAAACGGCAATCTGGAGCTACGTGAACCCGAAAGACGAGTACGAGGGCATCAGGGAGTACATGGCCTTCTATACGTGGAAGCTCGACGCTGCATACGTCGATGACCTTCCTGTTGAGTTGGTTCACGGCGACTTCTACGGAGGCTGGCGCACCGAGGACATCATCGGCCCCTGGAACTCCTAAGCCGCCAAACAAACCCTGTAACGCCAACCAAACCGCTCGCCCTGAGCCTGTCGAAGGGCAGCGGATCAAGGTGACGGCTCCTCCTCCCATTTCTCAAGGAAGCCCACCGCCTGCGCCCACGATTCCGCCCGCACCATCACGCGGCACGGCTGCCCCATCACGCCCAGAAAGCTGCTCGTATCCCCCTGGTTGACCAGAGCCTCGATGCCCTCTTCCAGCAGCGCCTGCACAAGAAGCTCTGCGCTCAACTGGTCGTCGGTGGTCGTCAGGTGCGTCCAATCCATACAGAAAGACTACAGGAGCTTGGAAAGGCCGGGGGGAATCGTCTACATCAGCAGCGGCTGAACCGTCAGGTAGCTGCCGCCCAGAATGTTTGCGATCTCGGTTTCCAACTCCTCTGAGTGGGCCGTCTGGAACGGCATCGTCATGACGGATTGCTCGCCCTGCTGCATAATCACCAACTGAACGGGACTTTCTCCCGGATGGCTCCTCAATGTCTGTACCACCCGATTCAGCCGATCCACGTCGGCCTCCTCGTCCGCCGTCTCGTGCAGCATCACGGAGATCAAGACCCGCCGTGCCGCTCCATTCCCGGAGCCATTCGATGGCGCCGCGCCTCCGTTCCCATTGCCGCTCGCGGCCTTTGGCGCTCCATTCACCGGTTCGTTCGAGGCGGGCACCGCGCCGGCCCCATTGCCTCCTGCCGTTTGCTCAGACGGAGCGTTCGCAGCCTCTGTCTCGACCGGCTTGGCCTCAACCTCGTTGCGAGTTGCAAATTCAGCAGGCGGATCGGCCACCGCCACTGCGCCCCCCGCGCTCTCAGCGTTGACGGCTTGCTCGGACGAGTGCTCGCTGCTCTTGCCGTTCACCGCAAGGGGAGCAGGCGGAGCAGCCTCAAGGTCCTCCGCGCTCACTTCCAGCACGGTGAATTCTTCGCAATTGATGGATGGCTCGTCCTGGCGTACACGCACGGTTCCCCGAACAAGCACCGGCGTGTTGATCTGCCATGTGTCCATCGATTTCTCATATTGCTCCGGCCAGATAGTTACCGTGGTCGAGCCTGATTGATCGTTCAGCGTGACGGAAGCGGCATTTTTCTCACGAACCATGAACGTCCGTACGGATGTCACAATCCCCGCCAGGTTAATCTTGTCCCTTTCCATTTCGGCGGAGACGTTCGTGCATGGTGTTAGGTCTTCTGGCAACCGCGCTGCTCGGAGAACCCGGTACGGATCGTTGGAGAAGTGGATGCCCATGAGTTCCTTCTCCCACGCCCCCTTCTCCTCGTTTGACGCTGCAGCATCCGCGGGCGTCAATTCAATGCTCGGCAGATCCAGGGCAGGGTCGCCCGCCAACGTGTCAAACATGCTGGACTGCGATGAGTTTCGTTGCCGCTGCTGCTGAGACGCGGATGAGAGTATCCGCTCAACATTGGCCAACAGCGTCGCCCGGTCGCCAAGCTCGTCCAGCGCCCCGGCCTTGATCAGGTTCTCCAGTCCGCGCCGATTGAGCGACGTGAGGTCCGCCCGCCCGATGAAATCGCCTAGGTCTTTGAACACGCCATTCGCCTTGCGTTCCTCCACCAGCGCCTGCGCCGCCCCGTACCCCACGTTCTTGATTGCTGAGAGCCCCACGCGAATCACAGCGTCGTCCGCCGGAGACTCGTCATTCGGGTCCTGAACGTCTTCGATGGAAAACTCTTCCGTGCTTGCGTTCACGCTCGGTGGAGCAACGGTCAGTCCCAGCGCACGGCATTCCTCCGCGTCTGCCCCCGCGCGATCCTGCGACCCCAGGTGCGCGTTCAGCAGTGACGCCATGTATTCACGCGGATAATTCGCCTTGAAATACGCCGTCTGGTACGCAATATAGGCATAGCTCACGCTGTGCGCCTTGTTGAACGCATACCCGGCAAATGGCTCGATGAGTCTGAAGATTTCCCGCGCGTCGTGCTCCGAATAACCTTTCTTGACCGACCCGGTGAGGAACCCCTGTTCCTCCGCCTCCATGATCTCCCGCACCTTCTTGCCCATCGCCTTGCGCACGATGTCCGCCTGCCCGAGGCTGTACCCCGCAAAGCGCTGTGCAATCTGCAGCACCTGGTCCTGGTACACGATGACACCGTACGTCTCATGCAGGATGTCCCTGAGGTCGTCGTGCGGGAACGTGGCGGAAATCTCACCCTTCTTGCTGTCGATATAGCGCGGTATGTGCTCCATCGGACCCGGCCGGTAGAGCGCGATCATCGCCGAGACCTCGTTCAGTGATCGCGGCTGAAGCCGCTGGATCCACCGCGTCATCCCCTGTCCCTCAAGCTGGAATAGTCCCATAGTCTTGCCCGACGACAGCAGGTCAAAGGTCTTCGAATCGTCGAGCGGAATCGAGTCAATATCGATTCGCTTGCCGTGCCGCTGCTCAATCAGATCGCGTGTCCGCGCCAGCGTCGTCAGGTTCGTCAGCCCAAGCAGGTCCAGCTTGAGAAGCCCCGCCTCCGCCACGCGGTGCATATCCCACTGCGTCATCGGCACACCGTCGTCGTCCGACCCCGCGCTCTTGACCGGCCGTTGGAGTGGTACCACGTTCACTAGCGGTTCCCGGGAGATCACCACCCCCGCCGCATGCGTGCTCGCGTTTCGCGCAATCCCCTCAAGCTGTATCGCCGTCGTGACCAGCTTCTGCACTTGCGGATCACGGTCATAGGCGTCGCGGAACTGTGGGAGCCTGTCCAATGAGTCCCGCAGCGATGACGGATGCGCCCCCGCCGGCAGCAGCCGCGCCACCTGGTCCACCTCGCCGAACGACATCCCCATCGCCCGCCCAACGTCGCGGATGCCTGCCCGCGCCCCGAACGTGCCAAACGTGATGATCTGCGCCACGCGATCCTGGCCGTAGCGGCGCGTCACGTAGTCAATCAACTCATCCCGCCGCTCGTCCTCGATATCAAGGTCGATATCCGGCATCTCCTTGCGCTCAAGATTCAGGAACCGCTCGAAGACGAGGTCATATCTGAGCGGCTCGATATTCGTGATATAGAGGCAATACAGCACCGCGCTGGCCGCCGCGCTCCCGCGCACTCCCACAAGGATTCCCTGCTTGCGCGCATACGCCACCAGATCCCACACGACGAGGAAATAGTCCGCGAAGTCCATCTGCCGGATCACGTCCAGTTCGTAGGCAACCCGCTCGCGTGCCCGCTCCGTGTCCGCGTATTCCGCGTACCGTTGGTCGAATCCCTCGTAGCAGAGCCGTTCAAGGTACTCGAACGAAGAAAGCCCGTCCGGCAGTTCGATCTGCGGCAGCAGCAGCCGGTTGAACTCCAACTCAAGATTGCACTCGTCCGCGATGCGCCCCGCGTTCTCGATCGCCTCCGGCAGGTCCGCGAACAACTCCCGCATCTCCGCCTCGGACTTCAGGTAGAACCCGTCGTCCTCCATCCGCATCCGATTGGTGTCATCGACCGTCGAGTTCGTCTGGATGCACAGCAGAACATCATGTGCCTCTGCATCCGCCTGCCGCGTGTAGTGCAGGTCATTCGTCGCGACGATGGGAATATCCAACTCTTGCGCCAGATCGAGGAGCATGGTGTTCAGCCGATCAAGCTCCGCAATGCCCGGGTGCCGCTGAATCTCGATGTAATACCCGTCAAACGTCTTCTTGTGCCACAGCGCCGCCTCTCGCGCGTCGTCAGGGCGGTTCTCCATCAGCGCCCGTGCCACCTCGCCCGCCATGCACGCCGATAGCGCAATCAGCCCGGAACCGTACTGCTCCAGCACCTCGCGGTCCATCCGCGGACGATAGTAAAAGCCCTCCAAATGGGCGATGCTGACCAGCCGCAGCAGGTTGTGGTATCCCTCATCATTCCTGGCCAGCAGCACGAGATGATACGACTGCTTGTCACCCGGCGTGCGATCCGTCCTGCTGCCCGGCGCGACGTACGCCTCCACGCCGATGATCGGCTTGATCCCCGCCTCTTTTGCCTCCCGGTAGAAATCGACGATGCCGTACAGGCTCCCGTGATCCGTCAGGGCAAGCGACTCAAATCCAAGCTCGCGAGCGTGTCCAACCAGGTCGGGAATGCGGCACAAGCCATCCAGCAGGCTGAACTCTGAATGTGTATGCAGGTGCGCAAACATCACAAGATATGCTGATTATAGGCACGCGGCGCAGAGATGGGCGAACGATTAACGCTCATTTCCGGGCACTTTCACCCAGATAAATCAATTCTACGCGAGTAGAAAGAGAAACTCGGCGAAAACTCAATCGTAATCTACGGTCAGTTGCAGTGTTGTGGGGAGAGCCTGACAGGTGAGGATTGCGCCCCTAGAGATCTCAGCGTCGGTGAGAGCCATGCGTGCCCGGAGATGCACTTTTCCGCGCCGCAGCCTCGCCCGGCAGGCTCCGCAGACTCCCGATTCGCAGGAATAGGGAGGAGTTTCGTTCACGGCCCGCACCGCGTTCAGCACCGTCTGTCCTGCCGATACCACCACCGACGAAGTTGTGCCTCTGAGCCGTACTGTGGCCTCCGCCGCTATACCCGCGACCGAATCGTCGGGCGGCGTGACGGCGCCGTAGTTCTCCATGTGAATGCGCGCGTTCGGTACGTCCATTCCTGCGAGCGCGCCCCGCACGGTGGCGTTCATACCTGCCGGACCGCAAACATAGTACCGGGTGTCCTGGGCATAGGGTGGATGTTCCTCTATGAACTCGGCTACACGCCCGGCGTCGATCCACCCCCGCTTCCAGTAGCGGAAAGATGACAGCCGGGAGGGGGACGACAGGACGTGGCGAACTGTCATACGTTCCCCGAACTGTTCCTCCATACGTGCCAGTTTCTCGCGAAAGATGACAGAGTCGGCGTTGACGTTGCCGTAGGCCAGGCGAACCGCCGAATAAGGCTCGGCATGAAGAACTGAGCGGATCATGGCGAACAAGGGCGTGATGCCGCTGCCTGCGCCGAAGAAATAGTAGGTGCGCCTCGCTCTGGGATCCGGATCAAGATAGAAGCCACCGAAGGGCGGCATCACGTCGATGATGTCGCCGGCGGCCACTTCCTCGTTAACGTGGTTAGAGACAAGGCCTCCCTTATGTCGCTTGACGGTGATGCGCAGGAGAGTTCCGGCCTCCGGCGCGTCGGAAATGGAATAGGGGCGTCGAACCTCTTCGCCACCTAGATAAAAGCGCAGGGTGATGTGCTGTCCGGCCTTCCAGCGGAATATCTCGCGCAGTTCCGGTGGAACTTCGAACAGAACGCTCGTCGAATGCTCGGTCTCAGGACGGGTCTCGATTACCCGCAAGCGATGGAATTCACCAGTCACCTTTCGCCCTCGACCCAGGCCTTCACGAGCTCCTGGTGACCCCGCACGCCGGCCTCGCCTACAGATGAAGGGCCGTGCTCGAAGTAAGGGCTTTTGAGGGACTTCTGCTGTTGCTCGCAAGCGTAGATGTCCTCTGCCATGAAGTCGCCGGATGCCATGGGATCGTCCCCATCACCCTTGTACTTGCCCGAGACTCGATTGGTCCAGAAGCTATATGAGCGAAACTGCTGGCGTACGAAAGCCCAGGAAGAGGCGGCGGCCACTCTGGTGCGCGTGACCACCCTGGTGCGGTCGGGGGCGAGAGGAGTTATATGGAACAGGGACCAGGAACTCTCCGACTCCCCCAGCCCTATGCCGGGGAACAACATCGGCACCCATGCGCCAACCTTCTCTACCGGAACAACCAGGGGATAGGGAGCGTTCTTCTCCACGTTCTCTGCGTACTCCGGTGCAAGGGGCTCCCAAAAAGCGAAGTGGGGTCCTACGAATCCCGATTCGATTCGTGAATGATCGTACATCGCCAGCGTGCCGGAGTGGAGGTGCGCAAGATGGTAGCCATCGATGTAGTTCTCCACGACGATCTTCCAGTTGGCTTGGATGACGTGCTCGGTGCGGCCGTCCGGGTACTCCACCAGATTCTCCACGTCATGCGGCCCCAGGTAAGGTTCCACCTCGCCGAACCAATCCATGATTGAGCCCGCGTTCTCGTCCGGGTGTACCCACAGCATCCCCCGCCACATGTCCACGGACGCCTTCTTGAGGTGGATGCCGTCAAAGTCAACATCCGGGAAATGACTCTCCCTGGCGGGCACGGAAATCAGACGGCCTTCCAGGTCATACGTCCAGTCATGATAGGGACAGACGATGGCCCGTTGAGTCTCGCCCACGGCCCGCAACAGTTGCGTTCCCCTGTGGCGGCAGATGTTGTGGAACGCTCTCAACCGCCTGTCCCGCCCCATTACGATGAATATGTTGTTCAGCCCTGCCTGAACGGATACGTACTGCCCCGGCTTGCTTATGTCCTCAGCAAAGCCGGCGCAGGCCCATGTGCGCGAGAATATGCGCTCCTGCTCCCGGTCGAACCACTCCTGTGAGGTGTAGGCCTCAACCGGCAGGATGGGCATCCCTCTTTGATTAGCCATTGCCATCTCCCGACCAGATTAGTGCGGTGTCGGGGAAGAAATCGTATAAGATGGTGAGCCCGGCGAGAACCACCCATGAAATGCTTATCAGCCAGAAGAGTGCCGGGCTTTTGTCCCGTGAAACGGGTTGCACCACGAAGGCTTCACCTCTCACGATTCCGAACACGGCCCAGTACAGGAAAAAGATTCCCCAGACCCAATACCAACCGACGAAGGTAGCGCCGAGAAGCACAGCCAAGGCCAAGACCGTCGGCGCTTTCGATTGAATGTTCATGTCCAGATAATATCGCCAAGTGGGGCATCGCGCCTGCCATGCCGCTTGCCCGCCTCAGGGAGAGAGTCAGGATTAGGGGTTCGAGCTCTCGGACGGGGTAACCACCTTCGTTAGAAACCCTGCCGTCTCCCGGTTGAACACCTCAGCCTGCTCCACCTGCGGCCAGTGCCCGGACGGCGATAGCTCCATGAACTCCGCCTCCGGCCATGACAGCAAGTGTCCTTCCTGCCTCTCCGGCGACGGCACTATAATATCCTCCCGCCCCCAGAAAATCAGCGTTGGACAGTGAATGCCGCGCACGCGGTCCCGCAAATCGTACTTATGCTTGAGCCCCTGCACGGTAAGCCCCTCCCGCAGCAGCTTGAAGAACGCTTTACGCTGTTGCGACCCCCGTTGCCGGGATACCCACTCATCCATGATCCTGCGATTCACCAGGTCTTCATCGGCGAAGATGGTCTTGCTCGCCCGATGCCCGGACAGTAACCGTGGCTGCCACAGCGCCTCTCCTAGGAATGGAATGGTCACCAGCCTTAGCGGCCATCCAACCTTCCGCGTCAGACCGCCCGGCGAGACGAGCACAAGGCCCGTCACCCTCTCCGGGCTCTCAAGCGTGGCCAATATCGCCGATATCCCGCCCGCAGAGTGCCCAATCAGCGAGGCCGTTTCGATTCCCCACGCGTCCAGCAGCGCCATGATTGTCTTGCCGCTTTCAGCCGGATTCCAGCCGTCATGGGGATAATCGGACGTGCCGTGCCCCGGGGAGCTGGGCGCGAGAACCCGGTACCCCTGCTCGCCGAAATACCCCAGGTTCGCCCACCAGTCCTCGATGCCCCCGCCGATTCCGTGCAGGAACACGAGCGGCGGCCCGTCGCTCGGCCCCGCCTCCACGTACTGCAGGCGCATCCCCTCAACGGAGACAAACCCCTCTCCCAACGGATAATCAGTCACTAGACCCCCGCCGCCACGGCCGGTGCCGCAGTGCCAACCTTCGTGAACGTCAGCTCCTCGTCGCCAATGTCCACCGAAATCTCGTCCCCGTCAGAGAATCGCCCCTCAAGAATCTCCCGCGCCAGCACATTCTCAACGTGCCGCTGCACGGCCCGCCTCAGCGGCCTCGCGCCAAAGGATGGATCGAAGCCAACCTTGGCCAGCCACTCCCGTGCCGCGTCCGTCAGTGTGATCCGCAGGCTCTTCTCGTCCAGCCGCTCCTGCACCTCCGCCACCATCAGATCCACGATCTGCAGAATCTGCTCCTCGCTCAGCGGCTCGAACACGATGATCTCGTCGATGCGGTTGATGAACTCCGGCCGGAACGCCTTCTTGAGCGCCTGATCCACGGACCGCTGAAGGTCCTGGAACGCCTGCGCCCCGTTCGTGTTGCGCAGCAGCCCGATCTGCTCCCGTTGAAGAATCTCAGTGCCAAGGTTGGACGTCATGATGATGACCGTGTTGCGGAAATCCACCGTCCGACCGTGCCCGTCCGTCAGCCGTCCGTCCTCCAGTATCTGGAGGAACATGTTGAACACGTCCGGGTGCGCCTTCTCGATCTCGTCGAACAGGATCACCCGATACGGACGCCGACGCACCAGTTCCGTCAGTTGGCCGCCGTCGTCATACCCGATGTACCCGGGCGGGGCGCCCACAAGCCGCGAGACCTCATGCCGCTCGCCGTACTCCGACATATCGAGCCGGATCATCGCCTCCTCGTCGCCGAACAGGAACTGCGCAAGCGCCCGCGCCAACTCCGTCTTGCCGACGCCAGTTGGCCCCAGGAAGATGAAACTGCCGATGGGGCGTTCCGGGTCTTTCAGTCCCGCCCGCGCGCGCCGGATCGCGTCGGACAGCGCAGTAACGGCCTGCTCCTGCCCGATGACGCGCCGATGTAGTTCCTCTTCCATCCGCGTCAGCCGGTGCGTCTCTTCCTCCAGCATTCGGCTTACCGGCACGCCCGTCCACTCCGAAATCAGCGTCGCGATGTCCTCCGCCTCAACGGTGTTGCGGATTTTCTTTTCCTGTGTCCATGTGGAGAACGCTGTGTCGTAGTCGTTCTGCAGCTGCGCCTGCTCCTGCTTGAGGCGCGCGGCTTCTTCGTAATTCTCTCGCTGCGATGCTGCCTCACTCTCGATTTCCAGCTGACGCATCCGCTCCGCCATCTGCTTGAGCTCGGGCGTGTGCGATTCCGCGTCGATCCGCAGCCGCGATCCCGCTTCGTCGATGAGGTCGATGGCCTTGTCCGGCAACTGCCGGTCCGTGATGTACCGCGCGCTCAGCCGCACGGCGGCCTCGAGCGCATCCGGTGTGATGGTCACCTTGTGGTGAGCCTCATAGCGCGGCGCGACACCCTGGAGAATACGGATCGCGTCCTCCACGGACGGCTCCTCGATATACACAGGTTGGAAGCGCCGCTCCAGCGCCGTGTCCTTCTCGATGTGCTTGCGGTACTCGTCCAGCGTCGTCGCGCCCACCGCCTGTAGCTCGCCCCGGGACAGCGCCGGCTTGAGCATGTTGGAGGCGTCCATCGATCCCTCGGCAGCGCCCGCGCCCACGACCGTATGCAGCTCATCGATGAACAGCACGATGTCGCCGTGTGCGCTCCGCACGTCGTTCAGAACGTTCTTGACGCGCTCCTCGAATTCGCCGCGGAACTTTGCCCCCGCAACCAACGCCCCCATATCCAGCGCATGCACCCGCGCATGGCTCAACGACTCTGGCACGTCCTTGGCGATAATCCGCTGTGCCAGCCCCTCGGCGATAGCCGTCTTGCCGACGCCCGCCTCGCCGATGATGACCGGGTTGTTCTTGGTGCGGCGCGTCAGTATCTGCATCACCCGCTGGATCTCAACCTGCCGCCCGATGACCGGGTCCAACTTGCCCTCTTCGGCCAACGTCGTCAGATCGATGGTGTAGCGGTCCAACGCCCGGGACGACCGCTCAGAGCGCCCTTTTCCGGCGTCAGCGGCGCCGTCCGAGCCTCCCTGAGCCTCCTTAAGCGCCGTCTCAAGGCGCGGCGGCGTCAGGTTGAATTCCTGGAAAATGGTGTGAGAATCGCCGTTATTCACGCCCACTGCGCCAAGCAGCAGGTGCTCAGTCCCGATTTGCTCGGAATTGAGCCTCTTGGACGCCGTTGTCGCGCCCGTCAAAAGGCCCTGTGTTCGCGGTGTCAGATAGAGCTGTGTCGTGCCGCCCGCCACCTTTGGCGCGCTGTTCAGCACACCCTCGAATCGATCCGCCATCGCGTCAACATCGATGTCCAGCCGCTCCAGCAGCATGATGGCTTGACTGTCCGGCTGCTGGAAAATCGCATAGACAATATGCTCCACGTCCAGTTGACTGTGGCTCATATCCATCACCGTCTGCTGCGCCACGGCGAGCGCCTCCTGCGCTCCGGCCGTGAAGCGATCAGGGCTCATCATGACCGTGTTTCCTCGCTTTCAGTGCGATTGATTCTCTGTGTTTCAGTGCCGTCTGCTGATCCATCCGCCAGCGCCCTGGCGCCTGTCAGCCGCTCCAGCGCGCCCTCAAGGTCCTTGATGCGCTGTTCCATCTCCGCCATGCGCCCGCTCATCCGCATGATCACCTCCGCGCCGGCAAGATTGACGCCAAGCTCATCGATGAGCGACTTGATTTTCTGGATTCTCTCAAGGTCCGCATCACTGTAATAACGCACGTTGCCGCGGGAACGTTGTGGCTGCACCATCCCGTTCCGCTCGTAATAGCGCAGCGTCTGCACGTGCAGACCGACCAGACGCGCGGCAACGCGGATGGAATACACAGGATCGCTCGGATTTCGGAAGCTCATTCCGTACCTCCCGCCGTCTCGCGCATCCCGCGCAGTTGCGTCAACAGCTCGCGCTCCGATTCCTGCAAGCCTTTCGGCAGCGTCACGTTCACCTTGACGAGTAGATCGCCCGCGCCGGTTCCGCGCATCTTTGGCATTCCCTTGCCAGCGATGCGAAACGTCTGGCCGTTGTCCGTCTCCGGCGGGATGCGAAGGGCCACGCCGGAACCGCCGATTGTCGGCACCATGACCTCGCCGCCCAGCAGCGCGTCGAGCATCGGAACCTTGACCTCCGTCGTAAGGTCCGCGCCCTTGCGGCTGAATTGTGAATCCGCCTTGACCGTCACTTTCAGATACAGATCGGAGTTGCCGCCCGCAGGCGTCTTGGGGCCTGCGCCGCTCATTTTCACGCGTGAGCCGGTATCGACACCCGCCGGAATCTGCGCTTCGATTGTCCGGGTTCCACCCTCTCCATCCTGCACGCGCATCGAGCGCCGAGTCCCGTGAAACGCCTCCTGGAGTGTTATTTCGACAGGAACGTCGCGTGGACGCTGAGGTTGGGGTCGCTGGCGGAATACCGACTCACTTCCGCCACCGCCACCGCTGAAGAACTGCCCGAGAATATCGCCGAGGCCGGAGAATCCCTGTCCCCCTGCGAATCTGAACGCGCCGCCCATGCCGGGCCCCGCGCCGAATCCTCCCTGCTGCTGCATCTCCTCGATGCGATCGGCATGCACCCAGTTCTCGCCGTACTTGTCGTATTTCTTGCGATTGTCCGTGTCGCCGAGAACCTCGTGCGCCTCGTTGATCTCCTTGAAGCGGCGCTCTGCCTCCTCGTCGCCGGGATTCACGTCGGGGTGATACTGGCGGGCAAGCTTACGGAACGCCGACTTTATCTCCTTGTCGGAGGCCGTCCGCGAGACCCCAAGAGTCTTGTAATAGTCCGTCACTGCCATCACATCAGGCCGATAATTCGCTATTCCCAGCTATCTGTCCCACTCTTGTTCTTATCAACAAAATCATCATACCTCTCACAATAGCATTGTCAACTTTATATTTGAGCCTTCCGCTCATTCCGCCGAAAGCCGGGATCCATCCGGCCACGTCATTCTGAGCACAGCGAAGAATCCAATGTGATATACAATATATCTATAGGAGGTACAGGTATGGGCGCTAAGTCTCACGTCTCTAGATGGGGGTCGAGCCTTGCTGTGCGGATCCCTAAACCAATCGCCGAACAATGGGGCGTTCAGGAAGGCTCCTCTATCGAAATCGTTTCAGACGACGGTCAGGTCATCTTGCGTAAGACACCATATAACTTGACCGATATGCTCGCTCAGGTTAACCCCGACAACGTGCATACAGAGCATGATTTCGGACAGGCACAAGGCAATGAAGAGTGGTAGGCGACGGGTACGTTCCATCACGCGGGGATATAGTCTGGCTCAGCTTTACCCCTCAAGCCGGACATGAGCAGGCTGGCCATCGGCCCGCATTGACGCTGAGCCCACATGACTACAATGCAAAAACAGGATTGGCTGTCTTCTGTCCTATCACCTCCAGGATCAAGAATTACCCGTTTGAAGTTCTGCTTCCTTCTTCGGGCACTGTGACCGGAGTTGTTCTATCAGACCAGGTGAAAAGCCTCGACTGGCGAGCAAGGCGAGCGCGTTTTGAAGCCAAAGCTCCAAGGCAAGTTGTCGGAGAAGTCCTTGAGAAACTAGCTGCCCTCTTCTCATACACCAACGAATAAGCTCTCACTCTTCTGCCTCCACCCCGCGCTACACTGGGAACAGGAAGGAAACACTGGAGCGCGGACCAAGCTGGAACGGCCTACAAAAATGCCAAACGTCTACACACGATACGGTGACAAGGGAGAGACCGGTCTCCTGTACGGTGGCCGTGTGCCCAAGAACGATCCGCGCGCCGAAGCCTACGGCACCGTCGATGAGGCCGTCTCCGCCATCGGACTCGGACGCAGCCACTCCGAAGATGACCGCGTCCGGGAAATTGCCATCGCCCTCCAGCGTGAACTCTTTACAGTCGGCGCCGAACTCGCCACGGATGTCGGCCACTTTGGTACCTTCCTCAAGCACTTCTCACCCGTCACGCAAGAGCACGTGGATGCCCTAGAAAAGCACATCGACTCCCTGCAGGAGGAGTTCGAGTTGCCCCGCGCATTCGTCATCCCCGGCGCAACGGCAGCTTCTGCCGCCCTCGATCTCGCCCGGTCCACACTTCGGCGTGCAGAGCGTCGTTCTGTCGGCCTCATGCAGGACGGGTATTTACGTGAAGAATCGCTCGTGATTCCGTATCTCAACCGCGCCGCCGACCTCCTCTTCATCCTCGCCCGCTATCAAGATCGGCATCTGCCCATGGAGCTCCTGACCGGTGAGCAATAACGCTGCAGCCCCCCTCATCGCCGTCGTCGACTACGGCGCGGGCAACCTCCGCTCCGTCGCCAAGGCACTCGAAACCGTCGGATTTGGCGTCAACGTCACGGACAAAACCGCCGATCTCCAAAACGTCGATGGTGTCGTCTTTCCCGGACAGGGCATCGCAGGCCCGTGCATGATCAGACTGCGCGACGCAGGTATGGACTCCGCCCTGCAGGACCTCATCGCCCGCGACGTCCCATTCTTTGGAGTCTGCCTCGGCTTGCAGCTGTTATTTGACCGCACTGAGGAGGGCGACGCCGAATGCCTTGGACTCATCCCCGGCGCATGCATCAGATTCCCGCACGACCTCACCGTTCCACACATGGGCTGGAACGATGTGGAGTTCACGCGCGACCACCCCGCCGCCGCCAATATCCCGCCGAACTACCAGTTCTACTTTGTCCACAGCTACTATGCCAAGCCTGCGGACGAGGACATGACGCTCGGCGTCACCGACTACGGTGGCCAATTCGCGAGCGTCATCGCGAAGGACAAGCTCATCGCCACCCAGTTCCACCCGGAAAAGAGCGGCAGACCCGGCCTCGCCCTCTATCGGGATTTCTTCAACTGGGCAATCTAGACGAACAATCTGGAACCGATGATGAACAAACTGACAGTCCCGATTCGATGATGAAAAACGGACCGTCTAAATTGTAGACGTACAATCTGGAACCGATGATGAAAATAATTCCGGCCATTGACCTCCGCAACGGCAAGGCCGTACGTCTATTTCAGGGCGACTATGAACGCGAAACGGTCTTTGACGATGATCCTGCCGCCGTTGCCCGCTCTTGGGAAGAGCAGGGCGCGCAGCGCATCCACCTTGTTGATCTGGATGGCGCGCGTGAGGGCAACACGGGGCAGGCGCAGCTTGCCGCCTCCATCGCACACGCCATCAACGTCCCCGTCCAACTCGGCGGCGGCGTCCGCTCCATGGACGACATCACCGCCCTCATCGACGCCGGCATCGACCGCGTCATCCTCGGCACCGTCGCCGTAACCAACCCTGATCTCGTCCGTGAGGCGTGTGAGCGCTACGGCGACCGTATCGCCGTCGGTCTTGATGCCCGTGATGACCGTGTTGCTGTCCGGGGATGGACCGAGGACTCAGGCGTTGACACTATTGAGTTGGCTCAACGCCTAGCCCAGGATGGCGTCCGCCGCTTCATCCACACGGACATCTCCCGCGATGGCGCGATGCAGGGCGTCAACGTGGAGGCGATGCAGAGTTTCGCAGAGGCCGTCGCGCCCATCCCGGTCATCGCCTCCGGCGGTGTCACTACACTCAACGACATTCGATTCCTCGCTGCTACAGATGTAGAAGCCGTCATCATCGGCCGCGCCCTCTACACCGGCGACATCTCCCTCCCGGATGCAATCGCCGCCGCCAACCTCAAGTAACCCCGTCATCCCCCCTCCGTCATTCCCGCGAAAGCGGGAATCCGAACCTCGTATAACAATCCAACTCTGTACCGCAAAACAGCGTGTCATTCTGGGCGCAGCGAAGAATCCAACTACAGAAATAGCTGGCAATGAAAAAGCCCTTTTAACGTGCTACAGTTCTGCCATGCAGAGATGTATCGGGAAACATTAAGAGGCGAGGGAATTGAATGGACCACAGGCAACCTGAATTAGAAACGGTCGTCAGGGAGGCGCGCGAGGGAACGTACGCGGTTCCAGAGTTTCAGCGGGGTTTCGTTTGGACCCCCGCTAAAGTTCTTGAATTTGCCGATTCTCTTGTGAAAGAGTTTCCGGTTGGGAGCATTTTGACATGGAAGTCTGATACCGCTGTTCAACGGGGAGATTCTGATCAACCTCTCAAAAGGTATTGGCTCATTGACGGTCAGCAACGCACCACGGCTCTATGTACCCTCTTTGGGCAGCGCCCCGACTGGTGGGATGACAAGCAGAGCGGCACCTGGAACGAGCACCTTGAGAAGTTCGACGTAAAGCTTGACATTGGCGTTGAGGAACTCACACTCGTAACACGTCGCACAACTTCAGGTCGATATGTTTCGGTCAGAGAAATCTTCGATAACTCTGCAAAACTCTATAAGATGGCTCAACGACTAATCCAAAATGGCCAAACATTCACAGATAGTGCCGACGACTTGGCAGAACATTTGGGGCAAGTCGCGAACATCAAGAAGGCTAAGCTCCCAATCGTAGAGATTGACGACGCGATCGAATTGACCCAAGTAGCGGAGATTTTCAAGAGGTTAAACTCAACCGGTACCCCTGTTCAACAGGCAGATATTTATTTGGGTGTAGTCGCGTCCCGGAACCCTGGATGGGTCAATCGAAACTTCCTTAAGTTCATGCAGTCGCTGGAGAAAGACGGGTTTGATATCGAACCTGCGTTCATTTTCAGGGCCTTCACCGCCATCGGGGCGGAACGGACCAGATTCCGAGATATTCGCCCCGAGTTCTGGGAAAACCTAAGTAAGAACAAGTCTTGGGATGCTACCAAAAAGGCCTTGCAGTCGGCCTGCGAGGGACTGCGACAGTATGGCATCATCAACTCCGATTTGGCTATAAGCCTCAATGCTGTGGTGACTGCAGCAATATACAGAAACAAGTTTCCACAGGAACCGTTCGGCCCATTTGTGGCATGGATGCTTGTTGCAATTAAGGACGGGTTCTTTGCAGGACCCACAGAGACGAGGTTGGATCGAGTCATCAGCGCCATGAAAAACGCGAAGTCAAGGAAGCAAGCCTTGAAGAGCCTTGATGACCTACTTGACTCCCCGCAGGAATTCAGTGCCGCAGATTTCAGAGAAGCTGGCAGTGGCCGCAACTCGGTATATAGGCTGATGATTTACCTGCTAGCGTATTCGAACGATGCAAAGGACTGGGATCCCAACGGTTATCGGATTCGCGCGGAAGCACAAGGCGACTATAGCCCTGAATGGCACCACATCTTTCCGCGAAAGTGGCTTAAGGATAATGTAAGAAACATAGAAAAAGACGAGATTGACTCCGTGGCTAATATGGCGGTCATAAGTGCTCAGGCAAACCGCAAGATTGCTGCAAAATCTCCCAAGGAATACATCGCCGACCTTAAGCTGGTCTCTCGCGGGCTGTTGAAGCAGCAGGCAATTCCTGACCCAAGTAGTGTGACTCCTGGACGGTACAGGACGTGGCTCAGGTCCCGGGCCGATCTGCTGGCGGATGAATCGAACAAATACTTGCGAAAACTCCGCAGAGAATGAGCGACGAAAATGCTCTCCCGCAGAATTATCCCTTGTCTTGATGTGAAAGGCGGCCGTGTCGTCAAGGGCGTCCGTTTCCGCGACCACCGCGACGCCGGTGACCCCGTCGAACTCGCCCGTTTCTACGATGAGCAGGGCGCGGATGAACTCGTTTTCTACGACATCACCGCCTCATCCGATGGCCGCGAAATCATGCTTGACGTGGTTCACCGCGTTGCTGAGGAGGTCTACATTCCTCTCACCGTCGGCGGCGGCATCCGCAGCGTGGAAGATGTCCGCACCATGCTCAACGCCGGCGCGGACAAGGTCAGCATCAACACAGCCGCCGTCCAGAACCCTGAACTCATCCGCGAGTCTGCCGCCCAGTTCGGCAGCCAGTGCATCGTCCTCGGCATGGACGCCCGCCGCGTCGCCCCGTCTCAGATCGATGCGCCGCCACACGAAATATCAGAGATAGCCTTTGACGATTCCACACGCTGGGAAGTCCGCACCCACACCGGCGCCGACGGCGGTCGCGCCGCAGGCATCGACGCCCTCAAGTGGACGATATACGCCGCCGAACTTGGCGCAGGTGAGGTCGTCCTCAACAGCATCGACGCCGACGGCACAAAGACCGGGTATGATCTCGAACTCATCCGCGCCGTCGCGGACGCCGTTACTATCCCTGTCATTGCTTCAGGCGGTGCGGGCAACGTCGAGCATATGTGTGAGGCCGTCGTGCAGGGCGGGGCGGATGCCGCCTTGGCCGCCAGCATTTTCCACTACGGCGAATTCACTATTGAGCAGGCCAAGGAATACATGCGAAGCCAGAACGTCCCCGTCCGGCTGAACGCGAGCGCAGGAGCGTGAACCCTCCCCCCCGACCTCGCCGCCGCTCCCGTTTCCGGCTCCGCGCCGTCCTCCTTGACGCCTACGGCACCATCTTTTATTACGGGCCTGATACGATGCCGGGCATCTTTCAGAGGGTCGTCGAACAGCTTGAGTTACCAGTGGAACCGGAGATCCTCCTCAAACATTGGCAAGTCCATGAGAGCGCCTTTCGCAGCGGGCGAGTGTGGCGCAATAAGGCAAATGAGTGGGAAGCAACTTCTCCTGAACAATTCTCAACGTATCGTGCGGCGTGGGAGCACAGCTTTCGCCTGGCGGCCGCCGAATTGGGCCTGAAAGACAGCTTTGCTGAGGCCGCGGCGGAAATCATAGTGGCCGACACCATCACGCGCCACATGTACCGTGACACCCGGCCAGCGCTGGAGGCTATAGGAGCACGAGTACCTATGATCATCGTCAGCAACGCAGATGACGATTCCATACACGGCGCGGTTCGGCATAGCGGCCTGTCATTCTCGGGGATCGTTCACTCGGAAGGTGCGCGTGTCTACAAGCCCCATCCCGCCATCTTTCAAGCCGCCCTCGACCTACTGGGTATCACGGATCCCACGCAGGTGCTCTATGCTGGGGATAGGCCGTTCGAGGATGTCCAAGGTCCACATAGCCTGGGCATCCCTGCCGTCTGGGTCAATCGCACGGGCGAGGATTGGCCGGCGGATATCGATGATCACCCTGACTATGAAGTCACCAACCTCCTCGGCCTCGTTGACATCGTCGCCTCCAAAACCCTCTCCGCCCTCTAACCCCTCCGTCATTCCCGTGCTTGACACGGGAATCCAGTCCCCCGTTCACCCACAACCCCATACAATTAACCTATGCCTCCACTGAAAAAGGCAGGAGAAAACCCATGCCAACCCAACTGACGATCGACGAAAAAGCCCTCATCCCCGCCATCGCCCAGGATGCGGATACCGGCGCCGTCCTCATGGTCGCCTACATGAACCATGAGTCCCTCACGCGCACCATCGAATCCGGCCAGGCATGGTTCTACAGCCGTTCACGGCAGGAGCTCTGGCACAAGGGCGCAACGTCGGGCAACTTTCTCAATATCGTTGAGATCCACCCCGACTGCGATGGCGATGTCATCCTGCTCAGGGTCAATGCGGACGGCCCCGCTTGCCATACCGGCAGCGAGACCTGCTTCTATCAGGACTTCGATACCTCAGACTGGCAGATGGAACCCGCCGCGCAGGACCAACTTGGCGCGACCCTGACTGAACTCGCCATGACCGTTGCCCAGCGCAGGAAGGACATGCCGGAGGGCAGTTATACGGCCGGCCTGTTCGAGCGCGGTACGGAGCGCATCGCCCAAAAGGTCATCGAAGAGGGTGGCGAGACCGCGCTTGCCGCGATGGCCAAGGATCCGGACCGCGTCCGCGCCGAGGCCGCCGATCTCCTCTACCACCTCACCATCCTCCTTGAGGACGCCGGAGTGTCGCTGTCAGAGGTCGCCACGGAACTCGCAGACCGCCGCCGCTAACCCCCTTTCATTGCCCACCCCAATCCAACTGCGATAAACTGGCTGGTACTTGAATCCGTACTGAGTCCTGGGGGAATTGTCCATGCCATCACTCGCCTTCTTTGAAGGGAAAGTCGTCCCGCTTGAGGAGGCCAAAATCAGCGTCGTCACGCACGCTTTCAACTACGGCACCGGCGTCTTTGAGGGTATCCGCGGCAACTGGAACGCAGACCAGGAGCAGATGTACCTCTTCCGCGTCCGCGAGCATTACGCCCGTCTCCTCCGCTCATGCGCCATGCTCAACATCAAGCTTCCATACTCCCTCGACGACTTCGAGCGCATCACCCTTGATCTCGTTCAGCAGTGCGGCTTCAAAGAGGATGTCTACGTTCGACCCCTCGCCTACAAATCCTCTGATGTTGTCGGGCTCCGTGTCCATGATCTTGAAGACGATTTCCTCATCTACATCGTCCCGTTCGGCAACTATCTCGACTCCGACGCCGGCATCCGCTGCACCTTCTCAAGCTGGACACGCATCCAGGACAACGTCATCCCGCCAAGCGCCAAGGTTACCGGCATGTACGTCGCCAACAGCCTCGCCAAGAGCGAAGCCGTCTGGCGCGGCTACGATGAGGCCATTCTCCTGACCGACGACGGCAACATCTCCGAGGGAAGCGGCGAGAACATCTTCCTCATCGACAACGGCGTTATCAGCACCCCGCCGCAGACCGACGGCATCCTGGACGGCATTACGCGCAACACGGTTATTGAACTGGCGCGGGACATGCTTGGACTCAAAGTTGTCGAGCGCACCATCCCCAAGACCGAGGTCTATGTGACGGATGAGTTCTTCATGACCGGCACCGCCGCCCACGTCACCCCCGTGTTGGAGGTTGATGGCCGCCCCATCGGCAGCGGCTCCATCGGCCCCATAACCGCTGAGCTGCAGAAGCTCTACTTCGAGGTCGTCAAGGGCGAGCGGGACCAATACGCCCACTGGCTCACCCCAACCTACACCCCCACTTAGCCGCCTCAGTCCGCCGGCTCCTCCCACGGAATATCGTCCGCGGAACGGCACCACCCGCACCGACCGCCATAGGACGTCAACTCACTCTCCGGCGACTCATTCCCGCATCGGTTGCAGTAGCGCAATGGGGCTGCTGAGTTGCCGCACTCCTCGCATGTGAACGGAGTAGGCGGATATAGGGTAGTCAAGGCCGCGATGGGTGGACCGTTGCGTTGGCCGCACCCCGCGCACGCGAGAGTCATACCACCGGCACGGCCTCCGGCGCTTTCACCGATGGCCGGTACGGGATCTCCCGCTCCTCAGTGATCGCCAACGGATTATCCCTTGCCAGCGCCCACGCGCGACTCTCATCCGTCAGCTCGGCAACCCGATTAAAGCCCGTCCGCAGATTGGGCACGCGATTCCCCGTTGAGCCGTGCGCGTCCGTCGCGATGACGTGGATCATCTCTTGTTGCAGCAGGTATTCGCCCGCCTCCCTTGACCCCGGCCCATAGTGATCGAACAGGCTGCCCGTATTCATCTGTGTCAGCGCGCCGAGACGGATGAAACGTCTCACGATATCCGGTTCGCGCTGGATGATCGTATTGCGTTCCGGGTGCGCCAGCACGGGACGATAACCCAGCGCAATGATGGACCTGATTTCCTCTTCAACATAGTCGGGCATTGAATTGAACGGCGGCTCCGCAAGCACATAGCGATTCTCATTGATAGTCGCCCCGTTGCCGGATTCCAACTGCTCCGTGAGACCCCGCGTGATGCGTATCTCTTGCCCGGTGAGCAGCTCAACGTCCAGGTTGTTTTCCGCCAGCGCGCGCCGCAGCAGGGTGACGCGGTGTCGCGATTCCTCCAGCACGGTCTGATGCGAGCGGGGAAAATTGTGCGGCGTCGTCACGATGGTTGCCGTGCCCTGACCGTGGGCGATGCGCGCCATTTCGATGGACTCCGCCCTGTCCCGCGCCCCGTCATCTATCCCCGGCAGGATATGGCAATGGATATCCACAAACCCGCCAATGTGGGCCCCGTTCCGGTGGATTCCATCCACGTGATTATCCAACGCCATCCACCTAACCTGGCCACCTGAACCGATGCACCCGAAACCCCTCCGCGTACCGGAAGCCCAGCGCTTCTGCCTGCTCCTCGTGCCGCGAGTGAATCCGCTCCATCAACCCTTCCGGGTTCTTGATCTGGCTCTTGTGCTCTCGCAGCGCAGCCACTTTCAGATCAATGGAGTCTGAGATGTCGATCCACGTGTCCGGGTCCTCGCTCCATGACCATGCCTCGGAGACGATGTGCGGCTCGAAGCCCTGCTGCGCCAGGTGCGGAAAATGGTGCACGTCACGCGCATACGGATACATCGCGTCGAAAGCCGCCTGCCCGATATTCCGATGATCGCGGTGATTGTGCCCCCGCCGATACGGATCGAACGTGAACACCACCTCCGGCCTGAACCGGCGAATCTCCCGCACTATGTGCTCGCGCAGTTCGCGACTGTCCTCCAACTCGCCGTCCGGGTACCCAAGGAACGTCACGTCCTCGATGCCCAGAACCTTTGCCGCCGCCGTCGCTTCGGCCTCGCGCGTCTTGACGAGATCCTCAGGCTTCGTGTCCGGGTCGGCGGTGCCCGCGCGCCCGTCCGTGGCGATAACCAGCGCCCCCTCCCAGCCCTCGCGTATCCATTTGCCGATCGTGCCCCCGCACCCAAACTCCATATCGTCCGGATGCGCCGAGATTGCCATCAACTTCTTGGGACGGCCTTGCGTGTCAACCATGTGTGTCTCTGTCTCCCCGGTGCTAATCGTCCTAGTCTTCCTCGTCCGTTCCCATGCGACTTATCCCGTAGCGTCGAAAGTCCTCCGCATATGCCATGCCGCGCGGCTCCCCCTTCCGGGCCGACCAACGTCGGATCCAGTCGCCGGAATCCGGCTCAAACTGGCTTGCATGGAGCATCGTCGCCTCAATTTTTGCTTCGATTGTGTCCGAAATGTCAACGAACACGTCGGAATTCTCCGAGCCCCAGAAATAGATCTCCGCGGTCTTGTGCGTCTTCAAGCCCTCTGCATCGTGCTCCGGGAAATGCAGCCGGTCCCGCGCGAACGGGAACACCGCGTCCATCGTCACCATCCCCGTGATCCGATGATCCCGGTGGATATAGAAGCCCGTGCGGAACGGATCAGTCGTTAGCACGATGTCCGGCTTGATGCGCCGCACGTGCCACGTGATCACCCCAAGCAGTTCCCGCCCGTCCACCAACTCCCCGTCGCCGTTCTGGAGAATCGTGACCTCTTTCACCCCCAGCGTCGCCGCCGCGGCCCGTTGCTCCTTGTCACGCACCGCGGCCAGATCGGCGTTAGTCAGGGTAGGATCCTCAGTGCCCTTGTCGCCATTCGTCGCGACCACGTAATAGACCTCGACCCCATCCCGCGCGAGCAGCGCGATTGTCCCCCCGCACCCGATCTCCGCGTCATCCGGATGCGGCGCAACCACCAACACCCGCTCAACCTCCCCAAACTCCTCAATCACAGTTCATTTCCCCCAATAGGCCATGTCATTAGCGCCTCTGCTCTGTCATTCTGAGCGCAGCGAAGAATCCAAAGACGCCACTCTGCCCCGTTCACCCTGAGCTTGTCGAAGGGTCACCCGCTCATACATATCCAACACCGCGTTCGCGCTCGCCCTCCACGTCATCCCTCGCGCTGCCGCCAGCGCCCCAAGACCAAGACGGCGTCGCAACTCCCCATCATCCAGCAGCTCGCAGATGGCACGCGCAAGGGCAGGGGCATCTCCTGCGGGGACAAGCCGACCCGACACGCCGTCCTCCATGAACGACGCCGGCCCCGGCACATCTGACGCCACCACCGGCGTGCCGCACGCCATCGCCTCTGCCGCAACGATGCTGAAACTCTCAGAATACGAAGGGACAATGACCATATCCGCCGCCGCGTAATGCCACGGCAACGCATCATTGGCCACGACGCCCGTCCACGAAACCCTTTCGGCAATCCCAAGCTCAGACGCCTGCGCGCGCAGCCCCGCTGCATAATCCGCGTCCACCTCGCCGCCCACGAAACGCACACGCATCTGCGGCCTCTCGGCCAAAAGACCCGCCGCCCTCACCAGCACGTCCGCCCCCTTGATCCGGTCCAGCCGCCCCACGTACAGCAGAGTATCCTCATCTGTAGGGATGCCAAGCCGTGACCGCGCTTCTGCGCGATCCAGTGGCCGGAATCGATCGGTGTCAACGCCGATCGGCGCAACTGCGATCTTCTCGCGCTGAGCCCCCAACATCGAGGCCAGAGCGTCCGCCTCAAATGGTGTCCACGCGACGATGCCATCCGCTCCTTGAGCAATCGTCCGCTCTGCCTCATGTCGCTCATCCGGTTCCGCCGCATACTGAACGTCGATGGCCGCCTGCTCCTTGACGGCGGCTATGGTGTGGAACGTCGTCACGTGCGGAATATCAAACCGGCGTGACACCTCCAGTCCCGCCAACCCTGAAGCCCAATAGTGTGTGTGAATCAGGTCGCATCTTTCACCAAGAGCCGCCGCAATTTCCTCGGCATACTCACCGGCCCGCGCCACCCACTCACTCGCGGATTCCGCGGCAGATGAGTGCAGGTGAGTCACGCGCATCCCGTCGCAGCACAATTCAACGGAATCTGCATCCTCGTGGGAAGCAGTCACGATCGTCACGGCAACCCCGCGCCGTGCCAATTCCTTGCCGAGTCCGAGCACATACGCCGACATGCCGCCCGCTTTCCCCTCGCCCAATGCAGCCAATGGGTAGGAATGCAGCGCCACCAACCCCACCGAACGAACAGTCACGGAGCCTCGTTCTCGCGCGCCAGTTGCCAGCGGTACAACACGCGGTCATTCCCGCCGAGGTCGTACTTGTACGGCTCGTTCCCGCGCAGGAAATCGTACTCGCGCAGCCCCTGTTCAATCGCCCCGCGCAGTTCGTACGCCTTTAGCAGAAGCCCAACCGACAGGTGCCGATACTCCGGGTCGTAGCCGCTGTTGTACAACAGCAGCCGGTCCCCCTCAAGGAAACTCATCGTCGCTGAAACCGGCTTGCCGCCCACGTCCAGGAACGCGAGTTGCAGCGAATCCGCGTCCGCCATCGTCCTCGTCAGCGTTTCAAGGAATGAGCGACGCTCCGGCGTCAGGAAATCCGACTTCGCTTCATTGCTCTTGCCCATCAACGACACGAAAGCGCCCAGGGCATCCGGCAGTTCATCGTGCTCCTTGTCATAGACGCGGTATTCCGCCTCCCCGCTCGCCTCCAGCCGCCGCAATTTGCGCCGCAGCTCGTGGCGGTCTTTCTTGGAGAGGCTCTGCACGTGCTCATCCCATGATTCCGGCAGCTCAACATACGGAGAAACGTCCCATACGGAGCGGTCCGCCTGCCATCCGTGCTCCGCGGCCCGGGACTCCAATATCTGTGTGGACGGCGAATCATCCCGCACGCCGATCAATTCAATGGACGCCCACCCCGCCGCCGCGCCGTGTTCTAGTATCGCGTCCCAGACCGCTTCTTCCTCGCCCGGTATCGACAAAATATCCTGGTAGTCCGTCACGTTGTAGTCCAGGCCGAACGTGACGGCGCCCTTGTTCTTGTTGTGAATAAGAGGCGCGATGCCTCGGAGTGAACCGTCGCTGTCCTCTCTGACAGTCAGCACCGGATGCTCGTCCACTGAGCCGCAGCAGTTGATGGCCCACGCTGTCTGCCACGGCAGGGAGAGGAAAATCGACTGCGTGGCCGATTTCGCGAACAAGTCCGGCCATTCGCTTGTGACAGCCCCAAGCGACTCCCATTGCACCGCGAGACTCATGCCCCGCCCCTTTGTGGGGAAGTTAGCGCCAGAAACTCCGCCCGCGCCGCCGCGTCCTCCTTGAACACCCCGCGAAACGCCGTCGTGATCACCCGGCTCCCCGCTGCCCGAACGCCTCGAACCGTCATGCATAGGTGCTCCGCCTCCACGCGAACCGCAGCCCCCTGCGGTTGGAGCGCCTCCGTCAACAGGTCCGCGGCTTGATTCGTGACACGCTCTTGCATCTGCGGTCGACGCGACAAACAGTCAATCGCTCGTGCCAGCTTGCCGATCCCCACAATGCGCCCCGATGGAATATAAGCCACGTGAACCGAGCCGAAGAACGGTAGAAGATGGTGCTCGCACATGGACGTGAACGGGATGTCCCTGATTGTCACCATGTCCCGCGCCCCCTCGTCATAGGACACCGTCAGGAATTCACGCGGGTCCTGCTCGATGCCGGAGAGGAGTTCGGCGTACATCGCCGCCACGCGTGCGGGTGTCCTGTTGACGCCGTCGCGCCTTGGATCGTCTCCAATTGCGTGAAGAATCTCCTCAACGGCGCGGACGATGCGCTCTTGATCAATCATCCGGGGAAGTATCGACCTTCCACTTGCTTTCCAGTAGTGTAGCGCACACGGCGGCACTCAGTTCATGCCAAGCAGTTGCTGTACCGCCGCAAGGTCGGCGGGCGCCTCCTCAACGTTCAGCCCCTGTGCCGTCGCATTATCCGGGTCCTTCAGTCCGTTTCCGGTGATGATGCAGACCACCCGCCGGTCCTGCATCTCCGGGTGCGCCGCAGCGTACTTTGCCAGCCCCGCAACTGAAGCCGCGGACGCCGGTTCTCCGAATATCCCCTCCTGTTCGGCCAGCAGTGAATACGCGTCCATGATCTGCTCATCCGTCACGCTGTCGATCAGCCCGCCGGAATCGTCTCGCGCCGTCACCGCTTTCTCCCAGCTCGCCGGGCGGCCGATGCGGATGGCGGATGCCACCGTGTGCGGGTCTTCAACAGGATGGCCGAGTACAAGCGGGGCTGCGCCGGCCGCCTGGAACCCCATCATCCGTGGCAGTCGTGCCGCGTTGCCCATCTTGTGGTATTCCGTGAAACCCTTCCAGTAGGCGGTGATATTCCCCGCGTTGCCCACGGGAATGAAAAGGTCGTCCGGCGCGTCCCCCAACTCATCTATAATCTCAAACGACGCCGTCTTTTGCCCCTCAATGCGGTCCAGATTAATCGAGTTTACCAGCTTGATCGGACCCGGCCCGGCAAACGACCGCACGATGTCCAGTGCATCGTCGAATAAACCCGAAATGGCGACGACTCGCGCGCCGTACATCGATGCTTGCGCCAGCTTTCCCGCCGCGATATTGCCCTTGGGCACCACAACGATGCTCTGCAACCCGCAGGCGGAACCATACGCCGATGCGGAGGCGCTCGTATTGCCCGTTGACGCGCAGATGACGCCCGTGCAGCCGTCCTCCAGCGCCTTTGCGACTGCCACAACCATCCCGCGGTCCTTGAATGACCCAGTTGGGTTCATCCCTTCCAGCTTGAAGTACAGTTCGCCGACACCCAGTTGAGATTCAAGGTGGCGTGACCGGATCAGGGGTGTGCTGCCCTCTCCCAGCGTGATCTGGGGGGTAGATTCCGTTACGGCGTCAATCAGGTGGCCGTATCGCGCAAGCACGCCCATCCCCAAGCCCCCTCTATTCCTCAACGCGGATGATGCTGCCAATCTCCCGCACCACGTCGAGCGCCGTCAGCCTCCCCGTCGCGTCACGCAATGCCGATTCCCGCGAGCGGTGTGTCGTAATCACAATCTCGGCGGAACGGGCCGTTTCATCAACCTCCTGCTGGATCACGGAGGCAATGCTGATCGACGCGTCCCCCAATATCCGCGCGATTGCCGCGAGAACACCGGGCTGATCTGCCACGGTCATTCGGAGATAGTAGCGAAAATCCAGCTCATCGATAGGCCGCACCCGGTTGGCCGCGACGGGTGTCTGCCGCTGTTGCGGTCCGCCGCGCCCCGTCAACCCCCGTGCCACCTCGATGAGGTCGCTGAGAACGGCGCTCGTCGTCGGCCCTGACCCCGCCCCGCGCCCGTACAGGAGCAGTTCTCCCGCCGAATCGCTATCGAACTGCACCGCGTTGTAAACGCCGTCAACCTTTGCCAACTGCGCGTCCGACGCGATGAATGCCGGATGCACCCGCGCGTCCAGTTCGCCGCCATCGATCTCCTTTGCGACGGCAAGCAGCTTGATCGCGTACCCGAGTTCATGTGCGTACCGAAAATCCTGGGGAGCCAGATGGCCGATTCCCTCGCAATAGATGGACTCCGGCGATACGGGCGATCCGTAGGCCAGCGTCGCGAGCACAGCCAGCTTATAGACGGCGTCGGTGCCGTCGATGTCGTTGCCGGGGTCCGCCTCCGCGTACCCCTGCGCCTGCGCGTCCGCAAGAGCATCCTCAAAGGGCATGCCCTCAACGGCCATCCGCGTCAGGATGTAATTCGTCGTTCCGTTGATGATTGCCCGCAGTGTTCGAACCCGCGCACCGGTCAAACCCCGTTCCAACGCGGCGATGACGGGAATCGCGCCGCCCACCGCCGCCTCGAACTTGAGGCTGACCCCTTTCGCCTGCGCCATCGCCAACAGGCCCGCGCCGTGCTTGGCCATGACCTCTTTGTTCCCCGTCACAACGGAGCGGCCGTCGGCCAACGCGCCTCTGATCGCGGGCAAGGCGGCATCCTCACCGCCCATCAACTCGATGACAATATCGACGTCGGGATTCTCGAGGATGTCTTTCCCCTCGGTCGTGATGAGAGATGTGTCAACCAAAGAAGACCGGCTCCGCCCCGCGTCACGTACAAGGATGCCTTGCAGCTTAAGTGGGAGCCCGACCGATTCTTCAAGGAAAGACGCCCTGGTTGTCAGGGCCTCCGCAACGCCGGTTCCCACGACGCCCATGCCGAGCAGCCCGACGCCGATGTATCCCCGTTCAGTGGGGCCCGCCGCCCCCTTACTCACTCGCGCTCCTCGTTGGGAACAGCTCGCGGTCCTGCCTCAACTGGGTGAGAACCCACTGGTATCTCTCTGAGCTCATTCCGCCTCCCGGACGGCTGAGCGCGTCCGCCGCCACAAGGTCCGCGCGATGCCCTGCAATCCATGCCCGCAGAGCCTGGTCCTGTAGAGGTCTGATGTGGTCTTCGCGAACGTCGCGCAGCTCCAGTTCCCCTTCGGCAAGGAAAATCGAAACACCGCTGGAGGTAATGACCGGGCCGGACACCTCTCCGTCTGCCAGCGCAGTCATGATTTCGGTGTACTCTTCCTTGATTCCGCGCGGCACCCAACCGAGGTCTCCGCCCTGCTCAGCCGTGTCGCGGTCGCCTGATAATTCGCGGGCCAGGTCCTGGAAAGACTCACCGGCATCATATCGGTCAAGCGCCGCCCGCGCGTCAACCATGTCCGTTTCGGAGTTGGTGAAGCGAATCTCGTACAGGTGCCGCTGTTCCAGCTTGGCCGGGATATTCTCCTTCAGCAACGCCTCCAGCTTGTTCTGCAGAGCCTGCTCCCGGGCGATCTCCCGGAAGAACTCTTCGGAAACCTGCAGGATTTCAAGACGCAGCCTCAGGCGCTCCCGGTACTCGGATTCCGGTATGTCCGGATTATCCACGTTGGAAACGCCAACGATCCGCGCCTTCATCTCGTTGTCAATCTCCAGGGCGCTCACCGCCACGTTCTCCAGCGGCGCGTACTGCTTGACGATTTCGCGGCGCTCCAGGTCATTCACCATGTCAAATATCAGGTTGTTCAGGGATTCCGGCGACCACGTGCCTATTGCCTGCGCCTCCGCGATGATCATCTTCAACCGCGTCAGGTATTCACCCCACGTGTAACGAGTGTCATTGATGACCAGCGCCGTTTCCCGATGAGGCTGCACGAAGACGACAAAGTACCCGGTGGCCGGTATCACCATGGCAGTGATCAGCATCAGGATGCCGGCCAATGACAGGATCCGCGTAAAGCGGTTCCGGCGGCGTCTTTCCGTCGCGCGCCGGTGTCCCCCAATGACACCCGACGAAGATGCGTCGTCGTAGTTGTTCTGGTCCTGTTCGGTCATCCTCAGAACCTGTTGCGAAATTCGCTGCCGCGAAGCGGAAATATCACCGCGTTACGGCGTTTAGCGTGCCGGCGGCATATCGTGGAGGGTATCCGTCGTGAACGGCAGCAGCCCCGCTTGCCGCGCGCGCTTGATCTGCCGTGCCAGCGCACGCTGACAACGGGAGCACGTGCTTGTCTTGCGCCGTGGCTCAATCCGCGCGCGCTCAGAGATAAACCGCCGCAGCGTCTCCGGCTGCTTGAAGTCCATCACCGCGTCCTTGTCTGCGCAGAATAAGCACACACGCCGACGCGGGTAGAAACGCCGACCGCCCTCGCGTCGGCCGCCCTCACGACGCCCGCCCCCCGGCCTGTCTCCGGGCGCGCGTCCGCCCGGCCTCTCAGTGGCCGGCCTCGACGGCGGAGCTCCGGCAGGCGCGGATGGTGAGTCAGGCGACTCGGGCGTTTCTGTCGTCATTCATTTCCTCCAAGACTGATTGCAGTTAAGTCTACACGGCTTTGTGAGAGTAGGGCAGATGCTATTCCGCGCCGCTCCTAGAACGGCAGGTCATCATCCGGCCCGCCGCCGCCGAAAGCCTCGCTGGGATAGTCCTCTTCACGCGGCGTCCCGCCGCCCTCTCCCGGCCTGCTCATAAACACAACGTTCTGCGCGACGATTTCGATAGTGGTTCGCGGCGTTCCGTCGCGCCCTTCCCAGCGATCCGTCCGCAGGCGGCCGTCCACATAGACCTTCTGGCCTTTGCTGAGATATTGGTTGCACCGCTCGGCCAGTTGATTCCACGCGACCACACGGAACCATTCCGTCTCCTCGTGCCGCTCACCGTCCTGCGTATTGTAGATTCTGTTGACGGCGATGCTGAACGTTGTCACCGGATTCCCGTTCGGTGTGTACCTCATCTCCGGATCGCTCCCGAGATTGCCGATGGCCGTCATCCTGTTAAGAGTCATAGAGATTCACCATCTCCCAACATGCGCCTAGACGCGCGTCACAAAAGTTCGCAGGTGATTCTCATTGGCGCGGAGTGTGGTGGTAAGCGCGGCAACGGCGTCACCCGACATGTCGAAGCGTGAGACAACCATTGTTCCGTCGGTCTTTGCCTTGACCGGATACGCAAGCCGGCGGCGTCCCTGGACCTCAGTCGCCTCGTCCGACCCGCCCCGATCGGCAATAACCTGCTTGATTCGGTCTACCGCCCCGTCCAATTCCTCGTCCTGGATCTCCGGATCCAGCATCACCATCAATTCGTATCGAGCCACTCACCCTCCCTTGCCGTTTTTCGCTAGTGAAGTATACACGTGACGCCCCGCATGTACCGTTTCGCCGCGCCACACCGTCATGTGATTGATCAGTCGAAAAGCTGGGGTATTGGATGCGCCCCGGTCAGTTCCTTCACCTCCGCCCGTGCTTCCTCAAGAACCGACGCATCATCCGCGTTCCTGAGAACCCACGTGATCAGCCGCGCAACGGAGCGGGCGTCATCCTCATCGAAGTTGCGGCTCGTGATCGCCGGCGTCCCGATCCTGATGCCGCTCCCCACGCGCGGCGGAAGCTCATCGAACGGAATCGCGTTGGGATTCGTGATGATGCCCACCGATTCCAGCAGGTCCGCCGCCGCCTTGCCCGTCGTATCGAGCGTCGTCACGTCCACGAGGAAGAGGTGGCAGTCCGTTCCGCCGGAGACGATTCGCAGTCCCTCCTCCGCCATCTCCGCCGCCATTGCCCGCGCGTTCCGCAGCACCTGGTCCTGGTAGGCGTGGAATGACGGCCGCAGCGCCTCTCCAAAGCACACCGCCTTTGCGGCGATGGTATGCATCATCGGGCCGCCCTGCGCCCCGGGAAAGACGGATCGGTCGATTGCCGATGCGTATTCCTGCTTGCACAGGATGAACGCGCCGCGCGGTCCGCGCAGCGTCTTTTGCGTCGTCGATGTCATGATGTCCGCGTAGGGAACTGGATCGGGGTACACGCCGCCCGCAATCAGCCCCGCGTAGTGCGCCATGTCCACCATCAGCAGCGCGTCAACCGAGTCCGCCACGCGCCGCAGATTCTCAAAATCGATCGCCCGCGGATACGAACTCGCCCCCGCGACGATGATCTTTGGCCGATGCTCCCGCGCCAGCGATTCCACCTCGTCGTAATCGATCATCTCCGTCTCGCGGTCCACGCCGTACGAGACGAATCGGTAGTACTGTCCGGAGAAACTGACGGGACTCCCATGCGAGAGGTGTCCACCCTGGTCAAGCCTCATGCCCAGAATGGTGTCTCCCGGCTTTACGAAGGAAAAATACACCGCCATGTTCGCCTGCACGCCGCTGTGCGGCTGCACGTTCGCGTGCTCCATCCCGAAGAGTTCCTTAAGGCGGTCCCGCGCCAGGTCCTCAACAACGTCCGCGAATTCGCACCCCGCGTAATACCGCCGCCCGGGATACCCCTCCGCGTATTTCTCCGTCAGCGCGGAACCCTGCGCCTCCATCACCGCCCGGCTCGTATGGTTCTCGGACGCGATGAGGATGATGGAGTCCTGCTGACGGGCCTCTTCGCCCTCAATGGCGGCAAAGACCTCGGGATCGGACTGCGACAACAGCGACATGAAAGCTCCTTAAATGTGCCCCTAATCTACCCCTCGCCTCAGTATAACAACGGGGCACCCCGTTCGCCCTGAGCCTGTCGAAGGGTGAGCCCCCCCCCACACCAGCGCCCGCCCGTCCGTCGCCTTTAGTCGGTCACTGTCACAGCCTGCGTCGTTGTGGCGATGGCGGTTCCGCGTATGAGCCTCGCCGTAATCGTCCCGCCCGACGTGTCGCAGCCGTGCAGCGTGAACGTGGCGGTGTGCGAGTTGACGCCTCTCGGCAGGATCACAGTCCTGTTTCCTGACGTGCAGCCGCTATTGAAGGAGATGCCTGACCCGCTGGTCAACAGCGCGATCAGGAAGATGCCGGTGGTATCCTGCCCCAGGTTGGCCGTTACCGTGAATTCATCGCTCTCACCCTTGCCGAGCGTTGTGGCAAGCCCGCTTATGGTGATCGATGGGCCGACGGACGGCTCAACGACATCCGTGACGCTGATGGCCACGGACACCGTCGCCGTCCCGCCGTTGCCGTCGGCGGCCTGCGCCGTCAGCGTGTAGGACGCAGTGGTCTCGTAGTCGAGCGCGCCCGCGACGGTGATCGCTCCCGTGCTCCCGTCGATGGCGAATTTCCCGTCCGCGTTCCCCGCGGTGATGGAGTACGTCACCGTGTCCCCCGCGTCGGCATCGGTGGCGGAGACGGAGCCGACGGCGGTTCCGGTGGAGGCGTCCTCCCGAATTGAGAAGGTGTAGGAGGACGCGCCGAACGCCGGAGCCCGGTTCCGATTGGCGCACGCGTCGGTGCTCCCCGACACCGTCGCCGCCGTGCCCCAAGCGGCCTTGCGCGTCGTGCCGTTGCCATACGCGCTTACCCTGAAGTCATACGCCGTGCCGCAGGTCAACCCGTCAACGGTGTGCGACGTGCCCGTGACTGATGCGTCGTCAGTGGTCCATGAACTGCTTGTGCTGAGCCGGTATTCGACCCGGTACTTGGCCGCGCCCGACACGGCGTCCCAACTCAGATCGACTTCAGTATCATCGGCTGTGGCAACCGGGTTCGTTGGCGCAGCGGGCGCAGAAAGACGCGTGGTGCTTTGGCGGATGCGGAGCATGAGTTGGTCTCCCTCCCGCCAGGGCTGGGTCGCTACGGCCCAGGTCAGGGTGCCGGCGGCCCGGTCGACGACGGCCGCTCCGGCGTCCAGCGAGAGGGTCACCCTTCCGTTCATGCCGATGAAGTCAAGGGTGTGCCCTGCCAGGTTCGCGTATGGATACAGGAGCAGGGTTACCGTTCCATTTTCCCAGTCCAGGAACTGCACCGCCGTGCTCACGCCACCGACGGTGAATTCCGCCGGGAGCGGAACCCCCAACGTTCCCGCCAACGGATCGAAGAACGCCTCATGGAGGGTACCCGCCGGCGCGGTAACGGTGACTGTCCAGTCGTTGCTCAGGACATAGTTGCAAGCCAGAAATGCAGCCCACACATCCTTACGGGTAGTTTCGTATTGACCGGCCGGGAGAGGGCGGGCTGTCGTGAGTGTTTTCGTGTATTCAATTCTATCAGCGCCGGAGGTAAGCCTCCCATCACCATCAACATCGACTGCAACCATCTCGCCCAGCACAACTGCAAATAGGGCGGCATCTCTTCCTTCAAGCCAAGCTCTTCCCACCTTGTCAGGATACGTGCCTTGTGCTAGCCGCACATATAGCTCAGTGCCGGCGGGCTGGCCGGATGTCAATTCGCTCGCTGTGGGCCGGTTGTCATAAGACTTACTACCACGCACATCCTGAAAGTAGCGTTCTCTCCGTTCGAATTTGTACTTTGCCGCGACGCATGCCTTGTAAGCATCCGAGCCGTCGCCTCCATTCAACTCGGCCATCACCTCGCCGATGCGTGTCTTCAGGGCGCTGAGGGAGATTGTCGGCGTGGTGGTAGAACTTGCCTGTGCCCCCCTGGCTCCTTCCCCCGCAGCTCTTTCCTGACTTGGAACATCCAGCAGGAATTCCTGGCCGTTGCTGTCGGAGCTCGCTCCCGAGGCGGAACCCCCACTCGCAGTGGCAGGTAGCCAAGTCTTGTTCTCGTCACTGTGCAGGCTGTACCGCTCATCGCCGGAATATCGGTTTCCAACTGCCAAGAGGAAGTGATCGGCGCGTTGAAGCTGTGTGTCCAGCACGGATCCGAACCCGCTGGCGCCACTATGGAGGAAGATTATCGCTTCCCTGTCATCCCATTGAGCATCTCGCGCCGCCAGCGTCCTAGTCTTGGCGCTCTCTGCCTCCACGCGCGTATCGTAGGGCCAGCCGTCAACCGCCACCCCGACAATACTGGTGGGGCCGGAACCCTTCAGATACTCCCTGACGGTGAAATTGTACTTGAGTACTGCCAGGTACTTCTCGTCTGGGTCGACGACAACCTCCGACGAGACCGAATTCATCGTCGCCCTGACAACTAGATTGGTATTGAGGATCCTCTCCTCAAGTGAGAATTCACCGTATTGTGGCAACGGAGGGGTTGACATGACAATTGTCTGGGCCTGTTCAGGCGGGACGGGGTTCTCGGTCGCCCCGCCGGCCGAGAAGGAGTCGCAACCTGCAAAGACGATCCCTAACAGAATAAGCAGTATCACGCGGATCATCGTAGTCCCTTGCTCTAATGCGCGTTGTGAAGGAGGTAAATCGCCCGCAGTTGGGCCAAATCCTCATCCTCTATGGTTAGACTGTTATTCATCACGGCGGACAGATGACTCGTGGATGGATCGTCGTAGAACTCAGGCAAGCCTAGTGTGTGCCCAAATTCATGTAGCGCGGCGCGGTCTACGTAAAAGTAATAGACCACTAGTTCGCTCCCTTCCACCACCATGCCATGCAATTCCTCTTCGTCGGTCCATTGATACTCCACGGCTATCGGTGAAGAATCCAGTGAAGCAGGCGTTCCAATGCCGCTGCCCCACGGAGGTTGTTCGAAGGACATGTACGTGTCTTCCAAATGTCTACTACTATCTCTGGGAGTTATCACGCATGCAATCCCTTGTCCAGGGCAGGCATTGCTCCGACCGACAGTCCTAATCGTCACAGTGAAACCGTCAGTATTGTCGGCGCCACAATCTTGGTCGGCGCAAATCCGCAGGTCCAAGCTCCGAGTCAGTGAACTGCTCCGGAGTTCGGAGTTCCAAGTCGCAACTGCAGTTGGTATGGCATCACGGACAAAGTTGTTGCGTATCGTGCCAATCTTATACTTGACGGTGTGATCAGCCTGATGGGTTGACTGTTTGGGGGTCGGCGCCATCACTGTGTGCGCATCTGATTGAGTAGTGCCATGCGTATTTTCGGCCGTGACAGTGAAAGTGAACATGGTTCCTGGGATCAACCCAGTGAAGTCAGCCCAAGTTCCAGAAGTGTTGGTGACCGTCGGAGGAGTGCCGGACGATGAGATCGCAACCTCATAGCCCGTCGCTCCATCTGAGGTCTGCCAAGTGAGGCTTATCCCTCTCCCGCCGACTATATCTTCAGTACTTAGGCCGGTTGGCTTCTCCGGTCGTTCGTCTTCCACCAGAGTCGATACTTCGTTTGACGGGCCGGAAGTGCCGTGCGCGTTGCGAGACTTGACCCGGTGGATAACCGTGTCTCCAGGATCTAGCCCATTAATCGTGGCGGTGACGATGGATGTTCTCGTCGCTACGGTTATCTTGACGTCCGGCAATTCGGTAGACGGCAGTACGACCCACCGATCCGGCGAACCTCTCTTCTGTTCGACAACGTAGCTGGTCGCCCCGTCAACTGCGGTCCACTTGAGTAGGATCTCGCCGTGATTGATCGATGTGGGCGGTGAGACTGTTGGCGATGACGGCGTGCTCGTCGTCGGTGGTGATGGCTTGTCCGTCGGCGGTGGGGGCGCGACGGGCTTGGGTGTTGGCGTGGGTGTATCTGTCGGTACCGGGCAAGGACCGCTGCAAGGATCGGGAGGGGGAGTAGGAGTGTCGGTCGGTGGGGGTGTCGGGCACCCAAGCGCTACGGTGCTGATGGACTTTACCGCAGAAGGCGGCCCATAGGCATGTCTGTACTTGATCCCATTCCCATATGCGGACACGCGGAAATAGTTCGTCTCGTCGCAACTGGCCGGGTAGATATCATCCCATCTCCTTGATTGCCCTTCTGCCCAAAAATCCCCGTTGTCTCTGAGTGGCCCGACACTTCCCCACGTGCCTCCGCTTCCAATCCGACGCTCCACCAGGTAGGTGGGCGCGTAAGGGATGTACGTCCACCGTACATTCGCTCTTTTCGTCGTGCCCAACGGCGTTGCTGCCGTCACCGAGAGGCCCGTTACCTTTGGTGGAGCGGGCAAACGTGTTGGCGGCGGCGCGGGCCTGGGTGTGGGCGTGTTGGTGGGCGGAGGCGGGGGCACGGGGGTGTCGGTGGGTGTGGGCGGAGGCACGGGAGTGTTGGTGGGCGGGGGTGGTACTGGCGTGGGTGTCGGCGGGACGGGTGTCGGGGTTGAGGGATACGAATCGATTGGATCGATTGGGGCCGGAACCGGCGTGGGCGTCGCTGTCGGGGGTATATAAGGATCATCGCCGCCCTTGCCGAATGCGCCGGGGTTGTTGAACACGATGAAGCCAATAGCGAAGCAGGACGATAGTCCCCACAAACTGCGCCGTCTTAGCGAGGAGAGCTTTCACAGGGCCACCAGTTTCATGCTCCGAGACATATGCATCGATCGGTCTTCCTCAAATCCTGTCATTGGATAGGACTATGAGATATTCTACCAGTCGCCTTATGATATTAGCGTGACTCTTTAGGGGATTTATCGTGACTTGTTGTGACTCATGACAGAATCCGGCATGGTCGCGGCCGTTCGCCCTGAGCCTGTCGAAGGGTGAGCGTCCCACACCAGCGCCCGCCCGTCCGTCGCCAGCGTCACCGTCCCGTGCATGTCAGTCCGCAGGACCGCCGGCACGGACGGCAGCGACTCCAACCGCTCAAGCGTCTCGGGGTGCGGATGCCCGAACCTGTTGTCCTCGCCCGCGCTGATGACCGCAACACGCGGCGACACGGCCTCCAGGAACTCCTCGCTCGAAGAATAGCGACTCCCCTGGTGCGCAACCTTCAGAACCGTCGCATCCAGATCCACCCCGGAATCCAGCAGGAACCTCTCGCCAGGACTGTAGATGTCAGCCGTGAACAGGAATGAAACGTCCCCATAGGACAGTTTCGCAACCACGGAATTGTCATCGTGTTCGGTGGCCGTGTCGAATGGCCGGTCAGGCGGCGGATGCAATAGCTCCAGCCGCGCCCCTCCTCCCAAATCCAAAGTCGTTCTCCGTTCCGCCCGCACCACAGTCAAATCCGCGCGTTCCCTCAACGCCTCCGCCCACTGCCGACCATAAATAGTGCCGGATTCCAGCTGCGGGTCCACCACAAACCCCACGTCATAGCGTCGCAGGGTTTCCGTCAGCCCAATAAGGTGATCGGCGCTTGGATGTGTGAGGAGCATGACATCGATGCGACGCGACCACCACGGCAGCTGCTCGGCCAGCCGCCGCTGCAGCAATGCCCCATCCGCCCCTCCGTCGATGAGGACGCGCCGACCCGTCGGCGATTCGATCAGAATGGAGTCGCCCTGTCCCACGTCCAGCACATGAACCCGCAACTGCTCGTCCTGCGAGATGTAGGGAGCCGCCGCCCCAACCCCCGCGGTTGCCGTCATGATGACCAGCCCGCCCACCACCGGCCAGGAGGTCAGTATCCGCCGCCCGCTTGGCATGGAGATGCTCGGCAGAGACACCACCGGCCCCAGCAGCCCGGAAGGGCTCCGCAATAGCGGTATGAGGAACAAGCCTGCTATGACAAGGTAGATCAGGATCACCGCCCCCACGCTCAATGGCGCTATCGTGATTGCGGCAAACTCCGGCGACGAAAACAGTGATGACAGCCCGATCAGGAACGTCAGAAACGGCCACGCCACCCATGCCGCTACGGATGCGAGCGCCCCGTCCGTAAACACCCCCACAACGCCTGTCGCCGCAGACGCAAGCAGGACGGCAGGCAGAGCCGTTGTCCCCAACAGGCTTGCCGGTATGGTGAACAGCGAGGCTGCGCCGAAATAGTGCAGCAACAGCGGTTTGATCCCGATCACCGCGCCCAACGACGCCGCGATTCCCGTCGCGCCAACCTGCCGCCAGTTGGTTGTCAGGCTCGCGCCTGCGTCGGTGATATTTCCGCCGAACGGCGTTCCCATAATTCGCCGCAGCGGGTCTGTGAGAAAGACGATTCCTGCCATCGCCGCCACCGTCATCTGGAACGACGCAGTCGCCATCACCCGGGGATCCCAGAGGGCGATGACCGTTGCCGCGAGCACCAGCGCCAACCCTCCGCTCGGCTGCCGCCCGGAGGCAATCGCTCCCAGGTAAACGCTCCCCATGATTGCCGCTCGAACCACAGGAGGATTCAGCCCTGAAAGGATCGCGTATGCCCAGACGATCCCAAGCGGCAGCAGCACAAACAACCCGCGCCGCCGCCCCAACATCATCACGCCTGTAACGAGCGTCACGCCCAACACAACACTCACGTGCAGGCCGGAGATCGCCAGCAGGTGCGCCGTCCCCGCCCGCCGCCACTCCTCGCTTAGCTCTGAAGGAAGATCATCCCGTTGCCCCAAAAGCAGCGCCCGCGCCAGTTCCGCCTGGGGCGACGGCAGATTCCGCTCCAATGACGCGCTGAGGCGGCTGCGCACAGAGTTCAGTACCACCATTGGCGCAGGCGCGCGCTCGATTAACCGCAGATCGGGACGCAACAGGATGACAAGATCGTCCGGCCAGGACGTGGCCGCTTGTTGGTCCCCCGGCGCAGCGCTCTCGCCATCGTCATCCGGTGTTGGTAGGCTCGGAATCCCCGTCAATCTCACGCGATCGGCGGGGTTGAGTTCATATGCCGGAGGATAGACCCACGCGATTGCGTCTCCCGCCACGGCAAACGTCCCGACCTCCGTTTGATCAAGCAGCTGTGCGTTCTCAAGCGTCACTCGAATACGAGTCAGCTGCCCGCGACGTGACGGAGCATCCCGCACGACCCCTTCAAAAGCCGTCTCCCTGCCCGCAAATTGTCCCGCCGGAATCGCCGTCGGATTCGTATCCGGCAAGGCTCCCCGCGCCATTCCCGCCAGGACCCCCACTGCGATCAGGCAGGCCAACAAGAGGCCACCCCGGCGTGACAGCAGGGCGGCCAACACGGCCACCGCTGCGAGGGCAACGGCTATTGAGAGCGGCAGATGAACAAGAAGCGACAGCGCCAGGCCGCATAGGGTTCCGGCGGCCAGCGCGAAAGGACGCATCGCACGCTAGGTCACTGAAACGAAAGGACGAATTGCCGCCAGTGTTGACGGGCCGATGCCCGGAACGTCCAGCAGTTGGTCCACTTCCGTGAACGCGCCCGACGCCTCCCGGTAATTGACAATTGCCTGCGCCACGGTTCGGCTGATGCCCGGCACGGATTCCAACTCACTCGCGCTGGCGATATTCACGTTCACGGTGGCCCGCAAAACGGGAATCGCGTATCGCGCCCCGTCCCGGATTGGCTCTGCCAGGTTCAGGGCGTGCATGTCCGCTGTCGAAAGCGCGCCGCCGGCGGCTGCGATCGCGTCGATGAGCCGGGTCCCGGTCGGCAGCGTATACAGGCCCGGCGTCGACACCGCGCCGGCGACGTGAACCGTCACGTCACCCACCGCCTCCTCACCCAGGTACGGCACGTAGTAACGCTGCCCGTCTTGTAGCCGCACCGCAAGGTCGACGGCATTCGTATCCGCGCCCGCTGAAACTCCACCGGCCATCTTGATCAGATCGACCAGCCGGGCTCCGGGAGTCAACGTGTACGTTCCCGGTTGTTCAATTGCGCCTACAACGTGAACGAAGACAGTCTCTATCTCGGAATCGGTCAGAACCGGCACCTCATAGCGCGCGCCGTCCTCGAGGACTGCCGCAAGGTTTAGACCGGACAGATCACCCCGCTGAGTCGATCTCCCCGCCGCTGCCAATGCGTCTGTAACCCGTGAGCCCCCCGGCAATTCATAGAGTCCGGGCTCCTGCACTTCACCCCAAACGTGTACAACCACCGTGTTGTTATCAAGCAGGATGATCTCTTGTGAGGGAACGATGTAACTGTTGCCGTCCTCCAGCACCTCTGCCATGGTCGCCGCGTCGGTGTCTGCCTGCTCGGTCAGTCCTCCGGCCAGTTCGATCGCGTCGACAACCCGCGAACGCGCCGGAAGTGAATACACCCCCGGCCTGAGGACTGCGCCTCCAATGTGGACGGTAACGGTGGTTGTTGCCGGTTCGGGCGGTGGGAGTTGAATCTCAACGGGAGCAGGCGCAAAAGCCCACTCACGAGCCATGAGAATGAGGAATGCCGCCGCGACGACAACCAGGAGCGCCGTCGCAAGTATTGGCCTTAACCGCGATGAACGAGGTTCTTCTACAGCCTCAGGGGTATCACCAGGACCAGGAGCCGACCGATCCATCCGCGCTACGGGAGGTCATCCTGCCACATCTCAGGTGGTAGACCGAAGTGTTGCGCGAACGCAACCCATATCTTCTGTGTAAAGCGTGCGTCTCGCCGTATCTCGATAATTTGTTCATTGTGCGCATTCAGCAGTTCCACAACATTGCTGTTCAACGCAACCAACTTCCCATCAAGCCTGGCGAGCCGTTCATCCGTTGTCATTCCGAACCTCCTCTGCGCTAAAGTATATTCCTGTATGGCTGACGTTGATACCTGTCACAGAGTGGTCACGATGAATCGTCCTGACGGTCGCGCCGCCGATGAACTGCGCCCAGTCTCAATCACGCCCGGCTACCTCGACCACGCCGAGGGCTCGGCGCTGATCGTGCAGGGCAGCACCAGGGTGCTCTGCGCCGCCTCCATCGAGGATCGCGTCCCTGGCTGGCTGCGTGGCCAGCAGCAGGGATGGGTCACGGCGGAATACGCCATGCTCCCACGCTCCACCCATACCCGCACCGCCCGCGCACGGGCGCAGGGCAGGGACGTCGGGCGCTCGCAGGAGATTCAGCGATTGATTGGCCGATCACTCCGCGCTGTTACCGACCTTGGCGTGCTTGGAGAACGCAGCATCACCGTCGACTGCGATGTCATCCAGGCCGACGGCGGAACTCGCACCGCCGCCATCACCGGTGCGTACGTCGCGCTGTACCAGGCGCTGAGATGGGCGCAGCGCGCGGCGATGGAAGCCGGTGACGAAGACCCCTTCCCGGACTTTCCTCTCAAGGAGCCCGTCGCCGCCGTCTCAGTCGGCATCGTGGCCGGCGCATCCGAGGATCAGATGCTCCTTGACCTCTGCTACGAAGAAGACTCCGAGGCAGGGGCCGATTTCAACATCGTCGCAACAGAATCCGGCCGGCTCGTGGAAGTGCAGGGCACTGCGGAAGGCTCAACATACACCCGCGCCCAACTCGATGCCGTCCTCAACCTCGCGATGCAGGGCATCGGAGAACTCATCACCGCCCAAAAGACCGCCATCTCAGCGCTGACGTAGCCACGAACGCACTTGCGCTCTGCCCAACATGCTCCGCGATACAATGCACTCACCATGACGCAGCGCAGCGCCTCAGATTCCGGCAAGCCCTTGGATGGCCGCGTCGCCCTTATTACCGGCGGCTCACGCGGCATTGGCCGCGCCATCACTTTTGAACTCGCCTCGTTGGGCGCTGATGTCGCCGTTAACTTCTTTCGCAACCCCAAACAGGCTGCCGAAACCGTCGCGACTGTGAAAGAACGATACGGAGTACGGGCGGAATCCTTTAAGGCTCATATTGGCGAGCCGGATCAGGTCGAGGAACTGATCTCCAAAGTCATCGAGTCGTTTGGCCAACTCGACATCCTGATCAACAACGCCGCATCCGGCATCCAGCGCGCCGCCACGGAGTTGGAGCCGAAACACTGGGACTGGACAATGGGCATCAACGCCCGCGCGCCCTGGCTCGCTGCCAAGTTGGCCGCCCCCCACATGATCGCTCAGGGCGGCGGCTCCATCGTCAACATCTCCAGCCTTGGCTCCACCCGCGTCATGGCCGACTACACCAGCGTTGGCGTCTCCAAGGCCGCGCTTGAATCCCTCACGCGCTATCTTGCAGTGGAACTCGCCCCGCAGGGCATCCGCGTGAACACCGTCTCCGGCGGCCTCGTCAAGACCGATGCCCTCGACCACTTTGAAGACCGCGAGAATATGATTGCCAAAGCAACAAGCGAAACCCCCGCCGGTCGCATGGTTGAGCCTGAAGATATCGCCCGTGCCGTCGCGTTCCTCTGTCTGCCGGAATCGCAGATGATAATCGGCCAGACCATCGTCGTCGATGGCGGAATGACGCTCACATGGCGAACGACATGACCGACGAGCCAGGCGAAACCGCGTCGACCGACGAACTACGCGCCATGGCGCAGTCGGCCCGTGAGCAGGACAAGCCGCTGACGGCGTGGGAGCATCTGCAAAAGGCCCTCGAAATCGACCGCCGCGATCACGGCGAGACCCACCCCAATGTCATCCAGGACCTCAACAATCTCGCCACCGTCTTCCAGGAATTGGGAGACATGGGCGGCGCGCGCCAACACTATGAGCAGGCGCTTGACCGTGCGCGCCAGCACTACGGAGATAGAGACGAGGCCGTCGCAATAGTCCACAACAACCTCGGCGGCGTCCTGCAGGAACTGGGGCACTTCAACGATGCAAAGCGCCATCTCGAAACCGCGCTGGAAATACTGACCGCCATCCACGGCGACGACCATCCTATAGTCGCCTCCATCATCAACAATCTCGGCGGTCTCGCGCACGAATCCGGCGACCTCAACGGCGCAAAAGAGTACTACGAACGCGCGCTTGCCATCGATGAGCAACAGCGCGGCCCGCACGATCCCGTCGTTGCGGCGGAAGTCAATAACATCGCCGGAGTGCTCCGCGATCTAGGTGACCTGGAAGGCGCGCGTGAGGGGTACCAGCGAGCCATGGACATAGATGAGGCGGCCTATGGCGCAGACCACCCGCTCGTCGCCATCCGCGCCAACAACCTTGCGGGCATTCTGCAATACATGGGTGATATGGAGGGCGCGCGGGAACTCTTTGAACGCGCGAGCCGCGTCCTGGAACAGGCCCGCGGCGAGGCCCACCCCGCCACCCAGCTCGTCCAAAACAACCTCGACTCCATGCCGCCCGCGGAGCGTCCTCAGTAATCCGTTTCCTTGACGCCTCAAACACCCAGTCGCATAATTGACGCATAACCACCCATGTCGTTTCGATGGCATGGCGAGACCGCCTCCGGGCGGTCTCGGATTTTAAGGCGATAGATTGGGCTGTTCATCTCATGGCATTAGCATCGCGGCTGACGGACGTGTTTATCGACGGGCTCAACTTCTACTACGGAGCCGTCAAGGATTCGCCGTACAGATGGCTCGATCTTCGGCGGCTGGCCGAGAATGTTCTACCAGAGCACAGGATAGGACGCATCTACTATTTCACGACCATCGTTCAGGAGCGACCGGCGGGCGGTTCTCAACCGATTCGACAGAGGGTCTATCTACGAGCTCTTTCAACCATCCCGGCGCTTGAAATTCACCTCGGTGTTTTCAAGACACAGAAGCTGTGGTTGCCTGTAGCCGACAGTCGAACGGGCCCGTCGATTTTCCATCACGTTCTGAGGGTCGAAGAAAAACAGACCGACGTAAATCTGGCCACTCAGATGGTTGCGAGGGCGGTGCGGGGCGAATTTGAGCACGCGGCTGTGATTTCTGACGATACGGATTTCGTTGGCGCTGTCAGGTATGTTCGTGACACCGTTGGTATTCCGGTCGTTGTGATGAATCCCAATGTTGTCCGTAGGCGCAGGGTAAGCCGCGAACTCGTGCAGTCTGCCACCTATGTCCGTAATATCAGGGAGGAACACCTCGCTCAGAGCCAACTCCCCCATCAGCTGACAGACGAGCACGGCATTATCACCAAACCCGAATCGTGGTGAATCTCCGTGGTTGCCTCCCCGTTATAATGGCCGCAAGGGGTAGCAGGGCGACGCGGGACTGATCTGAATTGGCGTCCCCGGGCGGGAGTCGAATGGCGAGGCAAACGCGAAAGCCGTCCGCCGCAGCCGGGCCCGATATGTTTGAACAGCAGCGGGAGGAACGCCTCTCCCATGAGGCGCCGCTGGCCGCCCGTATGCGCCCCACAATCCTCGATGAATTCGTCGGCCAGCAGCACATCGTTGGCGAGGGCCACGTCCTCCGCCGCTCCATAGAGGCCGACCAGGTTCCGTCTATTGTCCTGTGGGGTCCGCCGGGCACCGGGAAAACCACGCTTGCCCGCATCATCGCCCACATGACGCAGTCGCACTTTGAGCCCGTCAGCGCCGTTGAGTCCGGGGTCGCAGACCTCCGCCGCGTCCTTACCGACGCTCGCCAGCGCCGCGGCCTCACCGGCCAGCGCACCATCCTCTTCATCGACGAGATTCATAGGTTCAACAAAGCACAGCAGGATGTTGTCCTGCCTCACGTCGAGGACGGCTCCGTCACCCTCATCGGCGCAACAACGGAGAACCCCTCGTTTGAGATCGTCGCGCCGCTCCTCTCCCGCTCCCGCGTCTACACCCTCAACGCCCTGACCGAGGATGAGATACGAGAACTCGTCGACCGCGCCCTTACCGATCCCGAGCGCGGCCTTGGCAATCTTAACGCACGACTGGACGACGACGCGGAGAGCGCACTGATTGCAATGGCGGACGGCGATGCCCGCGCGGCCCTCACCACGCTTGAGGTCGCCGTCAGCGCCACGCCGCCCGAAGCTGACGGCAGCCGCGTGGTTGACCTTGCCACCATCGAGGATGCCATGCAGCACCGCGCCGTCCGTTACGACAAGGGCGGTGAGGAGCACTACAACATCATCTCCGCATTCATCAAATCGATGCGCGCCTCAGACCCTGACGCTGCGATCTATTGGATGGCGCGAATGTTGGAGGGCGGAGAAGACCCATTGTTCATCGTGCGGCGCATGGTTATCTTTGCCGCCGAGGACATTGGCCTTGCCGATCCGATGGCGCTCAGCGTCGCCACCGCCTGCCAGCAGGCCGTCCACTTTGTCGGGATGCCGGAGGGCTACCTGCCCATGGCGGAGGCTTGCCTGTATCTCGCCGCCGCCCCAAAGAGCAACTCCGCCTACAAGGCCTACCTTGCCGCCCAGCAGGACGTCCGCAACACCGGCGCGCTGCCTGTGCCGTTGCACCTCCGCAACGCCCCGCACCCGCTGATGAGCAGCATGGGCTACGCCAACGGCTACAAGTACCCCCACGATTTCCCCGGCCACGTCGTTGAACAACAGATGCGGCCTGACTCCGTTCAAGGCCACCGCTACTTCGAGCCCACGGAGCAGGGCCTCGAAGCCGAGATCAAGGCCCGCATCGCCGACTACGAAAAACGCCGCCGCGATAATGCTAACGACAATAAGAGTGCTGATTCAGAAGACGCCTAGCGCCCCCCGTTCACCCTGAGCCTGTCGAAGGGCTGCCCCCTCCGTCATTCCCGCGAAAGCGGAAACCTGAATCACATTGCCCCAACCAAACCCCGTACCGCCACGCACCCTCATATGCATGTCATTCCGAGCGCAGCCGAGGAATCCAAAGCCTCAACTATGCGGCCAGACGTCATTACGCCGGCTCCCCGTGACGACCGACGTGCTGATACCAAGCGTCGGCCCATGATTTGGGATTTGTACCCTGAATTCGCAAAGGCTAGTCGTAGAGAGATGGATGAAGGGCCGTACAATCACTTGGCCCGTTCATCCTCCATAAGACCCCACTCGGTAGAATCTCGACGATGTTGGGCCCAGATGCCAACTCTGAACATTGAGGGCCAAACAGAAGCAACCTGCGCGCGGATGCGCAAAGACGAACAATCGACTTCCCATACGTCGGCTACGACTTGGTCCGCTCTAAGATCAGTGTAGAAGTATCCAGCACCCGCCGGTTCGATAACAGACCCAACAACCTCCTCAGTCAAAGCGAACCCGGCAGGGGATGGCGGTGGCGGTGGCCATCTGTATATCACCACAAGCCCAAATACCCCGTCCGTGCAGAACGTCCAGTCGGACTGTCGTTGTTCATGGATGCTACCTGCAAGCTCCAAGATGCCATCTGTCACCATCGGACGCGTCGTCCACTCAATGTAGTTTCTCGAACGGTCGCGGTGGGCGTCGGGACTGTCTTCATAGGTGGGGGTGCGGTCGCCACTTGAGGTGTAGGTAGCATCCGCATCAAACGACGCAGTAGGCGTTGGTCTCGGTCTTGGTGTGGACGTGAGAGTAGGGGTCGGTGTAGAAGTTGATGCGGACGCCTGTGCCTGTTGTCCTTGCGCCATGTCATCATCCGTTCTATTGCCGATAACATTCCGAATGACGTTCTCGACGCTCTCAGGCACACGTTTCACCTCCTCGATATTCGACGGTATGTCTCCATCGTGTTCACTCTCGTAAGCCATAACCGCACCGCCGGTTACAACCATCAGGACGCCAATCGACACAATGGCACGCATCTTGTGACGACTTATGACTGAGAGAAGGAATCCGAGAAGACCGAGAATAAGGGGGAGAAGCGTCAGTGCTCCGTAGAGAAGCCACGTGGGATCAAGATTTGTAAACGCCTCAAACATTGGGAATATCGAAAACTAGCCAAACGCCGCTCTCTTTGTCCGCCGTCGATGGAGCAACAACGTCAGAAAGGACAGCCACGACAGCATCGGGATTACGAACGGGTTATGGATGGGCGGGTCTGTGGGAATAGTAAGAATGGCAATCCAAGGGCTGATGTGCAGGATGATGAGTATCCAGTCGCCCGCCGTCATTTGTTCACTTGCCATTCTGATCCTCCGCGCTTGCGCCGCTCGCGCTCCGCTTTGTGGTCTTTGGAGATATTGCCACTCATCCTCACGCTTGGGCTTTGCCCTGAGCACGACTTTGGCAATCTCACATTCGCCATAGCCCACGTTTGAGAGTGCATGACCGTGCCAACCTTGCCGCTTCTTTCATGGGTGTACCTCCCTACGGCAGCTGGACTTGGCTACCTGTCACAGCCTGCGGGCGTCCGCCGCGAAGAACGGGCAGATTGTCCCCAATGAATAGGGTTCGATTGGCGACGTTGAGGTCGGCCATCTAGCAAGTGCCTCCTCGCGGCATGCAGACGTAGGCTACTTGCTACAGGAGCGCACAGACCGCACCGAACCACGAGGAGACATGGGTATTCCCACGTCTCCAAAGAGACGGTGCGTTGCCTAATATGGCAGCGCTCCTGTAGCCCGTTCATTCTGCTAGGGGTGGCGAAGGGTGTCAATGCGCCTCACGTCAAGGGGGAGGGGATTCTGGATTCCCGCCCCTCCCCTCATTCCGGTGAAAGCCGGAATCCATCCGGTCCCGTTCGCCCTGAGCCTGTCGAAGGGCGAATCCCAAACCGAAAGGAGTCTACGAGACCAAAGTGGCCCGCAAAAGACGCTCCCGTTCTCGCCCCCGTATGTCGGCGAGAGCCAGGATCAAACTCGCAAAAGCCAGGTACAATAGTCCGCACAGGAAGCGTGTACGGGACATGCTGACCCTCATTGGAATCGTACGGAGCATCCTGAGAGTGAACCACGACGAGAGAGAAAACGCCCGCTCCGGCCCGGAGCTTGCCCGCTCCCTGGCGGAGTTGAGTCGCCTCGGCATGACCGAAGAGGAAATCGAGTCGTTCGGCGGCCAGCTTGACGCCATCATCAAGAGCGTCTCCGCGCTGCAGGAAATCGACACCGAGGGCGTCGAGCCCACCGGTCACGCCATTGATGTCACCAACGTCTACCGGGAAGACTCCGACCGCGATTCCTACGGTCGGGATGAGATGTTGTCCAACGCCCCGGCGGCGCAAGAGGGCTATGTCCGCGTCCGCTACGTCTTCGGCGAAGACGAAACCGAACCCTGACACCGCTCACCCTGAGCCTGTTGAAGGGCGAGTCTCTCCCCCCTCCGGCGGCCCCACAACCTCCGTCAGCCAACCCCCCAGCTTTTCCTTTAGCTCGTCCTTCGCCTCCCGCAGCCCGTGATTCGCGCCGGGGTACAGGATCAACTCCTTCGGCTCCCCCGCCCACTCATAGATGCGCTCAGCGTCCGTGTAGGGCAGAACATCATCATCGCGCCCATGCACCACAAGCAGCCGCCGTGGCGCTATCTCCCCCACGTCCTGCGCGCCGAACGTCTGCCCCGATAATGACGCCACCGCAACGACGTCCGGCGAGAACGCCGCCGACTTTATCGCCACTGCCCCGTTGGATGAATGACCGACAAGCGCAAGACGCCGCGCGCCGATCCCGCGCATGAATGAGATGCCTGCCAGCGCGTCCGCGACGGCCTCGATGAACACCTCCGGGCGCCGCTGTCCAAGCCGCAGCGATGTCACGCCCTGCTCGGTAAGTTCCGTGGCCAGTTCCTCGTAGATGCCGTCAGCCGGGCCCTTGAGTTCCCGCCCGCCGCCGACAAAGATCACGGCCCCGTCCTGCCCCTCCTTGGGGTGCAGAATTGCACGGATCTCGCCGCGGTTCGTCCCGATGATGAGGTCGATCGTGCCGTCATCATTCGGCTTGGCCGAAACGCCGGTGAACGTGACGACCAGATCGTCGTCCTGCGGCGGCTCCCCCGGCCCGTTTGCGGTCGGAGGGTTCCCGTGGCCGTTTGACCCCTGCTCGACCATCGCTCAGCCCGCCTTCGTATGCCGCTCCACAAATCGGCCCATGCGCGTGAGCGCCTCTTCGATGTCGTCTACGCTCGCAGCGTAGCAGCACCGCACGAAACCCTCGCCGGAGGGCCCGAACGCGCTCCCCGGCACGACCGCGACCCCCTCTTCCATCAGCAGCCGTTCCGCAAAATCCTCGGATGACATACCCGTCGGCATGATGGATGGGAACGCGTAGAACGCCCCGCGCGGCTCCACGCACGGCAGGCCGATGCGCCGTAGCCCCTCGACAAGCAGCCGCCGTCGCTGATCATACGCCTCGCGCATCTCCGCAACGTCTCGATCGCCGTCGCGCAAGGCCTCCAGCGCCGCCGCCTGCGCCGCCGTCGGCGCGGACATCATCGTGTACTGGTGGATCTTCATCATCGCCGAGATGATGTCCGAAGGCCCGGCCGCGTAGCCCACGCGCCACCCCGTCATCGCGTGCGACTTCGAGAATCCGCCCAGCACGAGCGTCTGGTCGCTCCGGCCTGTGAGCGATGCGAACGACATGAATGGCTCATCCGGCGAGTACACAAGGCGGTCGTAGATTTCGTCCGCAATGATGAGCAGGTCATGGCGGGCCGCCATCTCCGAGAGTTCCTCTGTCGTCGCTCTGTCCAGCACTGCGCCCGTCGGGTTGGATGGATTGTTGATCAAAAGCGCCCGCGTCCGCGGCGTGATGAGTTTCTCAACCTCCTCAGCCCTCAGCCGGAACTCATCCTCCATCGTTGTCGGCGCGGTGATCAGCGTCCCACCTGCCATGTGAACGACGGGGAAATACGCCACGTAGCACGGATCGCCCGTGATCACCTCATCGCCCGGGTCAAGCGTGGCCCGCAGCGCGAGGTCCAGCGCCTCTGACACCCCCACCGTGATAAGCAACTCGGACTGCGGATCGTAGTGAGCGCCATACAGCCGCTCCAGGTACGCTGACAACTCCTTGCGCAGCTCCGGCATGCCGTAATTCGAGGTGTAGTGCGTATGCCCCCGTTCCAGCGAATCGATGGCCGCCTCGCGGATATGCCACGGCGTGACGAAGTCCGGCTCGCCAACGCCCAGCGAGATGATGCCCTCTTGCCCCGCAATCAGGTCGAAGAACTTGCGGATGCCGGACGGCGGAATGTCCTCCACCCTCTGCGCGATGCGCCGCCGAACGGGCTGTTTCTCTGGCGGCGGGGCAGTATCTTGCTGTGTTGAATTGGTCATATAAACCCGCCTACATGGACACCGGCAAGCGCCGCGGAGAATCGTCCTGTGTATCGAAGAGCGAGCCGCCCTCCTTGTACCGCTTGAGGACAAAGTGCGTCACCGTCCCTTGCACGGCGTCCAGCACGGCCAGCTTGCTCGCCACGAAATTCGAGATCGCGTAGATGCTCTCGCCCGTCACCTGTACCGCGAGGTCATAGTCGCCGGATACGAGGTGCATGGAGCGTACCTCCGGGAACCGTGCGATGCGCGCCGCGACCGAATCGAACCCAACTTCGCGCTGCGGCGCAACGCGCACCTCGATAATCGCGTGCACGTCGCCGCGGCCGAGCGCGTCCCAGTTGACCTGTGACCGGTACGACAGGATGATGCCGTCTCGCTCAGCCTTCACGATGGCCTCGCGCACGTCATCGACCGACCGCCCGGTCATCTCCGCGATGCGTTCCGGCGGCGTCCGCGCGTCCTGTTCAAGAATCCGAAGAATGTCATCCATCACATTGAATGATACCGACTATCCAACTCTGCTGTCGTCAACGAGCGGATGGTCATGCAGACGAGGGATTCACAATCCTTACGCCGGTCGGCTCAAAATGCTGGACATTGCGATGCTGGACATTGCGCGTGACAATGGCGAGGTCGTGTTCCAGGGCTGTAGCGGCAATGAGCAGATCCGGGTTCGTGTTTCCGACATCAATAGTCAACTGCCCCCAGCGCCGGGCTACACCTAGATCAACCGGCAAGATTCGGTCATCAAACTCTGTGATAACTCGCCGGAACCATTGGGCAAGGACATCTGCGAACTCGGAATTACGCCGTAACTCCTGCGAAACGCCCCTTTGGATCTCGCCGAGGGTGATAACGCTTATGTGGAGGTCCGAACTGTTCTGCCTCTCGTACCATTGCTCAATCGCCGGATTCCGCTGGCGACGTCGCAATGCCGAAAGCACGTCTGTATCAAGGAGATACATCAGAATTCGACATCTCGAGGTTCTATGGGTATGCGTTCGAATTCTCCATCATCCTGTGGCATAGCGAGCAACAACTCGACGAAGCGCTTGTTTTCCATCCTCTTGAGACGCTCGTACGCGTCGCATGACAACACAACCACCGCCGGCTTGCCCCTCCGCGTCACGTGTTGCGGCTCACCGCCCATGGCGGCGTCCACCACGGCGCTGAACTGGTTCTTGGCATCTTGCAGCTTCCACTCACTCATAGTCGCTCTCCAAACTGGCCAGTCTGTCTAGATTATACAGTCTGATAGCTCAGTCCCGGGTGCTTTCCGGGGAGCCCAGGCGTTCGTTTCTGCCTGGATGGGTTCTACCCCAGCTCCGGCCGCATTGTGTGCCAATCCGTCGCCTGCTCATACGTGTATGCCGCGCGGATGATGGCCTCCTCGCCCAAAGACGGCCCGATAAGCTGCAGCCCCACAGGCAGCCCGTCGACGAAGCCGCACGGCAGGCTGACGGCCGGCACTCCGGCGATGTTCACAGGAATCGTGCAGATATCCGCCAGGTACATGGCAAGAGGATCGTCAGTGCGCTCTCCCAACCCGAACGGCTGCGTTGGCGATGTGGGAGTCAACAGGACGTCAAATCGTGTGAAAGCGTCCTCATACTCACGGCGTATCAGCGTCCGCACCTGTTGCGCCTTGCGGTAGTACGCGTCGTAGTAGCCGGACGAGAGCGCGTATGCGCCAAGGAGAATACGCCGCTTCACCTCAGGCCCGAACCCGTGCTGCCGCGTCCGCTCCATCCCCTCCCACATGTCCGCTGCGCCGTCCCATGAATAGCCGTACTTGACGCCGTCGTACCGCGCAAGGTTGGACGAGGCCTCAGACGGCGCGAGGATGTAGTAGACGGGCAGGGCATACTCCGTCAGGCTCAGCGAGACCTCCCAGTCGACAATTGCCCCCGCCTGTTCCAGCACGCGAGCCGCCTCAAGAACCGTGTCCCGCACGTGCGGCTCAACGCCCTCCCCGAACAGCTCCTTGACCACGCCGATCTTCATGCCCCGCACGTCCGGCACAAGCGCCTGGGTGTAGTCGGGCGTGTCGCGTTGAATGGATGTTGAGTCCATCGAATCGTAGCCGGAGATCGTGTTGAGAGTCAGAGCCGCGTCCGTCACGTTCGACGTGAGCGGTCCGATCTGATCCAGCGACGACGCGAACGCAATGAGTCCGTAGCGGCTGACCGTTCCGTAGGTCGGCTTGATGCCGACTACGCCGCAGAACGACGCCGGCTGCCTGATGGAGCCGCCCGTGTCAGAGCCCAGCGCGATGAGTGTCTCACCCGCTGCAACCGTCGCCGCAGACCCTCCCGATGAGCCGCCCGGTACACGGCCTGCGTCCCACGGGTTATGCGTCGGAAAGAACGCCGAGTTCTCGGTCGATGACCCCATCGCGAACTCGTCCATGTTGGACTTGCCGACCATCACTGCCCCCGCGTCAAGCAGCTTCTGTGCAGCCGTCGCGGTGTAGGGCGGCACAAAGCCTTCCAACATGCGGGATGAGCACGTCGTTGAGACACCCGCCGTGCACATGTTGTCTTTCAAAACCAGCGGGATGCCGGTCAGCGGCGTTGTGTTGCCCTCACGGATGCGTTTGTCCGCCGCCTGCGCTGCGCTGCGCGCCTGCTCCGCCGTCACCGTCACAAGACCGCGCACCTGCGGCTCGACCGCCTCAATGCGGCTCAGCACCGCCTCAGTCAGCTCAACGGCGCTGATCTCGCCCGCGGCCAGTAGCCGTGAAGCCTCATACGCGGGCAGATGGTAGAGAGTTTCGCCGGACGTCATGGCGCTTGGAGCATCCTAGAAAAGCCTTGCGGTGGGCTGTGTGGCCGGGGAGGAGATATTGAGCAATGCGCAGACGCGCTCCCAGATCAGTTCATGCAGCTCCTGTTCAGGCTGCGCCGCGTCCAGCACGAGGAACCGATCCGGCTCGGCCCCTGCGATTTCCAGGTAGCCGTCCCGCACGCGATTGTTGAACTTGCTCAGTTCTTCTTCCATGCGGTCGCGCTTTCGGGGAACCCGGGACAGCCCTTCGTCAGGATCAATGTCTAACAGAATCGTCAGGCCCGGTCTCACGCCGCGTGTGGCAATGGTGTTGATCTGGTCCACCTGGTCGCGGGGCAGTCCGCGCCCGTAGCCCTGGTACGCGGTCGTCGAGTCCGCAAAGCGGTCGCAGATGATGACCTCTCCCCGCTCCAGCGCAGGCTGCACAACCTGGATGACAAGTTGGGCGCGCGCCGCCGCGAAGAGGAACAATTCGGCTATGGGCGCAACCTTGCCCGGGAAGCCGGGGCTGCCAAGTTCCGGGAAGAAGCCCTGCTGGGCGGGGTGGTCGCTCTGGTGCCGTACGTAGGAGTAGATGAAATCACCCAGTTCCGTGCCTCCCGGCTCGCGCAGCATCATGACAGCCTCGCGTCCCGCAAGCCGTTCGGCAAGCAGCGCCGCCTGCGTCGTCTTGCCGGCGCCGTCGCACCCCTCAAACGTGATGAAAATACCCACGGCTGCGCTAGCGCCCGGCCCCGACGGCTTCTCGCGCCCGATAGACCTGAACGCGCCGGTTCGGCTCACGACCGTTTGAATGCGATTGCAGGCTCGCCTCCTGCGCCATCTGGTGTTGAAGCCTTCGGATATAGGCGTTCTGCGGCCTCAATTCGATTTCATCCACGTCCCCGGCCAGAACCCGCTCCAGCGATTCCTCCGTGTCTTCCAATATCGACTCAATGTCCTCCGCCATGCCGCGTGAATGCGCGATGGCCTGCAACGCCTGCTCAAGTTGTACCGGCGTATTCTTCCTCAGCACGTAGACGGGAACGTGGTTCTCCTCCGCCGTCCTCACCGCTGGTGTGCGCCGCCGGTACAACTGCTTCGTCGTCAGCATCACGTCGGCGGAACTGATCGAATCAACCACGCGGAACGGCAGGCTGAGGGTGTACAGCGTCTCCTCGAGCTTTCCCCGACCGATGCCATGCGCAAAGACATCGGCAGATGTTCGCCGATAGTCCGCCTCGCGCGTCTCATCTAACTCCCGTTCCTCGTCCATTTGGTAGGCCGGGCGGCCTGCGCCGATTATCCCAAACGACTCCTGGTCGCCTTCGGTTTCCTCGACCGCCCCCTCGTCGCTGATCTTTCTGGACTGCGGCCGTGGCGGCGCGCCGCGCAGCATCATGTCCACCGTCCGCGCCACGTCGGCATGAACAGCAACCTCCGTGCGGCTGCGAATCTCCACAACCACGTTGAACGTCGGCGGCGCTTTCCGTTCCAGCACCGTCTTTCGCGTCCGCCGCCGCCGCGCCTCCTCATCCCCGAGCGTCACGGCCTGTATCCCGCCCACCAGGTCCGCAAGCGTTGGGTTCTGAACGAGGTTGTCCAGCCGGTTGCCATGAGCCGTCCCGATGAGCTGCACGCCCCGTTCCGCTATCGTGCGCGCCGCGGCAGCCTCCGCCTCCGTCCCGATCTCATCGATGATGATGACCTCCGGCATGTGGTTCTCCACAGCCTCGATCATCACGCGGTGCTGCTGATGCGGCTGCGGCACCTGCATCCGTCGCGCATGGCCCAGCGACGGGTGCGGAATATCGCCGTCCCCGGCAATCTCATTGGACGTGTCAACGATGATTACACGCCGCAGCGCATCATCCGCCAGAACGCGCGCCACCTCGCGGAGCATCGTCGTCTTGCCGATGCCCGGACGCCCAAGCAGCAGGATATTTCCGCCGTCCGTGATGAGGTCCTCGATGATCTTTATCGTCCCGAATATCGCCCGCCCCACGCGGCAGGTGATCCCCACGACGCGCCCCTGCCGGTTCTTGATCGCTGAGATGCGATGCAGCGTTCGCTCAATCCCCGCGCGGTTGTCGTCGTTGAACTCGCCGATGCGCTCGACAATGTAGTCGAGGTCTTCTGACGTTATCTCCGCGTCGCTCAACTCGATCTCGGCATCGAGGAAGCGGGCCTCTGGTTTGCGGCCAAGGTCCAGCACAATCTCAAGGAGTTGATCCGCGTTGCCGTGGTCGCGAAGGGGGATGGAGATGCGCGGCGGAAGGGCGGAGTACAGCGCCTCCATATCGTCGGTTTCCGACTCGCTGGCAACATAGACCTGCTGCTCCAAATGTGTACCCCTTTCGCCCACGAAGATACTACCTTGAGCTTACCGCACGCACGCCGGGAATTGTGCTATTTCCGCTAAAGACCTACGGGCGCAAAAGCGCCCTCAAGAACCCGTTGACCCATTTGGCAGGCAAAGCTCTTATACGTCGCCTGCGAGCGGAATCCGCGTGACGTCAAAGCCCGGGCTGTGGCCGCATCGTGGGTGGGCGTCAGGAACATGATGGTTCGTGAACGACCCGATGACTGGATGACCGATTCAATCAGCGCCTCAATGGCCTCCGGTTGCTCGGACGCCCCAACGCATCGGGCCACCACCCCGTTGGAGCCTACCTGTCCGAACCTCACCCACCCAATCTGCCCGCCTCGTACGGACGCCACAATATCCGTCGTATTTCGCACGTCGATCCACCGTGTCGCCAGTGACTCCTGCCACTCGCGCACCGTCATCCCGTCAGCCGCGCGCATCTCAACGGGCGCCCACGCCGTGTGGAGACGGAACAACCGGAAATCTGCGGGTTCCGTAAGGACCCTGATGCTGACGTTCTTCGGAATCTCACGTGCTGCTCGATCCCCGGCGGGCCGCACGTAAAGCTCTTCCTCCGCGTAACCCCGGAAACCGGCGCTGCCCATCGACTCCAGGATTGGGCTGTCCACTGAGACTCGCAGAAAGATAGTCGTGCCTCTCTTTGGACGTAGCATCCTGTCGAGTTGCGGCAGCAGGTCGGCGCACAGCCCTTCTGCGTCCGGCGGCGCCAGCAGGTGCTCGATCTCCCAGGAAGAACCGCCCTCCGCGCCCCGGACGACGGCCAGTCCGCCCGGCCTTTTGCCATCCTTTAGGAGAAGGCCAAGTGTCTCGCCCTTTCTCGGCAGGGATGCTGTTCCCACGATCCGCGCGATTGACCGCTCAACCCCCCTGTCTTTCCCCAATTGCGTGTACGGGAAAGCGTGGTCGATTGTGGGGCGGGATGCCAGCCCGAGAAGGCCGGCAATATCAGTTGGTCGGGCTCCTTTGAACATGTCTTAGACCGCGTGCAGCATGGTCGCGTGTGCTCCGTCCATTACCGATTATTCTAACGATTTGGCGAGACGTTGGGGTCGATAATGGACAGCATCCGCCGCCGGCAGGTATACTGCGCGCCAGTAACAACTGAATAGGGTCTTGCGGGAGCTGGGTATGCCCGGCTGAGAGGCCCCGACAATGGAATCGGGGCGACCGTCGGAACCTGAGCTGGGTAATGCCAGCGGAGGGAAGAGGCTGTGGAGATGCAATTGCGTCTCCCAATTCCAAGAGCGCCGCTGACATGTTCAGCGGCTTTGTTTTTTTGATGAGGGTCTTGGAGGGATAGTCATGGATCGTGCGATGGCAGGGTTTTCACGGCGTGGGCGTGGAGGGTGGCTGCTCCGCGCGGCGGCGATTGTGTTCGTCATGGTCTTGGCAGCGCTTGGCGCGGCTTGTGACAACATCAGTGTCAGCATCAGCACTGAACCCCCTCCCCGCGACCTCATCATCATGTCCCATGACAGTTTCAATATCGGTGAGGATGTCATTGCTGAGTTTGAGGAGGAGCATGACGCCACCGTGACGATCCTCAAGTCCGGCGATGCCGGTGAAGCCCTCACCAAGGCCATCCTGGCCAAGGACGCGCCCATTGCCGACCTCCTGTACGGCATCGACAACACATTCCTTGGCAGAGCCCTGGACGAGGAGATTTTCATCGAATATGAGTCGCCGATGCTCGACAGGGTTCCGAGTGAGTATCAACTCGACTCCTCCAACCACGTCATGCCCGTCGACTACGGCTTCGTCGCATTGAACTACGATGTCGCGTGGTTTGACGAACAAGGCATTGCTCCTCCGTCCGACCTGCGATCACTCACGGAGCCGGCGTATAAGGGGCTCACGGTTGTCCAGAACCCCGCCACCTCATCGCCCGGCCTTGCGTTCCTGCTGGCAACTGTCGCTGCATTCGGTGAGGACGGAGACTACACGTGGCAGGACTACTGGACAGACCTGCATGAAAACGAAGTCCTCGTGACTGACGGATGGACAGACGCCTATTACACGGCATTCTCGCTCTATGAAGGTGATCGGCCCATCGTCGTCAGTTACACCACCAGCCCCGCAGCAGAGGTCTTCTACTCCGAGGGCGCGCTGACGGAACCGCCGACCGCCAACGTGTTGGGCGACGATTCCGCCTTTCTCCAGATCGAGGGCATCGGCATCCTGAACGGCGTCCGCAACGAGGAGCTCGCGCAGCAATTCGTGGACTTTGTGATGGACCGCCGGTTCCAGGAGAGCTTTCCAACCCTCATGTGGGTCTATCCCGCGAACGAACGGGCCGATCTGCCGGACGTATTCGAATTTGCCCCTGTCCCGGATAACCCGGCGGAGCTAAGCCCCAGGACGATTGCGGAAAACCGCGAACGCTGGATCGATGAATGGACAGCGCTCATGCGTAGTTAAGTTGCGTTGGGGCAGCGCCCGATGAATGTGTGGCGCATCGCGCGGATTTCCCTGCCGCTGACTTTCCTGCTGATCGCCTTTGCCTGGCCGCTTGTCAGCGTTATGCGCGTCGGCCTCGGATGGGACGGACAGGGCTTGCTGTCACCGTTCATCGATGCTGCGAGTGATCCCTATCTCAGGGGACGATTCATCTTCACCGTGTGGCAGGCGGCCCTCTCCACCATCCTCGCGCTCGCATTCGGTCTCCCGTCCGCCTATATCTTCGCCCGCCACCGGTTCCGGGGCCGGAGCGCGCTCCTTGCCGCGATAACGATCCCGTTCATCCTTCCGCCAATCGTCATGGCGCTCGGGCTGCTCTCCCTCCTCGGGCCGTCGGGACTGGTCAACGACGCCTTGAAAGGCATCTTTGGACTGGATGAAGGGCCCATCAAACTCCTCAACACATTTACCATCATCCTCATCGCCCACGTCGTCTACGAGTACGCCATCGTCGTGCGGCTTATCTCGACCTTCTGGGCGAATATGGATCCCGCTGTGCAGGAGGCCGCCGCCATGCTGGGTGCATCGCCCCGTCGTGTTTTCTTCAACGTGACACTGCCGCTTCTGCTGCCTGCCGTCGCTGCTGCAGCAGCGCTGATTTTCCTGTTCACCTTTACAAGCTTCGGGATCATCCTCATACTCGGCGCGCCGCAGCATGCAACGCTGGAAGTCGAAATCTACACCCTCATGACAAAGTTGTTCAGGCCGCATATCGCCGCCGCGCTTGCCCTCACACAGCTCATCGCGACGTTCGGCATGCTCTGGGCATACGTCAAGCTCCAGTCGGCGGCTGTGACCCGCATCCGCCTCCGCGCTCAGGGCGCGACGGTGTCCACGGGCCGCTCTCCGGCGGACTCCATCATGCGGCTTGGCGCGCTCGCCTCCGTGCTCCTCGTGCTGTCCCCGCCGCTCGCCCTGCTCGTCGGCTCATTCATCACACAGGGCGGACCCGGGATCGACGGCTACACGGCCATCATGTCCAACGACAGCAACGAATACTTCTACATCTCCCCCGTAGCGGCCATTCGCAACTCGCTTGCATTCGCCGCCGTGACCGTGATCCTTGCCGTGCCGCTTGGCGTCCTTGCCGCCTATGGCCTGCGGAACCCGAGGGCGTGGTGGCGCAATCCGCTTGACGCCCTCTACATGCTTCCGCTCGGGGTCTCCGCCGTCACGCTCGGACTCGGCTACCTGCTCAGTCTGAGGATCGGCGCGTTCGACGTTCGCACCACCGTCGTGCCCATCATCCTCGCCCACACCCTGATCGCGTACCCGTTTGTTATCCGCGTCGTCCTCTCCACCATGCGAGCCATCCGCCCGCACCTGCGGGAGGCCGCCCACGTGTTGGGCGCGGGGCCGATCGCTGCCGCGATGCGTGTCGATCTTCCCATCCTGTCCCGCGCCATCCTCGTCGGCAGCGTCTTTGCATTCGCGGTCTCCCTCGGTGAGTTTGGCGCGACTCTCCTCCTGAATCGTCCCGGGTACACGACCATGCCCGTCGCCATCCTCAATTACCTGACCCGCCCGGGCGCAATCAACCTGGCAAGCGCCCTCGCCATGAGCACGGTGCTGATGGTGGTGGCCGGCGCTGGATTCTTCCTCATCGAGCGCGCCCGCTACCGCGGCTGGGGAGAATTTTAAAGTGCTCTACCACCCGTCCGCTCATCCTGAGCTTGTCGAAGGACATGAGCGGCAGAATCCACGTCGTTCCCGCCTTCATGTCATTCTGAGCGCAGCGAAGAATCCAAAAACTCATAACGCATGGAACGTCACTTGCTGCAAATAAACGGACTCACCAAGAGCTACGACGGCGGCCACACCCAGGCCCTGTCCAACGTCTCCTTTGACCTGGACGAGGGGAAATCACTAGCCGTGCTGGGGCCGAGCGGCTGTGGCAAGAGCACGCTCCTCCGCCTCATCGCCGGGCTTGAGACGCCTGACGTGGGAGAAGTCGCCATAAAGGGCGAATCACTGAACGACGTGCCGCCCCACCGCCGCGGCTTTGGACTCATGCACCAGGATCTCGCCCTGTTTCCCCATCTCAACGTCCGCGACAACATCGCCTTCGGCCTCCGCAGCCAACGGCGGGAGGCTGAGGCGATCGAACGCCGCGTCCATGAACTGCTGGAACTGATGCGCATAGAGCCGCTTGCCGACCGCTCCATCGAAGCCATTTCCGGCGGTGAGCAGCAGCGTGTCGCGCTCGCCCGATCCCTGGCCCCCCGCCCCCGCCTCCTCATGCTCGATGAGCCGCTCGGCGCGCTCGACCGCCGTCTGCGGGAGGAGCTTGCGCAGGAGATTCGTCGTATCCGCGACCATGAGGGTGTGACCCTCATCTATGTCACCCATGACCACGATGAAGCGTTCGCCGTCGCGGACGATATCCTCGTGTTGGAGCAGGGCAGAGCCGTCCAACACGGTCCGCCGGAGGACGTGTGGCTCAACCCCGCCACGCCGTTCGTCGCCCGATTCCTCGGCCACGAGAACCTCTTTCGGTGCGAGATCTCCACCCGCGCCGACGGCACGAATGAAGCTCACTGCGCGCTCGGCGCATGGCAGCCCGATGCCGTCCCCGGCAGCCCCCTTTGCACGGCACTCATCCCGCCGGAGGCCGTCACGCTTGCCCAGGTCGATCAGGATGGCGCGGCGGCAACCATCGTAGACGTTACCCTGCAGGGCGGCGCTTACGACGTGACCCTGAACATCCAGGACGAGCAACTCCGTGCCCGCGTCCCCGTTACAACCGCGAACCACCGCCCTCACCAAAACACAACCGTCTCAATCACCATCGATTGGAATCAGGCACGCCTGCTGGACTGGATTGAGTAACCCCACCCGCTCTTGCATCACCAGCACCCGCCCCTCTTCCACGGTGATATTCGCCTGCTGCCACGCCAGCTCATTACTGACGCCGCGCGTTGAGCCGTACTGGAGCGTGATGCCGAGCAGATCATATTTGAGGCCCCACGTGGTAACCGTTACGCCCGTCTCTGTCAGGGGCAGCAGTGTCACGTAATCCCCGCGCTGCCCCGCAACGGTTGCCGACCCGCCTTTCTGAATCATGAACGCCTCGCGCATCTCGTCGATGAGGCGGATGTCCACGCCGCCCAGATCATCCCTTGTCAGCAAGAGCAAGTTGGCGATGCCATGGTCGAAACGGTCGATGCCGGTCAGCGCCCCAAGCACACGGATTCTCTCCGCGCCCCTCGCGATCGCCTCATCCAGCGCCAATTCGCCGTCCGTGGCAGCCTTCTCTGACGGGTACTCCAGCAGTGGCCACCCGCGCTCACGTGCCGTCCGAATAGCATCCTCTGACGCGGAGTCGAAATCACCGATGCACAGCGTCGGTGTGATTCCCAGTTCCACGCACGTATCCAGCCCACGGTCGGCGGCGATGACGATATCGCTCTCCCGCAGCACGGCCATCACGCGGTCGCCGGGCGTGATGTCGCCTCCCGCTACGATGCAGGCGGTCAGCGGCTCGTTCGACGGTGAATCTTGGGTGCTCATCGGCTTGCTGTGGTATTGTCGTTTGATTGTGCGGGCGTTGGGCGTTTATGCCCGTCACCCTATACTAGTATCAGTCGCAGGGTAGGGAACCGGCTGGGGGTAGACATTGGTAGCGACGGTTGACCGCGCGCGCGAAGTTGTCGACAAGACACTGGAGAACGTCGAACGGGTGATAGTAGGCAAGCGCGCGGCGGCGGAGCTTGCCCTCACCGCGGTTCTGGGCGGCGGCCACTTCCTGATCGAGGACGTGCCCGGCGTCGGCAAGACAATGCTGGCCCGCAGTGTCGCAATCTCTCTCGGCGCATCATTCAAGCGCGTGCAGTTCACGCCTGATCTGCTGCCCACCGACGTCATCGGCGTCAATCTCTACAACCAGCGCACCGGCGAGTTCGAGTTCCGCGCCGGCCCCGTCCTCGCTCATGTCCTCCTCGCCGATGAAATCAACCGCGGCACCCCCAAAACGCAGTCCGCACTCCTGGAGGCGATGGAAGAGGGACAGGTGACAGTGGACGGCGTGACGCACCCTCTCCCGCAGCCGTTCCACGTCATCGCCACACAGAACCCCCTGGAGCATGAGGGAACATTCCTGTTGCCGGAGGCGCAGCGCGACCGCTTTTTCCTGCGCCTCTCGCTGGGCTATCCCACAATCGATTCCGAGATGGAAATCATGGATCGAACCCGCCTCCAACACCCGATAGACTCCATTGAGTCCATTACCACACCGGAAGAGATGCTGGACCTCCAACAAACGGTGCGGCAGGTGTACGTGGACGACCTCATCAAGCGGTATATCGTCGACATCGTGGACGGCACGCGGGAGCACGGCTCCGTGTATGTCGGAGCGTCGCCGCGCGGCGCATTGACACTCTTCCGCGGCGGGCAGTCCCGCGCCGTCATGGACGGGCGTGACTATGTCCTCCCGGACGACATCAAGCATCTGGTCAGCCCAATCCTGGGGCATCGAATCATCCTCAACCCGAACGCCCGGATGCAGGGAGTCAGCACGGATGACGTGCTGGCGCAGGTGTTGGAGCGTGTCCCTGTGCCGGGAGCCGTGCCGCGAGGGTGGCTGCGGAACTGAGGGAACACCGTGCGGAATCGCCGCGTCTACCTCGGCGTGCTGATCCTGATGGCGCTTTTCCTGACCCTCGGGTCGGGATTCTACGTCATGTCCAATCTTCTGAGCGCCATCATTGTCGTGTTCATACTCGCGTGGCTCTGGACAAAGCTGAGTATGAGAGGCATCTCCGCCGGCGCTGATGATCAGCCCTCGCTCGCCCAGGTGGGAGAGCGTGTTGAAGAGTCCGTCTGGCTCCAGAATTCATCGCTCCTGCCCCGTCCCTGGCTCCATGTTGAGGACATCGGGGACGTTCCCGGACTCGCGTCGGAGGTCATGGGCGTGCCCACGCGCGGCTCGCGCAACTGGACAAAACTGGGGACCCGGGCGGACAAACGCGGCCGCTTCCACTGGGGGCCTCTCCGCGTAACTGCCTCCGACCCGTTCGGCCTTTTTGAAACAACACGAGTCATCGGTGAGAAACGGGAGTTGGTCGTCTATCCGGCCCCGTTCCCGCTGGAGGATTTCGTCATCTCCAGCGCGGAGGAAACTGGCGACGCGCCGGATTACCGCGCAACGTCTCAATTCACCCCCAACGTCGTGTCTGTCCGACGCTACACCGTCGGAGACAGCCTCAACCGCATTCACTGGAAGAGCAGCGCCAAACTCAACCGCCTGATGGTCAAGGAGTTTGAGACGGAGGTGCAGTCCGATCTCGCAATCCTGCTTGACCTCAACGCCGCCGTGCAGGTGGGTGAGGGCCTGAACGGGACGGAAGAGGTGGCCGTCACGGTCGCAGCCTCTCTCGCGCGGTACTTGCTCGACTTTGACAACGGTGTCGGATTCTCTGCGATTGGCGACACTGAATACACCATCCCCAACGGCGCCGGTGACAAGCACATGTGGCGCATCCTGGAAGCGTTGGCGCTCTGTAAAGCCGAGGGCAAGGTGAGCCTGAGCGAGTTGCTTGGCATCCACGAGGCGCGTTTCAGTCGACGAACCGGCGTCATCGCCATCACTCCGTCCGTTGAAGACGCCATGTCTGCCGCCGCGGTTCTACAGGAACGCAACTCGCCGGGAGCAGTCGTCCTCCTTGAGCCGACGAGTTTCGGTGCGTCAGGCGATTACACCCCGGAACTGGCGAGTCTCTATTCCATGGGCATCGCCGCCTACGTTGTTCGGCTCGGCGACGATATTGCGCGTGCGCTGAGTTTCAACGCGCTTGGGCCCATCGCCATGCAGCCCGGCAATCGCCGCAGCTTTACGCGGCCTGAGAGGTGGGGAGCGTGAGCACGGAAATGCGGCGCAGCCTGCCCACCCAGCCCGTCGTCATGCCGCAGTGGCTGACCCGCGCGTGGCATCGCCTGATAACGTACCCGGACACCGGATGGCCGACAGTCTTCCTGGCGCTTATGGTCGCCGCCACCGTCGTTTGGAGCGTCGAGGATGCCCATTGGGTGCCGGTGATCCCGGGGGTAGGATTTGCCGTGCTCGTCGGGGGCGCGGCAGGACTGATCAACGCGAGACACCGCCGCAATTACGTCGCGCAACACGCAGCGGCCCTCTTTATAGCGCTGGCGCAGTCATTCGCGCAGACCCTCACGGTCCTTACCGCCTCCGGGCTTGAGGGTAAGGCCCTGAGCGCCATCTATCGCATGACACTGTGGGCGCAGGCATTGTTGGAGGGCGGGGCGAGCACGGACCGGCTAACTTTCGTCTTCCTCCTCCTGCTCGGCGCGTGGGCCGTCGCCTATGTTACGGTTTACCTGACCCTGCTCTTGAAAAACATCTGGGCCACGCTGCCGGCGGGCTTTGCCATCGTTACCAACCTGACCTACCTGCCGCCGAGCACCCTGCCATTCTTCATGGCGTTCCTGTTGACCTCCGCGTTACTCATCGTCCGCCTTGTGCATCTTGAGCGCCGCCGTAAATGGGATGAGGCGACAACCACGCAGGGATCATGGCTGCCCGTCCACGTCATGCACGCCGGCATATGGTTCGCCCTCATCGTATTCCTTGTCGTGACCCTGACACCGTCACTCGGTTCGGGTCCGCGAGTCATCCGTTCATTCTGGACGGAAATCCGATCTCCTATCGGAGATGCAGAGGGCACGTTCACCCGCATCTTTGCCTCGCTGCCCGCTCGCCGGTCGATGGGACTCTTCGGATTCACGGATGAGCTGCCGTTTAGGGGGAACATCAACCTGCCCACTGACGTGTTGATGCACGTCGAAAGCGACGAGCGGCTGTACTGGCGCGCCCGTACCTATGACCGGTACGCGGGCTGGGGCTGGAGCAACAGCCCCCTCGTCGTCGCTGAGCGACGCGGCCTGGAGGACATTGCCGGAAGCAGCTACACCAACTGCGCCGAGTGCGTCAGGAACGTGACATTTGAACTCAAGGCCCCGGCCAGCACGGTCTTTACCGCCGCCACCCCTCTCCGTACGACGCTGCCCGTCGAGGCCCAATTCACCAACCTCGATGCCGACGAGGGCCATCGACTGGTCAAGCTGGAAAGCCAGGACGTTTTGCAGCCCAACCAGCGATATACCGTTCAAAGCTATGTCCCACAGGTAACCGTCGAGGACATCAGCACACTCACCCCCGAATATGAGAGCTGGGTGGCGGAGAGGTATCTGCAGTTGCCGGAAGACCTCCCGCCGCGCGTCCGGCTGCTGTCCGAATCACTGTCTCGAAATGCCGATACGCCTTATCTGAAGGCCATCGCAATCCGGGAATACCTGCGGACGCTCGAATACTCGAAGAACATCGATGCCCCGCCTCCCGGCGCCGATGGTCTCGAGCATTTCCTCTTTAGTGAGCGGGCAGGATACAGCGAATACTTTGGGTCCGCCATGACGGTCATGCTCCGCGCGGCGGGCGTGCCGTCTCGAATGGTGGTCGGTTATCTGCCCGGTGAATACAGCGACGAGTTGGGTGCATTTGTTGTCCGTGAATCCGACCTCCATTCCTGGGCAGAGGCCTACTTCCCCGGATACGGATGGATCCCGTTTGAGTCAACACCGAATGTAGAGCCTGATGCCCCCGGCGGCCCGACAGGCACTTTCTCCGCTCTCGTTCCTGACGTTGACCTGGAAGTCATCGGTGATCTTGGCGGATTCGCATTTGAAGAAGCAGATCTGCTTCAAGAGGATACTTTCTTCGAATTCGGCGATGAGACCTTTGAAAACGTCGGAGGCGGCCTGATCCCCGGCGTGGGAATCGATCCCAGGGTCTGGTACAGCATTGGCGCTGCGCTTGGACTTATGGGATTAGCCGCGTTGATATTCTTCTGGTGGCAAGCCCTCGCGCGTCCCCGCACGGCGGGGAGGGCATACGCGCAAACCGTCCGCCTTGGGCGGCTGGCCGGTATAAAGACCAGGCCCGATGAGACACCGGCGGAATATATCAGCCGCGTCTCCGCTGCGTGGCCTCGCGCAACGTGGGCGCTTTACGGCATGGTGCAATGGTACGATCATGTCCTGTACGGCCCCGATAAAGACGCCCCGCCGGACAGGCCGTTCTCATGGCGCGCCATCGTCTTTGGACTGCTGGCGCTGACGTTCTTGAGATTTGTGCCACGGGGGCGTGCCCGGGTGAGAAGGAGAACCGCAGATGCAAGCTAACGGCTACAGGGTTATTTCAACGCCGCTTGGATTCCTCGGCCTCGTCGCCTCCGCAAAGGGCCTCAAGGCGGTTCTGGGGCCGCATGATGATCGAGAACTCGTCGAACAGGAACGCGCCGACATTCTTGCTCCACTGAGTGACGACCCCGCCGGCGAGATTCTCAATCACTGGGCGGATATCCTCTCACGCTACACAAATGGGGAGACAGTAGACCTATCCGGCCCGCTGGACATGGACGGCGGCACGGAATTTCAGCGTGCAGTATGGCAAGCGCTCACGGAGATTCCCGCCGGCTCTGTGTGGACATACGGTGATGTTGCTCATGCCATTGGCAGACCAAAGGCGGCTCGTGCTGTTGGGCAGGCCATTGGTTCCAACCCGCTCGGAATCGTCGTTCCTTGACATCGTGTTGTGGGCGCGGACGGCGCCCTTACCGGTTTCGGGGGCGGACTCGCCACCAAGGAGCGGCTCCTTCTCCATGAGGGTTGGTCGGACGCGTCGAAGCAGAGAGAGCGAACGGAGTCCCGGGCGAGATTCAGGCTGACGCGCCGTGAGCGAGGTCTGCGCCCCCGCATCGGCGTCATCGACTAGCTATTCCTCCTCTAGGGACTCGTCCTCCACCGGCGCGCGTGGGCTGGAGCGGGCGCGTTCCAGGTACGTCGGATCGCGCAGCGTTTCTTCAATCATCTCCGATGCCCGCTCTCCCGCGGCTTCAAATGGAAGCAGCACGAGTGTCGCGCCAAGGTCTTCCAAGCGATGGGCCGTGGCAGCGGACTGGCTTGTCAGGAGAACAGGGCGGCGGAAACCATGCTCGCGCAGTCCTTCGAGCAGCCCCACCTCGATATCGGGCGCGCGGATTGTTGACACTGCGATGCGGGCAGATGCCAGGGGCAGCCCCTGGAGAAATTCGGGCGCTTCAACGTCCGCGAATCTCATGTGAAAACCGAGGTCTTGCAGGCGGCGCACCGCGACAGGATCGAAGTCGACGCCCATCGCCTCAACACCGATCCCACGCAGGCGGGACAGGATGACAGTGCCGAGTCTTCCCGTTCCGAAGACGAGCACCTCAACGGGCTGATCTGCCTCGTCGCGGATTTCATCCTCTCTATGGGCGATGGGGCGTTCCAGCCTGTTCATAACAGGGCGCAGGAACCGGTAAATCTGGTTGGCGTACGTGATCATGTAGGTGGACGCGGCGAACGTGATCAGGCCCACCAGCGTGACAAGCGCGAGGCTGGATTCATCCACATGGCCCAGATCAAGGCCAAGCGCCATCAGGATGAAGGAGAACTCGCTGATCTGGGCGAGCGCCATGCCGGCGACCAGTCCCGTGCGGGCGCGGAAACCCATGGCGATGGCGATTCCCATGACGATGAGCGGGTTGCCGATCAGAACGAAGAGCGAAAGGCCAATCGCGGGAAGAAGTTGATTCTGCAAGTCGGAGAGCTGCAGATGGACACCCAGGCTCACAAAGAAGAACAGGAGCAGAAAGTCTCGTACGGTCGTCAGGCGGGCAGCCACCAGCTGGCGCGGCCTCTTGGTTGCCAGTACGACACCGGCAACGAACGCGCCCATCTCGGGGCTGAATCCCGCCCACGTCGCCCCTGCCGCCATGAGCACCGCCCACGCGATGCCGCCAAGAACCAGCACTTCAGGAGTCGTGATCAGGCGCGGCTCAATTAGCGGGATGAGGAATCGCGCCACGATGATCATCCCCACAACAAGCGCCACTCCACGCAGCAGGCTCAGCCCCAGCTGTTCAAGTGTCGCCTCGGCGCCTTCTGCGCCTTCGAGGCCGGACAGCAGCGTGAGGGCAACGATGACCACAATGTCCTGCACAATCAGGATGCCGAGCGCAATGCGGCCATGCAGAGAATCGATCTCACGCCGGTCAGAGAGAACCTTGACGATGATGACCGTGCTTGAGAAGGTCAGCGCGAGCGAAATGTAGAAGGCCTGCAAGAGCCCAACGCCGAAGGCCATGGTGATGAGCAATCCAACGATAGTGGTGATGATCACCTGTCCGAGTCCGGAGACGACGGCAACGAATCCCGCCGTGCGGATGAGCGCGGGATCGAGCTTGAGGCCAACAACGAAGAGCAGCAGCGCAATGCCAACACGCCCGAACAGGTCAACAAATTCAGAGTCCTCAGGAACCAGGGCGAGGCCGGCCGGGCCGGCAATGACGCCCACAAATATGAATGCGACGACAATCGGCTGCCGCAGCACTGTCGCGACAACTGCCGCGAGAGTGGCGACACCGAGAATCTGTATCAGATCAACGAATTCGGCAGACGGAGTCATATCCTTGCCCCAATGAGCCTGGAACGCGGGCGCGCGAAGTTCCCTATTCAATGATAGGGGATGAGTTGGGGCGTGGGGGAGTCTGGCCGTGTCAGATTTACGGCCTGGCGGTTAGTCCCGCTGTTGGATGGCCTCCGGCATCATGCCTCGCACGATGTCGACGCGCATCAGCACGGCGGTCCCGATTCTCTCGGGATCTCGCGCTTGCTCCGGCTCCACCACGCGCTCCCACACCTGCTCCCAGAGAGGGTCGCCCTGTGGATGGAACGTGACCTCACCGTAGAATCGCCACCCGATGTTGAGTTCATTGTTGCGGAAGACAACGGCTGCCCTGGGGTTTTCCTCCATGTTGCCCATCTGGTTGCGCCGCCCCCGCTCCCACCACGCGATGTGCTCGTCATCCCAGATCATCAAACTGCCTCGAAAGCCCAGGCCGGGCTCGCCGTCCTTTGATGCAGTGGAAATAATGCATGGATAGCCCTTCTCCAGGGCTGAGTTCACGTGCTCGCGCATCTCATCAGTCAGCTTGATCATGCAGTCGAATCCTCCATGTCCGTGTCGTGCGAAAGTTGTGTGGCGTCCGGTCAAAACGTACGCGTCAAACTTCTCCGTAGTGTAAACTCTAGTCTCATCAACGCGCATGGTGAATATCATGTGGATTGGGGGTGAGTCATGACGATGCGAGGCGCTGCGGCGATTGTCGGTTTCGCTGAGATTCCCACCCGTCGCACCTATGAAGGCCGAACGGCCCTTGGACTCATGGCGGAGGCGTCACGCGATGCCATGGTCGACGCCGGTATCCGCAAGGATGAAATCGATGGCCTTGTCGTTGAGGGCGGCAGCTTCTATCCCGCCCCAATCGGCGAATACATGGGACTCAACCCCAATTTCGTGACCGGCGTCAGCACGATGGGCGCGAGCGGCGCAACTGCAACGTCCGTCGCGGCAATGGCCATCTACTCCGGGCTCGCCACCACTGTTCTTGTCACGCTCTCAGAAGCGAGAACCGCGGGAACGCCCTGGGGCAGCCCTCCCTCCCCGGGATTGAGGACCGAATTCGAAGACCCGTACGGCCCCGCAGTCGCCGCAAATACCGGCTACGGCCTCATGTACTCGCGGCATATGCACGAGTACGGCACCACGCAGGAGCAGTTGGCCAACATCGCCGTCAACCAGCGGTTCAACGCGCTGGAGAATGATAATGCCGTGTTCCGCGGGCAGCCGCTGGAAATTGACGATGTGCTCAACTCACGCTATATCAACTACCCGATTCGACTGCTGGAATCGGTGATGCCGTGCGCGGGAGGCGGAGCAATCATCCTCACGTCGGCTGAAAGGGCGAAGTCGCTCAGGAACAAGCCGGTCTATCTCCTTGGCGCCGGCATCGCATGCGACCCGCTTTCAGGTTGGCAGCGGGAACGCCTGACTCGCTCCGTCGTTACCCGCTCGGCTCCCATCGCGTTTGGCATGGCCGGATACGGGCCGTCTGACATCGAGTTCGCCCAGTTCTATGACTGCTATACAATCCTGCACGCCGTCTGCCTCGAAGACGCGGGACTGGTGCCCAAGGGCGATATCGGGCCGTTCTTTGCGTCAACGGATACGACGTACAAGGGCGAGTTTCCGATCAACACGGACGGCGGCCAACTGTCGTGCGGCCAGCCCGGCGACGCCGGTGGATTCCGCCATGTCCTGGAAGCCACGCGGCAGATCATGGGACGTGCCGGTGTGCGGCAGGTGGAGCGCAACGATCTCTGCCTGGTGAACGGTTGAGGCGGCACGGTGTCCAGTATGGCCACCCTGGTTCTCGGGTCCGAGAACACACTTTAGGAAGAACCGAACAGTCGCTATCAATCGTGGCGTGAGCAACAGGATTGAATGATGACGACCGAATACACAAAGCCCCTGCCCATTCCCGGCGGCCTCCACGGCACAACGTTGGGGGATTTCACAAAGCCCTTCTGGGAGGCCACGAAGCGGCACGAGTTGGTGATCCAGCGCTGCCGCATGTGTGACGTGTTCTTCTTCTATCCGCGTGAGCTTTGCCCCACCTGCCTCTCCGACAATCTCGAATGGGCGCCCGTCTCGGGGCGCGGACGTGTCCACGCCTTTACCATCGTCTACCAGCCCAATGATCCCCGCTTCAACGCAGAAGCCCCATATGTCTATGCAGTCATCCAACTCGATGAGGGCGCGCGCATGATCTCAAACGTCATCGGCATAGAGCCGCATGACGTCGAAGTGGACATGCCTGTCGTGGCCGTTTTCGAGGACATCACCCCTGAGTGGACGCTGGTGAAGTTCAAGCCTGCGTGACTCTTCCATGAGCGGCCCACCAGCCGCCACACAGTCATCGCCGTATACCGGGCGCACCGGATGGATTGTCATGTCCGCCCTCTGGGCGGTCGACGGCACATCCACCGTGATGATCTTTCTGATTGGCCTGACGCTTCCTGAGATTCGCAATGAGTTCAATATCAGCCCTGTACAGGAGGGCTATCTGGGTTCGGCGTTCTTTGTCGCGCTGACGACACTCTCCCTGCCGTCCGCGATCTGGATGTCAAGATTCAGCCCGCGCCTCGTGACGTTGTTGGCCCTGATTGGCATGACGATTACTGCCGTCTTGCAGGGAATCGCGCCGAACTACTGGATCCTGCTGGCGGCGAGGTTGATGTTCATGTACGCGCTTGTGTCCCGGACGCAGGCCGAGGTGATGCTCATCCAGCAGTGGTTCAGCGGCCCGCGCATCGCCACATTGAACTCCATCACCGTCGCGAGTTTCGGCATCGGCCAGCTGGTCGCGATTGGGCTGGTGCCGATACTTATGCCTCACGTTGGCGGGTGGCGCGGCATTCATCTCCTGCTTGCCGTCGTCTACGCCGCCGTCGCAATCATCTGGTTCATCGTCGGGCGTGAGCGGCCATATCAGTCGTCTGTGGCCGATGCGCCCCCCACCGCGCTGCGGGCCGATGGCACACCGGGCGGCCCGGCTGGCGTGCTCAAGCGCCATCCTATTCTCTTCGTCATTGCATCAACCCAGTTCGGCGGGGCGATGGCGTGGGCGACGTTCGTCACGTTCTTCCCGACGTTTGCCCAGGAAGAGCACGGCCTATCGCTCATAACGGTGGGCCTGTTGTTCTCGGCATTCCCGATTGGCGGGACGATCGGCTCGCTCACCGTCGGGCCCTTATCAAACTGGATTCGACGGCGAAAGCCGTTCATCTTCACCCAGGGATTCATCATGCCCGTCCTCTATCTGACGATCCTGTCCATGGGCCCGGACAACCCCTTGTTATCTTGGCTGCCCGACAGCGTCTTATCGTCCGATTCCTGGACGTTGGGACTGCTGCCGTTCCTGGTTCTCCAGGGGATGATGACGTCCTCCGTCGTGCCGATGATTATGACGGTCCCATTCGACATGCAGTTCAGACCGCGGGAGGTGGCGGTTGCCGTGGGACTCATCAGGACAATCACGCCGCTCGGCTCCACCATCGGGCCTGTCCTTGCGGGCGTGCTTCAAGAGGGGACGGGCTCACTGGCAACGGCGTTGTTCATCGTGCTGCCTGTCTCCGTCACGGTAGGACTCATCGGCATACTGCTGCCGGAGTCACACCCATCACGAAGAACGGCGTAGGGGCAAACTATTCAAAGGCAGCCCCTCGCACCTGTCATTCCGAGCGCAGCCGAGGAATCTAAAGCCTCCATTTGCTCAGCAGATGAGTTCTTAGATTCTTCACTCCGCTGCGCTCCGTTCAGAATGACAGTAGGGGATTATCGCCCCTTCCACTCAGGCGTGCGGCGCTCCGCAAAAGCGGCCGGCCCGACCGCGGCATCCTCACTGCCGAGTACCTTCGCACTCAACTCCTGCGCGAACCGATACGAATACTCCGGCGGCATGCTGCGGCCCACGTACGCGATTTGCTTGATTGCCTGAACGGCCATCGGCGCGCAGAGCTTGACCTCCTCGGCGATGCCCTCCGCGGCCTCCATCAACGCGTCGCGGTCCGGATGCACCTCCTGGATCAGGCCGATCCGCAGCGCGTTATCAGACGTAATCCGGCTGCCCGTCAGCATCATCCGCAGCGCGTCGCCCGTTGGAACCATGCGCATCATGTGGTGCAGGCCGTACGCGGGCATGATGCTCCAACGCGGCTCCGGCAGTCCGAACTGCGACTTTTCAGTTGCGAGACGGATATCAGTCTGCATGGCGAGTTCAAGGCCGCCTGCGACGCAGTAGCCGTCGATTGCGGAGATGATCGGCTTCCAGACGTTGAGATCCGGGATGAATCTCGAACCGGGTCCTCTCGATTCGAATTGAGATTTCCCCTCCGCCTGCCTGCCGCTCACCTCCTTGAGGTCTGCGCCGGCGGAGAATGCCCGGCCGCCCGCGCCGGTGAGGATCGCAACGAGGAGGTCATCGTCATCGCGAAAGTCGCTCCATATCTCGTAGAGGCGCGCGCCCACCGCGGAATTCAACGCGTTCATCGCCTCCGGTCGGTTCAACGTCACATAAGCGATGCGATTCCGCTTCTCATACAGGACAACGTCCGATGAATCTGTCATGGCTATCTGCTCCTTTCGGCTTTTAAGCCGCTCCCCACTTGATCCTCAAAGGGGACGGTACCGAGCCGCCTCCCCAACCGTCAACCGCAGTTCGATGACGTATTGTAGATAGTGCGATGGTCTTCTTGCTGCAATCCTTGTTTAGTCGTGGCCCACTGCGATCTTTCCAGACAGGCGACTATACCCTGTTCTGGTTGTCGTCCGTTGCCGCAATCATGTCCCACATGATGCTCCTCCTTTTCCGGGGGTGGGTCGTGCTTGAACTAACGGATTCGCCTGAACTTGTCGCCGCCGCCGCGACTGCAGGCGAATTGCCGTCATTGATTTCCCTCTTCGGCGGCGTTCTGGCAGACCGATTCAGCCGCAAGTGGATACTCATCATCACCGAAGTCGTAACAATCCTCGCTCTGCTGGGATTCGTCGTCTTGCTCGCCATTGACCAACTGGAGCTATGGAGCGTCTTCGTGCTGAGCGTTATCGCCGGCATCGCATTCGCCATTGCTCTCCCGTCGCGTATGGCCGTGGTGCCGAACCTTGTCAGCCGCGAGAACATGGCCAATGGCATCGCGCTCTCCTCCATCATGTTCAGCGGCGGCATGCTGGTCGGCAGCTTTATTGGCGGGCGCATCTTTGACGAGCTAGGCGGAGCCACGGCATTCGGCGCTGCCGCCGCCCTCTCAATCCTGTCCATCTTCTTCCTCCTGCCCGTCAACACCCGCCAGGGCACACGGGAAGGAACCAAGACCCTGGTGACTGTCTGGAAGGACACCGTCGAGGGCGCAGCGTTTCTCTGGCGCTACAAGGTCATCCTCGGCCTGATGACGGTTGCCGGCGCATGCATCATCTTCGGCTCGCCGTATCAGACGCAGTTGGTCGTATTCGCGCGTGATGTTCTCAACCAGGGCGCGACGGCCGCGGGTGACCTCGGCGCGGCGGCCGGCGCGGGCTCAATGACCGGGTCCATTGTCCTTGCAACGTTCAGCAGCCCCCGCGCCATCCGCAATCTCATTGTCATGGGCGGGATCGGCTTCGCCCTCGCCCTCATTGCGTTCAGCTTCTCTGAGATACTGACGTTGAGCCTGCTCTTTGCCTTTTTTGCCGGTCTAGGCTTCCAGTCCTGCCTCGTGGGGACGACCGCGCGGGTGCAATTCCTCATCAACGACTCCATGCGCGGGCGGCTGTCCGCAATTCGCACGACGACGTGGGGCGCATCGCCAATCGGATTCACGATGATTGGCCGGCTGGCAGAAGAATGGGGAGCGCCGACGGCCACGGCGATCATGGGCGCGGTCACCCTCAGCCTGGTTATCGTCATCCTGCTGATCTTCCGCTCACTGCGCAGCACCGCCGTGCCGGACAGGCTGCTGGGCGATAAAGAGGAAATCGGAGAAGAGGGTATGGCGTCCTATTCTCGGGGCTAAACCCCCGTTATGTCAGGATCTCCCGCCCCAGCACTTCCTGAATCGTTGCCGTCGTCGTTTCAGCAACTTCCTCAATCGGGACGCCTTTCAATTCCGCCACCTTTGCCGCAACCAGTGGCACGTCACGCGGCTCCGTCCATTTGTTGCGATTCTTCTTGTACGGCTGTGGAAAAGAGTCCGTTTCAAGAACGATGGCCTCCAGCGGCGCATGTTTCTCAACGATTTCCTGCAGATCCGGCAGTCTCAGCAGCGGCTTGGCCAGCGAGAGATAGATACCCTGATTGAGGCAGGCGAAGGCATAGTCGAGCGGCCCCTGGAAATAGTGCGCCACGATGGGCACTTTATTGCCAACCTCTTCCGCAATGATCCGCAGCGGCTCCATGCCCGCCTCGCGGTTGTGAAAAATCACGGGTAGATTCAACTCAACCGCCAGGCGCAGCTGCGCCCGAAAAGCCTGTTCCTGCGCCGCCCTGTCCGGCCGCCCCGGCTCCCAGTCCAGCCCGGTCTCACTCATGCAGACCACCCGATCGTGTGAGGCCAACTCACTCAGCTGCCCGATTTCGCTGTCTGAAAGCGGACCGGAGATGTCCATCGGGTGGACGCCCACGCCTGCCCACACAGTTTCGGGAAACTGCTCTGCCAACTGCACACAAAGCTCTGACGATTCAACCGTCACGCCGGCCGCGATGATGCCCTCGACGCCCGCCTCCCGCGCTCGCGCCACAATGCCCGGCCACTCATCGGCGTCGTGCTGATCAATATGCGTGTGCGAGTCAATATACGTCGCCATCCGGCCTCCTCAGCGGGCCCCATCACCGTCGTAAACAAGTATAATTCGCTGAGTTGCAGTTCGAGGGGAGGGCTTGGCGCGTGTCGCCATGGCGGCTGGCATGGAGACAAACAAGGGGTAAGAGGGCGCTGGCGCTCGTGGCGTCGCTTGGAATCCTGCTGACAATCACCCTCTCCGTTCTCGGCCCCCTCTATCTCAACACCGTTGAGCGGCTTGCGTTCCAGGACTATCTCGAACGTAACTCCTACAACCTGGATGCCGCCATCGCGACAAACTTTTCAACGTTCGAACCGGAGCAATACAATGGCACGCGCAGCGTTATTCTCACCGCTGCACAGGACACGCTCGGCGACGCGCTGGATCGCCACGGCGTCTACTCAACCGCCTTCCAAATCCGTACCGCGCTCACCGGCACGGATGAGCAAAATGTTGTATCCACACTGACTTCTCGGACCGGCTTCGAGGACAAGATCAATGTCGTTGAGGGCCGCCGCGCCCAATTCGTCGCCAGCGGGCCGATTGAAGTGATGCTGGGGCGGCAGGCTGCTGAAAAGACGGGACTAGGGGTTGGCCAGCAATTGCGTCTCAACTCCCGCCTCCCGCCGCCTGCGATGCCCTATGACGCGGTGCTTGTGGGAATCGTTGAGCCGGTGGACCCGGAGGAGCGGTACTGGTTCCAGGTTGGAGGTCTTTTCTACGAACGACTGGACGCCGAGCGCAACCAGGCCGGGCTATGGACAATAAGCCTCTTTCTGCCCGAGCAAACGCTCGTTGACCGCATCGGAGCCGAAACGCCCTCACTCCTCGGCAATGTCACGGACACCCTGTATATCGACCCAGACGGCCTGCTCGACATGGGGCTTGCCAACGCCGACGTGGCTGTCGCGGACTTGCAGGGCCGACTCACCGCGGATGCGCCCCGCAGCATCTTCATATCCCTGCTCGCGAACAGGCTGCCTGATTTCCGGGATGAAGTTGCTCGCAACCAGATGCCGCTTACCATCGTCCTCGTTATTGTCGGCGCAATTCTGCTCTACGCCCTGACGATGATCGCGTTCACCGTGGGTCAAACAACGGAGGGAGTAGTCGGCCTCCTGCGCAGCAGGGGAGCAGGCAGCCCGCGCACGGTCACGCTCATACTTGCCTGGGCGCTCGGCGCAATAGTCGTTTCGGCGATCCTTGCCCCCCTGATCGCCTATGGAGCAATGTACGGGCTGGGCGAGCTTGGCGCGTGGAGAGTTGCGCTTGACGGCGCGAATCTGATGCCGGCTCCAATCGCTCCAACATTGCCGTGGCTTGCCGCCGGCGTCGCCGTGACTATCGTCATCATGGCCGTGCCCGTCATCGGCATCTCGCGCGTCCCGGTCTCCACCCTGCAAAGCGAAAGGTCGCGACCGACAAATCTCCCGTGGTTCCGTCGCCTGCATCTGGATATCGTTCTCCTTGTGATCGCCGCGGCCATCCTGTGGCAGGTGGAGATTCGAGGCGTTGAAGAGGGGATCGCCGTCGCGCAAACGGATGGCGAGGCACAGCTGGACAGGACGGTTCTCATCGTTCCGATTGCCATGACGCTTGCCGCCCTGTTGCTCCTCTACCGTCTCTTGCCGTTCGGCATACGGCTTGCCGCCGCCATTGCCCGCGCCATCGGACGGCTGCCGATAGACATGGCGCTGGAACGTATCAACCGCGCCTCCACACCCGCCACCGCGCTCGCCGGCCTACTCCTGCTGTTTGGCGTACTCGGAGTCTTTGTCGCCACCTTTGGCGGGACGCTGGATAGAGCGGCGGCAGACCAGGCGGCCTTTCAGGCGGGCGTTGACGTTCGCATAGATCGTTCCCAATCGTTCGACGAGAAGTCATTCGCTGAAGTCACGGATGACTTTCGAAGCATGGAGGGTGTGGAGGACGCATCCGCCGCCTATGCAAGCCACGCCGGTCTGGGATCAAACCAGGTGGGGACCCTCGTGCCGATTATCGGCATTGATCCGTCCACCATTGGCGGCTTGCTGGAATTCCGGGAGGATTACACCGAAGTCCCCATGGAGCAGCTGCTCATCGATCTCGCCCTCACTGATGAGTCACCCACGCCCCCCCGCGCCATTCCCGATGGAACACAGCGTGTCGGCGTCTGGGTGAACCCGGAGCTTCCACAGGCCAACCGGTTCCTATGGCTTCAGATCATCGATGGCCTTGGGAGACCGGACACGTACAGCCTCGGCGCGTTGGACTTTTCAGGCTGGCGATTCCTCGAAACGAGACTCGCGCGCGGCAATCAGCCGCCGCCCCCCGGCCCCTACACGCTCAACAGCATCATGATCTATGAGCCTGTTGAGGGAGCAACCGGCACGCCCGGATCTTTTGAGCTTGACGACTTTGTCGCGATAGATGCCTCAGGAACACAAACCGTCGTTGAAGACTTTGACCGGGCTAACGATTGGCTCCCCATCCTCCTGACCGGGGATCGGCGTGACGCCATCGAGGCCGGTGCATCTGCAGGAGAACGTCGGGGCACCCTGAAATTCGTGTGGGGACGCGATACCCGTGAGGGCGTGCGCGGCATCTACATCTCGCCCGGCGCGTCCTCAATACCCATGCTTGCCTCCGATGATCTCTTGCTGAATCGCGGCTGGCAAGTGGGCAGCGTGGCGGCAGTGCATGTCGCCGACAGACTCGTTCCCATCCGTATCGTTGGCGCACTCACGGCTTTCCCCACAATCGAGCCGGGATCGGCCGGATTCCTCGTTGCCAACGGGCAGTCGCTCATCGACCACGTCAACGCCGTTAGCGTCAACAAGAAGCTCTGGCCAAATCAGGTGTTTCTCTCGCTTCCGGACGCGCCTGAGCAGCGCTCGGCTATCGTGGACAGGATTGTGAACGACGAACGCTACACAGGAGTAGTGGTGGATCGCATCACCATACAGGAAGAGATGCAGCAGAGCCCGCTCGCCTCCGCCGGATGGCGCGGCATGACGCTCATCGCCATTTTCGCGGGCATAGGCGCCCTGCTGATCGGCGTCGCGGCGCACGCCGCCGGCGCGGCATCGGATAGAGCGCGTGACAACGCCGTGCTGCGCGCGCTGGGCGTGCCGCGATTCACCGCGCTGGTCTCATTTGTCGTGGAATACGTAGCAATCGTCCTCCCGGCCGGCGCAGGCGCAATAGCCGTTGGCGCTTACCTGAGTTGGATTCTCGTGCCGAGATTCCAGGGTCTTGCCGGAACAGAGCCTGTGCCCAGCCTGATTCTGTCTCCGGACTGGCAGGTGGCTGGGCTCGTCATCGGATTGATATGCGCTACGGGCCTTGGCCTGGCCGCAGCCTTGTGGCGCGCATATGTGTCGCAGCGCGTCGCATGGGTTCTGCGTGGGGCGGAGGCGTAGCGTGGGTCTGAGACTCCTGCCACTGGTGTTCCGGCGACTGCGTACGTACGCGCCCCTGTTGTTGCCCGTTCTGCTCGGCGCTACGGTTGCCGCCGCCACCATGGCCAGCATCGTCATCTATACGCAGGCCCTCAGAGACCTCGGCCTGAGCCACGCTGTCAATAACGCAGATGAGAGATCGCTCGATCTCGAAGTTCATTTCCAGACATCAGGTGTTGATCGAGAAGTCTATGACAGGGCAACGAACCGTGTTCATTCAACTGTGACGACGGCATTTGAGGGCCTGGCCGAACGCGAAATCTTCAGTGTGCGGTCATCAACATTCCTCGTGCCCACTGACGGTTCCGACGAAATCGATCTCGAAGTAACCCCACGCGCCACCTTCTACGTGCTCGAATCGACAAGGGACCTTCTCGCAATAGAAGGCCGTCTGCCGGAACCGGGCATCGTTGACACAATCAATGGCATCGCGACCGTTGAGGCCGTCGCGATGCGGCAGGGCGCGGACTACCTCGGCCTTTCCATCGGTGACACCGTCCCATTTATCCCGTTCTGGGAGGACAGGACGAGCAAGATAAACGTCCGTCTAACCGGCATCGCCTCCCCGGTCGATCCTGAAGCCCATTACTGGGATGCCTCTCCACTGCAGAGAATCGTGCGTGAGCCAACGCTCCTGAGCACGCTTGCCGTCATTGTTCCTGAATCCACGGTCGTGGATATCGTCGGAGCGATGTTCGTCAAGGCAGACGGCTCATATTACTCACGCTACTTGACGAACCCCACCGAAATTCGCGCAGCGGACTCTGAACGTTTCGCCAGGACGATCGCCGTCCTTAACGCCTCTCTCGGCGGCTCTGTGGACAGCTACAGGCAGAACACGGAGCTCGATGACGTGTTGAACACGTATGACACACGCATCCGGTTCATTGAAGCGCCCATCGCGATCATGCTCTTCCTCGTGACCGCGATGGTTCTGTACGCCATCGTTTTCCTTGCCGGCCTTGTAACGGACAGGCAGCGGGCTGATGCCGCGCTCCTCCGCAGCCGCGGCGCGCGCACTCCGCAAGTGCTGCAGATCTATGCCGTTCAGGGTCTCCTGGTGACTGCTGCCGCCTCTGCCGCCGCCCCGTTCATCGCCGCCGGCCTCATCGCGAGTATCGGCTACCTGCCCGTCTTTGCATCGCTGGGTGACGGAGGCCCGCTGCGCGTTTCCGTCTCGCCGCTGGCCTTTGGTTTGGCGGCCATCGGGGGTCTGCTCGCCTTTGCCGTCCTTCTCATTCCCACACTCCGCCTTGCCCGCCGAAACCTCCTGGAGGAAAGACGCCTCATCGTCCGTCCGAACCAGGTCGGATTCGTCCAGCGCTATTACCTGGACGTTGGATTGGCCGCAGCCGGGCTTATTTTCCTGTGGCAATTGGGTCAGCAAGGATCGCTGGTTGCAGACACCCTTTCCGGCCAGCAGGGCGCAGACCTATTCTTGCTGCTCATTCCGACGCTGTTCCTGCTGTCCGCCGGTCTGCTCTTGTTGCGTGTTCTCCCGATCATCGGCGGGCTTGTCGCCCGTGTTGTTGCGCCTGCGTCGCCAACCTGGCTCGCGCTTGGTCTCTGGCAGGTCGGGCGCAACCCGCTGTCCGTCACGCGATTGGTGCTCCTTCTTGTGCTTGCAGCCGGGCTCGGCGCGTTTGCAGCAAGTTTCGGCGGCACGCTTGACCGCAGCTACGAGGAACGGGCGCGGTACGAGGCGGGCGCGGATGTACGCATCGCTGCCGCCGCTATCGCGCGCAACGAGGGGCCAACCCAGGACATGCAGGCTCTTGTGGAGGCTCCTGACGGTGTGGTCGCCGCGGCGCGCGTTTTCCGATCCGACGGCGGCTTCGCCGCAGGTTCATCTACCGAGCGTTTTGAAGTGCTGGCCGTTGACTCACCCACACTCAGGAACGTGACATGGTGGCGCGATGACTTCGCTTCCAATTCCCTGGATGAAACACTTGATGCAGTCGGTGTTCAGGCGATGGAGAACTGGGGAATCAGGCTGCCGGATGATGCTCGCTACCTGGGTCTGTGGGTTCGCAGCGCCGAACAGCCGGACCCCCGCTCCAATCTGGCCGCAATCGTGGAAGATGGAAACGGCCGCTACTTCACCATGTTCATGGGCAACCTTGAAAGCACGGAGTGGACGTACAGAGAGGCCCCGCTCGAGCCCATTCAACGCTTCTCATTCCGCCGCGCTGTCCCAACAATCGAACCCGTTGGACCGTTCACCCTTGTCTCGCTCCAGATCGTGCAGCGCTCCCGCTCTGAGGGCATGTCCGCCGGAGCCTTCTACGTCGATGAGATCATGACACGAACTGCGGTTGAGGGATCACAGCCGGTATCCGTCCGGCGATTCACAAGCAAGGATGATCTGGCCGTCATACAAATCGGCCCTCTCACGCGCACGGACTCCTTGCAGCTGCTCGGCGGCGCAGGACGCGACGGCGGCTCGTCGCTCCTCTTCAGTTGGGGCGCGACGACCACGTTCATCCAACGCGGCTTCTATGCTGGACCGCAAACGTATCAACTGCCGATGCTCGTCAGCCCCGGCATCCTGCGCGCGTCCGGCCTCCGTGTTGGCGACACTCTGGATATCGGCGTTGGGAGCGCCCGCGTCCCCGGAACAATCGTTGGCGTTGTCGACTTCTTCCCCACCATGAATCCGACAGAGGGCGCGGGCTATGTCATAACGGAGGTCCAGGGACTCTTGCGCCACCAGAATCTCGTTGGGCAGGGACAGGAGGTGCAGGCAAACGAAGTCTGGTACCGGCTCGATGAGGGCTTGGAAGGCGAGGAACGGGCTGAGGCGCTGCAAGGCATCATGCAGTCCGTCGGCGCAAACCAGATCATCGACCGCGAGGAATTAATCGCCACCTCGCAGGCAGACCCGCTCGTGGCGGCAGGGTGGGGCGCCCTGCTATTGGTCGCCTATGGCGCGGTTCTCTTCCTGGGCGGAACGTGCTTTGTGGCGCACTCCATCCTGACGGTCGGTGAGCGGGGCAGACAATTCGCCCTACTCCGCACGCTCGGCCTCAACGGCCCCCAGATTCGCGCAGTGGTCTGGTTTGAACACATGCTGGTTGTGGGCATCGGAATCGGAGCAGGATTCCTGCTTGGCCAGAGAACGGGCGCGCTTTTGATGCCGTTCCTTGACCGCACGCAGGACGGGGTTGCCGTGCTGCCTCCCTACATCATCGAGACCAGCGCCATATCCGTCGGCATCGTCTATGCGCTCATGGCCGCCGTGTTCATCGCCGCCACGGCATTCGTCGTGCGCATGTACAATACGCTAGCCCTCGGCCAGACTCTCCGCATCGGGGAAGACTGAGGAACAGTCATACTGATGACAATGACCAATCACAATCGTCCTCGCGACGTCCACATCGTTTGTAGAGACCTGTTCAAGATCTACAAGGCGCAGGACCTTGAAGTTGTCGCCCTGCGCGGCCTTGATTTCCAGGCGGCGCGCGGCGAAATTGTCGCCATTGTGGGCGCGAGCGGAAGCGGAAAATCCACCCTGCTCAACATCCTCGCGGGATATGACACCCCCTCCGCCGGCGATATCCATGTCGGAGACCGTGACCTGCTCGTCATGCGCGGACGCGCCGTGGAATCCTATCGCCTCCGTGAAGTCGGTTTCGTCTGGCAGCAGACGGGGCGCAACCTCGTTCCCTATCTCACTGCCCGTGAAAATGTGGAACTTCCCATGTTGCTGGCAGGCGTTGGCGGCTCGGATCGCCGTGCAAGGGCGGAGGAGCTATTGGACGCCGTGGGCCTTGCGGAAAGAGCGACTCACCGCGCCAATGAGTTGTCCGGCGGTGAACAGCAGCGCGTCGCCATCGCCATAGCCCTGGCGAATCAGCCCGACTTGCTCCTGGCAGATGAGCCGACCGGCGAACTTGATACGGAAACCGCACGAACAATCCTGAACCTCTTTCAGTCTCTGCGAGACCGTTACGGCACAACGATTGTCATCGTGAGCCACGACCCGGAGATTTCCAACTTCGTCGATAGAGTCATCATCATCCGGGACGGCCGCGCGAGCGCCGAAATAGTCTCACTGCACTCTTTCAGGCCAACGGAGGATAACGGCTCTTCAGAACCGCCGCGCGAATACATCCTCGTCGACAGCATGGGTCGATTACAGCTCCCGCGAGAACTGATGGATCGAGTACGCCTCCGTGAGAGGGCGGTCGTGACCGTTGACGGGGATCGTGTCGTCGTGACTCCCTCTGAGTCGGGTGAGATGTAGACCGATGACGAACGAGTTACGGGATGGAGCAGGCCCGGTTGTTCTTGCCGAGGCGCGAGGCGTCGAGCGCATCTACACGCTGGGAGCGGAGCGCTTGCACGCCCTACGCGGCGTTGACATGGAGGGCGTGGCGGGAGAGTTTATCGCGCTCATCGGACGTTCCGGCTCCGGCAAGACCACCCTTCTGAACATCCTCGTGGGACTTGATCGTGCCACCACCGGGGAGGCGTTTCTTGCAGGACAGCGGTTGAACGGCCTCTCGGAAGAAGGCCGCGCCGCGCTGCGGCGGCAGCATGTTGGCATTGTCTTCCAGTCATCATCGCTCATGCCGCTGCTCACGGCTGCCGAGAACGTGGAACTGCCGCTCCGCATCTCCGGCTGGTCGCGCAGAGACCGTGAAGAGCGCGCCCGCGAAGTGATGGATCGGGTGGGGCTGCTGCATCGGATGCGGCACCGGCCCTATGAGCTCTCCGGCGGAGAACAACAGCGTGTCGGCATTGCCCGCGCCATCGCCTCCCGTCCATCCGTCCTCATCGCCGACGAGCCAACTGGAGAACTGGATTCCGTTTCGGCTCAGACCGTCTTTTCGCTCTTCAGGAGCCTGGTAGAGGAAGAGAAAGTCCTTATCATCACCGCCACGCATGACCGCGCCATCATGTCTGCGGCAGACCGCGTCCTCGAACTCAGGGATGGCCTCCTCACCCGGGAATCAACGCCCGAACCGGAGACTGTCTCAGACTGACTTTCACTTACCCCCGCGCCGCCGCAACCATTTCCGCGATCGCTGGCAGATCCTCAGCGCGCCGGTACGCAATCATCAACTCATCCACGCCGAATGACTCCATTCGCTGCAGGTGGTCCCGCAGGCTTGCCGCATCCGTGAACACCAACTCGGCCGCCAATTCCTCATAGCTCGCCGTGTTTGGTTCCCGTCCGCAGAGCTGCTGCAAGTTGAAGTTGCGGCCGAAATTCGTCACCCACCACTCGCGCACCTCTTCAGGCTCCACGTAACCGAGCGTCGTCGTGACTTCAAAGCCGGGATTCTTTGCGGCCTTTTTCGCCTCCTGCGCCGTGCCAAGCAGGGTGGGGTTGCTCGTGTAGAGATGAACGCCGTCCGCCGTGTCGCGGGAAATATCGAGCCAATAGCGGCTCATGGACGCGATGGCGATGGAGATGTGCTCCTGCACCGGCTGCACGCGTTGCGAGACCTCCCTGAACGTGAACGCCGTCCCCTCCATGCTGACCGTCTCGCCCGCGAGCAGCCCGTTGATGATTGCGATTGCCTCCGTCACAGCCTCGTCCGGTCGATCGGCATCGATGCTCGCGATGTATGGCCGCGATCCCCGGCCTATTGAAAGATCAACCCGCCCCCCGGAGAGTTGGTCAAGCGTCGCGGCCCCGTGGGCTATGACGGCGGGATTCCGATGGTACGGCGCCATCACTCCGATGCCAATCCTTGGCGTCGTTGTGTACACCGCCGCCAGAGCCGCCGTTGTCCAGACCTCCCATTGCGAGAATGCCGCGTCCGGAACCCAGATTCGCTCGAAGCCGTACGAATCGTAGTCCTTGATGTACTCCACCAGTTCGTTAACGGGAGTTCGGACGGCAAGCTCAACACCGATGCGCATATGCGTGGACCTCATTTCCTGGAGATTTCTGATTAGCGTGTGCTCTGCGCATTGGGGCGTCAAGCATGGGGCGTCTATGATTAAGGCGAGTAGTTTCGCATAGCAGGAGGAAATGCGCGGGTGATTGAGGATATCCTGTCTGACTTTCAAATGGTCTTGGAAGACCCGGTGCCGTTCTTGCAGTTCATGATTGTGTGGGGCGGCGGCGCGGTGGCCCTGATGCTGGCCGTTTGGTTGGTGTTGCCGCCGCTGGTGCGCGGGTTCCTGCGGTCGCTCGATAGGGTTTTCCCGGGCGGATTCGAGTGGCTGCAGGCGGATCTGAGTTCGATTGTGGTGCGGATCGCATGGCTCCTCATCGTGATTGCCACCATCGAAATTGCCGCGTCGTTCGCGCTCGGTTATTCGTCGCTCGCCAGGGGCTCGATGTCCGCGGCGGGGCAGTGGGTCCTGGACTCGGCCGTCGAAAATGCTCTTCCGGTGGTTCTCATCGTCATCGGTGGCGTCATCGCCATGCGCATCGTTTCCTTCAGCGTTCCTCGCCTCGTCGAATCCAACATCCGCGCCCGCGCCAACGTCACCCTTGAAGAGGAAATCCAGAAGAACATTGACACCCTCTCGGATGTTGTCGTCGACACGTCCCGTACAGCTATTGTCCTTTTGACCATCTTTCTTGCGCTCAGCCAGATTGGCGTCGACCTCGCGCCCCTCCTTGTCGCGGCGGGCGCAATCGCCGTCGGCGTCGGCTTTGCCGTCCAGAACCTCATCCGTGACATCCTCGGCGGCATTTTTATCACGCTTGAAAACCAATACCGCGTTGGCGATGTTGTCAGCATCGCCGGCATCGCCGGACTGGTTGAAGACATCAATCTCCGCCGTACACTCCTCCGCGACCTTGACTACCGCCAGCACACCATCCCCAACGGACAGATCACCACCACCACCAACTACACGAAAGACATGTCCCGCGTGAACATGAACATTGGCGTCGCCTACAAGACAGACCTTGAGCATGCCTTTGCAGTGCTGAACCGGATAGGGCAGGAGATGGCCGAAGAAGAGGAATGGGGGCCGATAATCCTTGACCCCATCAAGGCGCTGCGTGTCGACAACTTCGGTGACTCCGCCATCGACATCAAGGTGCTCGGCGAGGTTCTCCCCATCCGCCAATGGGACGTTTCCGGCGAATATCGTCTTCGTGTCAAAAAGGCATTCGATGAAGAGGGGATCGAGATACCCTTCCCCCACCGCACGCTCTACATGGGAGATGCCTCCCCGGAGACCATTGGCCTGCAGGGCGCCATCATGGAGGCTCAGCAGGGCGCGGCGCGCGCGACTCCTCCCGAGAGCAATGCCCCAGACTCGTAGCGCAATCCTGCAGGGACAGGCACGGAATCAAGCGCATGGCAGAGCCCCTGGTTAATCACTGGCCGGACATAGATGCCCGCATTAGGGCCGTCGACCATGTACTGATTGCATCCGACTTTGACGGAACCCTGTCGCCCATCGTCCCACGCCCCGAGGACGCATACATTCTTCCGGAATGCGCGGAGGCCCTCAGGCAGCTGACCGAGCAGCCCGGATATGCTGTCGCGATTGTAAGTGGGCGCGCGCTTGAGGATGTTCGGGAGCGTGTTGGTCTCCCAAATGCCATCTATTCCGGAAATCACGGCATAGAGATTGCCGCGCCCGGACTGGCTTTTGAGGATGATGTCGCCGAACGAGCCCGTCTCCTCATGGCGGATTTACGCCGCGCGCTTGAGCCTGCTGTCGGCCAAATCAGCGGGGCATTCCTTGAAGACAAGGGTTTGAGCCTCAGCGTTCACTCCCGCATGACGCCGGAAGAGTTGGAATCGCAGGTGCGGGAGATTGTCCATGACGTCACGGCGGGCGCAGTCGCTGACGGTAAAATCACCGTCGTGCAGGGCAAGAAAGTCCTGGATATCCGTCCCGCCGCCGCCCGCGACAAAGGCGCGGCACTGCGATTCATCATGGACACGCTCCTGCGAATTGCAGAAACGCAGCTCTTTCCTATCTACATCGGGGATGACACAACGGACGAAGATGCTTTTCGGGAGGTCAATCTCTCGGGTGGGCTCTCGATTCTTGTTGGCGAACCTGACCGCGATACCGTCGCGAGGTACCGACTGGATTCTCCCGCAGACGTTGCCGGATTCCTGAACGGTTTAGTGGACACTTAAGCGCGCGTCGCGTTCAGTGATTCGCTATGATTGACTTCTAGGGTAAGGGCAAAGGCAAGGGGCAGGATTGGGCTATGAAAGCATCAGAAATCATGTCAAGCCGCGTGTACACCATTCAGTCCGAGGCAACGGTAGTCGATGCCGCCAATGTCATGCTGGATCACAATATTAGCGCGCTGCCTGTGGTGAATGACCGCGATAAACTCGTTGGCATCATGAGCCACTCGGACTTCTTCCTGACGCCTATCCGCGACCCGGGGATGCACGGAACGGTTTTCGAGCTTTTTGGCCACGTTTTCGTCAATAGGGACAACATAGGGAATCTGCACTCCGTTCTCTCCAGAACCCTCGTCTCGGATGTGATGTCCACGCCCGTCGTGACCGTCAAGGAGGACACGCCGGTGGAGGAAATCGTTCGCATCATGCACCAACGTCGGCTCAAGCGACTCCCGGTCGTCCGTGACGACAAGCTCGTCGGCATCATCACCCGCCATGACTTCGTTCGCCTTGTCGCCACAATCGGGAGGTAGCACACAGATGCCTACTACCATCACGCGCGGCAAGTACGTCCTCGTCCGAGCAGACCTGGCAGGTGATAGCACAGTCCTCACTGACGGCGCTGTGGCGCAAACTGACGGCCAGATCGTTGCAGTCGGCTCATATGACGATCTTCGCGCGCAATTCCCGGACGCCGAAGTCGTAGGCAATGGACGCCACTTCCTCATGCCCGGCATAGTCAACGCCCACCACCATGGTCGCGGCCTTTCCGGTCTCCTCCTCGGACAGCCGGACGGCGGACTGGAAACGTGGATCAACCATGCATGGGGGCGTCGCTCTGTTGAGCCGTACAACATGATGTTGATCACACTGCTGAACATGATCAGGTCCGGCACCACCACGGTCATGTTCAACCAATCAGCGACACCGCGCCGTATGGTCTGGGATGAGGCGCAGGCCAACCTCCGCGCCTTTGACCAAGCCGGCGTGCGAGCGGCATTCTCACTCGCGTTCAAGAACCAGTGCTACCTGGTCTACGGCAATGACGATGATGTGCTGAACAAAATGCCGGACGACCTCGCGAACGGCGTGCGCGGCGTGATTCAGGGCTCCGTCCTCTCCGACGATGACTATTTCGCTATGACGGCAGACCTGATCCGTAACTACCCCGTCAATTCAACCAACATGGTGCGCGTCCTCTACAGCCCGCAGAGTTATCACTGGGCGGACGAGGATACGCTGGGACACATCGCAGAACTGGCACGCGGAGCGAACGTCGGCATCCACACGCATTGTGTCGAGAGCTACTACCAGCGGCTCTATGCCGAGCGCCTGCACGGACAGGGGCAAACCCCCACGCGCCGTCTGTATGAGCTCGGTTTCCTGGGCCCCAAGACATCCTTCGCCCACGGTGTCTGGCTCACGGAGGATGACATCGCGCTGATGGTTGAAACAGGCACGAGCATCAGCCACAACCCAAGCTCCAATCTGCGCCTCCGCAGCGGCATCGCCCCCGTCCTTGAGATGCATCGGCAGGGAGTCCATGTCGCGCTCGGCACGGACAGCACGTCCATCAACGATGACGATGACCTCTTTCAGGAAATGGCGCTCGCCATGCGCCTGCACCGCCCGCCGGGTCTGGACGTTCCCCATCTCACATCCCACCAGGTTCTGCACATGGCGACACTTGGCGGCGCATATGAGACCACGTTCGGCGAGGACATGATCGGCTCCCTCGAAGTTGGCAAACGCGCCGACATGGTCCTGCTTGACTGGGATCGCATCTCCACCCCATACGTCGCCGAGAACCTCGATGTGCTGGACGTGCTCGTCTCGCGGGGGCGGGCCAGCGATGTCGAAACCGTCATCGTCGAAGGCAAGAGCATCTTCGAAGACAAGCAGTTCAAGACCATCGACGCTGCCGCCGTCGTTGAGGCCGTCCGCGAAGAGTTGAGTACCCCGGAGCCTGATGACCTCACCGATCGCCGAGACCTCGCCGCCCGCCTCGAACCCTACCTCCGCGACTACTACGCAGACTGGCACGTACCTGAGCAGCCCATGTACCACTACCAAAGCCTCGGTTAGATGGGTGCCCCGTGCCCTCACTTGCGCCTATTCCATAGCTCAACCAAACACCTCCACAGAGAAATCGGATAGACTCCGGAATCGCCAACTGCAATCATGTCCCTGTAGTCATCAGAGAGAGGCAGTATGGGTAGGGACATGACAGTAACAGCCGAACGAAACACCCAATCGGACGCGCTCGCAGATGAACGCTGGCAGGCTATCCAAAACCACGATCCTGCCTACGAAACCGCGTTCACCTTCGGAGTTACAACCACCGGTGTCTACTGCCGAACAACGTGCCGTGGCGCGCCCGTCCTCCGCAAAAACATCGAGTTCTTTGACGAGATAGCAGACGCTCGCGCCGCGGGTTATCGCGCCTGCATGCGCTGCCGACCCGACGAGGGCGGGCCGTACACTCGCGCTGTCAACGTCGTTACGCAAACCTGTGAACTGATCGATGCCACCCCCGATGAGCTCCTGACGGTTGCTGCTCTGGCGAGGCATGCCGGCGTCACGGATCACGCGCTACGCCGTTCCTTTGAAATGGTGCTCGGCATCACCCCGCGCCAGTACGCGGAACAACGCCGGCTTGAGCGGTTCAAGGATGGCGTACGCAACGGGCACGACGTGACATCCGCGCTCTACGAGAGCGGATTCGGCTCGCCCAGCAGGCTCTATGAATCCTCAGACGCGCATCTTGGCATGACGCCGGGGCAGTACCGCAAGGGCGGGGTAGGGGTCTCCATCACATATGCCATTGTCGATAGCCCGCTTGGCCGCCTGCTCGTGGCAGGCACGGATAAGGGTGTATGCAGAATCTCCCTGGCCAACGACGATGAATCGCTGGAAGCTGCCCTCAGGAAAGAGTTTCCTCAGGCGGAGCAATCCAGGGACTTCGGCCCGCTGAGCGAGTGGGTGAAAATCGTAACCCGCATTGTGGATGGCGGATCATCGAACAGCGACGTCCAGCTTCCGCTGGATGTGCGCGGCACTGCGTTCCAACGTCGCGTCTGGGAGGCTCTCCGTCGCATTCCACGAGGCGAGACCCGAACCTACTCCCAGGTCGCGGACGACATCGGGCAGCCCAGTGCAATGCGCGCCGTCGCCAATGCCTGTGCCAAGAACCCGACGCCTATCGTTGTCCCCTGCCACCGCGTCGTGCGGACTGACGGCGGTCTCGGCGGCTACGCCCTCGGCGTCGAACGCAAAAAGAAACTCCTCAAACAAGAGGGCGCGAGATAGTACCGCCGTCTCCGCTCACCCTGAGCCTGTCGAAGGGTTTGAGGGAGACGGCCCCATCCCTCGTTCCTGCCACAATATCCAATAGCTGGTAGAGTGGTATCGATTAGGAGAGCCGCTGGGAGGCATTATGGCAACGGAAAATATCACTCGGCAGGAACTGAATTCGGAACTCAACGCCTTGCGCTATGAACTCAAGGCCGATATTGCTCAGATAGAAACCCATCTCGTTAAGTGGATGGTGAGCCTCATGGTCGGCGCAGTCGTCATTGCATCGACTATCGCGGTCTTTGCCCAGAGATTACTGGGCTGATGCCACGCCTCTCACGATAAACCCTTTACCGCCTCACCCCCCGCAGCTCCGGCAGCAGAAGCCGCAACACCATCACCACCACGAACCCCGTCCCCGTCAGCACCGCCAACGCCATCTGAGGGCCCAGGTTCTCCGGCTCCGCCATCCATCCCACCGTCAGCATCCCCAGCGGACTCGCGCCGATGCCCAGGGCAATGGCGCCCATCGCGCGTCCCCGCATCTCCGGGCTCACCGCCCGCAGCGCAATCGTCGGCTGCATCGTGGCGAAACCGGCCATGCCCAGACCCGCCACCATCAGCAGAACAAGGGAGACCGTGTACCACTCTGAAAGGGCGAAGAGCACCATGATCCCCAACATGAATGCCGAACCCAAGGAATAGACCTGCCCGTGGTTGCGTATCTGCCGCGACGCGATGATGATCGCCCCCGTCAGCGAGCCCACGCCTGCCGCCCCCGCCAATATCCCGTACAGAAACGCGTTCGCCCCCAGCACATCTCGCCCAATCACCGGCACCATCGTCAAGAAGGGAAATCCGAAGAAGTTGAGGCTGACCGTGATGGTCAGGGCGGCCACAAGCGCCCTGTTACTGGCCAGCATCGTCACCGACTCCTTCAGTTGCCGCAGCACGGGCATCTTTTCTTCGCCCATGGACTCAGTCTTTGGAATGGTGAACAACACCCAACCCACCGCCACGTACAGGCCCAGCATCAGGGCATACGAGCCTGAGAAGTCGACCAGTTCGATGATCGTCCCGGCAAACAACGGCCCCACAATGCTGCTTCCCGTCAGCGCCACGACATCCAGCGAAATGGCGTTCGTGAGGGCGTCGCCCCGGAATATCTCGGCAAAGTAGGCGCGTCGCGCTGAAAAATCCACCGCCCACGCCGAGCCTGTGAGGAACGTCGCGAGATACGCGTGCCACGGCTCCACGTCCCCGCCAACAAGCACCGCAAGCATCCCGCCAACCACCACCACGTTGACAATCTGCGTTGAGATCATCACGTACTTGCGCGGAAAACGGTCTGACACACTGCCAGCCACCAGGCCGAGCAGGAACATCGGGGCCATGCGGAACACGCCGACGAGCGCCACCTGTGACGGCGAGTCTGTCAGTTCCAGCACAAGCCATGACAGGACCGCCATCTCCATCATGCGGTTCACATACCACACCCAACCTGCCATCCAAAGGCGGCGGAAAACAGGGTTGCGGAGCGAGCGGAACGTGCGGAAACGCGAAGTTACTTCGGTCTCTTCCTCAGCTATTGTGAATGGCGCAGTATTGCTCAAGCGCTGCAGCTCTTGAGGAACTCGTCAAGCTCTTGGTTGTACTGCTCGGGGCGCGCTGCGCGCATGCTGTGTCCCACGTCCGGCCACAGCCGGAAATCCAGATCCGGCGCGGCGATGGTGCGGTAGTACTCAAGCTCCTCCGGCATCATGTAACCGCCCGCAGCGATGTCCGCGACCAGCACGAGTGTGGGCACGGAGATGCGCCGCATGTGGTCCTCACAGCGGAACGCCCACTGGCGATTGTCGGTCAGCAGTCGTGTGACGGCGTGCGGCGAGAAGTGATGATGCCGATAAACCAGCTCATCGGCCTCCTGCTCGGACATCCCCTGCTCTTTTGCCTCGGCGCGAATCTCCGCCTCCGGCCTGTTGTGCCGCGCCAGCGCCTGCTGAAGGCTCGTCACGTGCACGTTCACCATCTTCCAGTACACAGGGTCCTCGAGGAACGCGCAGCAGATCTTGTCCGCGAAATCGGACGCCATGATGGTGCCGATGTTTCCGCCCCACGAGTGGCCCACGTATGCGGGCTTTTCAAGTCCGAGTGTGTCGATAAGCTCTGCGATGTCCGTCGCGAAATCGCGCAGCATATAGCCGGTTACGGGCTTGTCCGTCTGCCCATGGCCGCGGTTGTCCGGCGCGATGATGTGATATCTGTCCTCGAAACCCTCGGCCACCGCTTGCCAGGATGACGCCAAACCCGTCCATCCGTGCACAAGGAGCAGGTCGGGATTCGAGGGATCGCCCCATTCGAGATAGTGCATCTTGAGACCCTGGATATCGACGAACTTGCTCTCCGGCATGGCATTTCCCCCGTCACGCGCGGCGTTCTCGCCGCGTCTGCGTCCCACGTAGAGCAAAAGTGTAGCACGCTATTCCCTCGCCCCCGTCATTCCCGCGAAAGCGGGAATCTAATACGCACTGCGCAATCAAACGCCCTACCACCCGCAATCCCCTATCTGCTCCCTATTTGACCAGTTACAAGCCGACGGCTAGGGTTAAGTCACGTTACGGGACTCTTTTTGTGCAGTAGAGCCGTTAGTTGAGCTTGCCGGGTGGGGCAAGGGGGCAAGGCGATGCAGCAGATACAGCGTCTTGTTGTCGTGTCCAACCGATTGCCGGCATCGACACTTCCCGACGCGTCACGAGACCAGAGGAATCAACCTGTGGGCGGTCTTGTGTCTGCGGTGCAGGCAGCCCTTGAGCAGTACGGTGGCCTGTGGTTCGGGTGGAGCGGCACCACAACGGAGCGCCGCCTTGCCGTGGAACCGACGGTCGCGCGCAGCGGCGGCATTGACGTTGGCGCGATGAACCTGACCGCTGATGAGGTCAATCTCTTTTATTCCGTCTTCGCCAATCGTACTCTCTGGCCCCTTCTGCACGCCTTCCCCAATTTCGTTCAGCTTCGACATGATGCGTATCGAGGGTATCGACGCGTCAATCGCAGATTTGCTGAAGGCCTCTACCCCCTCCTTCGAAACGGGGACGCTGTTTGGGTGCAGGACTATCATCTGATTCCCCTGGGTTCGGAACTGCGACGGATGGGATGGCAGGGCAAGATCGGCTTTTTCCTTCATACGCCGTTCCCCGCCGCAGAGGTCTTCTCAATCCTCCCGTGGGCCAGGCAGCTCCTTGAGGAGTTTGTCAGCTATGACCTAGTCGGATTCCACACGAATCGGTATGCCCACAACTTCCTTGACACCCTGCAGGCGGAAATCGGAGGCGCCGTAGACGCGGGCGTATTCGATGGCCGATCGGGGACAGTTGGAGCGGGTGTTTATCCCATCGGAACCGACCCGAATCAATTCCAGAAATGGACGCGTGAAGCAGGTGAAACGGAGACGACGGGTCTGCTTCAGCGGCTCCTGCCGCGCCGCCCGGTTGAACGCAAGAAAGTCGTGCTGGGTGTCGACCGGCTTGATTATTCCAAGGGAATCCCCCAAAGACTCAGAGCCTTTGAAGCGATGCTTGACCGGTACCCGGCTGTTCGGGGCAAGGTCACCATGATTCAGATCTCCGCGCCCTCGCGCAGCCGCGTGCCGGAATATGTCCAGGAACGTGAACGAGTGGACGGACTGGTCGGGCGCATCAACGGGCGATTCGCCGAGGCGGACTGGGTGCCTGTTCACTATCTCTACCGCTCCTATAACCAGGAGGAATTGGCCGGTTTCTTCCGTGAGGCGGACGTCTGCCTTGTGACCCCGCTCCGGGACGGAATGAACCTGATCGCCAAGGAATTCGTCGCCTCCCAGGGTGCTGATCCCGGCGTGCTGGTGTTGTCCCGTTTCTGCGGAGCCGCCGAGACGATGAAGGAAGCTCTAATCGTCAACCCCTACGACCTCGAAGGCACGGCGGAGGCCATGCATAGCGCTCTCGCGATGACGCATCGCGAACGGCGTCGCCGGTGGATGGCCCTGTATGAGGACGTTCAGTCAAACACCGCCAAGGCCTGGGCCGACAACTTCCTCGCGGATCTTACTGCGGGCAGCAACACATACGTCCCACAGTCCGCAATATAATGTCGGACATACTCGGGATGCTATGGCGATGCGAACTCTGATCATTTCTGACATTCACTCAAACATCGTCGCTTTTGACACCGTTCTGCGCGATGCAAACGCGCGCGGCCCCGTCGACAACATCTGGTCGCTGGGAGATATCGTCGGATACGGGCCGCATCCCAACGAGTGTCTTGACACACTGCGCGGCTTTGAGCATGTGGGTGTGGTCGGCAACCACGACCTCGGCGCAATCGGAGCCGCTGATCTGAGCGTTTTCAATCAGGAAGCGGCTCTTGCCTGCAGATGGAACGGCGAACAGCTTACGGCGGAGAACCGCGCCTATCTTGAAGGCCTGCCGAGAGTTGTGAAGCAGGGGGAATTCACTCTGGCTCACGGCTCTCTCCGGGATCCCGTTTGGGAGTACCTCATTCATGAGGAAGCCGCGCGCGCGTCATTTGATCTACTGGAGACGCCGTTCCTGCTGGTGGGGCACTCCCATCTGCCCCTGATCTTTGAAGAGATCTTCGCAGGGCCGAACTCCCCGCACCGCGTTCATGCCATGGGTCGCCTCAACCATGGTTCCCTCATCCACCTGCCCGATGACGTCCGTCTAATCATCAACCCCGGCAGCGTGGGACAGCCCCGTGACAGCGATCCCCGCGCTGCCTACCTCATTCTTGATTCGGACGCCCGTACCCTTACGCAGTTCCGCGTCCAATACGATGTCGAATCGGCACAGAAGTACTTTAGGGACGCCGCCCTGCCTCCCGGCTTGGCGGAGCGCCTTTTGTACGGTCTATAGGGCGCGCCGGCGTGAGGCAAACGGCTGTCAATTTCTTCTCGACCGATGCCCTGACGCTTGAAGGTATCATTGCGGAACCGTCCGGCGATGAGATTCCGGAGGGCGGCGGTGATTTGCCCGGTGTCGTCTTCTGTTCACCTGAGCCGCACCTGGGTGGCACAATGCTCAGTCCCGTCATAGAGGCGCTGACACGGGAGGTCACTCCCCGAGGTTTCGTGTCGTTTCGATTCAACTACCGCGGCGTTGGCGAATCCCAGGGCGAGAACGCCTTGGGAGAAGGGCAGGCGGCAGATGCGCTCGCGGCTGTTGACATGCTGCGGGAATGGCCGGGCGTGGATGGACGCCGGGTGGCCATCGTCGGCTATTCGTACGGCGCGAGCATCGCGCTGCGTGCCGCGGCGCAACAGCCGGAGGGCGTGCGGGCAGTTGTTGGCGTCTCACCGATACTGGACATTCCCTTGATCGGCATTCCAACAGAGGGCGGGCTTTCAAAGGTAGGCGTGCCAGTGAGATTCCTGATAGGCAGCAACGACGCGCTCACAACGCCGGAGAAATTGGGTGCGTGGGTTGATGGCATTGGACGCGACGACGTGACCGCGATGGCGCTTGAGGGAGCAGACCGCGCCTGGCAGACCAGCCGCTCCGCGCTGGCTGCTGCGACAGCCGGTTTCCTCGACCAAACGATGGCTCTCCGTTGACACAGGACGCGCCCATACCTACGATTCTGACTTGAGACGTTCACGACAGGAGAACCCGGACAAACACAAGCAGGGAGGCAAACTAGATGGGGACATACGTGTTGCTCAGCACGCTGACGGATGAGGGACGCAAGACCGTAAAGCATCGCCCGGAGCGCATCCAGGAAGTCAATCGTGAGATCGAGTCGTGGGGTGCAAAGGTCACGGCCCAGTACGCCGTGCTCGGCAACTATGACTTCGTCAACATCGTTGAGGCCCCTGACAACGAGACAATCGCTCGGGTCTCCCTGGAACTGGGCGCGCGCGGCACTATTCAGATAGTCTCGCTGCCCGCATTTCCCATTGAGCAATTCATCGCTCAACTCGCCAAAACCCGCGACAACTAAGGCACAACGTTCCTGACGTAGGACACGTAGTCCGAAAAGCGGCGCGGCGCAAACCCGAACGCCTGCTCAACCGAATCAAGCGCCGTCACGTTGTCCACCCGCAACTGGCTTAGCTCCGCCGCTGTAATCGGCGGATCCCGCAACACACGCCCCATGAGTGCCGCCCCAAGCCGGATGGCGAATCGCGGCATCGGCAGGCTGTAGACGCGCTTGATGCCCAATTCCACGGCAAAGGCGCGCGCAATATCCACGAGCGCGATCTGCTCCGGCCCGCCGATCTCGTAGGTCTTTCCCGCCCGCTCCGGCTCCGTCACGCACAGCGTCAGCGCCGCGGCAAGATCGCTCACGTACATCGGTTGCAGCAGTGTGCGCCCACCGTCCGGGAACGGCAGCAAGGCCACCGGCCCTGTCCGCAGCAGCTTGACTGTCCGCCGCGAAACGGCGTCCGACACGCCAAGCACCAGCGACGGCTTGACCACCGTCCACTCCAGCCCACTGGTCGCTACCACCTCCTCCGCCTGCCAGCGCGACCGCCCATACCGCATCTCCGGATCATCGGACGCTCCAAGAATCCCCATATAGACCAGGCGGTTTGTTCCCACATCCTTCATGGCTTCGATGAGCGACTGTGTCGTGCCCACGTTCGTATCGCCGAAGGAACGCCCCTCGGTCTCACGGATGATGCCGACCGCATGGACAACGGCATCCGCGCCGGAAACTGCATCGCGCACTGCGTTCCAGTCACGGGCATCTCCTTCAATAACCTCAACTGCCTCACGCAGCACGGCTTCGCCCTGATCGGCACGGTCGCGCGCGGCCACGACATCATCCCGCGTCATCTTGCCGATGCCTGCCAGTGTCTCCACTGCCTCGAATGCGACGCCAAGTGAACGCCGCGCATCACCAAACACCCTCTCAGGCGAGCGGGACAAGACGCGTATCGGCCCATGCCCCATCGCCGCCAGCGTTGCCACAAGGTGCCGCCCCACAAACCCTGACCCACCCAGAACCGTCACGCGCATCGATTGTCACTCCTGTTCAGCGGTGCCACATTCCAATGCCAGTCTACGCCCCGCTTATCATTCCGAGCGCAGCGAAGAATCCAAAACCTCCATATCGCGACCAAACTCCCCCCGTTCACCCTGAGCCTGTCGAAGGGTGAACCCCTCCTAAGTTGCCCGCCACATTCGGCGGGTGCTATTCTCGCGGCGTGCGTGGGTAAGCCTGCGCGTCAATAGGGGATAAACGGGGGAGGGCTGATTTATGGCCAACTATGACAACATCCTGTATGAGAAACAGCGCAAGGGTGTCCTGATAACACTCAACAGGCCGGAGCGGCTTAACGCCATCAGCCCCGAGCTTGAGCGGGAACTGCACCAGGCGCTCGATGAGGCGGAGGCCGATCCTGAGGTTCGCGCCATCGTGCTCACCGGGGCGGGCAGGGCATTCTCCTCTGGCTATGACATCTCCGGCGAGGCCGAGTTTGAGTGGCCGTATGCGCTGCCCAAAAACACCAGTGTCGCCGCGCACCTCGACCACTGGCGCACATCGGACCGCAGGAACATGCGCTATTTCCTGCATCTGTGGGAGCTCACCAAGCCCGTCATTGCAGCGGTGAACGGTTGGTGCATGGGCGGCGGCTCCTGGTACGCCAACGCGGCCCACATGACCCTCGCGGCGGATAACGCCGTGTTCGCTCAGCCGGAAGTCCGCCACATGGACAACACCAGCTTCTTCTGGGTGCTCAACGCGGGCTACAAGCACGCCCTGCGCTACGCGCTGACAGGTGACCATATTGACGCTGAGGAGGCCCTCCGGATCGGCATTGTCAACACCATCGTGCCTGCCGATGACCTGCTCGACGAAGCATTCAAGATCGTCGAGCGCATCGCGTTGGTCTCACCCGAGACGGTCAAGATCAACCTCTACGTCGCCACGATGGGCCTGGAGATGATGGGCTTGCACAACGCGCTGAATCTGAACGCAGAGCTGTCCGCGCACGCGCACACCTCCGTGAGCGAGGAGGGTAGGCGTCCATTCGTGGAGGCACAGGAAAAGGGCGGCCTGCGTGGCTACCTTGAGGCGCGCGACGGCCCATTCCAGCCGGAGCCCTTCGGCCCCCGCTCCCGCCCCCGAGAGTAACCCCACAACCAACGCAGAAAGGAGACACAAGAACCGGTGCCCAACTACGAATACGTCCTATACGAGAAGCAGCGCAAGGGCGCGCTGATCACTTTGAATCGCCCCGAAGCCCTCAACGCAATCAGCCCTCAGATGGAGGATGAACTCCACTTGGCGCTCGACGAAGCAGAGGCGGACCCCGAGGTCCGCGCCGTCGTTCTAACCGGAGCGGGCAGGGCATTCTCCGCCGGGTACGACCTCGGCGCGCCGGATGCCCCCATGCGCGAGTTCGTTTGGCCGTACGGCCTCGCCCCCGGTCAGAACGTCGCAGAACTGCTGGACTCATGGCGCACGAACGACAACGACGGCGTTCGCAAGCTGCTCCATATGTGGGAGTTGACCAAGCCCGTCATCGGCGCCATCAACGGGTGGTGCATGGGCGGCGCGTCCTGGTACGCCACGGCAACCCACATGACCCTCGCCTCGGATCAGGCAGTCTTCGGCCAGCCGGAGGTGCGCCACATCTCCAACACCAGCTTCTTCTGGGTGCTGTCCGCAGGCTATAAGAATGCGCTGCGCTATTCGCTGACCGGTGACCACATCGACGCTGAAGAGGCCCTGCGCATCGGCATCGTCAACAAGATTGTCCCGCATGCAGACCTGCTCGATGAGGCCTTCCAGCTTGTGGAGCGCATCGCGCTGGTATCCCCGGAGACGGTCAAGATCAACCTCTACGTCGCCACGATGGGATTGGAGATGATGGGCCTCGCCAACGCGCTCAAACTGAACGGCGAACTCTCTGCGCTTGCGCACTCGTCCAGTCGTGCGGACTACCGCAAGGAGATGTTCGATGGCCTCGAACAGGGCGGCCTGCGCTCGTTCCTCACAGTGAGGGACGGCCCATTCCAGCCGGAGCCATTCGGCCCCCGCTCCAAGGTAAGAGACTAGTCCAACCCGTCATTCTTAGCATCAACCGTCATTCCCGCGAAAGCGGGAATCCGGAACGCCAAGAAAAACCAACCAGGACAAAGCAGAGCAGCAGAAAAGAAAGGAAAAGAAAGTGGGCAGCTACGAAAACATCCTGTATGACAAGCAGCGCAAGGGCGTGCTCATCACCCTCAACCGCCCCGAGGCCTTGAACGCTCTTAGCCGTGACCTTGAGGACGAACTTCACGTCGCGTTGGACGAGGCAGAGGCGGACCCGGAGGTTCGCTACATCATTCTGACCGGCGCAGGGCGCGCATTCTCCGCAGGCTACGACATCGCAGGCGGGCGCGCTCCGACAGTCTGGCCGTACGGCCTGCCGGAGGGCACCAACATCGCGCAGATGCTGGACGACTGGCGCACGCGCGACAAGCCGGATCGGTTCATGCACCTGTGGGAACTCACCAAGCCCGTCATCGCCGCCGTCAACGGCTGGTGCATGGGTGGAGGCTCCTGGTACGCGCTGTTCTCACACATGACCTACGCATCCGAGACCGCCGTATTCTCGCAGCCCGAGGTTCGCATGATCTCCAACACGAGCTTCATCTGGACCCTCAACGCGGGCTACAAGCACGCTCTGCGCTACAGCCTCACCGGCGACCACATCGACGCCGAAGAGGCCCTCCGCATCGGCATCATCAACCAGATCATCCCGCAGGACGACCTGATTGAGGAGTGCTTCAAGATCGGCGAGCGCATCGCGCTGGTGTCGCCGGAGACGGTGAAGATCAACCTGTACGTGGCGACCATGGGCCTGGAGATGATGGGTCTGCGCAACGCGCTCATCCTCAACGGTGAGCTCTCCGCGTTCGCCCACGCCTCCAAGCGTGAGGATGTCATGCGGCCATTGGAGCAGGCACGTGAAGAGGGCGGCATGCGCGGCTTCCTCCAGCAGCGCGACGGCCCATTCCAGCCGGAACCCTTCGGGCCCCGCTCAGCCGCCGCACGCGGCAACTAACGCTGAAACGCCGATACGGTGAACAGGGTAGGGGCGGCCGGTTGGCCGCCCCTACATCTACCTATGCACCATGAACCTCTCCATTGACCCCAAGACCACCGCGCTCATCGTCGTCGATATGCAGAACGACTTCTGCCACGCGGACGGCTTTTACGCCAAGGCAGCAGAGCGCATCGAACCGCTCGGTCTCGATCCGCAGCTTGTGATTGACGGCATCCCGCCCATGCAGTCGCTCCTTGAGTCTGCCCGCGCCGCCGGCCTCTTCATCGTCCACACTCGCATTGAGCGCGACGACTCCCCCGACGCCGTCCACCTCATCCACAGCGTTGTTGCGCAGACCTTTGGCGCAGTGGCCGATGCTCCCGGCGGCCCCGCCCTCATGCCCGGCACGTGGGGCGCGGATATCCACGATGCCCTTGCCCCGCACGATGGCGAATATGTCGTCACGAAGCGCAGTTTCTCAGCGTTCTTCGGCACTGATTTGGAGACCGCCCTGCGCCGCCGCGGCATCCGCACCGTCATCCTCGCAGGTACAATCACTTACGCCTGCGTCCTTCACACCGCATTCGACGCCAACGTCCGTGATCTTGACGTCATCGTGGCCTCGGACGGCACCGCGTCATGGGCGCCCGACCTTCAACAGCCCACACTCCGCATCGTCGATCTCATTCTCGGCGGCACCGCCGCTACCGGTGAAATCATCGAAGCCCTCGCCCTCTCCACCCATCCCCATTCACCCTGAGCCTGTAGAAGGGTAAACCTCACCACAGCACGCCACGTCACCCTTAGCCCGCCGAAGAATCCATAAACTCCGTTACATCAGGCAACCTGTTGCTGGGGAGTTGCACACCTAAGCCGACTGCATAAACTGGTGCCCATGAGCGACCTGCCTAACCGACTGGGTGCCGACTGGAGGAGCGTCCTCACACTGGCTGTGTTGGCAGTAGTCTTGTTGTCCTCCTGCGACAGCGATCCCTACACCGGGTACCTTGAGAAGGAGATACCTCCCTGCACGCCGGTAGAAGGCTCCTCAGTAGATCCATGTGAGCCTGGCGCACCTTGGGTGTCTGTTCATGGCTCAGTAGTCTTTAGCGATGAGCCCCTGGGCATTGCATTCTCTCTTGGCGACAATGGCACTACGGTGTCCATAGCGCACTTGGTATTGCGGGGCACCTATCTCCCTGGCACAGTGCGCTGCAATGTTAACGACAAGCTCTTCCGTCCACCCCCTCACAGCGAGAGTTTGGCCTTCATCGACATGGAAAGATCGGTCAAGTGCTACGCCGATGTGCGAGTGAATGACTATATTCTCGGGTCCGGGCCATCCACTCTAGCGGTACTGGTCTTGCGAAAGAACTACTGGTTCACTACTCAACAAGAAGTCGTGGAAGAGTTGCGAAGCTCTTTCGAGCAGGTGCTCATTGAAGGAGGGGAACTCAACTTAAGTATGAGCATACCGACAGGGGGGATTGAGGGCAGGGAGGCAATGTTGTTCCTCGGCCCGTCAGTTGACACTTCAGTAGAGGTATGGGAGGTCTTCGACACATGGGATGTGGAGCAGCAGGAGGATGGCACGGTGATTGCCGTCCATCCCTTTAGAGACTACTGGAGGCGCAACGACTATGAGGCGTACCGCTCACGAATCGAGATGGAGTTGTCTGATTTCACCGAGGCGGTTGAGGAGGCCAACGAGGAGCGGATCAATGAATACGGAGGGCGCATAGTTCCTGAAGACATGGAAGGAATAGCAGTGGGCGTGGAATTGCCTATGTTGGTGGATGACGCAAACGAACTACGGGACTACTACGTTGAGATCGGCGCCTACGATCACCCGGATGGCCCGCCTGCGCAGCCGCCCCCGCCCTGAGGGGCGACGGGATAGCTGTTGGGGCAGCGCCCCACGTCACCCTTAGCGCGCCGAAGAATCTAAAGTCTCCATTGCGCCCCGCCCCGTCCCCTTTGCTACCATGAGGAAAACGACCCCGTAACAGAAAGAGAGCCAGACAATGCCTAACTATGAGACCGTCCTCTATGAGAAGCAGCGCAACGGCGTCCTGATTACGCTGAACCGACCCGAAACACTCAACGCAATCAGCCGCCAGTTGGAGCACGATGTCTCCGAGGCGCTAACCGAGGCGGAAAACGACCCTGAAGTCCGCGCCATCGTGCTTACAGGCGCAGGCCGCGCCTTCTCCTCCGGCTACGACATTGGCGCAGGCCGCGGCCCAACGGTCTGGCCGTACGGACTGCCTGAGGGCACGAGCGTCGCGGCGCTTCTGGATGATTGGCGCGACCGATCCCGCGACGAGACGCAAAAACTCCTCCAGATCTGGGAACTGACCAAGCCCGTCATTGCCGCAGTCAACGGCTGGTGCATGGGCGGCGGCTCCTGGTATGCCCTCGCCTCTCACATGACCTACGCGGCGGAAGAGGCAGTCTTCGCCCAGCCGGAAATCCGCATGATCTCCAACACCAACTTCTTCTGGACGCTCAACGCCGGCTACAAGCACGCCCTCCGCTACGGCCTCACAGGCGACCACATTGACGCGCAAGAAGCCCTCCGCATCGGCCTCGTGAACGAGGTTGTTCCGGGTGACGACCTGCTTGAGCACTGCTTCCGTGTCGTGGAGCGCATCGCGCTCGTCTCGCCGGAGACGGTCAAGATTAACCTCTATGTCGCAACAATGGGCCTCGAAATGATGGGCCTCCGCAACGCGCTCATCCTGAATGATGAGCTTTCCGCCCATGTCCAGAGCTCACAGCGCGAGGACTTCAAACGCGAGATGATGGACGCCCAGAAAGAGGGCGGCCTCCGCGCCTTCCTGCAAGTGCGCGACGGCCCCTTCCAGCCCGAGCCCTTCGGCCCCCGCTCCCGGGTCAGAGAGTAGCCTGGTCGCGCCGCGGAACCTTAGCCGCCTGCCACGGGCATGATCATTGGGAAGGCTCCCCAACAGACGAGCGAGCCGTCCTCTCTTACCCCGCAGGCCTGCAAGTTGCCACTGTCCATGGCGATGAAGGCGCCTTCCGGGGGAGAAGCTTGACTATAGCTATTGTCGCCCCAACATACAATCACGTCGTCTGCTCGAAGCCCACAGGTGTGCGTGTCTCCGGCGCTGACCGTTGCGAAGACTCCGGCCGGAGGCGATGCTTGGCCAAATGAGTCGTCGCCCCAGCAAGCGATGCTGCCGTCTTTCTTGACTCCGCATGTGTGGCTCCGACCGGCGCTGACCGACTTAAAGGTGCCGTCCGGGGGCGATGTGCGTCCGTAGGCGTTGCTGCCCCAGCAGTCTACGGACCCGTCTTCACGCACGCCGCAGGTATGGCTGATGATTTCATCCTGAGTGCCCCATCCCGCGTCAGCATCGCTGCCCCATCCCGCGCTCACAGATAGGAAAGCGCCGGGTGGCGGCGAAGATTGACCGCTGTCGTTGTTGCCCCAACAACTCACTGATCCGTCGCTGCGTACCCCGCAACTGTGGGCGCCCCCCGCGCTTACTGATTGAAATGCCCCTGCCGGGGCGAAAATCTTGGCTAAAGTATTAGCCTCCCAACAAACGGCGGACCTGTCCATCCGTACAGCGCAGTTGTGCAAGAAATACTGGTGCCTGGGGAAGGGTGTCGGGCAAGGTTCGTTTGTGCAACTCATGTATATGCTCCTGTAGAGAGTCGCGCCTCCGCCGGCGCTGACCGAGCGAAAAGCGCCTTCTGGGGCATTGTCATGGACTGAGCGTCCTGAGCGTCTGCACCAAAGAGAGTTGTCAACTCTGATTCCGCAAACCTGACTCTCCCCCACGCTAACTGAGATGAATGGCAGACCCGGCGGGGATGCCTGGCCGTATAGGTCTTGTCCCCAGCAGGCAATCGTCCCACCTTTCCTCAGGCCGCAGGCATGGTAGCTTCCAACGCTGAGCGAAGTAAATTCGCCTGTGGGTGGAAGGCGTAGCGCGTGGCCGCTGTTTCCCCAGCAAACAATTGTGCCATCGATTCTCAGTCCGCAAGTGCCCCGGGAACCTGCGCCGAGTGATGTGAATTGGCCATTCGGCGTGGCACCCCGATCGGCTCCCCAGCACACAACAGAGTTGTCGTCTCTGATGCCGCATGTGTGGTACGTTCCGGCGCTGACCGCCAAGAACTGGCCTCCCGGCGGAGAGGCTTGGCTGCGTGAATTGCTGCCCCAGCAGGCGGCGGAGTTGTCATCTCTGACACCGCAATTGTAGTCATATCCGGCGCTGATCGATGTAAACTGGCCGTCCGGCGGGGATGATTGATCGGATGAATCGTCCCCCCAGCAGACGACTGAATTGTCGTCCCTGATGCCGCATGTGTGGGATCCTCCGGAGCTAACTGCGATGAACTGGCCGTCCGGTGGAGAAGCCTGGCCAAAATCATTCCTGCCCCAGCACTTGAGGGTGCCTCGATCTGTCAGGCCGCAGCTATGACCGTATCCGACGCTCACGCTAACGAAATCGCCCTGCGGTATTGCCTGATCATCCGGCTCGATTGAGCCCCAGCACACGACCGAACCGCCCTCCCGCACGGCACACGTGTGGTGACTTCCTGCGCTAATGGCCGTGTAGATGTCCTTGGCTTCTTCGGGAACGCCATATGGAGATCCCCGGGGCTCCGGCGTGGGGGTTCTGCTCAGCAAAGGTACGTATTCGTCCGCGCCTTCTCCGGGAACGCCATTTGTTTCGCCCTGCGGCTCCGGTGATGGCGTTACGGACAGTGAAGGCGCGGCTTCGTTGTCGCACGCGGTCAGGCCGATGACCGCCATCGCGAGGATGATCATTATGAGCGGCATTCCCGCGTATGTTTTTCCTATCATCGCGTACAATGCTAATGTCGTTTCATCATCAGAGCCGGCGGGGGTAGCTCAGTGGTAGAGCTCCTGCCTTCCAAGCAGGTTGTCGCGGGTTCAATTCCCGTCCCCCGCTCCACTACCTCCCGCACATCTTTGCAACCAAAGCCGGAACGCGGAATGCCTACACTTTCACCATTCCAGCGTGATCGCGAACTTTCAAATCACTCAACAGTGACGGACTTCGCCAAATTCCGCGGCTGATCGATGTCCGCCCCGCGCAGCAGTCCAATCTCGTACGCCAGCATCTGCAGCGGCACCGTCGCCGCAATCGGAACCAGGTGAGCGGGCGTCTCCGGCATGAAGATCGCCTCGTCCGCCTGCCCGCCAAGCTCATCGTCGCCGTCCGTCAGCACGCCCACCACGTGCCCCGCGCGCGCCCGTATCTCAGAGATATTGATCGCCATACGGTCACGCAAGCCGCCCTCCGGCGCAAGCGCAATTGTCGGCATCGACTGATCGATCAGGGCGATGGGCCCGTGCTTCATCTCGCCCCCCGCGCTGCCCTCCGCGTGGATATACGTGACCTCCTTGAGCTTCAGGGCGCCCTCCAGCGCGATGGCGTACAGCGGGCCCCGCCCCAGCAATAGGCAATTCTCATTGGCCGTCAGGCGTTCAGCCGCCGCTCGAATCACATCCCCGCGTTCCAGCATCTCGCTCACGATGCCCGGTAGTCGCTCCAGGTCCAACAGATGGCGGCTCACTTCGTCCTCATCCATCACCCCACGTCCTGCCGCTGCATCGATTGCCAGCAGATACAGGCAAATGATTGCCGACGTAAAACTCTTCGTCGACGCGACACCCACCTCGAGCCCGGACCGCATGTCCATCGTCTCACACGCGATCCGCGCCGCCTCGCTGTCCAGCGCATTCGTCACCGCCACGCAGTCTGCGCCGAGGCTTGATGCGTGCTCCAGCGCTGCGAGTGTGTCCAGCGTCTCCCCGGATTGCGTGATCGCGATGAACAGGTCTCCCTTGCCCATCCGCGCATTTCGGTGGCGCAGTTCAGACGCCAACTCCGCCTCCACGGGTACGTCCGCCAGCGTCTCGAAATAATGCCGCCCCACAAGCGCCGCGTGATAGCTTGAGCCGCACCCTGTCAGGATGATGCGCTTGGCCGCCGCCAGCCGCTCGGACAGCCCGGCGCCGTAGTCGGGTTCCAGCCGCCCGGACTCCAAATCAACCCGCCCCCGCAGCGCGTCCGTCAGCGCCTGCGGTTGCTCCATGATCTCCTTGAGCATGAAGTGCTTGTACATGCCCTTAGCCGCCCGAAGCGGGTCGCGCGTCACCTCCGTGAACTCACGCGAAACGGGCTCGCCATCCAGCGTTGAGACCTCCACGCCGTCCGGCCGCAGCACGGCGATCTCCCCGTTGTTCAGCGGCATCGCCTGACGTGTGAGCGGCACAAGGGCAGGGAGGTCACTCGCGGCGTACATTTCGCCGTCGCCCACGCCGACAACCAGCCCTCCCGCGTTGCCTGCCCGAACTGCGATCAGCGTGTCCGGTTCCTGGGCGCACGCGACGAGAAAAACCAGCGCCCCGTGCATGTCCGGCAGGATCGACTGCACCGCCTCGACGGGATCAAGCCCGCGATCCAGCGCCTCCTCGATCAGGTGCGGCAGCACCTCCGTGTCCGTCTGCGACATGAACCGATGTCCGCGGGAGACGAGTTGCGCGGCGAGTGTGCTGTAATTCTCGACGATGCCGTTCTGCACGACGGCCACCCGGCCTGTGCAGTCCATGTGGGGATGAGCGTTGGCCAGGGAGGGCGCGCCGTGCGTCGCCCATCGCGTATGCCCCAGCCCCAGCGACCCCGAGACGAACGAGCCCTCGAGGTCGGCGCGCAGGGCATCCAGCTTCCCGACCGCCTTGTTCGTGCCGAACACGCCGGACGGGCCGAGGATCGCGATGCCCGCGCTGTCATAGCCCCGGTACTCGATGCGCGACAACCCATCGAGCACAATCGGCATCGCCTGCCGATGCCCCGTATACCCCATAATCCCGCACATAAGTCAGCAATCGCCTCCGTGATTCTCGCGAAAGCGGGAATCTTGATCTCGGAATGCAACCATGCCCCGTCATTCCCTCCCCCAAATCATACCCTGCCTAAAACCCCGAGCACCCTTTCCGTTCACCCTGAGCCTGTCGAAGGGCGAACGGGAGAAAGTCCCCCCTACAATTATCTAGGGGGTTTACGTGTCCGAATCGTCCGCGTTGCTGCTTGGCATCATCCAGGGAATTACCGAGTGGATTCCCGTCAGCTCGCAGGGGGTTGTTGCCCTCGTTTCCACGTGGATTGAGGACGCCTCGCCCTCGGACGCCATTGCCATTGCCCTGTGGCTGCACGCCGGAACAGCTCTGTCCGCAGCCATAGCCATGAGAGGCGAAATCGCCGCAATGGCCCGCGAATCCCTTGCCGCCCCCCTCCGGCTCTCCGCCCCCATCACGTTCCTCGTCCTCAGCACGCTCGTCACCGCGATTGTCGGCGTGCCTCTCTTCCTCATCCTGGGCGAGATTGCAGACCTGTTGGGCAGCGTCGCGATGCTGCTCATCGGCCTCGCCATGATCGCCACCGCATTCACCATCCGCTGTGGACTGTGGCAAGGCGAGCGGGGCAGGGATGATGTCACTCCCAGGGACGCGATAATCGCCGGTGTCGCGCAGGCGCTTGCCGTCATTCCAGGCCTTAGCCGAACCGGCCTGACCGTCGCCGTGCTGCTCGCGCGGGATTGCAGTCACCGCGAGGCCGTCGTGCTCAGTGTTCTCATGGGCATACCGGCGAGCATCGGCGCGGGTCTGCTGGCCGTCAGTACATCCGACACAATCGGCGGCTGGACTGCCGTCGTGGCGCTGATGACTGCGGCAATCGTTGGAACCGTCGCCATCCGCGCCATCCTCACATGGGCGAGCCGTGTCACACTCGCGCGATTCGCTGCCGCCGCCGGAATCGTCGTGACCCTCGGCGCCCTAATAGGCCTGCTATCTTGATTCCCTCCCCCTTGATGGGGGAGGGCTAGGGTGAGGGTGATTCCACCCCCCGTTCACCCTGAGCCTGTCGAAGGGTCACCCCACCTCACCGCCTGATCTCCTCCGCCGGAACACCTGCCACCGTCGTGCCTTCTGCCACATTCCGTGTCACGACGGACCCCGCCGCCGTGTACGCCTTATCCCCAATCTCCACGGGCGCAACCAGCAGGGAGCCGCTGCCGATGAACGCGCCGTCGCCAACCGTCGTCAAGTATTTGTCCTGCCCGTCGAAATTGCACGTCACCGCGCCCGCGCCGATGTTCACGTCGTCCCCGATTTCGGCGTCGCCCACGTACCCGAAATGACCCATCGCCGTCCGACTGCCAATCCGGCTCGCCTTGATCTCCCCAAAGCTCCCGATGTGCGCATCATTGCCGATATGCGTGCCCGGTCGCAGCCGCGCGAACGGCCCCACGGAGACGCCGTCCTCCAGCGTGGCCTCATCCAGCCACGAGCCACGGACGACGCAGCCCTCGCCGACTACCGAATCAGCGATGTGCGTGTCCGGCCCAATCTCGCACCCTGCGCCGATAACAGACGTGCCCGTGATATGCGTATTCGGATGAACGACCGTGTCCGCCGCGATGCTCGCGGTGTCATCGATGTACGTCGATGCCGGGTCCCTGATGATGACGCCGGACAGCATAAGCCTTTCCAGCGTCCGCCGCTGCGCCACCCGCTCCGCCTCCGCCAGATCCACCAGCGTGTTCACCCCGATTGCCTCATCGGCATCGATTATCACTGTCTCCACGCCACGTCCGTCTGCCACCGCCAGCTTGACCAGGTCAGTGATGTAATACTCGCCGTTCTCGTGCAAGGGCAGGCGGTCCACCGCCGTCCGCGCCCATGCAAGATCGAGGGCGTACACCCCTGCATTCCCCTCCGTCGGCGCGTCCTCATACCGCGAGTCCCCGACCTCCACAATTTCCGCCGCCTTTCCGTCCGGATTACGTAGAATCCGCCCGTAATCCGCGCTATTTGATGTCCGCATGGTGAAAAAAGTAACGACAGAACCGTCCGCGGATTCGTGAGATTTCCTGAGTGTCATCAAGGATTCAGCCGTAATCAGCGGCAGATCACCGTTGACGATGAGCAGGGAGCTGGAATCAGAGTTGGCGCCGGCTATCGCTGCCCTCAACGCCCCGCCGGTGCCATCAGTCTGAGGCTGTACGACGAATCGATGAGTGATGCCCATGGCCTCCAGTAAGGCGGGTGACGAGTCCCGCACGATGAGGGGCTGTGCGAAACCCGCCTCGTCAAGCCTGTCCAGGACTCGCTGAATTATTGAGATTCCGCCTACGTGGTGCAGGACCTTGGGAAATGAGGTCCGCATCCGTGATCCCTTGCCGGCTGCGAGCACCACACATTCCCATGCCTCAGTTGCGGCGTTGCCTTGTGAATTCGTCATCGGTCCCCCGAAATGCCTTGTGCCAAATATCATCTACGTGACAGGATGGATGATACACAGGGGGAACGTCAGGGGGGCACAATGTCGGGCGCGGGAAGCGTAACGAGCTACGAGCACCTGATCCGTGAAATACCGGACTTTCCTGAACAAGGGATCCTGTTTCGTGACATCACACCCCTGCTGCATAATCCGGAGGCTTTTGCCTGGGCGATTGACAGGATGACGCAGGCCGCCGGAACCATGCCGCTGGATGTCATCGTCGCCGTCGAAGCTCGTGGATATCTGTTCGGCGCACCAATGGCACGGGCGTTGGATGTGCCCCTTACTCCCGTTCGCAAAGTCGGCAAGCTGCCCCACAAGACAATCAGCGTCGAGTATGCGCTGGAGTACGGATCAACCACTGTCGAGATACATGAGGACGGCATTCAGCCGGGGCAGCGCGCCGTCCTGGTGGATGATCTGCTCGCGACGGGCGGGACACTGAAAGCGGCAGAGGACCTCGTTCACAAGGCGGGTGGAGTGACGGTTGGGGCGACAGTCCTGATCGAACTGGCAGACTTACCGGGACGCGCGCGTTTGGGGGACTACCCCGTCCACACGGTCATGCACCTGTAATCGGCGGATCATCCGCCAATACGTCTGCTACCACGTCATAGCGTCCGAATGACGGGATCATGTAGACGCCGGCAATCATCCCGCGCGTTTCCTCGATAAGTTCGCGAGCGATAGCCGCCCCTTCCGCGCGGCCGTTGTCCCCCGCCGCATGTAGCCTCCGCCGTATCGGTTCAGGAATCACCATGCCGGGGACGTTGTTGTGGAGAAACTCCGCGTGGCGCGCGCTCTGCAGCGGGAGCACGCTGAGCACGACGGGTAAGGGAAATCCGCCAAGCAGGTCGTGAAATCGCCGCACCGGCTCAGGATCAAAGACCGTTTGCGTCATGATGTAGTGCGCTCCGGCATCAACCTTGCGCTTCAGGCTCGCGAGTTCTTCGTCCACGTGGGGCGCGTTGGGACTTAGAGCGCAGGCGATCGCGAATGAGGCAGGCTCCGACAGCGTGTGACCCGCAACTTCCGCGCCCGCGTTCAGACGGCTGAGAGCGCTGATCAACTGTGAGGACGTCACATCGGAAAGACTGCTTGCGTCCGGATAGTCGCCGATTGAGGGGTTATCACCGCGAAAGACGTACACGTTCCGTACATTCAGGGCATGCGCCCCGATGAGGTCCGAGTGCAGCGCAAGGACATTCCGATTCCGTGTGGCAGTGTGCAGGATCGCCTCCACTCCCGTGTGCCGCTGCAAGAGGACACTCAACGTGATTGCGCTCATACGGGCCTGCGCTAATGGCACGTCAGTCGCGTTGAATGCATCGATGTGGACCTTTTCCATGAGCGCCTTGAGGCTGGCTAGCGTGCGATCAAGCGAGAATCCGCGCGGCGGATGGACTTCCACCGTCGTCACGAACTCGCCGTCATGCAGTTTCTGCAAGAGGGCAGTGGGCTGCCCGGCTGGCGGGATAGATGAAGACATGTCAGTTGAAGTACTCAAGTTTCAAAGTCGGTGGACGTGAAGGTTGTTGTGTTTGATTCACGATATAGGTTACCGATTGTGCGGGAAAGACGTGTAGGGGAGGCAGTGCTCTACGCTCAGGGCGAACGAGGGGCGTGACGGAGGGCGGCGACGGTTCGAGTGATGCCCTCACGCAGGTCGATCTCCGGCGTCCAGCCAAGCTCATCTCGCGCCCTGGAAGTGTCCAGGTAAATGCGGCTCACGTCGCCCGGCCGTTCTGGCGCGTGGACAGGTGCGCGTTCATACCCTGTTTCCGCTGCAAGCAGGGCAAAAATACCGTTGACGGATGTTGGAGAGCCGCTGGCAATGTTGTAGACGCCCCCCCGCGCCGCGTCAGAGCGTGCGACGGTGAGGGTCGCGTTCACGACGTCATCAACGTAAACGTAATCACGCTCCTGCTCGCCGTTGCCGTAGATGGTGACATCTTCACCGGCCAGCATTTTCAAGCCAAAGATCGCAACGACGCCGGCCTCGCCGTGTGGATCCTGTCCCGGGCCATACACGTTGCCGGGGCGTAGGATCGTATGGTCAATGCCGTTCGTCTTGGCAATGACGCGCGTGTACTGCTCCAGCGCGTGCTTGCTCGCTCCGTAGACGGAGAGCGGCTTGATAGGGTGCGCCTCATCACAGGGCAGGTACTCGGGCTCGCCATAGAGAGCGCCTCCGGTCGAAAACAGCACGACGCGCCTAACGCCGAATCGGACGCACTGCTGGAGAAGATTGATGCCGCCAACGATGTTGGTATGAACGTCCAAATCCGGTTCGCGCATTGAGCGGGCAACCGAGACTTGGGCAGCGAGATGAAAGACGATTTCCGGTTGGTGTTCCGAAAGAACATCTGCGAGGGCAGGATCGGCGATATCCAGTTTGTGAAGAGGGATGGTGGACGATTCCCGGTCATTGATCGGCGAAGACGAGAGATCGTCAACGACGGCGACCTGCCAGCCGTCACTGGCAAGGCGCTTGACGAGTCGCGAACCGATGAATCCCGCTCCGCCTGTCACCAGTGCCCGTGGCCGACCGGAATCGCGTTCCGAAGTAATGCTGAACCTCCCGTGATCGAGTTGTCGTTATGGCTGCCCGGCCAGGATTCGAACCTGGGTCAGAGGATCCAAAGTCCCCTGTGCTACCACTGCACCACCGGGCAAAGCCGTGTGCCGCGCCCATTCACTCTGAGAACGGAGAGGTGGCACCCCCAGACCGTCTCAATTGGTGCCGAAGGTCGGAGTCGAACCGACACGGGGTTGCCCCCAACGGTGTTTGAGACCGTCGCGTCTGCCATTCCGCCACTTCGGCATAAAACCGGTTCGTTCATTATGCGACAGTTTGAACCTGTCGGGCGAATCCGGGTTGATCGATTTGCAGCAATCGGCAACTAGCGGCATGATTAGGCCTGATTCGTGTGGTAGAAAGGATGACAACTGGTAAGATTGCTAGTCGAGTAGTCTGCGGTATGGCATACTACCGATAATCCATATGGGTACCGTGGGAGGTTACCGTGCTGAAAGTCGATGCTGAGAGAGACCAGGTAACCGTCGTCGCCAAGACGGAGGGTAGGATAGACAGTGGGAGCGCGCAGGAATTCCAGGCTGCGCTGGAGAACGTAATTCAGCCCGAGGACAAGGCTCTGATTATCGATTTCGAGAACGTGTCGTATATCAGCAGCGCAGGGATGCGAGTGATCTTGCTGACAGCCAAGACTCTCCAGCGTCAAGGAGGACAATTGGCTTTGTGCTCACTGACAGAGCCTATTCGCGAGGTCTTCAAGATCAGTGGATTCGACAACATTATCGCGATCCATGAGACACGGGCCGAGGCAGCCGCAGCTATCTCAAAGTGAATTGGGCAGGGCCATGGGCCCATGCAGTAATGGTTCGGCCTGTTTTCAGTTCAACGGAACGCCTTGAGGGAGGCTCATGACCACTGACGTTTCCAGTGAAAACACCGAGCAGACTGAAGAACTCCAGGACGATCAACAAGGCTACAAAATTCTTGTCGTTGATGACGAGCCTGATCTTGAGCCGCTCGTCCGTCAGCGAATGCGTCGGGAGATTCGATCAGGTCGCTACAGCTTCGTATTCGCCCAGAACGGCGTAGAAGCCCTTAAGGAATTAGAGAACGACGACGACATCGATATGGTGTTGTCAGACATCAATATGCCCCAGATGGACGGGCTTACCCTCCTCCAGGAGATTCCGAAAGCAAAGCCCAATGTCCGCTCCGTCATCATCTCCGCCTATGGAGACATGCAGAATATTCGAACCGCGATGAATCGCGGCGCGTTCGACTTCATTACCAAACCGGTGGACTTCGACGATCTGCGGGTTACCATTGATCGAACGCTGCGGCATATCCAGGAACTGCGAGACGCCCTGAGCGTTCGGGATCGCCTGGTTGCCATCCAAAATGAGTTGGATGTCGCAAAGAACATGCAGCAGTCTATCCTGCCAACCGTTTTCCCGACCGGCGCCGGCTATTCAGTCTATGGAACCATGCGCCCGGCGAGGAACATCGGAGGTGATTTCTTCGACTTGATGCGCCTCCAGTTCGACCGCATCGGACTGGTAGTGGCGGATGTGTCTGACAAAGGAGTTGCCGCGGGCCTCTTCATGATGTCCTCTCGCACCTTGCTCAAGGGCGCAGCCGTGGGTAAAGGGCATCCCGGTGAAGTCCTCACTGAAGTAAACAGCCTCCTGGTTGAAGACAATGAAACGGGCATGTTTGTCACCGTCCTTTATTCCGTCTTCGATCCCCGGTCCGGCCGACTGACCTATGCCAGCGGCGGGGAGAATCCGCCTTTGCTCGTCCGTGCGGACGGCTCATCCGAAGAGCTTCCCCTTACCCAGGGCATCGTTCTGGGTGTTGCGCCGGAATACGAATACATGGAGAACAGTGTCGATCTTGCGCCCGGTGACAGCGTTATCTTCGTGACGGACGGCGTCACCGAGGCCATGAACGAAGCCCAGGAGCCGATGGGCATACAGCGGGTCCGTGATTACTTTGCGCAGTCGCCGCCCAAAGACCCTGAGAGCACGGCCCTTGCCGTGATCGATGTGATCAAGGAATTTGCAGGGTCCGCGGCACAGCATGATGACATCACCTGTCTCGTGCTGCGAAGGGACGACTAGGACGTCACTGTGAACATCTCCATGACCATTGAGTCCAAGCATGATGAGTTGGACCGCATTACTGCCGCCATAGAAGAACTTGCTGAGGAGAGCGGGTGGCCGCTTGAGTTGGTTTACAAGATCAACCTGGTTCTTGAAGAGCTGACCCTCAATATCATGAACTATGGCTATACCGATGAGGAGATTCACTATATCGATTTGTCCGTGAAGACAGAGGACGCCAAAGTTACGATAGAGATTGTCGATGATGGGCGGCCTTTCAACCCAATCAGTGATGCGCCTCAGCCTGACCTCGAGGGGCCGATGATGGATCGTCGAATCGGCGGATGGGGTATCCACATTGTCCGAACAATCATGGATGACGTTTCCTACAGTCGGGCAGATAATAAGAACAGGATGAAGTTGGTCGCCAAGCTTTAGCAGCGAGGCTGGAATGGTAAATCCCAAGCTAGCCCGAATAGCGTTTGTCGTGGCTTTCGGAGCCGTGGCGTTGCTGGGTGCTTGCCTGCCGGAAATCGGCCTCCTTGAGCAATCTGAGGTCTCGACACCGGAGCCTGAAGCAACGCCGGATCAGACTGTTGAAACACCGGGTGTCACACGTGATCAGGTTGTGTTCGGACAATCTGTCGATTTCGGGGAGGTTGGGACAAGCCTCCAAATAGGGATCGAGGCTGCATTCAACGAGATTAACTCTCGCGGTGGAGTGAACGGACGCAAGCTCAGCCTCATCACACTGGATGACGACTACGATCCGGCAAAGGCGCTCGGGAATATAGACCGTTTCATTGAACAGGAACAGGTCTTTGCGATTCTTGGCTCTGCCGGTACTCCAACAGTGCGCGCGGTTCTGCCCATAGCGGCGCAGGAAGGGATTCCGGTCATCGCCCCGTACACAGGCGCGGAATTCCTGCGCGAGGGAGCGCCGGACAACGTGATAAACCTTCGCGCCTCCTATAAACAGGAGACGCAGGCGGTGATTGACTATCTTATTGAAAGACGCGGGGCAACACGCATTGGTTTGTTGTACCAGGATGATGCCTTTGGGCGGAGCGGTTACGCGGGAGCGCGCCAGGCGTTGAGAGCGCACGACATGGAACCCGCTGCGGTGGGGCTCTACACCGCGAATACAAATGCAATCAAGTCAGCCTTGCTGGACATTGCGCCGGCCCACCCGGAAGCCGTACTGCTGATTGGGACGTTTGAGCCTGTAGTTGCAATGATCAAGTGGGCTAACCGGACCGGCCTGCACACGCAGTTCTACACGGTTTCCGTGGCGGGTAACAACCGCCTGCTGGAACAGTTGGGAAACAGCGGCGCAGGAGTGTATGCCACACAGGTGATGCCCCTGATAACCAGGGAAACTGAACAGATTGTCCTGACCTTTGAGAATGCCCTTCACGCGTATGATGAGAACGCGGAGGCCAACGTCTATTCACTTGAAGGATATATTGCAGGCAGGCTTGCTGCCACGGGCGTTGCGGCTTGCCGAGAGGAAATGAATCGGGAATGTTTCCTGCGCTCATTGCAAAATGCGCGCTTGCTCAGTATCGACGGATTCAGGCTGCAATTCGGGGAAAATGACAACCAGGGCTCAGACGCGGTTTACCTCACCGTGATTGGCACTGATGGTGCATATCACCCCGTTGAAACGCTGGTGGAGTCGGCATCATGAAGATTCCCGAGGTCGGAGCGATTCTCGGACTGTTGCCGGGGAGGCGAGGGCAATCAACCCCTGGTGACGGTGACGGACAGGACTTGGAGCCGGATCAATGGCATGCCCCGCCCGTGAAAGGGGTTCGGGGAAGAATCCTGGGACGCATACGCATTGCGACGCAGTTGTATATCAGTATTGGCGGCGCGGTCATGCTCACCTTGTTGGCCAGCTTGGTAGCGTGGTTCTCGTTCAATAGCATCAACGATGCACAGGATCAAGTGAATGAGGGCAGCGTGCCGGAACTGGCGTCCGCATTCGGCATCGCGCAATATGGGCAGACTCTCGTCGCCGCCGCTCCAAGTCTGACAGCGGCGGACAACAGGCAGGAATTTCTGCGGGTCGTCGGGGAAATCGACTTTGCCTATGACGAGTTCGAGGCCCAAATGGCCGCGCTGGAAGCCCAGCCCGACGTTGACCCCGAGCGTATCCGTGTAATCAGGGATTACGCGAACACCCTTCTCTCAAACATTGATTCCATTGCTGCGCAAACGGACGGCACATTTGAATTGATTGACCAACAGGGCGCCCACCAGATTAGGCTCACCAGTCTGGGAGTGGAGTTGAACAGCGTCCTCGTTCCGGCTATAGACGATCAACTCTTCTTCATCATGACCGGCTTTCCTGGCATCGATCAGAATCAGGCCCAAAGGCTCGAACATTTCTCAGAAGAGCAGGTCGAGAGGTATCGGCGCCTTGTCGAGATTCAGTCCGACGTCAAGATCGGCGGTGAACAGTTGGCCAGCGCATTCACCGCGACTGACCCCAGGCTCGTAGATTCCTTCAGAGCCGAGTTTGAGGCAGCGACGAGCAGAATTGAGCGCAATCTGGGTTTCCTTGCGGGGACGGAGATTCATGAACAGGCTCAACCTATCCTGAGCGAATTCTTTGCCCTGGGTCTCAGCGAGGACGGAATCTATGATGTCGTACTGCAATCACTCCAGATTGCAAATGCTCAGCGGCAGCTTCTCGAAAATAACCGCGCCCTTTCCATTGAGTTGTTGGCTGAAGTGGACGGGCTTGTCATAGCGTCACAGCAGGGAACCGTGACGGCTACGGCAGCCTCTGACCAGGCAATACGCACCGGGCGAATCCTACTGGTCGTGATTACGGCGTTGAGCGTGGTTGGGGCATTGTTAGTGATCTGGTTATTCATTGGTCGCATTCTGCTGCGGCGCTTGAACACTCTATCCAACCGTATGCAAAGCATGGCTGAGGGTGATCTGGAATCATCTGTCGATATTGGCGGCCAGGATGAAGTCGCGGTCATGGCGTCCGCACTCGAGGTCTTTCGGAGGCACGCGTTGGAGGTTCAACGGCTGAACCTCGTTGAGCAGCTCGCCAATGAATTGCAGGATAAGAATGAAGAGCTTGAGGGGGTTTTGGGTGAATTGCGGCAGGCTCAAGGACAGATTGTCCTGAGAGAGAAGCTCGCCGCGCTGGGCGAGTTAACGGCCGGCGTCGCCCACGAAATCCGTAATCCGCTCAACTTTATGAATAACTTCTCTGAGGCGTCTCAAGAACTCGTCGATGAGCTCAAAGAAATCCTCGACGATCCGAAATTTGAACTGTCAGACGATCAGCGGTCCTATGTCGATGAGGTCGTGGGTGATCTCCATGACAATCTCGGGCGCATCAAGTCCCACGGGGACAGAGCCAATCGCATCGTTCATGACATGCTCCAGATCGGCCGTGATACCGGTGAATGGGAACACGTCGATATGAACATCCTTGTTGACCAGCAGTATCGTCTGGCTTATCACAGCCAGCGCGCGACTGACGCCAACTTCAACGTGACGACAGAAGAAGACTATGATCCCAACATCGGTACAGTGGAAGTGATACCGCAGGAGTTGGGCCGTGTCTTCCTCAACATGGTGGCGAACGCGTGCTATGCCACGGACCTCCGCCGCAAGAACCTGGCTGCTGAAGGCCGGGAAAAAGAGTACACCCCGATGGTATGGCTAAAGACGCGCCGCGAAGAAGACAAGATACGGGTCACGATCCGTGACAACGGGGTTGGAATGCCGGAGGAAGTGAAGGAAAAGATCTTCAATCCATTCTTCACGACAAAGCCTCCTGAGAAGGGGACCGGCCTCGGCCTCGCAATATCCAATGACATCGTCCAGCGGCATGGCGGATCCATCTCGGTGGAATCAGCGCCGAATGAGTTTACCGAGATGTACATTGATATACCATTGCAATCCGTGAAGGACCTCACGGCGGAAGAGGTTGCTCAGATGCAGGGAAATACCGCCCAACAGGCAGAGACCGTTACTACCGCAGACGACTAAACGCGTCTTTACCTGGTTGTTGCCTGTTAGGACCTGGGCTTTATCTCCTGAGATACCGCGGGCGTATCCCATTCGGCTTCCACATCCGGCGCGGATGTCCTGAACGTGCCGACAAGGTCCGAGACTCTGTGGTCCTCGAGATCGGCAGGAAGCCGTGCAAGGTTAACCGTCGGCGGGAGCACAATACCGCCTGAGAAGACCAATCTCATCGCATCATCGGGATTGAGATTCGTTTCGATAACATCATCTTCGAAGACGAAGGCCATGTTGCCGGATGTCGGGTTTGGGATGGTCGGTATATACACACTGACCACCGACGTATGCGTTTCAGGGGAATACATTCGCCCTGTGACGAAGCCGAGAGCAACCATACCCTCGCGCGGCCACTCAACGAACACAACCCGGCTGAAGCTCGTCTTGGTATTGCTGATGGAGGCCATCGCCTGCCTCATCATGTTAAAGACGACCTTCACAATAGGGATGGTGCCGAGAATAGTGTTGAACCCGTTCATAACCTTGCGGCCAACTGTGAATGAGATGAGGAGGCCGAACAGATAGAAGATGATTGCAAGAGCGATTGCGCCAACCCCCCAGAAGTCAAGGCTCAGACTGAAATCAGTCTCTCCGATAGTGATGTCGAGTGTCGGTAGACCCAATAGTCGTATGAGGGGTCTGATCAGGCCGTCTGCATAGCCCACAAGGAACGCAACGGCGGCGATAGTGACAAGCAACGGGACGAGTTCAAAGAGGCCGTCCATAACACGTTTTTGAACGTGTTGCTCCACAGATGAGAAATTACCCTTCTTGTTTGCCCCCGCCTTTGTTGTAGAGCTCTCGTCGGTGGGAGTTTCCATACCACTGTCATCCGTACTCAACGGCCCACCTCCCCCCTGTGCTCAAACGAGCCGATCGCATCATCCATGCCGACACAGATGGTGAATATCCGTACCTGCTACGACCGTACTCTAGCACACGAACTGTTCGGTACTCTTACTGATCAAGAGATTTGAGGGCAAAACGGGTTCTCAAGGTCCACGAGGCCACCCACTTTGTCTCCGGAGAGAAGCAAGACTGGCGAGCCGCGCCATACGCGCGGCTCGTTGTCTTTTTGGCATGGAGCCAGCGATCGGATTTGAACCGATGGCCTGCGGTTTACGAAACCGCTGCTCTACCCCTGAGCTACGCTGGCCTGAAGCATCTCACCAATCAGGGAATGCAGTGAGCAACCCTGATTCAATTCTACCAAATGAGTCCTGTATCCTTGGGTGAATGAGTCCTCGCTCAATAGCCGTTCTTGGCGTTATTGCGGCCTTCGTTGTATTCACTCTTGGGGCGTGCAGTTCCTTTGCCGCTTCAACACCCGTGTCGTCACCCGATTCCCGGCGTCCGGAAATCCGTGTTCTCCCGCCAACTCTCACTGCAGCACCCTCTGCAACTCCCACACTCACCGCCACTCCCACACCGTCACCGTTTGAAGAGGGATTTCTGGCCATTGAGGGTGTGGAGAATCCGGAATCGATCCGGGAGATATCCCTCAAGGGACACATCTTTGTACTGGAAATCGCGGATACGCCGGCTGAGCGGGCGCTCGGCCTGATGCATCGTGAGAGCCTCGCCGAAAACGCGGGAATGCTGTTCGTTTTCTCTGCAGAGCGAACGCTGAACTTCTGGATGAAGAACACCCTGATTCCGCTGGATATCCTCTATATGGATGCGAAGGGCGTCGTTGTGGATATCCAGACGATGCACCCGCAGCCAGGCGTGTCGGATTCTGAACTCAGGAGTTATCCGAGCGCCGCCCCTGCGCAGTACGCGCTGGAAATTAATGCCGGCCTTGCGGAGTCACTTGGTTTCGCGGTGGGAGATCAGGCGCTGTTTCGCTAGGAGAGCGCTACGCGGGCTAACCGCCACGGGCAAACCTGGCGGCTTCACGGGCGAGCGCGGCGATGCCGCTGGTGGGGGCCGTGATTGTGTGGCTGCTCTTGCTGTAGAGATTCGACACGCGATGAGGTAGTGGGGTTGTCGCCCATATGACGACCACGTGGCCCCACTGGAGGTCGCTTGAGGCGTTACGTTCATTGATGTTTCTCAATCCATCAACGAATCGCCACTCGATTGAGTCCGGTGATATTTCCCGAATACGCGCTGCCTTTTGGTCTGTTCCGCCAACAACGACTATCCGGGAGAGGCCTCCCTCCTGCATCGCGCTCGCCATCTCATTCAAAGCGCGCCGGTCGGCAGAACCGCCGCACACCTCACAGGCGTCTCGTTCCACAAGGAGAAGTTGGCGGGGGGACTCCGTGTCGACCTGTTCGAGTTCAAGCGTGTCGCGACAGGTCGTGGTGGCGCAGTGAAGCGCCAGCCGCCGCCTGAGTGACTCTTCCGCGGCGGGTTCTTTGTGGACAGCCATGTTGGTCTTGCGGCGGTTGGTGAAACTCTCGTCTTCAAGAACTGTGCGCGCAATGGCTTGCTGCTCCGCGCCGGAGATGCCAAGCGAATTCAGAAAGACCGATATAGGTCGATTTCTCATGCATCCATTATCGGGGGATGTCGCAAGAATGTCAGTGGTAGCGAATAGCACAAGGAGGGTGTGTTACGGCTATAGTGGAAGAGGCGAAGGTGTCACGCCCCCATCGTCTAGTGGCCTAGGACTGCGGCCCTTCAAGCCGCCGACAGGGGTTCGAGTCCCCTTGGGGGCACCAATTCATACGGTGCGCTAGTTGGGGTAATCGGCCAGGCCGGGGCCCTCTTCCATGTCCGCGACCATGTCCGCCGTTGTCACGGCCTTGGCCCATTCAAGCAGCCCAATCTGTTCATAGCCGTTTACACCGCGGGATTCCATGCTCATCACAGGCTCATGCGTGGGGTCCTCGTGTTCACACAACATCTTTCGAATCAGCACGAAGCCCATCAATTCCTGGTCGAGGATTGTTCCGTGTTCTTTCGTCGAAATCGTAATGCGATACATCCGAGCCTCCCGTGAGAGCGCCTCTGTCACGTACAGCCTACCTGATTCGTCTACAGTGCGCCCCGCCGCCGCCATGCTGCCTGGAAGACCAAATCCTGCCCCGAGTCACGGCATTGCCCGCCTTAAATGAGACTGTCCTGTTCGCTGACAGTCGCCGCGTTCCTGCTAGAATGCAAGTACCCTTAGGTTGTTATGAAACTGGACCTTCACCTTCACACAAATGTCGGTTCGTCCGATAGCGGCCTCTCGCCACAGGATCTTGTGACGGTTGCCAAGGCCGTCGGATTGGATGGTGTCTGCGTTACCGAACACGGCACCGTCTGGGACACCTATCAGATGGAAAGGTTCTCTGCGGAACATGACTTCCTCGTTATCCCTGGCATGGAGGTTTCCACCGATCTTGGGCACATCACCTGTTTCGGCCTGACGGGGTATTCGTCCGGGATCCACCGGGCCGAAATACTCCGGCGAGTTGTCCAGGCGTCGGACGGCATAATGATCGCCGCGCACCCCTTTCGCCGCATGTTTGATGATCCGCGCATCAACGGATGGTCGAAGTTGTACAGCGTCGAGGAGGCTGCAGACCTCCAAATCTTCAAACTGACGGACGAGTTGGAAGTCGTGAACGGAGCCAATAACGCTCAGGAGAATCTCTTTGCCTTGGAGGTCGCGCGCGTTCTCGGGCGCATCGGTATCGGCGGTAGTGACGCCCATTCCACGTCCGGCATTGGCTCCGGGGCAATCGTTACGGAACGGCGTGTCTCCAACGTGGAGGAATTAATCGAGGAAATCCGGGAGGGCCGCTATTATCCCACCGGCTCACTGCTCAAGGGAAGCGACATATCCTATTGGGATGAGCGGGCCGCCGACCTTTCCGCAGTAGGCGTGGGATGACTGCCGCAGGCGCGTCGGACACCACGCCATTTCCCCTGACGTTCGTCTCGCTTGACCTGGAAACCACAGGGCTGAACGCCGAGAGCGATCGTATTATTGAGGTCGGCGCAGTCAAGCTTGAGCAAGGCCGTATCGTCGACACGTTCCAACGACTCGTCAATCCGGGTCATGCGCTCCCGGATTTTGTTGCTGTGCTAACGGGCATCACGGACGCTGATCTTGTTGGCGCGCCTCCGTTCACCGAGATAGCAGACGAACTTGCCGCATTCATAGGCGACCTGCCGATGGTGGGGCAGAATTATCAGTTCGACCTTGGATTCCTGAACGCGAACGGCGTAATGCCGACCGGACCCGTGTTCGACACGTTGGATCTCTCACGAATCCTGAGGCCGTCAGCGGCCAGTCATTCGCTTGGGTGGGTCAGCGAAGAGATGGGGATAGTCAACGACAGCCCCCACAGGGCGCTGGCAGACGCGGAGACGACTGCGCGGGTCTTCCTTACGTTCTGGGACATGATTCTTGCTCTCGACCCGGCGACCCTGGCGATGATTCGTTCGCTCTATGACCGCGCGCCGGGTGACTGGAGAGCGGGTCCGGTTTTTGAATTAGCCGCCCAGCAGCAAGAAATTGCCGCCGACGGGCCTGAGCGGGTTATCCGACTTTTGACAGAAAGACTTGGCAAGCCAAGCGTCGAATCTGAGGCGCGCCAGCGCAAATTGCCTACAACCCAGGATGGGAAAGCAGCAATTGGAGCGGTGTTTGAATCCAACGGCAAGCTCGCCCAGGCGCTTGGAGACTCGTATGAGCCACGCACGCAGCAATTGGAGATGGCACAGGCGGTGGCGCAAGTCCAGGAAACGGACCAAACACTCCTTCTGGAGGCCCCGCCTGGAACGGGCAAATCGCTCGGCTATCTGATTCCGGCTGTCTGGCGAGCGGAGGCTGCTGAAGAACAGGTCGTCGTTGCAACGTCCACCCGTGGCTTGCAGGAACAGCTCGCCGCCAAGGATGTTCCAATCGCTCTGCAGGCACTCGGTCTGACACCGGACGAGGTACGAGTAGCCGTGCTCAAGGGCAGGGGAAACTACCTGTGCATGTCGCGGCTGCTCTCACGGCTCGGCAGTCTTGAGGTAACGCCCGGCGAGGCTGCGTTTTTTGCCCGGTTGATGGTCTGGCTGGAATCGACGGAAAGCGGCGATTTGGGCGAACTGCCGATGGGTGAACAGGAGGCCGCGCGTTGGTCAACCCTGTCTGCGGGGTCGGAAGAAGGACATGGCGGCTGCGGCTATGAGCGTGAGGGATTGTGTTTCATCGGCCGAGCGCGAAGGGCTGCGCAAGCCGCCCACCTTGTCATCACGAATCATGCGCTTCTCATGGCAGACTCGTCCTCCGGCGGCAACGTTCTGGGTGAAATCCCACATGTGATCCTCGATGAGGCGCACAACCTTGAACGCGAGGCCACCGACCACTACAGCCGCAGTATCTCTCACAGCGAAATTAATGACTTGCTCAACTCGCTTGGCGCGGATTCGGAAGAAGGAAGGCCACGACTGATGGCGGCTGCGATGAGCTCATCGAGTCCACCCGCGGGAGCGACGGCTCAAGCGATTGAGGCCGCGGGTGCTGAGGTTGCTGCGGCAGCTCGCAGCGCAGCTGCCCGGGCGGGTCAATTCTTCAGCGCCATTGGCGCTATCGCCGCCGGATCACGCTCGGATCGAGGCGGCGATTCCCAGGTGCGGCTCATTCAGCGTGTCCGGGAAACGGATGAATGGCGTGAAGCCGCAAAGGCATGGGAAGACCTGGACGCGACTCTTGCCGCAGTCGCCGACCTGGTTGATTCGCGGTTGAGATCGGCGGTGCAAACCCAGCAGGGTCGGCAAGGCCAGTCCACGGATGTCGATGATGTTGTGAGGCGCATCGCTGACCTTCGAGCACGCTTGATGAACGTGATGAGAGATGTGAATCCTGATGAGGACATCACGTGGCTTGAAACCCCGCGCGATCAGCGGGGAGGCATCTCGTTGCACTGGGCGCCGATGTCCGTTGCGCCGCACCTGGCAGCCGGCCCTTTCGCTGACCGTAAGTCGATTGTCCTTGCGAGCGCGACGCTGACGACGGACGATTCCTTTGGGTTCATCGCTGACCGATTGGGACTGGAAGAGCCCGAAACGTTGCAAGTGAGACTCACCCTGGCGCCGGAGGATGCGGCGGCGGCAATGGTTCCGGTTGACGTGCCGGACCCGAACAACAACGCCTATGGCAAGGCTGTTCAGCAGGCCATCGCTGATGTCGCAGCGGCAACGGGCGGGGGCGTGCTCGCGTTGTTCACCTCGCACGCCTCGCTGCGTCAGACATACACCAGGGTGAGTTCCGATCTGCGAGAGCAGGGCATCAACGTCCTGGGGCAGGGGATTGATGGCGCGCCGGATCGTCTGGCGGAAATCGCTCGACTCCGCAAAGGCATCGTCATTCTCGGCGCGGCGGCGTTCTGGGAAGGCGTCGATCTGCCGGGTGACGCGCTGAAAGCGCTCATCGTCACCAGGCTCCCGTTTGACGTGCCGTCCGACCCGATAATCGCAGCGCGCGGCGAGACGTATGAGAATGCCTTCAGTGAGTTCCAGATTCCGCGGTCACTTTTGCGTTTCAAGCAGGGCGTGGGACGCTTGCTTCGGAGTACGAAAGATCAGGGCGTGATTATCGTTCTGGATTCACGGGTGTTGAATCGTGCGTATGGGGCGGCGTTTATCGACGCGCTCCCCACCTCCACTGTGCAGACGCCGACGCTTGATCGACTTGGCGATGAGGTGAGGGACTGGTTCAACACTGATGGGGAATGACAAGGTGCGCGCGCGGGCGGCCCATATCGAATTGACCTCTCCGCTTGACCTGCCGGCGTCACTGGATGAAGGGCAGGCTTTTGGCTGGACGGCGCCTGATGGCGAGGCCGATGGCTGGTGGATAGGAACCATATACGGCCACGCCGTTCGAATTCGTCACGCTGATACAGAGACGGACAGCCTCGGTGTTCTGGAAGTTTCTGGACACGACCCCGATCTGCCAAATGACGCTGCCGCAGAAATGGTAACTCGCTATCTGCGCCTTGATGATGACCACTCAGGAATCAGACATGCGCTGTCCGAAGATTCTGTGCTCATGGAAATCATGGGGCGTTGGCCCGGCTTGACCCTATTGCGCCAGGAACCGTGGGAGTGCCTGGCGAGTTTCATCATCAGCGCGCAATGCCACCTGCCACGCATCAAGAGGAATATGCAGAACCTGGCTGAGGCATGCGGGGTCAGCTGTACGGCGTGGGGAGAGAAAGTGTACCACGTTCCTGAACCGGCGTCGGTGGCGCGTCTGGGAGAGACACAACTCCGTCGCATTGGGCTGGGGTTTCGCGCGCCCTTTCTCGCTTCGGCCGCCATCCGTATTGCGGAGGGCGACGTTGAACTCGATGAATTGCGCACGTTGCCCTACGAGGACGCCAAAAACGTACTGCTGACATTGAAGGGCATTGGGCCGAAAATCGCGGACTGCATCCTAGCGTTTTCACTGGATCATACTGAGGCGTTCGCAGTGGATCGATGGGTGAGCCGAGCCGTAACGCGCTTATACCTGGGTGGGAAAAGGACGCCGGAGGATAAGGTTGCGGCATGGGGGCGAGAGCATTTCGGCCGTTACGCCGCTTATGCCCAGCAACTGCTGTTTCAGGAGGAGCGCGAGGTGGCCATGCGGGAGCGCGCGCTGCCGGGGAGCGTCATGATCCGTCAGAGGCGGCAGAATCGCGCCCCATCCATTGCTTGACCAACTGCGCCTCGCCATCTCTGTTTAAGACCAGATTGTCGAGCCGCGCCTTTCGTAGCTGGTCAAGGAACTTGCCGACGAGGGGACCCTGACGCAGGCCGATCTCAAGCAGGTCGTTCCCGTTCAATTCCGGTTGTACGTGTCTCCATGTGCCGAGGTATGAGGCGATTGCCCGGGCCTCGGTGGCGTCCCCGGTGAGATAAAGGGCCTCAAGGGCGGCAGGATCAAACTGGGAAAGGACATCCGCAAAGTGGCTTGGCCGGCCTATTTCTGAGGCCTCACGAAATGCCGCCGATCCGCTCGTCTTCCAAAAGCGGATGTCGTCGACGGCCCGACGAGAGCTGCCTGCGAGATGGAAAGTGTCAATGAGTGTCTCGTACTCCGTACCCACCGTCGTTGCGATGAGAGCCCAATGCACGTCGGCATCGTCGGCATCATCAGGCCTGGCGGCCTCCTCCCGATCGGACATCGAGAAACTATACAGCCCGTTCACCCAATTGGATGCCGTGGGCAGGTGATCCAAAACACCCCAGGACTGAAGCATATAGAGTCCTTCCACGGGCTTCTTTTCTCGCCAGAGTCGATTGAATTCGTTGCGCAGACGATCCGGGCCAACTGTGCCGATATGGGAGGCATCACCCTTTATCCACGCCTCCGTTTCCGCGTGCAGCTTGAACTGGAGCCTTGAGGCGTAGCGCGCGGCGCGAATCATTCGTGTGGCATCATCCCGGAACGACCTGGCATGCAGCGCGCGGAGCACTCCTGCCCGTACATCGTTGACGCCGCGGTGTGGATCGATTACACGCCCGAAATCCATCGAACCGATGGAGACGGCGATGGCGTTTGCCGCGAAGTCGCGGCGACCCAAGTCCGTTTCGATATCTGATGGAGCAACATCAGGTAGCGCGCCGGGTGATGCGTACGTTTCGCTGCGGGCCGTGGCGATGTCCATGTCCCGCGTGCCAATCGTCAATTTGACCGTCATGAATTGTGAGGCGGTAGTTCTGTGGGCCAGCCGGAAGTGCACGGCCCTCTGCGCCAGTTCTTCGGCACTTCCCTGGACAACGAGGTCAACCTCAACGGGGTCCCGCCCCAGCAGAATGTCCCGCACCGCCCCCCCAACGATAAAGAGCGTGCCCTGTTCCGCAATCTCGCCGAGCGTGCGGCACGTTTCCAGCAATTCCGGCTCCAGCCGCTGCCCCAGTTCAAGCGCAATGCTATTGGACATCATGGTGTATCTATCATCGCATGACCGGGAATGGAGCGCTTTGACTCACCGAGGCGGGACTGTAGAATCATAAAGAGAGTTAATGCTCGTGATTCTGCGAGATTAAATGGAGGTTTTTGGTGGCAACAAAAGTAGAAACAAAGCCAATTGTCTACACCCTGACGACGTGCCCCGCGTGCGTCGTGATGAAAGAGGATTGGACGAAACAGGGCATCGAGTTTGAAGAGCGTCAGGTCGATGAGAATCAGGCGTGGCTCGACGAGGCGCGAATCTATGGCGACGTCGTCCCCATCGTCGTTTACCCGGACGGAAAGGTCACCATGGGTTACAAGGACATGATCAGTTGTAACATAGGCTAAACAACCGGAACTCACGCTGAGAGAAGCCGATCCTGAGAGCATTGGGGGAATGGAAAATGGCTGAGAAGACGACAGTTGTCACTCCTGAACGATTTGGTTCGGGTTTCACATATGACGATTACATCGAGCAGATCAAGGTCAACAAAGACAGGTTTGAGCAGTACTATAACAGCGCCCATCTCTCGGAAGATGACGTGGCATTTTTCCGCCGCGCGAAGGATGCCGGCGCGACAAAGATGCTGATCCTCGGGGAGGATTGGTGCCCAGACGTGTTCCGCGGGATGCCGGTTCTCGCAAAGATCGCCGAGGCGGCGGGCATGGATGTCAGCGTCTTCCCGCGAGACGAGAACCTCGACATCATGAACGAGTTCCTCAAGAACGGCGAGTTCATGTCCATCCCCGTGCCCGTGTTCTATACGGACGATCTCGAAGAGATTGCGCATTGGCACGAGCGCCCCGAATCCGCCGATGAAGAAATGCCGAAGATCACTGAAGACGTGAAGGCTGAGATTGGCGACGAGGATGAGCAGGAATTCCGCCGCACTGTGCGTGAGCGGACGCAGGCTCGCTATCCCGCGTGGCAAGTGGAGACTGTCAGAGAACTGCGAGAATTGCTCGCGGAAAAGCTGTCCCTCTAATTCGCTTGATCCTGATAATGAAGAGGACGGGGCACAGGCCCCGTCCCTCTTTTAGTTCCGCTGCTAACGTTCACGGGCGCGACGGCGTTCGAGTATACAGTGTGTTGTAGCGGCACGGCGGCGGCCCATGTTTGGTAACACCCGCCCCGGCGATCATTCAAACGCCCCCAAGGGCAATTGAGGTATGTAGCGGATGGCGACAATCAAGCGTCTGCGGCTTTGGCAGATTGCCCTGATCATTATCGTTCTGCTCGTGGGAGCGTTTGCCACCTATTTCGTCTTTGGGCGCTCGGGTGACCAGGCGAACATGGGACTGGCAGACAATGAGCAGTTGGTAACCGTCATGCGCGGCGAGCTCGTAAACCAGGTGCAGACAACCGGTACACTCAGCTTTCCACGAAAAGAGGCTCTGAGGATAAGCCCCGACGCAGTCGTCAAGGACGTCCTGGTTGAAGAAGGTCAGACCGTCATTGAGGGACAGGCGCTTATTACGCTCGATGACGCGACGATAGCCGCCCACGAGGTGGAGGTCGCGAAAGCGCAGATTGCTGTGCGCGCCGCGCGGAAAGCGCTGGACGATTTGCTGCCGGATGCAGAGTTGGCCCTGTCCAACGCCCGAGAGAGCGTGGCAGATGCGGAGACGTTACTGAACCACACCCGGCAAGAACAGGCTGACCTCGTCAAGGCCGCGGAGGATGAATTGAAGGCGGCAAAGGCGGCATATCGGGACGTTTTCGCCGCCTGGCTAGGCGTGACTCTAACGGACCGTCAAGCGGAACTGCCGCCGGAACAGATTCTGGCGCAATGGGGCGCGGACATCGAAATGCTCTTCACCCCGGATGGCGGATCCGTGCTCGGCCAAGGCGCCTATTCAGCAGACGCTCCTCCTGATGATCCGGCGACGCCGTGGTCGGAGACCTTGCTATACGGCATCCTGAACTTCTACCCCGGCGAAATCGTCGCGACGTGTGAGGACGCGCAGGAACATCCTCTGTATGGGCATTGCGTGCAGAAGGGATTTGATGACGCCTGGAATCGTATTGAGACGGCCCAAAAGGCGTTGACCGGCGTGACTTTGGTGCGGACTGAGGAACTTGGGAAGGCTGAAACGGCGCTTGAGAGCGCCAGAGAAGGTCTGCGAGAGGCGATGCAGGCCCTCCAGGATGCCGTCGAAGACGAGACAGGATATGTGTTGAGCCTGAGGCGGGCCGAACTTTCATCGGCGGAAATTGCGCTGGACAATGCCCTCAAAAGCCGTCGTGACGCCACGCTGCGCGCTCCGTTTACGGGCATCGTCGCCCAGTTGAACGCTAAAGAAGGAGAGACACTTGCTGAAAACGTTCAGGTTGCCATCGAAATCTTCGATTCGTCAGTGATCGAGCTTGTGGGACAGATCAACGAGACCGACGTGCAGCGGGTGAGCGAGGGCGATTCAGCAGCGGTAACATTGCAGGCTTTGCCCGGATACGATTTGACCGGGGACGTGACCTCCATATCCTCCGGAGCGGAGCAGCGAGAAGGAATCGCCGCATTTACCATTACGATTCGCATCACCGTGCCCCCGGATCTCACCTTACGGGAGGGCATGAACGCAACCGCGCTCATGGCCGTACAGCGGGAAGAGGACGTTCTGCTCTTGCCCGTTCAGGCAATCTACGGCACGTTCCTCGAGCCGCTGGTTCGTGTCATCGACGATGGCGTCGTCACGAATCGGCCGGTCACCTTGGGGAACAGCGACAATTTCTGGGTTGTCATCGAAAGCGGGGTAGAGGAGGGGGAGGAGGTCATCATGCACGTGGCCGATTCCCGCTCACGTGAATTTGACGAATTCGAGTGAGGAACGACGCGGTGATCGAGCTCACCAGGGTTTCCAAGATCTATCGTATCGGCGCGGTTGAGGTTGCCGCGCTGCAGGGAATCGATCTTGCAATCATGGAAGGTGAGATGGTTGCCGTTATGGGCGCCTCGGGCTCTGGCAAATCTACTCTGATGAATATCCTGGGATGCCTGGACACGCCGACGGCGGGGCGCTACGTGCTTGACGGCCTCAGGGTCAACCGTCTCTCGGACTCCCGGCTTGCCGGGATACGAAATCGCAAGATCGGTTTCGTATTCCAGGGCTACAATCTGTTGCCGCGGCTCACCGCGCAAGCCAACGTTGAGTTGCCGCTGCTTTATGCCGGGCGGTATTCCTCTGCGCCGCGCGCCCGCCAAGCCCTTGCGCAGGTTGGCCTTGCGGAAAGAACCGGACATCGTCCCGCGGAAATGTCGGGTGGGGAACAGCAGCGCGTCGCTATTGCGCGCGCTCTTGTCAATGAACCCGCGCTTCTCCTCGCGGACGAGCCTACCGGAAATCTCGATTCACGTGCGAGTCTGGAGATCATGGCGATCCTTCAGGGACTCCATCAATCGTCCGGCATCACCGTCATCATGGTCACGCATGAGGAAGATATGGCCCAATTCGCGGAGCGCGTTATCAGGATGCGTGACGGCAGAATCATAAGTGATGAGAAAATTATCAACCGGACCATCGCAGGCGACCTTGATCCATCCGAGGCCGGAGCGGAGATCTAGGCATGAGTCCCCTGCGCACTATTCTCTCGGCGCTGCAGTCAGTTGGCGCCAACAAACTGCGCAGCCTGCTGACACTGCTTGGAGTCGTCATCGGAGTCGCCTCAGTCATCGCGCTCATGTCCATCGGCCGCGGCGTCACGGAATCCGTCACGTCATTTCTGGAGGGACTCAATCCCAATGTCCTCCAGGTGTGGTCCGACGGCCCTGAAGGTCTGACGCTAGCGGATGCGTATGCGCTTCTGGATCCCGTCATGGCTCCGTCCATCGATGCTGTCGCGCCGGAGAGTTCCTCATTCGACGTTATTTCTGTGGTGGACGGGTTTGGCGCGCGCTCCACGTCAGGCCAGATCCGGGGCATAACCCCGGAATCTCAGATAGTGAATGGGTACACCATCCATGTCGGAGACTTCATTGCCGTGCCGCACATCGCCAACTCTGCCGACGTCGCTGTGCTGGATTCCAGGATGTCGGAGAGATTGTTCAGCGGGCGCAATCCCATCGGTGAGACGATCAAGGTCGGTAAGTGGCAGATGACAGTCATTGGTGTGTTGGAGGAGCAGGGCGGCGGAGATTTCTTCGGATTTGGCGAGGCCAGTGTCCTGGTGCCGATAACGACTCTCAACAGCCGCTTTGGAGGAGGCGGTCGCTCGCTAACCGGAGAGCCCTTCGTGTCCAGCATCGGAGTCCTGATTGGGGATCTCGAGAACGTTGAGCGAGGCGAGGACGAGATTCGCAGAGTGCTCCGATTACGTCACAGAGTCACCAGCGATAGAGACAGGTTCGAGATATTCAATCAGCAGGCCGAACTGGAGGATATTCAGGGCGCCATATTTGCCCTCACCCTCTTTCTGGGCTCTGTTGCAAGCATCTCCCTCCTCGTTGGCGGAATCGGCATTATGAACATCATGCTGGTGTCTGTGACCGAACGGACGAGGGAAATCGGAATACGGAAGGCCATCGGCGCCCGCCGCAGGGATATTCTCATGCAATTCGTAACGGAATCCATCGTGCTGAGCCTCGTCGGCGGGATTATCGGTGTGCTGATTGGCATGGGCGTCGCTCAATTGATGAATATCACAATCTTCGCCTCGGAGGAGGATCTCATGACCGTCGTCAGCGGCGACATCACCGCGCTGGCTCTGGGAGTCGCGATGTTGACCGGCCTCGTCTTCGGCATCTATCCCGCGTTGAGGGCCTCGCTCCTCCATCCCATTGAGGCGCTTCGATATGAGTGATATAGAGGTCATGTCAGACGACGAGTTTGACGACGATATTCAGAATGAAGGTGTGCGGGGGCGAACCCTCTTTCGCCTCCTGGCGTCCGCCCTCCTGCTCGGGCTGCTGCTTGGTGGCGCCTATGCGCTGGGACTTCAAATGGGCCGCGGCCAGGCGCCCGTCGAGGAGACGCCGCCATTGGCCTTTTCCGGCGGACAAACGCAATCTCCGAATGGGCAGGCGCGGCCGCTAGAGCAAGGGCAAGTGACAACGGCGGCCGGGTCCGACTCTACCGTTTCCCCGCAGGAGGTCCAGGCAATGCGCGAGGCGGGACTGAGCGAGGAGGAAATCGAGGAGATAGTGGCACAGATGGACAGCGCGTCCGGGATAGGCGGTCAGCTGGGACTAAGCGTCGGCTTAGAAGGCGAGCCCGTGCCCGGGAATGCCGAAACGCTGACTGGACGCATCGAGAGTATCGAGGGGGATACGATCACTATCGCAACAGAGGAAGGCCCCCGGAAACTCAGTACTATCTCAGGGACGCGCGTTCGGATCGACGGCACGATAACCGATCTTGCAATTGGCGATGCCGTGGATGTGGTTGTCGTGCCGGGACCGGAAGAGGATGTCCTTGAGGTTGCGAGCATCACCGTGGGTCCTGTAGACGAATAGGCCGCATGCAATAATAGAGACGCTATGACAGCACAGCGCACGCGCCTTTCCGTTCCGCTTCTTGACCGACTCGTGCCCCGCTACCGGGACATGAAGCCGTATGAGCCTGTCGCCCCACCGGAGCGGCTTCAGGCGGAGAGCGATGCAGGTGAAGAGGGAATCGTCCGGCTGAACGCAAATGAGAATCCCTATGGCCCACCCCCCCGCGTCCGGGCACTCATAGAGTCGTTCGACGCCGCCAACATCTACCCCGATCCGGATCATGCTTCGCTGCGAGCCTGCCTTGCCGAGTACACGGGTTTCGATGCTGAGCGCATCGTCGCGGGGTCGGGCAGCGATGAGCTAATCGCCCTGTTGGCCCGGCTGTTTATAGGATCGAATGGTACCGTCGTCGCCGCGACACCGACCTTTGGCATGTACGCGGTTGAGACCGACCTTGCTGGTGCTCGCTTTATCGGTGTGCCGCGCAGTCAGGATGATTTCTCGATTGATCTGCCCGGACTTGTGGAGGCGGCGCGCGACGCGTCGATCGTCTTTTTCTCGTCGCCCAACAACCCGACCGGCAACAGCGTTACCGAAGAGGAGATTCGAGCAGTCGCGGAGACTGAGGCCCTCACAATTGTTGATGAGGCGTACGCGGAATTCTCCGGGAAGTCACTCATGCACCTGGTGGATGAGTATCCCAACGTTATCTTCCTGCGAACATTCAGCAAGTGGGCCGGGCTGGCGGGACTGCGCGTCGGCTATGGCATCTTCCCCGCTGATCTGGCCGGAATCCTCATGACGGTGAAGCCGCCGTACAACGTCAACACGTTGGCGCAGGCGGCGGCCATCGCGGCCATCGAAGATTTGGACACGGCGTTGGCGTCGGTGAACCTCATCGTGAAAGAGCGCGCCGTCCTTGAGGAGGCGTTGCGTTCACTGCCGAGTGTTCGGGTCTTTCCGTCGGATGCCAATTTCCTGTTGGTGCGCTTCCTCGAACACAACGCAAAAGAGCTGCACGCCTCACTACTGAAGCGTGGTATCGCACTGCGCCATTTCAATACGCCCGAATTGCGTGACTGTATCCGCATATCTGTCGGCCGACCGCGTGACCATGAGCGGCTGCTTGAAGCCCTGCGCGAGGAAATGGAGGCCAGGAAATGACGGCGGAGAGAGCGACTGCGCCCCGCCAGGCCACCGTCCGGCGTGAAACGCGGGAGACCATTGTCGAGGTATCGATCAACCTTGACGGACGCGCGCAACACGATGTGAGCACTGGCTCACTGATGCTCAACCACCTGATAGATCAACTTGGTCGGCACAGCGGCTTCGATCTCACCGTGCGCGCCGAAGGCCTGAACGACCCTGACGGCCATCACACTGCAGAGGATACAGGCATCGTGATCGGGCGCGCGCTCGGTGAGGCCCTCGGCGACCGCACCGGCATTCGGCGCATGGGTCATGAGACTGTACCGCTGGATGACGCGTTGATGACGTCGGTAGTGGACCTGGGCGGGCGCGGTTACGCGGCCATCGGCCTGCAGTTCAGCACGGGGATGATTGGCGACCTTCGCTCGGAGTTGGTCGGCCACGTGCTGGAGTCCATCGCGCAAGAGGGGCGCATCAATCTGCATGTTGTCCAGCACGCCGGAGTCAATGACCATCACATCGCTGAAGCGACGTTCAAGGCGTTGGCCAAGGCGCTGGATACGGCGACGCGGCGCGATGAGCGGTTTGCAGGTATCGCGCCGTCCACCAAGGGCACGCTGACGGACTAGACGCCCCTACTCGCCCTCCACAACCTCAAACCGGTAGTCCTCAATGACGGGGTTCGCGAGTAGTTGGCGGCACATGTCCGTCGTCCGGGATTCGGCTTCCTCACGTGACGGGGCATCACCGAGTTGTACCTCAAGGTATCGCCCCGCGCGCACGGCGGAGACGGAGTCGTATCCCAGGTTCTTCAGACCCCCCAGGATTGACAGCCCCTGCGGGTCGACAACGCCCGGCTTGGGCGTGACATAGATGCGAGCGATGTAGTTCGCCATCCCGCTTCGAGTGCTGTTTCGTCGCTCAGTTCTGCGCGGAACCGTCTGCAGCGTCCGGATGCCTGCGGCTGCGCACGCGCTGAACGGCCATGACGCCAAGTGTTCCGGCAAGCGTGCCGAATATCACGGGCAGGAAGAGCTTGACCGTGATCGGCATCTCGTCAAATTGCGCCACGCCCCAAACGATGCTGACCGCGCCAATGATGGTGTAGAGCATGATCGCCGCCGCGACCGCAATAAGCGTGCTTCCGACAAGCCGCCCAATGCTCACAGGACAAGTTCCTTCGACGTGAGCCGCTGATAGACATCCCGGTACTTGTCGATCGTCTGCTGCACGATGTCCTCCGGCAGTTCCGGCGCGGGCGGCTCACGGTCCCAGCCCGATTCCGTCAGCCAATCGCGGATAATCTGCTTGTCAAAGCTCGGCTGTGACTTGCCGGCCTCATAGATGTTTGCGTCCCAATAGCGGGACGAGTCCGGCGTCAACAGTTCATCGATCACCGATATCTTGCCGTCGATGATGCCGAACTCGAACTTGGTGTCCGCCAGGATCACGCCCATCGCCCGGGAATACTCGGACGCCATGCGGTACAGCGCGAGGCTGTGTTCCTCAAGCGGCCAGGCGATGTTGCCGCCCACCTGCTTCCATAGCTCGTCTATCGTCAGCGGCAGATCGTGTCCCGTCTCCTCCTTGGTGGTGGGGGTGAAGAGCGCCTTCTCGAATGCCTGCGAATCAACCATATCCGCGGGCAGCTCATAGCCCTGTACCGTGCCGGATTTCCGGTATTCCGCCCACGCGGAGCCGGTGATATATCCGCGGACCACGCACTCGATGTCGATGCGCTCGGCCTTCTTGACGACCATCGCGCGGCGAGCCACGGCCTCATCAAGGTCGCCGAGCTTATATTGATTCGCGACCTCCGGCTCATACGCCATACCGATGAAGTGGTTGGGGAACTCATAGCCGGAGCGGCGGAACCAGAACGCGGAGATCTCCGAAAGAACGATGCCGCGCCCGGGAACACCCGTCGGCAGCACAACATCAAAGGCGGAGACCCGATCCGTGGCGACGAGCAACAGTGTGTCATCGCCCAGGTCATACGTATCGCGGACCTTTCCGCGATGGATCATGGGGAAGTCGAGTTGGGTTTCAATCAGGGCGTCCGTCATGGTCTCATTGTAGCGCACGGGATGGGGTTGGCGGGCGATGTTATGTTGCGTTGTGGCGTAGAATTAACGGGTGGCAATCATGGCCGTCGGCTTAAGGCCACAGACGGTGATATAGCGCGGGATAGTTGCCCGAAAGGGCAGGAGGCTAAGAGATGCTATTGAGCTGGTATATCGGTCTGATAGTACGGCCGATTCACACGCTCCAGCAGATTGTGGACGCGAAACCGATAGGGCTGGGCCTGTTAACGCTGCTGATTGTGGCTGTTGCTAACGGAGTTGTGTCTTTCGGCCTGGGAGTTGATGCAGCGACATTTGAAGAATTCGCTGATGAGGAAATCAACGTTGGCCTCGGGTTCGTCGTCATTGGAACCCTTCTGTTCGTCGCTTTCATCGCGGTTGAGATGGGCTTTTTCTCCCTGATCGTGCATCTCATCTCCAAGCTGTTTGGCGGCGATGGAGCATATACGGGGATGCTGGCCGGCTTGATGATGCTTTCTGTCTTGAGCCTGATTCCGGTGATTCCGGGTCTCCTTGATGCATTGGCTAGCGGAATTGGAGAGGCGGGGGAGGGAGAAACGTCCCCGTTTGAGGCGATAAGCGTCATCGTCAGCCTTGTCGTGGCTATCTGGTCGGTCGTGCTGGCTATTCTCCTTATCCGCGAGAACTATAGGTTGAGCACGGGGATGGCCGTTTTGAGCGGCATCGCGTCATTCTTTGCCGCGATTGTCGTCGGGGTCATCCTGTTCATCCTGCTGATCATCGTCCTGATTGTGATCGTCGTTGGGCTTGGGATCGCCACGGGTTAGCGCGTTTGATAAGCGGCACATTGCCGCACGGAACAAGATTCGTGGGCGGCGCTTTCGCGCCGCCCACTCCCTTTAGGAGTAGACTGCATCACAAGCGAGCGATCCCATGAACCAGCCTGAGACTACACCCCCGAGCGCTCCCCCAACTTACCCGGACGAGTTCTTCCTCAAGACGCTCCTCCGCTGGTACATCGGCCTCATCATCCGCCCTGCACCGACAATCCGGGAAATCGTGGAACGGCGGCCAGCATATTGGCTTGGACTGATCACACTTATGGGAGGAACAGTCGTTGCAGCCCTTAGCACTTCGATGTCGTTGGGGTTTTACGATAATCGGGAAGGACCTTTTTCTCTGGCTGATGAACCTGGCGCAGGTTGGCTGGTTGAGATCATTACGATTCTCATGTTTTGTGGGATGCTAATGAGTTCCATCACCATATGGGGGGCCATGCTGCATTGGATTGGCAAAATTTGTCGAGGCGAGGCAGAGTTCATGGTGACGGTTGGCATAGTGATGCAGATTCCGATTGTCGCACTCACACTGTACGCAGTAGGAATAAGCATTACGGCGGTCTTATTTGCCTGGAACCAAAGCGATATTCCTACGGAAGATCTGGCGCTCTACGCCTTTAGCGGGTTTAGCTTGGTGGGATTGCTGTGGGCCGCTACGTTGGTGTTATACGCCATAAAGCTGACGCACAAAATTAGTACCCCGGCTGCAGCCCTAACCGTTGCCGGAAGTATTGTCCCCTCTATTGCGCTATCGTGGTTAGCGCTGATTCCATGGATCCTTTTGTGGTTGGGCCTCACCGCCATGGCCGGAGTGAGTCACTTCGAGTAAGTCACTCGCTTGCCACCCGCGTAGTATGGATTGATGTTTATTGATCCGTCGGCGAGGGGAGATGCCCAAAGCGTGGGCGTGCCGGGGCCGCAGAAACGCAAGCGGCCCATGTCGTTCTATCTGCGCGGCATCATGCGGACGCCGACGTACTCGTTCAGCGATATCGCCATCGACCAGCCGGTATGGCGTGGAACGGCACTGTTGCTTGTTGGTCTGCTTGTGGCGGGCGCGTTGTTCGGCCTCGGCGGTCTGATTGCGGACTACGAGGGCCTAACGGGAGCCGCCGTTGGCGCGGTGGGTTTCGCCCTGGGCGGATACACAGCATTCTTATTCTTCATGGTGTTGCTGCACCTCATCGGCAAGGCGTTTGAGGGGGAGGCGAGCATCGCGGAAGAGCTTGCGGCGATGACATACGCCGCCCTGTCTCTGTGGCTGCTCGTCCCGACCGCGCTGCTGTGGCTGGTTGCAGGGGACGTGCAGCCGTGGGTGATGACACTGGGAATCCTCCTGACGTCATTGGCCATAATCCGACTGGCGTATATCGCCATCCGCGAGGCGAATCGATTCGTGGGCACACAGGCCATCCTGACAATGCTCATGGTGCCGCTGGGGACGGGTCTTCTGGCCATCGCGACGTTCTTCATCTTCGCGTTCGGCACGCTGATCCTGGAGTAGGGCGGTAAGAGTAGACCCATCGCGTATACTGTGGGCAGAAGCAGGGAGGCAGCATGACGATACCAAGCGGACTCGAATTAATCTTGATTCTGGCGATTATCCTGTTGATATTCGGAGGCGCCAAACTGCCCGGCCTTGCCCGCTCCATGGGAAGCTCGATTCGGGAGTTCCGTAAGGGCGCCGAACTGGAAGAGAACAAGCCGTCCGAGGACGCCAAGGAAAGTTCGGAATCGGACTCAACTACCGCGAAGACGTAGTCCGCTAGATTCCAACGCGCTGGCGTAGAACGCGAATGACTAACGGCAACGGCCGGGTGGACATGCTTGAAGACGCTGTTATGCGCCTGGTTAACATCGCTCAGGATCAGAGCACCATACTCACGAATCAGCAGAAGATCCTGGAGGAGCACACTGATATTCTGCGCGCGCTTACCGACAACGTCCGAGTGATCACCGACAACGTGCGTGCGCTTACTGAGAATATGGATGAATTGCGCCGTGATGCGCGCCATACGCAGCGGCTCTGGATCAGGTTGGCGCAGAAGAACGGTTGGCTGGATGATGAGGACCTTTGGGACGAACGAGACTCCTGAGTAATTCTCAGCGAGATTGAGTCCGCGCGGCGTTCATTCTTGCGCTAGTTCCCCCTAACGAGAGAGGGTGTTACGTGGTCTCGGATCGCCTCCGCTGCCATGCGGCAAATCGGGCCATGAGCAGGCCGATTTCATAGAGCACCCATATCGGGATGCCCCAGATGACCATGTTGATGGGGTCGCCTGTGGGCGTGATAATCGCGGCGGCAACGAATGACAGCAGGATCGCCCCCCTGCGCTTTGTCCGCAGGCTCGCCGGATCAATGATGTCGATGCGGGCGAGCAGGTACATGATGACTGGCAGCTCGAAGAGCAGCCCCATCGCAAAGATGAGCCAGACCGTCGTGCCGACGATGCTGTCGATGCGTATCTGCGGCTCAATATCCTCCCCAAGGAATTGAGGGAGGATCTGCATCATCACGGGGATCGGCACGAAAAATGCGAACAGGATTCCCGCGGCAAACAGTGCGCTCACAATTGGCAGGGCTATATAGACAAAGCGTTTCTCGGAGCCGGTCAGCGCGGGACGGACGAACATGATGGTCTGATAGAGGATCATCGGGAACGCGACGATGATTCCGCCCAGCAGGGCAATCTTCATGCGGACGCGGACACCCTCAAGAACATCGATCTGCACGACTTCGATGTCGTTCGGGAATGGAATCAGCAGCACGTCGATGAGTCGATTCCCGATGGCAAACGCGCCGACGGCGCCAATGCCCACGACGATGAACGTCCACATGAGCCGCGTCCGCAGCTCCCGCAGATGCGCGGACAGAGGCATCGTCGTGCTTGACACGCCCTCCGGCTCGGGTGTTGTCACCGACGATCCTCCGGCTCGGCCTCGTCGGCGGGCTGTTCATTTTCATCGGGCGGGTTTGTTCCCTCGGTTGATGTCTCAGCCCGCCCTGAATTTGAACGACCTTCCCGCAAATTAAATGGACGCCGCAGTTCCGATTCCACATCACGGATGGATTCACGGGCAGAGCGGAGCGGCTCCGTCTCCTCACGCGCTTGCGTCTGCAAATCCTCCGTCATGGAGTTGATGGTGCGGCGAGCGCGGGCGATGAGCCGGCCAATCTCGCCGGCCATCTCCGCGGCCCGTGACGGCCCGACGATGATTATGGCGAGGCCGGCGAGAAAGAGAAGCTCAAGCCCCCCAACATTCAAGAAGTCCATAGGGCAAGTCTAACTGAGGGACTGTTATGATTGGCGAGTAGTGGCCGCTGACCCGGTGCGGTCGGAGGAGTATGGGTGGCTGAGGCAGACGAGCTGGTCTTAAGCCTTTTGGTTCTCTTGCCGTTCGTGGGCGGCTTGGCTCTTATTCTCGTTCCGGGCCGTCAGCCTAATACCATCCGCGGCATCGCCACCGCCGTCACCGGCATCACCTTCGCGCTCTCCATCTATCTGACGCTTCGCCACTATTTGAGCGCGCCCGCAGGAGCGGAGTTCTGGCCGCTGACCCGCGTCGAGTGGCTGCCAAGCCTTGGGATCGGATTCACGCTGGGTGTGGACGGTATCTCCGTCCTGATGGTGCTGCTGAACGGCGTGGTTGCCTTTGCGGGAACCCTGGTCGCATGGCGTCTCCCTGACAGAACTAAGGAATTCTTCGTCCTCTTCCTGCTCCTCATCGCGGGAGTCTACGGCGTCTTTGTCGCGCTCGACCTGTTCTTCTTCTTCTTCTTCTACGAACTCGCCGTCATCCCCATGTACCTGCTGATCGGCGTGTGGGGCAGCTCGACGGACTTCCGCTCCTACGTGCCGCCGCTGTTGTTCAGCCGCACCAAGGAATACAGCGCGATGAAGCTGACCATCATGCTCAGCCTCGGCAGCGTCCTGGTGTGGGTGGCGTTGATCGCGCTCTACATCTTTGCGGACAATCCGACGTTCGACTTCCTCAGCCTGCGCGACAACGAGGAATACTCACGTGAATTCCAGTTGCTCTTCTTCCCGATTGTCGCCGTCGGATTCGGTGTGCTGGCGGGACTGTGGCCGTTCCACACGTGGTCGCCGGACGGGCATGTCGCCGCGCCCACGTCCGTCAGCATGCTGCACGCCGGCGTGCTCATGAAGCTGGGCGCGTACGGCATCCTCCGCATCGGGATGGATCTTTTCCCGGAAGGTGCGCAGGCGTGGATGCCGGTTCTGATTATTCTCGCGACAATCAATGTCGTCTATGGCGCGATATCCGCCTTGGGCCAACGCGATCTCAAGTACGTCATCGGCTATTCCAGTGTCAGCCACATGGGCTACGTGATCATGGGCCTCGCGACGCTGGATCCGTTAGGCGTTAATGGCGCAGTTCTGCAGATGTTCTCCCACGGCGTGATGACGGCCCTCTTCTTTGTGCTCGTCGGCGCCGTCTACGACCGCGCGCACATCCGTGACATCGGCGTACTGGAAGGTTTGGCCAAACGGATGGGCGGCACGGCCACGTTCTTCGCCATTGCCGGCTTAGCCTCGCTGGGGCTCCCGGGCCTCAGCGGGTTTGTCGCGGAGCTGCTGGTCTTTATCGGCGCGTTCAACACGTATCCGCTTGTCGGAATTCTGGGCGTGTTTGCCGCAGCGATAACGGCGGTCTACGTGCTGCGGCTGCTGGGTAAGGTGTTCTTCGGCCCTGTCAGTGAGAGATGGCAGGGTTTGACCGACGCATCGCGTGTGGAACTCGCCGCCGGCGGTCTGCTCATCGCATTCATCGTTGCCATCGGTATCTGGCCGTTCCCGTGGATCGAATTGATTAACGGCGACGTAACGGCTCTACTGGGGCGGATCGGATGAGTACTCGGAGTTTCGTTGACACTATGTTTGAGCCGCACATAGACTTGCCAACAGGAGTGCAGGGGAATGCCGGCTGAGTATGCGTTCAACTGGGCCGCTGTGGGAATTGCCGCTATTTTCAGCTTTGGCGGTGTTGCATCCTTCTTTGTCATCTCATGGATCCTCGCGCCGCGCCGCGCCACGAGCTTGAGCGGCATTGCCTATGAGTGCGGCATCCTGCCAACGGGCGAGGGCAACACCCGCTACAACGTTCGCTACTACCTCTTCGCCCTCTTCTTCCTCATCTTTGCGGTGGAGACCGTCTTCCTCTTCCCATGGGCGTTCGTGTTCCTTGACCTGCCCGCCGCCGCGTTCTATTCAATGGTTATCTTTCTTGTTGTGTTGTTTTTTGGACTGGTCTATGCATGGCGTAAGGGGGTGTTGTCCTGGCGATGAATATTGAACCTGCAGGCGGACAGAGCAGCATGGGGCAGGGCCCCGTCGTCTCGACACCTGAATCCCGTATGGCGCTGCAGAACATCGCGGCGCATCAGAAGAGCGGCCTCTCAGGCGTGGTCACTCTGAAGACGGAAGAGTTGTTCGCGATGGCGCGAAAATCCTCGTTGTGGCCGCTCACGTTTGGCTTGGCGTGCTGCGCAATCGAGATGATCTCCGCCTACATGCCCAAGCATGATTTCGATCGTTACGGCGTCGTCACCTGGCCCTCGCCGCGGCAATCCGACGTCATGATCGTGGCGGGAACGGTCGTCAAGAAGATGGCTGAGCCGATTAAGCTCCTGTATGAGCAGATGCCCGCGCCCAAGTGGGTTGTCGCGATGGGGTCCTGCGCGACCTGCGGCGGCCCGTATGTCCGCTCATATTCGGTCGTCATGGGAGTGGATCAGATTATCCCGGTGGACGTGTACGTGCCTGGGTGCCCGCCGCGTCCGGAAGCGTTGCAGCACGGAATCCTTGAACTCCAGCGCAAGATTCAGGATGAGCCGCGGCTCAAGAGGGGACTGTAGGTGACCTCGGAAGACCGGACTGGGGACTCCGCCGCGCCCTCACCAATCGAGGCGCGTGTGCGAGAGATTGCCGCCGATACCGCACAGTCCATCGAGTATTCGTTCGATGAACTTGAACTGCGCGTCTCCCGTGAGGCCGTTGTTGACGTGTGCGCCGCCCTAAAGTCGGATCCTGAATTGAATTTCAATTACCTTCGCTGCCTTTCGGTTGTTGATTGGCAGGACGAGTTGGAGGCGGTCTACCACCTCACCTCTCTAAGCCATCCTCACAAGGTGGTGGTTAAGACGCGAGCGCCCATTGACGATCCGTGGATTCCGACAATGATCGGCGTCTGGAAGGGCGCGGACTGGCACGAGCGTGAAGGGCACGACCTGTTTGGCCTCGAATTTCGCGGCCACCCGGATTTGTCGCCGCTGATCCTGTATGAGGGATTCGAGGGGTTTCCCGGTCGCAAGAGTTATGACATTCCGGAGCAGGTGACGTTCTATGGCGACTGACACCGGGATGTCGGCCAACATCGTGCGCGACCCCGTCACGGAGCAGGCGGAGTTGAGCATCAACATGGGGCCGCAGCACCCCGCCACGCACGGCGTGTTCCGCATGGTGCTGACGCTCGATGGCGAGCGGGTCGTTGATGTCTACCCGCATATCGGCTACCTGCATCGCGGCTCCGAGCGACTGGCAGAAGGCGAGAATTTCCAACAGATAACAACGTTGTTCGACCGCCTCGATTACGTGGCTAATTTCAACAATGAGTGGGTCTATGTGCGAGCGGTTGAGAAGGCGATGGGTGTGGAGGTGCCGGAGCGTGCCGACTACATCCGCCTGATTCTTGCTGAACTCAACCGCATCGCGAGCCACCTGCTCTTCTACGGCACGTATGGGCTGGACACCGGCGCGATGAACCCCGTGATGATCGGGTTCCGCGACCGTGAGCGGATTCAGCAGATCTTTGAGGGTGTTACCGGCGCGCGCATGATGCACAACTACTTCCGCATCGGCGGCGTCAAGGAAGACTTGCCCGACGGATTCGTTCCCGCCGTTCGCGCCCTGCTGGATCAACTCAAGGTGGGATATGAAGATGCGCGGGGCACGCTCACAGAGAGCGAGATATTCATCGAGCGAACCGCCGGCATAGGCGCAATACCGCCGGAGGATCTTCTTGACTACGGCGTGACGGGGCCGCTGTTGCGAGCAGGAGGAATCGATTACGACATCCGCAAGGCTGATCCCTATTCCGTCTACGAAGAACTGGATTTCCGCGTACCCATCGGCCAGACAGGTGATTGCTACGACCGCTACATGGTACGGATGCTGGAGATTGAACAGTCGATTTCTATCGTGTCACAGGCCCTGGACAAACTGCCGGAGGGCCCGTTCATGGGACGCGTGCCCCGCATCCTCCGCCCGGAGGAGGGCGACGTATACGTGCACGGGGAGAACCCGAGGGGCGATCTTGGCGTCTACCTCGTTTCGTCAGGCGGCACTGTTCGGCCGTACCGCCTCAAGATTCGCGGCCCGAGCTTCTGCAATCTCATGGCGCTGCCGGCCATGATTCGCGGCTCGTATCTTGCCGACGCCACCGTGATTCTCGGCTCCATGGATATCGTTCTTGGCGAGGTGGACCGGTGAGCCTGCTGGACCTCATCACCATCGCCATCGTCGTCTTCGTGCTGTTCAACGGCATCCTCACCGCCGTGCTTGGAGTCATCTGGGCGGAACGCAAGGCGCTGGCGCGGCTGCAACAGCGTGTGGGGCCGTCACGTACGGGGCCGTCCGGCATCCTGCAGACGGCAGCGGACGCGATCAAGCTGATGCTCAAGGAGGACGTGCGCCCCAATAGCGTCAACCTGGTTATCTTCTACGTCGCCCCTCTCCTTATCTTCACCCCGATCTTCATGCTCTGGATGGTGCTGCCGTTCGGCCCTGACTGGGTGCTGAGTGATCTTGATATTGGCCTGTTCTACATCATCGCCATCCTCGGGTTGTCCGTCGTAGGCCACGTGCTGGCCGGGTGGGCGTCCAACAACAAGTACGCTCTGCTCGGGAGCGCCCGCAACGCGGCGCAGTTGATCAGCTACGAGTTGCCGCTTGTGTTTGCCGTGCTTGCCGTCGGCCTTCTGGCACAGACGGCGACTGATAGACCATTCAGTCTCGCCGGAATCGTTGAGGCGCAGGGCAGCATACCGTACCTGGTGATCATGCCGTTGGGCTTCATCCTCTTCCTTGTGGGCGCGTTGGCGGAGACGGCGCGGATACCCTTTGATATTCCACATGCGGAGGAGGAAATCGTCGGCGGCGCGTTTGTCGAATACTCCGGCATCCGGTGGGGAGTGTTCTTCCTGACGGAGTACGCCGGACTGGCGACGATGGCGTTCCTCGCGACGATTCTGTTCCTTGGTGGTTGGACGGGGCCGTTCTCCGAACAGATCCCGATTCTGCAGCCCTTCTATCTCCTGGTGAAGATGGCGGCGATCATCCTGATTGTGTTCTGGATACGAGCGCCGCTGCCCCGCCTCCGCATCGACCAACTCATGGCGTTCGCGTGGAAACTTGCCATTCCGGCGTCACTCGTGAATCTCATGGTCGTGGCGACTGTGGTCTGGATTCAACATCAGAACGGTTGGGAGCTTTGGCTCACAGGTGTGACAATCAGTGTGGTGAGCATCGTGCTGGCCGTAGCAACCGGCATCTTCATACAGCGGCGTAGAGAACAGAGACTCCGGCAATTCAGGCAAAGGTGGGCGCAATAGTCATGTTAGGCACGCTCAAGAGTTTACTTACGACGATGAAGCTGGCACTCAAGCCTCCCGTCACGGCGGAATATCCATCGGTTGCGCCCACGCTGGCCCCCCGATTCATGGCGCATCCTGTGCTCACCTGGGACAAGGACGTGCCGGAGCCGTATTGCACGGGCTGCCTGGTCTGTATGCGTATCTGCCCCACGGACTGCATCGACGTCGCAATGATGGACAACCCCAAGCACGCTGAGGGCGACAGTTCCCGCCGCAAGATCGTTGATTATTTCGACTTGAACGTTGCTGACTGCATCATGTGCGGCCTTTGTGTTGAGTATTGCAACTTCGACGCGATCATCATGTCGGACAACTTCGACGCAAGCCAGTATGCCCGCCCGAACCTCGTTTTCGACCTGGAGGAATTGCTTGAAGCGGGCAAGGAACAGGAAGCTAAGGGACGCTGGTCCCCGCCTGAGGCGAAGAAATCACAGCGCCGCGCCGCCGCGCAGAGTGGCGGAACGGCAGCGGCGGGAGCGGACGCATCAAGCGAGGATCGTGTAGCTGCTGCTCGCGCCAAGGCCGCCGAACTCCGCGCCCAACGCGCCGCAGAACGCGGTGAGGCCCCACCGGCAGAGGCGCCAACGGCTGCTCCTGAGCAGGAATCAGGCGATACGCCCGCCGTCGATCCTCGTGTAGCCGCTGCTCGGGCCAAGGCCGCCGAACTCCGCGCGCAACGCGCCGCGGAACGCGCTGCGCAGGAAACGGCAGAGACACAGACCAATTCCGACAATTCCGACTCTGAGGCCGACAAAGAATGATTGAGGCGGGAATACTCGGGGCCATTGGAATAATCACCGTCGCAGCAGCCGTCGGCGTCGTCGCAACACGGAGCGTCGTTTATGCTGCTGTATTTCTGCTAATCTCACTGGTCGGCGTGGCGGCTCTGTTCCTGATGATGCTGGCGGAGTTCATCGCCCTCGCGCAGGTGCTCATCTACGGCGGCGCGATTACGATCGTCCTCCTGTTCGCGATCATGCTGACTCGCGCGCCGGAACAGACCAATGTGCAAGATAACGCGCAGCGGCCGCTCGCGGCGATGGCCTGTGTGGGGCTTTTCGCCCTGCTCGTGGCGGCTGCGTTGGCAACGCCATGGCGCACCCGTGAACCGGGCGCCGACCCGATGGCCGAGTTTACCGCCCTAAGCGAGTTGCTGTTCAGCGATTTCCTCATTCCGTTTGAGATTGCATCGCTGGTGCTGTTGGTGGCGCTGGTTGGCGCGGTTGTGCTGACGCGGAGCGGGAGAGAGGGCGCATGACAGTCCTCGAATTCATGCTGATCCTGGGCGCGGCGCTGTTCTGCCTGGGGCTGTACGGCGTGCTGGCACGGCGCAATGCCGTTCTTGTGCTCATGTCAATCGAGTTGATGCTGAACGCCGTCAACGTCCATCTCATCGCCTTTGCCCGCTATGTGGTGGGAACGGAGGCCATCGCCCACGTGCTGATCATCTTTGTGATCACCATCGCGGCGGCGGAAGTCGGCCTTGCGCTCGCCATCGTTCTTCGCATGTTCAGAAACTGGGAGACGGTCAACCTTGACCGCATCTCCACCTTGCAGCAGTAGGGGACTTAAAGAGTGACAGCCCTGCTGGACGCAATCCCGATCGGCGCTGAACAAGCCTGGCTGGTCGCCGCGCTGCCGTTCGCCGCATTCGTGATTCTCGCCATCGGGCGACTCCAGATACTGCCGCAGGCCGCGTCATGGGTCAGTGTCGCCGCCATCGGCATCGCGTTTATCGGATCGCTCGGTGTGCTGGGTGATTACCTTGCCAACGGCGAATACGTCGGGACTGTGGTCTGGCTGTCTGCGGGAGGCTCCGAGTTTGGGCTGAGCTACATCGTCGACAGCCTCTCGGTGATGATGATCATCCTCGTCACGTCCGTCTCGCTCGCCGTGCAGGTGTACTCGCTGGAGTATATGAAAGGCGATGAGCGGTTTGGGTGGTACTTCGCCGCGCATTCGCTGTTCGCCGCGTCCATGCTCGCCCTCGTCCTGACCGGCAGCCTGCTGCTGCTCTATATCTCATGGGAACTGGTGGGACTCTGCTCGTTCCTGCTCATTGGCTTCTACTGGGAACGCCGTTCCGCTGCTGAAGCGGCGAAAAAGGCGTTCATAACAACCCGATTCGGGGATGTCGGCCTGTTGATCGGCATCATCGTTGCTTATCTCAACACCGGCACGTTCGACATCCGGGAGGTCATCGCAGCCTTGAGCGGTGGAGAGGCGGCGCTGGTGGCGTTCCTGCTGTTCCTTGGCGCGATGGGCAAGAGCGCGCAGTTCCCGTTCCACATCTGGCTGCCGGACGCCATGGAGGGTCCCACGCCCGTCAGCGCGCTGATCCACGCCGCGACGATGGTGGCGGCGGGCGTATTCCTCGTGGCCCGCATGTTTGACCTTTTCGTCGAGGCTCCCACGGTGCTCTGGTTCGTGGCCGTGATCGGGCTGGTAACCGCCGTCATTGCCGGACTGCTCGCGCTGGGCGAGATCGATTTCAAGCGAATCCTCGCGTATTCGACCGTGAGCCAACTGGGGCTGATGATGTTGGCGCTTGGGGCAGCAGGATTGGCGCATGACCCCTCCCACCGCGACCCGAGCGGCGGCATGTTCCACCTGTTGACACACGGCTATTTCAAGGCACTGCTGTTCCTGACGGCAGGTGTGGCACTGCACGCCATCCATGCCTCCGCTGCCTCGATCTACGAGGTGCGAGGGCTGCGTATCGCCGCGCCGCTCACTGCGGTCGCCCTTGTTGTCGGCAGCCTATCTTTGGCGGGAATTCCGTTCCTGAGCGGCTTCTTCTCCAAGGAAGGCATTCTCGCCCCGGCGCTTGAGATCGAGACGCTGCCCGGCTACCTGCTCTTCTTTGGGGCAGTCGTCGCCTCATTCCTCAGCGCCCTGTATATGACCAGGCTTGCGTTGGTTGTCGCTCAAGGGTCGCCGGCGCAAGCCGCTAGCGACCACGATGGGGAAAGAGACCACGCCGCCGGACTCCATGACCCACCGCCGCTCATGGCTATTCCTCTTGTTTTGCTCGGAGTGCTCGCTGTTTTCCTCGGCATCGTGCTCTCGTTCGGCTGGGACTTTATCGAGTTCCTGACGGACGGTCACCGCGAGTTCCATTTCAACTCACTGTTGGCGCTGGCATCCACACTGACCGCCGTCGCCGGCATCGGTGTCGGGCTGAATTATTGGAACAACAAGGAACGCGTTGACGACACCGTGCTTGAGGCAGTTGCGGGGCCGCTAAAGCTCATCCAAAACCGGTTCTATATCGACGCTGCGGCGCAGTGGATCATCGACCGTATCGTGCTGGTCTTTGCGGGCTTCATCCGTGAGGTTGACCGAAGGGTTGTCAATGATGCGGGTGTGGACGGGCCTGCGGCGCGCACAGTGGATGCCGGACAACTGCTGCGCGGTATCCAAACCGGCTTCGTTTTCAACTATGCGCTGATTTTCACCATTGCGGCGGTGATAATCGTCGCCGTGGCCGCACTGGCGGAGACGGTGTAGGGGCTTTGATGCGATGAACTGGGCGCTGCTGTTGCCGGGCTATCTCGTCACCGGTCTCGCATTCGGGGCGTTCACGCTCGACCTGATCGTGCCCCGCCTCTCGCGGACCGTCCTGGTTTATGGCGGCGCGGCGGTTATGGCCGCCATCGGTGTTTTCATCATCATCACAAGCGACGGGGAATCAAGCCGCTTTGCAGGCGGCATCCTCATCTTCGACACGTATTCCGCGTTCTTCTTCGCTCTGTTCGTGATCCTCGCGGCGGTGACAATTCTTGGCTCATCGCAGTTCGTGTCGTCCATTGACAGCCCGGGTGAGTTTGTTGCCCTCCTGATGATGTCCGCCGTCGGCGCGATGGGCATGGCGGCGGCAGGGGAGCTGATCACCGCCTACATCTCCTTGGAGCTTCTGAGTTTCTCCCTATACGTCCTAGCGTCGTACACGTGGAAAGAGCGGAGAACCAACGAGGCAGGGATGAAATACATCCTGCTTGGCGCAATCGCCTCCGCGTTCCTCTTGCTGGGCATCACGTATATCTACGGCCTGACGGGTGACACGCGTTACGACCAGGTGGCAAGCGGCCTCAGCGCCCTCTCGCCGAGCCCGGGCCTGATCATCGCGCTCGCCATGCTGACTGCGGGGCTTGGTTTCAAGGTCGCCGCCGTCCCGTTCCACATGTGGACGCCGGACGTGTACGAGGGCGCGCCGATTCCCATCACCGCCTATCTTGCGGCGGCGTCCAAGGCGGCCGGTTTCGCCCTGTTGATCCGTCTGGTTGCCGTTGCTCTGGAGCCGGTCGCGCTCTTCTGGGACTGGGTGTTTATCCTCCTGGCGGTGCTGAGCATGATGCTCGGCAATCTCGTCGCCATCCTGCAATCGAACCTCAAGCGGCTGATGGCGTATTCGAGCATCGGGCAAGTGGGCTATCTCCTGCTTGGTATAGCCGCGCTCGGCGCTGATGATCCCACGAAGCCGATTGCGGGCATGCTCCTCCACAGTGTGAGCTACGCAGCCTCAACGATGGTTGCGTTCATGGTGCTGCTTGCCGTCTGGCAGCAGACGGGCAAGGAGGGCGTGCGCGACTTGGCCGGTTTGGCGCGCCGCAACTCGTTCCTCGCCCTGGCGCTGACGGGGGCGCTTTTCAGCCTCGCCGGGTTCCCGTTCTTCGTCGGGTTCGCCTCCAAGTTCTACCTGTTCACGGTGGTTGCCACTGCGGGGGCGCGATTCCTCGTGCCGGTTGGCATCGCCATATTCGCAAGCCTGATTTCCCTGTACTACTATCTGAACATCGTGAGGCAGATGTATATCGAGCAGCCCGAGGACGACGCGCAGCCGATACGCGTTTCGCGGACCATGTGGCTATTGATTCTTGGTCTGCTTGTGGCGATTGTGGCGGGCGGTCTGTACGTGAGGCCGTTGGCGGAGGCGGCCGAGTCCGCCGCGGCGTCGATATTGGCGGGCGCATAAAGACGGGGAGAGGAAATGGCGCCATCGTATACGGCGGTTCTGCTGCCCAATGAGGACGGGTCGTATCGCGGGTTGATTCCCGCGATGGCAGGCGTGACGGGGCAGGGCCCAACACGCGCCGCGGCGCTTGAAAACGTGACCGACAATGCTGGCATCGCGCTGGGAGAGATCCTTGCCGGGGGCGGTGAGGCCCCGCGCGAGGAATGGCCGCCCGTTCGCACCGTCTGGGTACGGAACCCGCGGCGCGGCGACACGTCGCCCTATATCGTTATGATTCAACGCACGGATGAGGGAGAGTACCGCGCGACACCCGTCGCTTTCCCGGACGTGTCCATCGTTTCAGCCGATTTGGAAGATGCCGTGTCCCAGGTGGGCCCATTGCTCTTTCAACGCCTGACGGAGATGTTCGCGCAGGGGCGTCACTTTCCCACGCAAGATGACCCACAGAACTACGTCATACGTGTGACGGCCCGCGAGCCTGTGGCTGAAGAAGCGTAGGGCAGTAGGGCTAGCCGAGCGCGGCCAGCTTTTCGTTCAGTTCCGCCACCTCGTCCGCCGTCAGCGTCCAGTCGGCGGCCTTGGCGTTCGCTTCCACCTGCTCAGGCCGTGTCGCGCCAGCGATGACACTGGCCACCTGCGGCTGGGCAAGGAGCCACGCAATGGCGAGTTCCACCGTCGTATGGCCGCGCTCCTCCGCAAATTTCGTGGCCGCGTCCGCAATGGCAAACGTGCGCTCATTCATGAAGCGCCCCCGGAAATTCGCAGGTGTTGTCGACATGCGCGTGCCCTCCGGCGGCTCCTGGCCCTGCGTGTATTTGCCGGTGAGCACACCGCCCGCAAGCGGGAAATACGGGATGATGCCGATGTTGTACTTAATGGCGAAGGGAATCAGCTCCCGTTCCACGTCGCGGTTGATGAGGCTGTACTCGGGCTGCGTGCTGACGAAGCTGTTGAGGCCGAGATGATGGCTCGTCCATGCCGCTTCCGCCTCCTGCCACACGGCGAAATTGGAACTGCCGATGTAGAGGATCTTTCCGGCGTGGATCAGGTCATCGAGTGCCCGCAGTGTCTCCTCAATGGGCGTGTCGTTGTCGGGGAAGTGAATTTGGTAAAGATCGATATAGTCGGTCTGAAGCCGTTGCAGGCTCGCCTCCACCTCGCTGGTGATGTGCTTGCGTGAGTTGCCACTGCCATGCGGGCCTTGCTGCATTTGCCCGCCGCCCTTGGTGGCAATCACCGCCGCCTCACGGTTCCCCTTGAGCGCCCTGCCGATGTGCTCCTCGGACTCGCCCATACTGTAGATGTTGGCCGTGTCGATGAAGTTGATTCCGTTATCGAGCGACGCCTTGATGACGATCTCGCTCCGTTCGTATTCGAGGCGCCTGCCGAAGTTGTTCGTTCCCAGTCCAACGGCTGAAACCTGCAGGCCTGAATTGCCCAATCGACGATATTCCATGAAGTCCTGCTCCCCCTCACCGTGAGCCACGTTGATATGCATCATTATAGAGTGGACGTATGTCCGCCGACGCACATTGAGTGAGAAAGCCCCGCCACATGCCCGATGCTCTAAATGAATCCGAGGTCAAGCAGCGCCTTGCAACGCACATTATCGGTGCTGAATACAGGCATCTGCCGGTCACGCATTCCACGCAAGATGACGTATCCGCGGCGGGGTGGGAAGGATCTGCTGAGGGACTGACGATCACGGCAGACGAGCAAACGCGGGGTAGGGGACGTTTCCGCCGCTCGTGGATGTCGCCGCCTGGCGCGTCCTTGCTGGTTTCCATCCTTTTGAGGCCGAGCGCGGAATTGCTCCCGTCGTTGTCGATGATCTGTGCCCTTGCCGTGCCACGGGCCATCCGCCGCGTCTGTCTTCAACTCGATCCGGAGATCAAGTGGCCGAACGATATCCTCATCGGCGGTCGCAAGGTCTCCGGGATCCTCGTTGAGGTCGTGCGCGGCGAGTCAGATGACGATCAGTTCGCCGTCGCAGGCATCGGCGTGAATGTGAATTGGGACACGGCGTCAATCCCGGAGATCGCCGAAGCGTCCACGAGCCTTAGCAGGGAGATGGGCAGTGAGGTCTCCCGCCTCGACCTGCTATGCGCCCTGCTGGAAGAGATGGATTCGCTGTATGTGGGTGCGCGAGAAGGTGATGATGTGTTCGGCCAATGGCGCTCGGCTCTCGTCAACCTCGGTAAACGCGTCAACGTGTCCGGTAGCGATGCCTCGTTCGAAGGCTTGGTGCTTGATGTTGAGCCGGGTGGCGGACTAATCATTCAAACCGATGACGGACGGCGCAGAGTCGTTCACGCGGGCGACGTCACGCTGGGGTGATGGAGACCACGGCGGCGTCTCAGAGCGCTCAGCGGCGGGAGAATCGCCTGATTGCGGCGCTCCAGGTCGGTGGAGCCCTTGTTGTTTCCATTGCGGTCGTCGTGCTGCTCATTCGCTACGCGAGCTTTGTTGAAGCGCTTGGCGACTGGGGGTATTTCGGTGTCTTCTTGCTCCAACTCATCAACAGCGCCACGGTCGTTTTGTTCCCCGTGCCGGGCCATGCGGTCATTTTCGCCGTATCCGGCACTCTCAACCCCTTTCTTATTGGAGTCTTTGGCGCGGCCGGCGCGGCGTTGGGAGAGATTACGGCGTACATGGCAGGGCGGGGCGGCTCATCGATGGTTGACGGGAGTAGGTGGTACAAGAGGCTCGAAACTATGGGAGAGCGGTGGCGCGGCTGGGCGATATTCATCTTCGCGGCCACACCCCTGCCGTTTGATATTGCCGGCGTGTGGGCAGGCGCGATCCGCTACCCGCTTGGACGTTTCTTGCTCATTGTGGCTGCGGGCAAGCTGATCCTTGTGACCGCTATCGCGATTGCAGGCTACTACGGCGTGGACCTCATCCAGGACCTGCCTCTCGTGGGTGACGTTTTATTCTGAGTTTGGCCTACGTTAGAATCTACAAGAACGAACGCATGACGATTTGGCGTGCCGAGACTATGTGACGACTGTGGCACGCGTGGATAAAGGCGAGATTAACGTGCTGCGGCTGGCTCTTCCCAGTAACAATCGATTGGCAAATGACACGATGTCGATGCTTAACGCGTGCGGCATCCACGTGTCCCGTCGCGGGACCGGCCTCGTCGAAGAAGTGCGTGATATTCCTGAGTGTGAGGCCGTCTTTCTCAGGCCGGACGATATTCCGTCTATCATTGCCGAGGGTGGCGCGCATCTGGGCATTACCGGGCGTGACTGGTTTGAAGAGAAAAGCCTGACCGGCCTTGAGAACGTGTCATGCCTTATCCCGGACCTGGGGTTCGGACACAGTAGGCTCATGCTGGCCGCGCCAAGCCGTCGGTTTGGCGATTCCGGAGATATTCCGGTCGGCGATTTGACGGGATGGGCCCGGCAGCTCGGTCGGGACCTGCGCGTCGCCACCAAATACCCCGGCCTCACGCAGAATTACATGGAGGCTCACGGCATCTCCGGCAAAGGAGTGAGACTGTTCCAGGGTTCGCACGAGTTGCTGCCACACCTGGGCGCGGCTGATCTCATAGCAGATGTTGTCGTCACGGGATCGACGCTCTCGGCACACTCGCTGACCGGGCTTCGTTTGGGTAATCCACCCCGGCCGATACTGCACTCAAGCGCCGCGCTTGTCGCCTGTGTGAACAAGGAAGTCTATGACGATCAGGCCGTGCAGTCCGCCTGGCTGGTGCTTGAATACATCCACGCCAATCTCAACGCAGAAGGGCGCTACGTGGTCATGGCCAACGTCCCGGGAGATACACCCCAAGACGTTGCCCGCAAACTTTTCGATCTGCCGTCTTTGGGCAGCGTGGGGCTGAAGGGGCCCACGATAGCCCCTGTGGTCACGCGTGAGAGTCTCGACGGCGAAGAAGCACAACAGTGGTTTTCCGTGTCGTTCGTCATCAATCATCAGCAGACCGAGCAACTCGTCGCGACTGAATCACTGCGGACGATTGGGGCGACGGACGTCATCGCCTTTCCACTCACACAGCATTTCGGCGAGCCGCCGGAATTGCCGCTGCGCTAACGGGTATCGATGCCATGCCGATGCTGGCGGTACACCTGAGCATTGTTCAGGACATTCTGGATGAACTGGATATCGACGAACTTCGAGAGCACAGTGGCGCCGCCCTCCTGGGTTCCACCGCGCCTGACCGGCGTGTCCTGACCCGTGACGTGCGTGAGGAAACCCACTTTTTCCATCTGACTGAGGGCGGGGCAGGAGACGGATTTCTCGGCATGAAAAGGGCTTTGCCTGATATTGTTTCCCGCTCACCGGAAGATGATTGGGCATTGACCGCATTCCTTCTTGGGTATGCGAGCCACCTTGCCGCAGATGAGGCGTGGATTGTCCACGTCTACCGTCCATTTTTTGAGGATGATGAATATCTTGGAGCTGAGCCGCTGAAGAATATCCTGGATCGTGCCATCCAATATGAACTCGAGGTCGACATTCGCGGCAACCGGGAGCAACTCATAGACTGGCAGAAACAAATCATCGCTTCCAACGGCAGCATCGATGCCATGCCTGACCTCTTTATCGCAAAGAGCGTTCTGAGCGACTGGAGCGATTTTGTGGCGGGGCGCGTCCTGACACTCCCCGGAACGTGGGCCGAATTCCCACGCTTTGTCTCTCGCTACCTGGATGATCCGAATCTTGACGCTGTGGAGATCGAGAATTTGATGGCGAACCCGGAGGGGATGCTTGACCGTGTCTATGGCCGCGTCCCCCGCAGCATCATTCAGCAGCATCGCGACATCACCATAGAACAATCACTCAAGCACGCGGAGGAGATCCTCGCATGAAGATCTTTCGGGGACTTGAAGAGGGCAAGGCCGGGCTGATCACGGCCAACCCGTGGCTCAACCCTCAGGCATCGGAATCCACACTCTCTTTTCTTGAGCGGGCGTTCGGCGAGAGGATTTCTCCCGAAGAAGCCGTGCGGCGCGTCATTGAAATGGTGCGTGTGGACGGTGATGAGGGCATCCGCGAACTCGCGCGCAAGTTCGACGGTGTGGAACTGTCCGCCCTGGAGGTCACACAAGAGGAAATCGCGCGGGCATATGACAGCGTAGATACACACGTCATTGACGCGATGCACAGGGCAGCTGAGGAGATTGAGGCGTTCCACGAACAGCAGTCGCGCACCGGCTGGATGGACTTTGAGCGGGGCGTCGGCCAACTCATTCGCCCCGTGCAGCGCGCCGGCATCTATGTGCCCGGTGGTCGCGCGGCGTATCCCTCAACCGTGCTGATGATCGGCATTCCCGCCCGTGTGGCCAATGTGCCGGAGATTTTCGTCACAACCCCCGCGCGGGCCAATGGCGTTGTTGCTCCTGTAACGCTGGTCGCGTGCAGCATCGCGCGCATCAATCGTGTGTTTCGCGTTGGCGGGCCTCAGGGCGTCGCCGCGTTTGCGCTTGGCACGGATTCCGTCCCGCAAGTGGACAAGATATTCGGCCCCGGCAACCTGCTTGTGCAGTTGGCCAAGAAAGCCGTCTATGGAGTTGTGGGGGTCGATTCTCTGCAGGGCGCGACGGAGACGCTGGTCATAGCAGACGACCGCTCCGATCCGACGCTGTGCGCGGCGGATTTGCTCGCGCAGGCGGAGCACGATCCCGAGGCGCGCGTTGTCATGGTGACGACTTCGGAACGGATGGTGACGCGGACGGACAGAGAACTTGAGCGTCAACTGCGGGACCTGCCGGAGAATTCGCCCGCGCATCTCTCCACGCAGACGGGCGGATACGTCATTGTGGAGTCAGACGATGAGGTTGCGGATTTCTGCAACGCCTTCGCGCCGGAGCACCTGTGCATCATGACGCAGAACCCTCACGCGCTCATTCCACGCCTGCGCAACGCGGGGGGCATCTTTGTGGGTGAGCATTCACCGGAGGTGTTTGCCGACTATATCGCGGGACCGAGCCATTCCATGCCCACCGGCGGCGCGGCACGGTACAGCTCCCCGGTCAACGTCTTTGAGTTCCTCAAGGTGACCAGCCTTGTCGCCGTGCCGGAGGAGCGATTACAGGACCTGGGGCCGAGCGGCATCGCCATCGCGCGCGCCGAGGGTCTTGTTGCGCACGCCAACGCGCTTGAGATTCGCATGGAGGCGGAGTCCGCCATCGATCCGGCGGACTAGCTGATAGCCGTGGCCTCATCGATCGAAAAGGGCGTTGACAGGACCAAGCGGGCGTGGTTTGGCCGCGTCACAAGCATCTTTGGCAGGAATTCGATCCCGCCGGAGACATGGGATGAACTGGAAGAGGCCCTTATCGGCGCGGATGTTGGCCTCGATTTGAGCGAGGAACTGATCTCACGCACGCGTGACCGTGTTGAGAAGATACGCGGCGCAAAGCCGGGCGATCTCCGTGATGCGCTCGCCGCCGAATTGGTCGATGTTGCAGTCAACGGCGCGTCGCCTGCCTCATCTGAACAGGAGAACGCTGCGCCCCGCGTTATCCTTGTGGTTGGTGTGAACGGCAGCGGCAAGACAACAAGCATTGCCAAGCTGGCGCGGCGCGAGATGGCCGAAAATCGACGCGTGCTGCTGGTCGCAGGGGACACTTTCCGTGCGGCGGCCATAGAGCAGCTGCAGATATGGGGTGAACGGCTTGGCGCGCCCGTCATCGCGCAGCAGCATGGCGCAGACCCCGGCGCGGTGGCCTTTGATGGCGTTGCGGCGGCCAAATCCCGCGGCGTGGACACCGTCATCATCGACACCGCCGGACGCCTTCAGACCCGCACATCTCTCATGGATGAGTTGCGCAAGGTGCGACGGGTTGTGGAGCGAACCGTCGATGCGGCGGACATCACTGTCCTGCTCGTTTTGGACGCGACGACAGGGCAGAACGGCCTCTCGCAGGCGCGTGAGTTCATGGGAGCGGTGGGCGTGGACGGTGTGATCCTCACCAAGGTGGACGGCACATCGAAGGGCGGCATTGCGATTGCCATACGTCGTGAATTCGGCGTCCCCGTAACGTACATCGGAACGGGCGAAGGCATCGACGACCTTGAGCCGTTCGACGCCCGCGCGTTCGTGACGGCGCTGCTCGCGTAAAGGCGCGAGCGAACCGAACCTTTTCCCATGCTCCACCTGGTTCTCTGGCTCGTTCTGCTCCAGGTTATCGGGGCGGCAGGGTTCGCATGGGCGTTCCCGTTCTTCCGGGACCTGCCTGACCGTGGCTACGGCGTCTCCAAGGTGCTGGGCATCCTTGTGCTGGCCTACGCGTACTGGGCACTCATCACCGCGCGTGTCCTGGATAACGGACTGCTTTCATTGCTGGCCGTCCTTGCCCTGCTGCTCGGCGCGAGCGTCGTCCTGGCTCGGCAGAACCGGGAGGAGATGGTCGATTTTGTCCGCAGCCGCTGGCGGTTGCTCGTGGCGAGCGAGGCCGTGTTCCTGGCGGCATTCGTGCTGTTCGCCGTTTTCCGCGTCTTCGCGCCGGACATCACCGTCACGACATCCATCACCGGTCTCACCACCGAACAGCCGATGGACCTTGCCTTTCTCGCGAGCTCGCTGCGCAGCCCGATGTTCCCGGCCGCCGATCCCTGGCTGGCGGGTCATTCCATCAGCTACTACTATTTCGGCTATCTGATCTTCAGCATCCCGGCTCAGCTCACAGGCGCCGCGGCGACCGTGGGCTACAACCTTGCGTTCGTCACACTCTTCGCTCTGACGGCGGTCTCCGCCTTTTCTCTGACGATGAACGCGGTCCTACGGGCCGGAATCGCGCGTGTCCAGCCACCGAGGTTGGACATCGTGGCAGTCATCGGCGGAATCGCGGCGGTCATTGCGCTGCTGATTGCAGGCAACCTCAGCGGAGGGATACGGGCCATTGCGGAAGCGCTGTCGTTGGAAGGGGCGACGGGATTCAGCTTCTGGTGGTGGGATTCCACGCGCATCATTGAGGACCCGGGCGTGCTTTCTCCCATCGATGAGTTCCCTGCGTTCAGCTTCCTGCTCGGCGATCTTCACCCGCATGTGATGTCGCTGCCGTTTGTCCTGCTTGCCCTCACCGTGGCGCTCGCGTGGTTGTGCAAACCTGAAGCCCCGGATATGACATGGCCTCGACAGCGTGCAGGTGAACTCTTCCTGACTGCTCTGATTATCGGGGCGCTCGGCTTCATCAACACGTGGGACTGGTTGGCCTATATGTTGCTGCTGGTGGTGGCCATCGTGGCCCTACGAATGCGCGAAGAAGGTTTCGGTCAGGCCTTGTTCAGCAACCAGACGACTCTTGATGTCGTTATCCCGGCCGGGGCAATCGCCCTCCTGTCATTGGCCATTTTCTCTCCCTTCTACCTGACCGTGAGCAGCGGCGTGCAGGGAGTTCTGCCCGTCCACGCCTCCGGCACAGACCTCAGCCACTATGCGCGCATTTGGGGGCCGCTGGCGTTGGCTATACTCCCGCCGGCGGCGTTCGCCTATATTCGGTTGAGGCGCAAAGACGTATCGAATCTGTACCTTGGCGGCGTCACATTCGTGGCCGCCCTCCCGCTCATCCTCTGGACCCTCGTGGTGATTGGATGGAGCCTCCTGCCTCATGACGCCCCCATTCCGGTTGACCCGCCGACAGTGGCCGATATAGGCATACGTTGGATTGTGGCCGCGCCCGCGATAGTGTTGGCGGTAATTGGATTCCTCGCTGTGCTGCCAACCGGACGGGAGGACGGCCCGCTGCCGCAGGGCATTCAATTCGCGTGCCTACTGGTCGCCACGGCAGCGATGGGCATCGTCATTACGGAGGCTTTCTACGTCTGGGACTCCTTCGGCGTTCGCATGAACACCGTCTTCAAGGTGCATTACCAGGTGTGGACGCTGCTGGCAGTGGCGACAGGCATCGGCGCGGCATGGGTAATCGCCCAGCGCCCAAAGCGATTCTCTCCTACACAAGGGGGGCTGATCGTGGCAGGAGTGGGAGGTCTGGTTCTGCTGCTTGTCGGCGCGGCCTATGGCCCTCTTGGTGCTGCGGAGCGTGTTGAAGGCTCGCCATCAAGCAGCATTGAACTGGACGGACTCGCAACGTATCGAGAGCGATTTCCCGACGACGCGGCGGCGATTGATTGGCTGGTGAATAATGCGGACCGAGGTGACCACGTTCTGGAAGCGCACGGCGACGACTATTCGGATTACGGCCGCGTTTCAGCGATAACCGGGTTGCCGACGCCTATGGGTTGGCAGGGACATGAATTGCAATGGCGGGGCGGCGCCGAACTATTTGGACCGCGAATCGAATACACCGAGGAGATCTATCGCGGGCAGACCGTCACCGAGAGCGAAAATCTTACTGAGAATGAACTGAAGCTCAGGCTGGAATTCTACGGCATCGACTATATCTTCGTCGGGTCGCTGGAACGGAATGACTTTGGCGAGGACACGGCGGATAGGATGCTTGCCTTGATGCCAAACCGTCTTGAAGTCGCATTTGAGTCGGGGAACACAGCAACCCTGCGATACGTGCCCATCATCTGATACCAGTCTCGGTATAGTTAGATTTGACCATGAGTAAATCTCAACGCAGGCAAAACCGCCGCCGTCGTTCGGCAACCAATGCCAACCCGGCGATTGATGACGGGCAGAATACCCAAACAACCGACGAAACCGAAAGCGCTGCATCGGTGTCCGCCGATACCTCTGCTGTGACGGAGGAGCATCGAACGTTGATATCACGTATAGCGTGGCAACAGACGTTTGACGATGCCAGGGTGTGGGCGCGGCGGCCTGAAGCCGGCCTCCTTATGGCCATCGTGGTTCTTGCTGCCGCCCTGCGCTTCTGGGATCTTGAGACACGCGCCGTTCACCATGATGAGAGCCTGCACGGCTATTACTCCTGGTTCATGGCTGAGGGCGGCGGATTTATTCACAATCCTCTTCTGCACGGCACCGTTCAGTTCATCGCGACGAGCTTCGTGTTCGAGGTATTTGGCGCGTCCGACGCCACGCTGCGCCTTCTGCCCGCCCTGCTGGGCACGATCGTCGTCGCCCTGCCGTATCTGCTTTTCCGCCACCGGATGGGCACACTTGGCGCTCTGGTAGCGTCGGGCCTGCTGGCAATCTCGCCGGGCGTCCTGTACTTCAGCCGATTCGCCCGCAATGACATCTACATAGTCCTCATCACGCTCGTCCTCTTCTGGACGATGTGGGCATACATGGACTCTCGGAAACTCCGATACCTCGTCATCGCCTCGGCGACTTTGGCGATCGGTTTTGCCACCAAGGAGATAATGTACCTTCTCGTTCTGGTGCCCCTTACATTTCTCTTTATTGCCCACATGGGTGATGCGAAGCGCCTCATTCGCACGCCGCTGCGCGAATGGCCGCCCGCCGCCGTGTTCGGCCTGATTCTGACGACCCTCGTGCTGCCAATGGGCGCGGCGGGCGTCGCGCTCTTTCAGAACATTCTCGGCATCCATCTGGCGAACCCCGATCTAGGCGTAACCGTCGGAGAGGGCGCGTTGACGAATCTTCCGGGCCCCGTGGGCGCGCCGATTTCCCAGGGGCCGGGAGTAACGACGTGGATCATTGAAAGGCTCTCCGGATTGCCGGGCATCGGATTCGACCTGGCGAACCTGGGTGAAATCCAGAATCCTGCCGCAGGCACACTGTTCGGCATCCAGGCGCTGGACATCGCCGTTTTCGTACTGTTGGCCCTGTTTGGCGTAGGCGCGGCGCTGGGCATCATCTGGCACAGACGACATTGGCTGATCATCGCCGGCGTGTTCTGGTTCCTTATCGCCGTACTTTTCACCACGTTGTTCATGAACGGCATCGGATTTGGCAGCGGCGTCTGGCAGTCGCTGGGGTATTGGGTGGCGCAGCAGGATGTCGGGCGGGGGAGTCAGCCCTGGTACTACTACTTCATGGTTCTGTCCGTGTACGAACTCCTGCCTCTCATCGCGGCCCTCGTGACAGGCTTCTTTATCCTCAGGCGACGCCTTGCCTTCATGACGTTTGACGTCTTTCTCATCTACTGGTTCGTGCTTGCGCTCGTGCTCCTGCTCATGGCCGGCGAGAAGATGCCGTGGTTGTCCATTCATTTGACGCTGCCGATCATCATGATTGCAGGACGCGGCCTCGGCCAATACCTGCCGCAGGCCTTCAGCCAGGTTCGCCAAATATCCCGGCAAGCCGATGCCCGCCGGGTGGGCCATGCGGCAGCCGTTGGCGGGCTGGCCGTGCTCCTGATTCTCACGGCGCGTTCCTCGCTCCGCGCCAGCTTTGAGAACGGCGATGTTCCGGTGGAGATGCTCGTTTACACCCAGACCTCACCCGCGCTTGAGCAGGCCGTTGAGGAGATCGACCGCTACGCAGCCGCCACAGGCAACGGACAGGATTTGCTCCTCACAATCGATACTGCGCACGGATTCTCATGGCCGTGGCACTGGTATCTGCGTGACTATACGAACGTTGAATACCGCTGTATGGGCGGCGAGAGCATCTGCGGGGAAGGATCGCCTGTCGTGACCGACGAGAATCCTCCGCGCGGACTCATCATGGCCCTCAACACGGACAGCGCTTCCAACATTCAGACGGCTGAATGGGGATCGGACACGGCGAACCGCGTTCGCATCCCACTTCGCTGGTGGTTCCCGGAGAGTGTCTACCGCGGCGAGCGCTACTATGAGGGGCTGGGCGTTGGTGACATTGCGCGAGGTGTGATCGACCCGGGCGCGTGGTCAACCATCTGGACCTATTGGGTGCTGCGGGAGCCGCCGCGGCGGCTCGGTAGTTCCGATATCTACGTCTATTTCCCGTCCGACTATACGCCGGAGTTGAGCACGCCGCCCGATCCGGTCTACGGGCCTGCCTAGGTCTGCGTCCTAATGCTCATCAACAGGCGCACTCTCTTCGCGCTCGCGGTAAGCGTGGCTTTTCTGGCCCTCGTTTTCTGGAGCATCGATTTCGACGAGTTCTTCGACGCGTTCGCGGAGGCGAACTACCTCTGGCTGGTTCCGGCGGTGATCGTCTATTTCCTCGCATTCACCCTGCGCGCGTGGCGCTGGCAAAGCCTCTTGGCCCACTTGGGCGGGGTGACACTTGGGCGCTCGTATTTCGTGGCGACCATCGGCTATGCGGCGAACAACGTCCTGCCGCTTCGTTTAGGCGAGTTCGTCAGGGCCTATCTGCTGCGCCGCAACCCCGGACTGGACATGACGGCCAGCCTGGCGACAATCGCCGTGGAGCGCATCCTTGACGGCCTGACCCTCCTCCTATGGCTCGGTATCGGCCTGCTGTTCTTCGCCTCCATGTGGACCCTCTCACCACTGCTGACACTTGCCGCGCAGGTGGCTGCCGTGGTGTTTATCAGCGCGGGCATCGCGGTGTTGCTTGCCGTTCTATTTCCGGATGCAGCCCTCCGCCTGAGCCATACCGTCACACGACCGCTCCCCGACAGATACGCTGCGCGTCTGATGGGCATTGCAGAATCGTTGCTCCACGGGTTCGCCGCTCTCAAGGACGCGCGCAAGATACCGTTCTGGTTCGTGGTTTCCAACGCCGTGTGGGCAGGCGAGGCCCTGGTCTACATCCTCGTGGCTGTGGCAATGGACGTGGATACGCCGATCATCGTGTTGTGCGTGGCAGTTGCCGCCTCCAACCTCGCCACCGCCGTGCCCTCGTCATCCGGGGGCATCGGTCCGTTTGAGCTTCTGGCGAAAGAGACCCTCGTCCGCGCCGGTGTGGGAGTGGGGCTTGCCACGGCGTACGCGGTCGTCATTCACGCCACGCTGTGGGTTCCCGTTACGATAGCGGGAGCAATCCTGCTCATCCTGGAGGGAGTGCCGCTGCGCGAGGTGCTGCGTCCCACGAGCGGGATGAACGGATCAGGCACCGGGCAGGCAAAGGCAACTGAATGAAGATCGGAATCATTGGCGGCGGCGTTGGAGGCCTTGCTGCAGGCTATGAGTTCGCCAAGGCCGGTCACACCGTTGAGTTGTTTGAGCGAGCGCCGTTCCTGGGAGGGCTGGCGTCCACGTTTGACGTTGGCGGCGGGCGGCTGGAGCGCTTCTACCACCACCTGTTCCTGTCCGATGTCACGATTATCGGCCTGCTGGACGAACTCGGCCTGAAGGACCGCCTTATCTGGGAAGACTCGAAAGTCGGCTATTTCACACATGGGCGCATCTTTCCGTTCGCCACAGCAACGGATCTCTTGCGCTTCAGCCCAGTGGGGTTCTTTGACCGTATCCGCATGGGCTTGGTGACGCTCTACATCCAACGCATCAAGAACTGGAAGAGGCTGGAAGACACGACCGCCGCGGCGTTCATGCGCAAATGGGCCGGGCGGCGCAATTACGAGGAGATATGGGAGCCGTTGCTGCGCGGCAAGTTTGGGCGCTATGCCGAGCAGATCGCCATGCCGTGGATGTGGAGCAAGTTCGCAACGCGTGTTGCTTCCCGCAAGGGCCTGCTTGGGCGTGAGCAACTCGGCTATATCGAGGGAAGCTGGCAGGTACTGATTGACGCCCTTGAACAGCGCATCACGGAGTTGGGCGGCGAGGTGCGGACGGGAATCGGCGTGTCCCGCATCGAAACCGAGGACAACCGGGTGACGGGACTGACGATCACCGGCTCGGACGGAACTGAGGAAAAGCGCGACTATGATGCAGTTCTCGCCACCGTCCCAAGCTTCCTCCTGCCGCGTCTTGTGGATTTGCCTGAGGACTATCTGAATAAGGTCAGCACTATCGACTACGAAGGCGCGATCGCCGTGATCTGGGTGATGAATCGCAGCCTTTCGCCGATCTATTGGCTCAACATCGCAGACGCGGATATTCCGTTCCTGCTCGCCCTGGAGCAGACCAACCTCGTCCCGCCGTCCGTCTATGGCGACAAGCGCATCCTCTACACCGCCGACTACGTGACGTCCGATGATCCCCGGTGGTCGCTTTCATATGAGGAGCTTATCGATAGCTACGTCGAGCATTTAAGGAAAATCAACCCGGAGTTCGACCTGTCGTGGGTGGAGAGGACGTACGTCCACCGTGAGGGCGCGGCACAACCGATCATGACCACCCATTTCAGCGACAAGATTCCGCCCAACAAGACGCCTGTTGACGGCCTCTGGCTCGCGGCCATGAGTCAGATTTACCCGGAGGATCGCGGAACCAACTACAGCATCCGACAGGGTCAGGACGTCGCCCGGATGATGATGGCGGAGGACTCTACCGCACCTTGAAGTTGGTTTCCACCTCCACGCAGGAGCCGCGTGGCAGGGAGCCCATGCCGATGGCGTTGCGCGCATGGCGTCCGGCCTCTCCTAGAACTGCAACGAGCAAGTCTGACGCGCCATTCGCGACGATCGAGTGCTGATCAAAATCGGGCACGGCATTCACGAATACGGTAATCCGCGTCACTGACTCAATAGCGTCAAGTCCGCCGTCGAGCGCGTTATCCACTGCCGAAAGCGCATTGAGCGTCGCGATTCGGGCTGCGTTCGCGGCCTCTTCGACCGTCACGTCCGCGCCAACCTTGCCCGGCGAGATTAGCTCGCCATTCTGCGTGGGGAGTTGTCCGGCAACGTAAAGAGTGTTGTGGACGCGATTGGCGGGCGTGTAGTTGCCGCCGGGTGTGGCGGGTGGAGGAAGAGTGATGCCGAGTTCCTTGAGTCTGTCCGCTACTGTCATTGTTGGTTGCCTCCTATGCGAATCTGCTGAGCGCTCGGTCGTTGAATTTCGGGCCAAATGTTGTCAAGTTCAGAATACTGCGGATAGCGCCCGGCGAGCAGCGGCATATGGCCGGGTGTCAGCAGGACGGGCGGGAGGTCGTCCAACCCGCCGCGCGCGCGGCTGATGACAATCTCATCCGCACCAAAGGGCTCGCCAGCCTCCGTGCCCGTGCTATGGATGAGGACGCCGAACCCGCCGAACCCGCTCGGCTTGGTGAGTTCAAGCATCGCCATGCGGTTGGCCATGATGTCCTGGGGCGGTAGATCAAGCTCACGCAGCGCATCGATAAACGCCTGCGAGCCGAGCTTCTTGAGAAAGCGCTGCTGCGTCAGCAGTCCCTCCGTCAGCAGCCCCGCCTCCTCTCCGGCCCCTGCCAGTGACGTGAAATCCACGTGCGCCGTGATGTCCTGCTTGCCCAGCCGGATATAGGGGTTGGTGGAGGACGTGTGCCGGTGGTAGCAGAGCAGGGTGCCTTCCCGCCGCGAGCCGTCATACAACGTGGCGGCGGGATAACCGTAATCGATGGTGAAGACGAATCCTCGCCGCAGCCGGGACGAGGTTTCTCTCAAGTGCTCGGTTCCCTGAAGGTCGATCTCCGCTTTGCTGCCGTTCGGCAGCGTCACGTCTAACTGCCTCAGCCGCTCCGCCAACGCCGGTGTCGACGGTTCGGCGATTGTCTCGATGAATCCGGCGTCTGTCGCGTCCACGAGAAACTCGTAAAGCGTTTCACCCTGTTGAATCACACGATGGCGAGGCATGGCGTCGTACAACTCATTGGATATGATTACGCCGGCCTCGATTTCGTCCGGCGTGGCGTTCCCGCCCCAGTTGATGTTGATTTTCGTGTCATCGTCCTGTGAAAGCGTCACGCGCCCATTTCGCTTGAACTCCACGATGCGATAATCGATAGCCCTGCTGAAATCCGGAGCCAGATAGCGTACGTAGTTGAAAACATCCTCGGCGAGACGCCCTTTGCCACCGCCTTCTTCGACAATCGTGAAGGTCTCCGGCCTGTCCAGCAGTTCCCAACAGCGCTCAAACTGCAAGGCGAGCAACGCCCCAAACACAGGATGTGTGGCAGGTGCGGTGTAGAAATCACCCGCCGGGCCGATGTGCTCGTCGATGCTGCTGTAGTAACCGCCGTCCGGGTCGTAGAGGACGACGCGCATGAAATCGGCGAAGGGGATAGGACCCCTTCGCCGTATTTCGTCTCTAAGCCGGGCCTCCAGCGTCTGCGGGGCCATGGGCGTATGTGTTTCCGTGTCTACTGGATTGCGAAGGACGCGATCATCTCGTCCACGTCCCGTGAGCGCAGTCGGGAGTTCAGGCTGCTGTAGCGCTCGTCGAGAGGCTCGGAGTTATCCGCCGCGTAAAGAACGCCAAGCGGAACACCGGGATCTTGTGCAATCCTCAGCGCCTCGCTGAAGTTAGTCGGGTCGTGGCTCTCCGGGATGTCATAGGTCAGCGGATCGATGCCCTTCTTGGCGTTGCCCCGGAGGATGTCGTAGTTGTCGTTATAGGTGGTGCAGGGGGACTGGACGTGGACGATGGAGAAGCCGGGATAGTCCATGCCCTCTCGGATCATCTGCGCCATCTCTCGTGGCTTGCTGGAGAACGCGGATGCGACAAACGACGCGCCCAGTGACAGGTAGTACTGGAACGGCTTGACCTCGCCCTCAATCTTGCCGCCGGGCGTGGTGCTGGTCACGACGCCGAACTGCGTGGTCGGGGAGCTCTGTCCCTTTGTCAGACCATAGACGCCGTTATCCATGATCACGCAGGTCACGTTCAGATTACGCTGGGCGGCTGGGCCGATGTGCTCCGCGCCGATGCTCAGGAAATCGCCGTCGCCGGCGACAACCATGACCTCAATCTCCGGATTGCCGCTCTTGATGCCAAACGCGACGGGCAGGGTGCGCCCGTGGATGCCGTGAAAACCGAACGGCTGTGGGCCGTCCGTCAAGTGAACCAGGTTGCCCGAGCAACCGATTCCGGCGACGATCACGTTGTTCTCGAACGGGATGTTCATTTCGGTTGTGCGTGCTGCGATCGTCAACTCGATGGCGCGCTTGACGCCGAAGTCGCCGCAGCCGGGGCACCACTTGAAATCGTACTCGGGGTTCCGCTTCGTCATTGTCTGCTACCTCTCCCTTTCGACTGTGTCCGTGCGCAGGGCGCTAGACTCCGACCTTACTGCCCGCCATGGCCTCTACCTCGGCGGTGATCCTCTCAACCAGGTCAGCCACCTTGAATGGCAGGCCTGTGTATTGGGTAAGTGACTTCGCGTTGACGCCGTGCTGGCGCAAGATGGAGGACAACTGCCCAAGGTAGTTGAGCTCAGGAACCAGCACGAGCTTCTTGGATCGCAACTCATCCAGCAGCTTGGGATTGAGCGGGGAGATGAACATGGTGTAGTACCAGCCCACCGGCACCCCGTTCTCCATCATCTGCTCATATGCCTCGTGCGCGGGGCCCTTGGAGCCGCCCCACGGCAGGATGACCACGTCGTTGTCTGTGTTGCGCGCCTCGTATGGCGTGTCCTCGAGGAGCTTCAACTTGCTGAATCGCCGCTCCGTGCCGCGGACGTGATGAACCGGCAGGTGCGTTGTGTCGCCGATCGTATCGTGCTCGCTGGCATTGGCGACGTAGGCGCCCGGGCCGCCGGGCAGCGGCATGGGTGTAACGCTATCGCCCTCGTAGCGCTTGTATCCGTTCGTGCCAGTGTAGACCTGTCGTGCTTCCACCTCGACGAGGGAGGGGTCAGGCTTGCGAATGTTCTGCACGCGCTCGGAGAGCATGTGCTCCGAGAGCACGATCACGGGTCCCTGGTAGCGCTCCGCCCAGTTGAGGGCGTGCATGGCTGCATAGAAGCACTCTTCAATGGTGCCGGGTGCAATGACCGGCAACTGTGAGTCGCCGTGCGCCGGGTGCATCGCCATGTACAGGTCGGACTGCTCCGACTTGGTGGGCAATCCGGTGGCAGGGCCGCCGCGTTGAACGTCGACGATGACGCACGGAATCTCCATCATCCATGCCATGCCGAGTCCCTCACTCATGAGCGAGAAGCCGGGTCCGGCGGTAGATGTCATGGCCTTCTTACCGACAAAGCCCGCGCCGACGATTGTGCTGATGGACTCGATCTCGGAGCTTGCCTGGTAGACGAACGTACCCTCGCCGCGGAGGTTCTGCTCCATGAAGACGAGGATGGACGTAGCTGGTGATATGGGGTAACCGACAAAGAAGTTCAGACCCGCGGCCAGCGCGCCGAGGCCAAAGCTCTCGTTGCCCTTGATGATGATCTGCTCGTAATCGGGCGGATCGGGGGCGGCCAACTCGCCGAGCGAGAATCCGCTCTCCTTCGCCGCGTCGCGCCCAAGCCCGAGGCCCATGCTATTTGCCGCAACGACTTCGGCGTCGTTCGGGCGGCCTCGTGTGAAGCGCTTGACGTTGAAGTCTTCAAGGTACTGCTCAGGCCATGCGACGAATTGCGCGACTGCGCCGAGGATAACCATGTTGGCGGCGCGCGGGTTGCCGGTCGACTTTCCGAGCTCTTCGTAGGGCAGGGCCACGATGTTCATCGAGCCCTTGTCCTCTTCCGGCACTTCAAAGACTGCCGAATCATAGACGAGGATGCCGCCGTCACGAAGCTCTTCCTTGTGAACCTCGTAGGCCTCCTCGTTGAACGCGACGAGCACATCGAGTGTGTCGCCGTTGCTGAGCGCCGGTGTCACGGAAATACGACACTGGCTCCACGTGGGCCCGCCCATGATCTGGGACGGGAAAGTAACGAATGTCATCACGTGGTATCCCACCTGCGCGGCGGCTGCGGCGAGGGCCTCGGATGCGGTCACCATGCCCTGTCCGCCTTCGCCCGCAAAGCGGATCACAAAGTCTCGTGTGGCTGCCACTAATTTCCCCCTTGCGACTTCAATTCTCGACAGGCCAGTAGTGCATGGCGATTGCTTGAAAGGCTGTGGTTACCGAGCCCCTGCAAAGCGTCCGCCATAAACCTGCCCCGTGCATTATGACGCAACAGATTTGAGTATAACAAACGTTTGCGTGGAACGGGGTAGAGCGGACAAGATTATGGAATGCTGTGGAAGACAAGGGTGAACATGAATCGTTGGGGATTAAGCAGATTTGGCATCAGCCTGTCCGCGCTGCTCTTGGCAGCAACTTTCTTGATCTCCGCTTTTATGGGTGCGTGTAACGGGAACGAGCCTAACCCTACAAGTACTCCCGCCAGTCAACTGCTCCTCAGTCCCACCTCTGTACTTCAGGAGCCGGCAGCAACCCTGTCTCCGTCTTCAGCTGCCCTAACCGAGGTATCTCCAGCGGTCACGGCGATGGCTCAGCCGGCATATACTCCGACCTCTGCTCCTATTCCCACACCGTCCGCAACACCCGTACCCACACCCACGTCGATTCCAATTTCGATAGTGCCTCCCGCGAGAGGCGTTCTGGATGAAGCGGTCATCAACAGAGATATGGAATACGTCTACACACTGGATCTGCCGCAGGAAGACTGGTCTTACGAACGGCCGGGGATATACAGCGGCCCCTTCCCGTTCAGCAAGGTCACCGTTTCGTCCATCTATCTGCCATCCAACTACACGATGGAGGAATTTGCACGGCTTATTCTCTATGACTTGCCGACAGAGTTATTTGGGAAGTCGTCACTATTCGAGATCATCTCGACTGAGCATGGAACGCTCGATGACCAGCCGACAATTAGATTGCAGTATCGTATTCAGGAAGAGCCGACACTATGCGTCATGCAAGTGGACGAGTTCCTCTTGGTATCGGACTTGCTTCCGGGGAATCCTCACGGATTCCGGTTAAGACTTTGGATGTGCGAATGGAGGACTGAGGGTTACGCAGACGCAATCGACGATATCATTGACAGTTTCCGAGTCACGACGGGACCGGCCGGCTACTATAGGCAGTTCATGTCGGCCCACGGTGTAGCAGTGAAAGCGAATGAGACGGTTGATCCGGCTGCGGTTGAAGCGGGCGCAACAATCGTGGCCTATATGTTGTCCGGGAGAGATGACATCGTGCGTTGCATGGCGCGATCCGGAACAGAGTTGGCAATCATTCCCCGTGATCAGCCCCTCACGTCGATCCCGGAGTATCACTACCTCAAGGGAAGCCAGGATTTTACGGGTAGAAGTCGAGACACATATGCCATCCGCGGGGTGGGGGCGGTAAAAGGACAGATCGTGTCATCTGCGGGGGAAGAGCAGTTGCTCGGCCGCCTCGGGCCGCAGCATCCCTTTTACCCATTTAGGGGACTCGTCGCTGTGCATGAATTCGCTCACGCCATTCAGAACCTCTGCTTCACGCCGAATGACCACGAGTTGTGGAACGGATTCTACAAGAATGCACAGGAAGCCGGTGTCTATCCCGGAACTCACATGATGGCCAACGTCATGGAGTTTTTTGCTGTGTTGACCACAGGTTATTTTGAAGTCACGGATGAACTAGGACGATACAACACCCGCCAGAACCTTGAGAGCCGTTTCCCGGAGATCTACCGTGCGCTTGACGAAATCTATGGAGGCGCCATACTGCCGCAGGAATTCCGAACCAGGCAAGGCTAATTGAAACACATTACTGTTTCCCTTCGGCTGATATAATCGGCGGCAACATGGCATGAGATGCGCTAAGGCGCATGAGAGGTACTTACGCAATGTCAGAATCCGTCAATGAAGTAGCGCCTGGTATCTTCCAGATGCGCATCCCGATGCCGGAGAACCCACTCGGCTACACTCTCCCGTATCTCGTTACCGGCCCCGACAAGCCCATCCTCATTGATACCGGTCTCCGCTCCGAGGAGGGTATTGAGGCTCTCGAAGATCAGCTGGTGGGGCAATTGGGAATCAAGCCCGGCCAGATCGATTTCATCCTTATTACCCACAACCACCCGGACCACTATGGACTTGCCATCGACGCCAAGAAGCTCACCGGCGGACGGACGGCCATGCATCGCATTGATTGGGAGCAGAGCCCGTTTCGTGAGGCGATGGAAGCGATAAAACGTAATCCCAAGGCGGCCCGAACGGACGGCAGCGATCGTATGAAAGAGTGGTATCGCCGACACGGCGTGCCGGAAGAGGAACTGCAGGGCGAATTATTTGGGGGAAGACGCGGACGCCGCGCAATCCAGGAGGAAGAGCGCCGGCAGGAGCACCCGGAGGGCATCCCGTCTCACGGCGACTCCGCAGAACGCGGCGCGAGCGACGAAACGGAGGCGCGGCGCTGGGCGCTGTTCCGCGAATTTGAGCCGCCTGACCTGCTGCTTGACGGCTCAGAAGTTTACAAGACCGGCAAGTACAACCTTCGCGCATTCTGGACGCCCGGCCACACCCCGGGCCATCTCTGCTGGGTGGACGAGGAAGCTCGAATCGTCTTTACCGGCGACCACATCCTTCCCATCATCACGTCCAACGTCTCCGTGCGGATGACCTCGGATGGCGATCCCCTAGGTGATTATCTTGATTCGGTCGCAAGGGTAGGTGAATTAGACGTCGATCTCGTTCTGCCCGCTCACGAACATCACTTCACCGATCTCAAGGGACGCGTGAATGAACTCCATAAACATCACGACGCGCGCCTGGATGCCGTCCTCAAGGCGGCGGACGGTTCCCCGCGCACAGCCTATGAGGTCGCGGCAGGTGTGCCGTGGGACGTTGGTTCCTGGGAAGAGATGGACGAATTCCTGCGCCGGGCCGCCGTTGGAGAAACGCTTTCGCACCTTGAACACCTGAGCCGCAAGGGAACAGCACGGCGTATCCGTGACGAAGGGTCGCCTGTTGTGAGGTGGCAGGCAGTGCAATAACCGACAGAGAGAGTACAATCGAGACGAAAGAGCGCGGGGAGATGACATGGCGGACGTAGCGACTGCCGTACAGGCTCTCAAAGAAACAGCGTCGGCACATGAAGGACGAAATATCGTCGACCGCGCTTTCGCTCGCGAGGTCGAAACCCTTCTTGACGGCTTCTATGCGGACATCACCCAACTGAAACGGATTGAACTGCAAAGTCTGTTTGACCTGTTTCTCCTTAAGGCGCTCTACATAGACCGCCACAGCACCAGCATCGCCACGCTCGACTATCTTGGGGGCTTGCTCGCGCGCCACGTGCGTATGCGGGAGATATTTCCGATACCGGACCTCGCCGCCCACTTCGGCAACCTGCTGGAAAGCCTCATGGAGGAGGCGGAGCACGGCGCGGCGCGGGAGGCGCAGAATCTCTTCGAAGCCAACCGCAACATCGCGGACAGCACTCTCTTCCTTATCGGCATTTTCCCCGCGAGCTTGACCGGCCGTCGCAGCAGGTGGCGCCGGCGCCGCAACCCCGCAATGCAGGCCATCCCCCGGCTGGACATCAGCTACTACACGCGGCTGGGGCGGAGTCACTACGCGCTCGCATCCGAGCATGAACTGGCGCGATGGACGGGTCTGGATCGTGTCCTGAGCCGACTCTCTAACAATTTCAATATCTACGCAGAGGTTCTTTCTGAGGTTGCGCAGACATTCATCCACGGTGTCGACGTGCAGCGTGTGACAAATCTGATGCTGGACAGTTATAACGCGTGGCGTCGCACGGGCGACCCGCAAAGGATGGAAGAGCTGCGTAAGTACGCGGCTTTGCTCGCCCTGGATCCGAGGCGAGCATTTTCACGCTTGCGCCGTCGCCAACGTTACGTTCTTCTCGATCCCGCCGGTCAATAGCCTGTCAGTCTTGTAGCAGAGGCAGCGTAAACTCCCGGCGCAGCCGTTCTTCGTTCTCCGGCGTCTCCGGCTTCGCCTCATCCGCCCATAGACTGCCTGTAATCTCGGTGATAACCAGGACGGGCAGGGGGTTGCCGGCGGGTCCGGCGATCAGTTCGCCGAGCCGGTTGAAAATTGAAGCGTCACGGGAACAGTAGAAGCGGCCGATCGGTGCCAAGGCGTCCTCAGATTGATCATCACCGCGCCACTCGATAAGCGCCCCGTCGTTTGGACAGCGCGAACGCAGAGCGAGAATCCCTGTCGTTGTGCGGACGGCGTGGATGTCGGCACGACGAGGCGACGGGACAACCTCGCCGATTGCCAGGTCACGCAGGCTGACGATAGTGCCAAGCAGCACGAGATTATCAGCATTCGCGGCGCGTGACGGCTCTATGGGCGCAGCCGGATCATCGCGCCGCCATGACATGGTGAGAAAGGCGCGGCGGCTCAGGTCGTTCTCGTTGTTGCCAGTCATCTCACGCTCGTGGGCATCATTCCGGCTGAATCTTTGGCCTTTCCTGCAACCGTTGTATCATGGTGAACGCAGTGTAAACGAGGGCAATGGCCTCAGAACACGGCAATTCGCGGAGGGATCGCATAGCCAGGTCTAGTGCGGCCGCCTGCTAAGCGGTTTGTCCTTTAATCGGGACACATGGGTTCGAATCCCATTCCCTCCGCCATCGCATATAATCTGCCCGCACCGGGCAATCGAAACGGGGACGGTGAGGGACGGGAATGGCAAGTTATCACCTGTGGACGGTCGGTTGTCAGATGAACACGGCCGACTCAGATCGTCTCGGCCTCTCCCTTGACCAATTGGGTTACGAGTCCGTCCACAAGGCGGAGGATGCCGATATCGTCGTCCTCAATAGCTGCGTCGTGCGGCAGGGTGCGGAGGACAAGGTCGTCGGCAGGCTGGATTCCCTCAAGTCATACAAGAAGAAGAACCCGGACGCGACCATTGCCCTGATGGGCTGCATGGTCGGCCCGCGAACTGACGCCCTGCGCGAGCGATTCCCCCATGTGGATTTCTTCCTGCGCCCGCAGGATTTCACCGCGCTGGTGGAATTTGCGGCGGACCGGCAGGGCATTTCATGTGACACGGATCAGGCATTCCTTGTTCCGTCGCGGCCCACTGTGAGCACGTTCGTGCCCATCATCCAGGGCTGTGATGAGTTCTGCACCTACTGCATCGTGCCGTATCGGCGGGGCAGGGAAACAAGCCGCCCCGTTGATGAGTTGGTCAGGGAAGCCGAGATGCTGGCGGCGCGGGGCGCGAAGGAGATCACTCTCCTCGGTCAGATCGTCGACCGCTACGGCCACGATTTACCGGACAAGCCGGATCTTGCCGATCTGCTGCACGCCATCCATCCGGTAGACGGACTAGAGCGCATCCGGTTCCTGACATCCCACCCGCGTGACATGACGCAGCGCATCCTCGATGCCGTTGTGGAGCTGCCCAAGGCGTGTGAGCATCTAAACTTGCCCTTCCAGGCCGGCTCGGACGAGGTCCTTGAGCGGATGCGCCGCCCGTACACCATCGCGCAATACATGGAACTTATCGAGCGCGCCCGGGAAACGATCCCGGGCGTGGCCGTCAGCACGGACGTGATCGTCGGTTTCTGTGGAGAGACGGACGAAGAGTTCCGGCAGACGATGGACGTGCTGGAGCAGGTGAAGTTCGACATCGTGCATGTTGCGCCGTACTCAACGCGTCCCGGAACCATCGCGGATCGCAAACTCGCGGATGATGTTCCGCCCAAGGTGAAGATAGAGCGGCGCAAGGCTGTTGAGGAATTGCAGGAGCGAATTGTTACGGAACTGAACGCGCCATTGGCCGGTACTTGTCAGGAGATTCTTATTGAGCGGCGCGTGAAGGATTCGTGGACGGGACGGACGCGGACGAACAAGATTGTCCACGTACAAGGGTCTGAAGCCAACCTTGAGGGCCGCGTTGTTGACGTTGACATCGTGCGCGCCGGGCCATGGTCCCTAACGGCCGTCCTCCCCGGCTACGACCATTCCATTTATGAGCCCGTGCAATCCAGGGAGTTCACTCTAACTCCTGTGTAATTCTCCCCTCATTCCGGCGAAAGCCGGAATCCATCCGGCCTCATCTGACGAATCCAAAAGAAAGGGGCGGCCATTTGGCCGCCCCTTTGCTATCTGCAAAGTGGATCGCGTAGCGCGATTACTCCATGCTCTCGACTTCGATGTCCATGATGGTAATCTCGCCCACAGTCATTGTGCCGGTGAACGTGAATTCCGGTCCGAAAACGGCATGGTTGAAGGGCGCTGTACTCGGATCGAAGAATGTTGTGAACTTGAAGCTGTCGCCGGCGCCTCCGCCGCCCATGCCGCCGTCCACGGCTGTCACGCGGTAGCTGGCCGGTTCGGGCGCCGTGCGGCTGCCATGAACCGCCTTGAACTCATCGGGCACCAGGGCATTCTCCCTGAGGTCGACTTCGGTGAAGCAGTCCAGCGTGCCCGTAAGAACGATCTGTGTAGAGCCATCGGCGTTGGTCGAGATTTCATAGCTGTCGACACTGTTGGAGGCCATGGCCATGTAGAACGTGTTTGCATCGATTGGAATCTCACCCAGCCCGTTCGTCGGCATCACGAAGTCCGTGAAATTCGTGTCCACGCGGCACATGGCATATTCCGTGCTGAATGAGAAGACCTCGTCCATAACGTGAGAAATCTCACCGGACAGCGTGGGCATCGACTTCTCATTGACGCCTCCGCCGAATGCAGTAATGGCCGCCAGTTCCTCAACCTGTCCGGCAAGCGCGCCCTTGTCGTTCTCAAGCGCTGCGTTGTCGTCCTCCAGGCCGCTGATGGTTCCCTGCTGCGAGAAATACACCGCGCCGCCCGCGATGATCGCAAGCACCAATGCCGCAACCGCCGCAATAGAAAGTGGAACGTTATTGTTCACGTAAACAGTCCTCCCCGGGAAAAGCCCTTAACGCGTGACTAACATTGCCGTTTACTGTATCCCACAATCGCAAATCGGGAAAGCAAATCTATAAATCCGCATAAGCGTATTTATATCGTGAGCATGCCGCAGCCCACTTAAAGGTCTCGTATAGGCTCAAGCATCCACGCCGCCCATGCCCGCAGCTGATCTTCGATGTCATTGCCGCAACGCGGGCATTCATAGTCGCCGTAGCGGATGCGGGTCTTGCACTCAGGGCAGGAGATCGTGGCGCTGCTCATTGCCTGCACAACGTGGCTGATTTGATCTTCGGTGGCACTCATCTCTGCTGAATCGGCATCATCCCTTCGTAATGGTTGCCTACCGAACGGGGAAAGTCTAGGCGTCCCGCTCCGACACGAACTTGGCTAGCCGGTGTATCCCTGTCGCGCCGCTGGGTCTGTTGCCCATTTGCGCCTCGATCTGCGGCGTGCCATCGGCCTCGTAGCAGCGAACTCGCATGCTGTGATTGCCCGCCTCGAACGGCCAATCGTATCGCCAGATCACCCACGTTGTGTCCGAAAGCGGCTCGCGAAGCTCCGCCGGCTGCCACGCCCCGCTGTCCACGCTGACCTCGACTCGTGAAATGCCGCGTGCTCCTGCATAGGCGATGCCGCCAACAGGAACCAGCGTCTGGCCGTCCCGCTCAAAAACCGCCTGATCGGAGATCGTATCCACGACGGACGTGGCGCGCACCCGCGCGACCTCATCCCATCGCCGTGATACCCAATACCCCTCCGTGTATTCCTCCTGCACCGTCATGTTCGTTATCCACTTCGGCTGCTTCATGCCATACCGGTCAGGCAGCCAGATGCGGAGGGGAAAACCGTGCTCGACGGGTATCGGCCTTTCATCCCACGCATACGCGAGCATGATTCGCTCATCCTGATCAATGAGTTCCAGATCCACGATCTCGTGGAAACCGTCCCCGCTCTCGATGTTCACGTACCGCGCCCCGGGCAGTGGCTGAACGTCCGCTAGGATGTCCTTGAAGCTCGCCCCCGTCCACTGCGTCGTGCTGATCAGCGGCCCGCCAACACGATTAGAGATGCACGAGAGAGTAATGAACTGGCTGCGAGGCTCGTAGTTGTTGCGGATATCCTCAATCGACAACTCGACGGGATTCGCCACCAGGCCGCTGATGGGCAGCACCCACGACGCTCCGTCGATAACCGTAGGCGTCGTTCGGATGAAGATACGATAGTGAGCCTCAACGGGAGTGTATTCGGCTCGCGTGCCCGGCGCAGGCATCACGGGATCGCCATCGTTCGGGAACGACGTGACTCCACCCATCGCTACTCCCTCATCCATCCCTTCGGGCATGGTGATTGTGGACCCGCCCCTGCCCGCATTGCCGATGAGATTTCCTGTTACTGACCCCGCGACCGTGATAACCGCCGCGGCGCCTCCCACCCGGACGATGAACTCGCGGCGGTTCATCCCGCCGTCCATCCCCCACGTCGGCTGTGCCGAGGATTCTTGATATTGCTGTGTATGAACGACGGGGGGCTCAACCGGCGGATCGAGGCTGGACCTCATCGGCGAGGTCACAGGCTCGTCCGCCTTGCGCGGCAGCACGCCCTCAAGTACATGACCGGCGGCGTAGCCCCACAACGCATACGCTCCTGTGATCCAAACCACGCTGACGACCGCCGGCAACGTTGACCCGCCAATCGCGAGAGACACGAATGTCAGGGCAAGGCCATTGACAATGCCCACATAAAAGGCAGTTCGGCGGAGGTCGAGAGTGAGAACCGGGGCAATGACCGCCACGAGTGTGATTAGCGCCACGCCGATGCCGAAGAACTGCAGAAGGGCGATGGCCAACTCGGCCGTCTTTGCCGTATCCGCCACGTCCAGCCCGACAAGGATCATCCCGTCGATGAACAGGTCCAGCCCGAATGTGATAAGCGGCCCCGGCAGGACGCGCGTTATCCAGTCGAAGAGGTCATAGGGAGGGAAGGGGAGTTCAAAGAGCTTGTTGGACAAATAAAACAGCGCCATCAATGGCGCCGTCACGATGGCTCCCGCCGCTGCTCCGCTGATTATCCGTGACCAGGGCATGACAGACTCCTAATCCTCACCCCCAATGATACTCCCCGTGCCAACCTATGCGGCCAGACGTTGATCCTCCTCCAGCGCTCCCTCAAGCGCGCGAATCGCCACCTCAATTTGATCATCGTCCGGTTGGCGTGTCGTTAGTGACTGAAGCAGCAGATTCGGCCAGATGATTGCTTTCACAAGAAAGTTGTTGGCGTGGAACCCGCTGAATCTGATGATTTCATAGCTCAGCCCCGCAATCAGTGGCAGCACGACGACCCGCGAGATCACGCGGTCCACCAATCCGGGCGGCGTCCAAAACACATGGACGATGATTGCAACCACCAGCACAACCAGGATGAAAGCCGTCCCGCACCGTGGATGAGCCGTGCCGAATTGGCGAATCGAGCCCACGTCAAGCGGCTGTCCGTGTTCACGCGCATGGATCGTCATATGCTCCGCGCCGTGGTAAGCGAACACGCGCCGTATATCAGGCATTAGCCCGATCAACCCGATGTACCCCACAAACATGAGAAGACGAATCACGCCTTCAATCACGTTGCTCCAGATGTTGGTCGTGTCCAGCCACGAATCAAGCAGCCGTGTTGCGAAGACCGGTGTCGCAAAGAAAATCGTGATGGCCAGCAGCAGACTGACCGCCACCGAACTGGCAACCGCCCAGGATGACAAGCCACCCGGCCCCTTGTCTGCGTTCGCCTCGCCATCCTGAGAGAGAGCGTCCGGAGTAGGGGTGGGAATCTCCTTGTTCTCCTCTTCGGAAGCAACATTGGCGGAGAATATCAGCGCCCGCGTCCCCACCACGAGCATCTCGCTCAGGACAATGACGCCTCGAATGAACGGGATACGGCGAATCGTCCGGGCCCAGCGCCACCCGATGGGCTGTGTTTCGACAAGAATCTCACCGCTGGGACGGCGCACCGCCATGCTCACGCACGTCTGACCGCGGATCATCACGCCCTCAATGAGCGCCTGACCCCCATATGTGCTTGCCGTTGGTTGGCCCGCCTCAGTCATCGCTGTGCGGCGACCGCGTAACGAAAGTTAACCCTGGTCCTCTTGCCGGCCCTGCCGCTGGGTCGTCTGCGCGTAGCGGCGACGCAGCCGCTCAACGCGGCCAAGCGTATCGACAATGCGCTGCTGCCCCGTGAAGAACGGATGGCACGTATTGCACACGTCCACGCGAATCTCAGGCGTCGTCGCGCCCGTCGTCCACGATGTCCCACACGCGCACGTCACCTGTGTTTGGTAGTACTCAGGATGAATTCCCGGCTTCATGGTTATGCTCTCCGCAAGTGAAAGGCGCTGCTACGCCTCGACGGGATAGACGCTGACACGCTTCTTGGCGCGAGTCTGATGCTCGAACTTGACCGTGCCGTCAATCAGGGAATACAGCGTGAAATCACGACCACGCCCGACATTGGTTCCCTCAAAGATCTTTGTTCCGCGCTGCCGCAGGATGATTGTTCCTGCGCGCACGGTCTCGCCGTCATAGCGCTTCACGCCCAGCCGCTGTCCCTGGCTGTCGCGGCCGTTTCGAGTGGTTCCGCCGCCCTTCTTATGCGCCATTGCTGTTTATCCCTTTTCTCTTGGTTTCCAGGATGCCGGGCTAGGCGGGAACGATCTCCCGCACGAGCAGTTCCGTGATCGGCTGCCGATGTCCACGCTTGCGTCGATAGCGCACCTTGGACTTGTACTTGAAGACGATGATCTTCTTGTCCTTGCCCTGCTTCTCGACCTCCGCGATCACCTTCGCCCCTTCGATTGTCGGCGTTCCAACAGCGATGTCATCATCGTTGGTAATCATCAGAACCTGGTCAAGCTCGATGAGTTCCCCTTCCTCGGCATCGAGCTTCTCCACTGAAACCCTCTGGCCGGGGGACACACGATACTGCTTGCCGCCCGTCTGGACGATTGCGTAGTTGATGGAAACACCTCGTGGATTGTGTGGCGAAAGTGGCATCAATGATACGTGCCGCCCCCGCCTTCGGTCAAGAAGACAGCCCGATTATTCCTATCTGACACTCCACCATTTCACGGGGTTCTCCATATCCAGCTCCTCCAGCGTTTCAAGCCGAATGATGCGGACTTGCGGCTCCTCCCCGCGATTCAACTCAAGCAGCCCCACAGTCCCGACAAGATGATCAAGGTTGTGGGGCAGGGTGGGACTTCCCGGGTTCACGCACAGCACGTCCCTGACCTTGACGACCTCCTCTGTGTGCGTGTCTCCGAAGATGATGATGTCCACGGCCTGCTCGAACTCGTGATTCATCACGGATTCGATGGTGCGATGCGGAGGAAACTCCGGAATCGCCAGCCCGTGCGTTAGTCCGATCGAAAATCCCTCGACCTCCATAACACGTGTGCGTTCGATGCGTGGGTCCGTAATCTTCCGAAAGAAATCACCGTTCCCCTCACACGCGTACACGGGCGCGGCGCGTTCCAGCTCATCAAGGCATGACGGGCTGTAGATATCGCCCGCATGGAGAATGAACTCTGCCCCTGCACCGGAAAAAATCTCTAGCGCGCTCTCCGGCAGCGCCAACGGCGCCTCCGGCACGTGCGTATCGGAAATCAAGCCGATGATCAAGAGGGTATCTCGGTCACTTCCTGAGAGTGACGCGGGCGTCCTTCTCACCAACGACTATCCGTGATACCCCCAACAGCACCACGTCGCGCAGCAGGGAGTGGAGCGCCATGTCCTCATCCGCCAATTGCAGAAGAGATTCGATTGCCACCGATGCGCTCCCGTGCGTCCGCGTCGCGTCCCGCAGACGCCCCGCCTCGTGGAACAGCAACTGCGCCGCCGATCGAATATCCTGCGCCGGGATTCGGCCCTTTGACGCCTCCCGGGCCAGGTTGCTTATCCGTAGATTGACTGCTGCCTCGATTCGCGAGGCAATCCCGTCCAGGCCAACCCGGGCTAGCACCGCCGCGTCCAACTCCCGTGAACGCCGGGTGTGGTATGAGCAGCGCCCCTGGTTCGTCGCGGCCTCGCATTGGTAGTAGCGGTATGTGTTGGATCCTGAAGACCCGTCATTTCGTGTCCATGATTGGCGGCGTGTCACGCCCACCATATTGCTGCCGCATGCGCTGCAGATTGCCGTGCCGGACAAAAGGTACGGCCTCCCCGCCCCGTATCCTGCGCGCTTTGCCCGCTCATCAAGCCGATCCTGGATCTCCTTGAACAACGGGGATGCGACGAGGGCAGGGTGGTTCCTGGCAACACGCGCGCCCAATCGGTTGTAGGCGCCGGTGTAGACGCGGTTTCGCAGCATGTCACGAATCGTGACGATGCTCCACGCGCCTCCCCGGCGTGTTCGCAGCCCGCGGGAATTCAATTCCGCCACAATGGCGCGGATGCCTTTGCCCTGTGCGGCAAGCCCAAAGATGATCTTGACGACGGGCGCTTCCTCGGGGTGTTCTTCCAACTGGCCGCGGTCGCCCGTCTTATATCCATACGGAATCCTGCCCAGAACGACACCGCGCAGGGCCTTGCGCGCCATGCTTTGCCGAATCATCTCCCCCCGGTCTGATGGCGCCGCGCCATTCTCCGGGATCAGGGCAATCTCAAGCGGATGTCCCTGCGCTTCCACGGAGATCAACTCAACACCCATCGCCTCCAGGCGCAGTAGCTCTTCAATGAGCTGCACGCGGGGAATACGATCCCCCGGTGAAATCATCACGGAGACGCCTGCCGTCTCTTTTTCCTCGATGAGTCGTTGGCGCAGAGCCCAAAAACCGTCTTCGGTTGCCGCGTACATCCCGTCGAACGGCGCGTTGCCTTTTTCAGCCGCGCGATCAAGATCGCGGCGGTCTCCCACGCCAAATAAGATACCTGCCACGGATCGTTACTCCCCACCTGAATCCGCCGCTTTGTGCTTCGTAAATGTTAGCACACTGTGCCAAGTTCCGCGTCCCCTCCCTTTCCTTGCCCGCCCCTTTATCTGACCGCTACCCTAAGTTCGAGACGATGAAAGCCAGCAGAAAGAAACACCGCCGCTTTCCTCCGCGAAACGGCAAATCTCCCACTCCTCAAGGCCCGCCGCAGCGACTCACGCTTGAGCTTGAGCGCCCGGGCCATCAGGGTGAGGCCGTCGGACGCCGTGACGACGGCAAGATCGTGCTCGCCTCCTACGGCATTGCAGGCGAGCGCGTCGTCGTTGAAGTACGTGAGGAGCACCCCACATACATCGTTGCCGAAGTCGTAGAAGTCTTGCGACCGTCACCGGAGCGCGTGGAACCATGCTGCCCGCATTTTGGCGCGTGCGGCGGTTGCCAGCTCCAGCACATCTCGTATGAAGGGCAGGGCAGAATCAAGCAGAGCGTTCTCACCGATCAGCTCCGGCGTATTGGGCATATCGTCGATCCACCTGTTAACCCCATCCTCGCCGCTGAAAACCCATGGAATTACCGCAACAATGCCCGATTCACCGTACGACGAGAAGGCACAACCGGATTCACCCATTGGCACACGCATCGGTTCGAACCCATCGATGAGTGCCTGATCATGGACCCGCGCATCAACGACATCAAGCGCAAGCTGGATGGCGCGCTCACCAACCGCGAGCGTCAACTTGCCGTACGTATTGGCCATAACACGGGGGAGATGCTTATCCATCCTGCCCTCAACGGCCGCGGCGATGAACGGGGTGTAGAAACCGGCCAGGATTCCTATGAGGAACGACTTTTCAATGTGCCGTTCAAGGTGTCCGCGGCATCCTTCTTCCAGGTCAACACCGCCCAGGCGGAGCGCATGATGGCCCTGGTCAGGGACCGCCTCCGTCCCACATCGTCTGACACTATCGTTGATGCTTACGCGGGTGTTGGCACGATTGCCGCTCTTATCGCCCCGATGGTCGGGCGTGTCATCGCCATCGAGGAGTCCGCCGCCGCCGTCCGCGACGCCGAAGTCAATCTCGCGACTTTCCCCAACGTGGAGATGGTACTGGCCAAGACGGAGGAGGCCCTGCCGGAACTTGATGAGCGAGTCGACGCCGTTATCCTCGATCCGCCGCGCGCAGGCTGCTATCCCGAGGTCATCGATGCCTTACGCCGACTCCAGCCGCGCCGCATCGTCTACGTTTCCTGTGACCCTGCCACCCTCGCCCGCGACCTGAACCGCCTGATCCTATGCGGCTACATGCTGACCGATGTCACGCCCGTCGATATGTTTCCCCACACCTACCACATAGAAAGCGTTTCCACATTAGAGAGAATGCCGCAGGACGCCTTTGTCCTCGCCTCCACGTCTGCCCGCCGCCGCGAAATCCTCACCCACCGGAACAGCCCCTTCGCCGCCCTTGCCCCCGCTGCCACCATCGAGCCGCCCGCTACGCATGAACCCCGCCTCGCCCCCTTACACTCCCCTCATTCCGGCGAAAGCCGGAATCCATCGGACCTCCCCGCAGAATCCGACCCCATCAGCTACGCCCAGAACCTCGCCCTTAGAAAAGCCCAATCTGTGGCACACGAAAGCGCAACAGTCCCGGTCGTGGGTGCAGACACCATTGTTGTCGCCCCGGATGGCCGTATCCTCAACAAACCACAAAACGCAGATGAGGCACGCCGGATGCTTCGGACGCTTCGGGAGGGTGACCACCAGGTCATAACCGCCATCGCCGTCATACCACCCGGCGACAACCCCAACCCAATCGTCGACCACCTTGTGACCACAGGCCGCATGCGCAACTACACAGACGAAGAAATTGAAACCTACATCGCCACCGGCGACCCGTTCGATAAGGCAGGCGCCTATGGCATCCAGCACCCGGAGTTCCGCCCCGTCGCAGAACTCAACGGCTGTTATCTGAACGTCGTCGGCCTACCCCTCTGCCTGTTGGATCGATTACTGACCCAAGCAGGAACCCGGGCATCTTTACCTCATTCCGGCGAAAGCCGGAATCCAGCGGTCTCCGAACTCCGTGATGACCACTGCGCCTATTGCGCCCAGCGCACGCCGCCCCACCTCAGGATGCCCTGACAGAAATCTTCAGAGGATTGGGTTTAGCGTCGAGCGCGGGGGCCGAAAGGCTCCGGCTGGAAGGGGGCGTCGCGCGTCTCAATGTAGCTGCGGAGGCCGCCCTTTTCGTTGGCATCGTCAAGGTGGCGCTTGAAATCTTCGCGCTGTGAGGTGTGGGCGAGCGCGGCAAGCTCCGCGTTCAGGCTCCACGCCTTGTCCAGCCCCATCATCTCCAGTCCCATCGTCGCGACGTGCAGGTTGATCTTCACGGTCTCAGGCGACACAAGCGCGATGCGCTCGCCGATGTAGAAGCACTCTTCAAGCAGGTCATCATGCGGGACAACCTTGTTGACAAGGCCGATGCGGAGCGCCTCCTCCGCGTCGATGTGGTCGCCGGTGAGGGCATACCGGAGGGCGTTCTTGTAGCCCGCCAGCAGCACCCAGATGAAGTTGGTGTTGGAGATGTGGCGCACCTCCGGCTGGCCGAAGACGGCGTTCTCAGATGCGATGGTGATGTGGGTTGTGAGCGCGAGCCACGAGGCCGCGCCGAGCGCCCAGCCATTGATCGCGCCGATGATGGGCTTTGGGTACTCCCAGCGTCGCATCTGGTCGCGGATGCCGTTGCGGTCACCGTCACGCCACGAGTCCAGGAACTCCGCGATGGACTGCCCCTCGCGGAGGCCATACGGCCAGACGACTGGCGGGAGTGAGCCGTCGCGGGAGCCGCGCATATTCGCGCCGGCGGAGAATGCCCTGCCCGCGCCGGTGAGAACGATGTATCGGATGTTGTCATCCTGCTCAGCCTCGTCGAGCGCAGCGTTGAGATCTGCCCGCAGCTCGACGTTGAGGGAGTTCATCGCCTCAGGCCGGTTCAGCGTAATCAGCACGCCGTTCCTCTGCGGCTCATACAGGATGTTCTCATATGTCGTGGTCATGGGTGCCTCCTTCTCGTTAATCGTGGCGCTATCTACACCAACGCCCCGCTCTCCGTCAGGCTCTTGATTTCCTCTTCACTCAAGCCAATCACGTTGCGATAGATGTCGTCGCTGTGTTGGCCGGAGGTGGGGGCGGGGATGTCTGATTGCCCGGGCGTTTCGGACAAGCGCGCGCTGAGAGCGGGGTGCGTGAGCGGCGGCGACGCGTCCCACGGCGCAGGGGGTTGAACGGTGACGACCGAGCCACGTTCTCGCAGGTGCGGGTCCCACACCAGCTTGTCCGGGCCCTGGTCCATCCCCGCCGGAACCCCGTGGCGATGAAGCCGGTCAAAGACCTGCTGCGGATTCAATTCAGCCGTCCATTCGCCGATGCGGCGGTCAAGCTCTTCCTTGTTCGCGATTCGCCCTTCCAGCGTGTCCCACTTGGTGTCCTGCGCCCATGCGGGCGACTCCATGGCGACAACAAGCTGCCGCCAATCGTCGTCATCGCGGCAGACGATGGCGCACCAGGCATCGTGGCCGAGGCAGGCATAGACCTCGTGGGGTGCGAACCGTTCTGAGTTGTTGCCGTTCGCGACCGCATCAACGCCGTTGATGGTGTAGTCCATGTAGAGCACGCCCAGCGTGGATGCAAGGCCCTCAAGCTGGGCCACCTCGATGAACTGTCCCTCGCCGGTCTGCGTACGGTGTTCAAGTGCGGTCAGAATCGCGCCGACGGTCGCGGACCCGGCAACATAGTCCGTATAGCCCAGCTTGGGTCGGGTGGTCATGGTGCTGTCTTTGTGGCCCCAGATGTAGCCGAGCCCGCAGAAGCCGAAGATCATCTGGCCGTAGGTGATGTAGTGGTGCGCGGGGCCGGTCAGGCCCAGGCCGGGCATCTGGACGGCGATGATGTCCGGCTTGACCTCTCGCAGGTCATCGTATCCGAGACCCATGCGATCCATAACGCCCGCGCGCCAGTTGTCGATAACAACGTCCGATTCCGCAATGAGCCGCTTGACGACATCCAGTCCCTCGGGGTGCTGGGCGTTGATGGCAACGCTGCGCTTGCCGCGATTGAGTTCCGCAAAGCCGCCGGTGTCCGGCCTGCGCGGCTGCGGGTGAGCATCCGTCTCCACCTTGATGACGTCCGCGCCCAGGAAGGCGAGAAATCCGGTGGCAACAGGCCCTGCGACGGCCTGCGTGAAATCAACGACTCGGACGCCTTGCAGGGGTTTGGTGGGGACGTGGCCGTTCTGTGCGCCCGCGGGGACGGGAGGCGGCTGCGCAACGGAGTCTTTGGATTCCTCGGCTGCGCTCGGAATGACAGAGGGGCTGCTCGGAATGGCAGAGAGAACCTCGTCCGTGTGTTGGCCGACGGAGGGAGCAGGTTTAATGACGCGCCACGGCGTACGGGACATGCGGTACGGCGCGCCGGCGGTGCGGTACTTGCCGATGACCGGGTGCTCCAAATCCTTGAACCAGTCTCGGGAGTTCGGGTGCGGATGATTCACGAAATCAGAGACCTTGTGGATGGCCGTTGAGGGGATGCCGCGCCGCTGACCCTCGTCAACGAAGTCTTCGGTGTTTAACTGGGCGATGAAGTCCACCATCACGGCGTCGATCAGGTCGATGTTCTCCCGCCGCCAGGCCGGATCAAGCATATTGGCCGGCGTGACGTGATCCGACTCCATCCAGTCCGCAAGGCGAGTGTAATGGCGGTCCATGTACGTGGAGGTCTGGACAAAGCCGCCGTCTTTCGTTTCAAAGATGGACACGCCGGGGTTGCTGGGCGCGGAACCGGCGCGCCGCCTGATGTACTGGGAGAACGAATAGTCGCCCAGCACAATCATCAGTTGCCACAAACCCACGTCCTGCAATGAGATATCCACCTGTTGGCCGCGACCGGTCAGATGTCGGGCACGGACGGCAGCCATAACACCGACAACCGTATGGAACCCGGCAACGCGGTAGAGCTGTTCCACCGGAACGAGACATGGGCGCGCCTCGCTGTCGCCGTGGATGTACATGACGCCCGTCATGGCCTGCACGGTCAACTCCGTGCCGACATGGTCCCTGCGCGGGCCGGTGCGTCCATAGGGACTGATGGCCGCGTGAATCAGGCGGGGATTAACGGCTGAGAGGTCCGCGTAGCCGATGCCAAGGTCATCGAGGTAGGTTCTGTCGAAGCACTCAACGATGACATCCGCTGTGGCGGCGAGGCGGCGGAGGGATTCGCGGCCATCGTCCGTTTCGAGGTCGAGAATAACGCTGCGCTTGTTGTGGTTATCGGAAATGAACGGGATGCTGCGTTCAGGGTCAGCGGTGTTGCCGGCAAACGGGGCCTGATTGCGGAGGGGATCGCCGCCGGGCGGCTCTATCTTGATGACGTCCGCGCCGAGATCGCCGAGCAGACGAGTGGCGAACTGCGGTGTTGGGCCGCCAAGGTCAAGGACGCGCAGGTGTCCAAGCGCTGCGGTGTCGCTTCCATTCTGGTCAGTCATGACAGTCTCCCCCTGTTCTGCCACATCTGCCGATTGTGCGCGTATCATCCCGCGCTGGGAATAATCTGTCTAGTTTTGGGGGTTAAGCTATCTCTACGATCTGGGCATCGGCTACTTCTTCGAACAATCTGGCTGTGTCGGGATGGAACGTGAAAACCAAAACTTGATTGGTTTTGGAAAGGAGCGCAAAGGACTCGGCTGCAAGGGGAGCACGTTTCGGATCAAAGTTGACTAGCACTTCGTCGACAACAACGGGCAGGCGCTCAGCGTGTTCCCCGAACTCTGTTACCAAGCCGAAGCGTAATGCCAGAAAGAGTTGTTCTCGCGTGCCTCGGCTGAGTTCACGGGGACTCTTGTGTGCACCGTTGGTGTCCTCAACCGTGACAGCCCGCTCACCTGTGGGCACATATACACGCTTGTACCGCTCGCCTGTCATGCGGGAGAAAAAACCCTGTGCATTCTGCACCACTCTGGGCTGTCGATCCATCTCGAATTTCTGATTCGTTCGATCTAGGAGTTCCTGTGCAAAGGCCAGCTTTGCCCACTCTTCGGCACGATCTCGCAACTGTTCCACGATCGATTCACGTCGGAGTCGCAGTTGGGATGATTCCTCTTCACTGATCAATGCTTCCAGATCTCTCTCGATGCGTCCCTGCTCCTGTCGTAGGTCCCCTTGTTCCTCTTCTACTTCCCTGATTTTCTCCGTCAATCGACTAGATTCTTCCTCAAGACTGCCTTTGTCTGCGGTGGCCAAGCGCTGTGAGAATGCCTCGAATTTCTCGGCAGGCCCACTCAACAGTTCCAGTCTCTGGACACGTTCATTGCTCTGCCGTTCCAATTCCTGTCGTTCAGCATGGTGACGCGCACGACGACGGAATTCCTCAGGGTCATCAGTCCCGCCAACGCTCAGAAGGTTAGCTAAATCCTCACGGGCAGACTCCGCTTGATCCTCCCGTCGCTGATGCTCGCTAGCCGCATCATCCCGCTGAGCACATGCTGTCTGCCAAAGAATTTTTGCCTCTTTAGCCCTATCCAGCCTGCTGATAAGGGCATCAGCAGTGACCGCCAGACTCTCTGGGGCATCCGAGGGCAGCGGCACGCTATATGCGACAGTCAATAGCTTCACTTTCTCAATGAAGTCCCGGATGTCCTTCTCGATGGCTACAATTCTTCGCCTCATCTCGGCAATTGGCTCCAAATGGGCTTTTGCCTCTCCGACTTTGCCTAAGAACGCAGTCATTCCATCAGGGCTAAACGATTCATCCAACTGATGTTCACGTAGCCATTTTTGCCACTCTGTTTGAGCTTCCTTATCGGCTGCTGATGCATCTTCGAGCTCCTTGCGAGCATCCTCTAGCCGCTGCTCCTGAGATGCAATTGTCAGTGGCGGTAGAGTAGAAGCGGAAGAACTGCTTGTGTACCAAAGGATTGTTGCAACAATAATCAGTGTCACGCCTCCGGCGGCACCCAGCAACAACCACTGTCCTCCAACGAGTACACCTGCCACGGCCAATACAACTCCGGCCAAAGCAATCACGGCTAGCGCCAGTCTTGGGAGGAGTGATGTTCGTTGCAGTTGCGCGTGTTGAACCTCCGACTGGCGATCACGCAATGCGCTTTGCTCGACCTCTGATCTCTCTTGTGCCCGTCGAAGCCGGGCACGGCTTTCACCCAAACGCTCTCGCGACAAATTCACCTTATCACGAACAACGACGGACACATCAAAAGCTCTTAACTCGTCTTCGCTCCATTGGTGTCCAAGGTCTGCCAACATAGAGGACAGTCCGTTTTCCATTCCCTGAAGTTCCGTTTGTCTTCTTGGAAGATCGCGTACAGATCCGTCAAAACTGCCTCGATCACGACGAATCCCCTCGATACTGTCCTCGGCGTCCAACAGCGCCTCATCCGGAATGCCGGCCGCCACCTTGCCTTCGGCGCCCTTAAGTTCGGCAGCTGTCTCTTCCGCGTCAGCCGCAGCCTGCCTGACTCGCTCCTCGAGAGATTCCATCCTAGGAATGGCATTTTCAGGAAACCGGTCGTACTTAGGCAGCGTGCTCAACTGAGCGTTGCAATTGTTCAAAGCGACCCAGTCGTCCCAGCCCGCAATCAAGTTCTCGGCTTCGCGTTGTCTGGCAGTCAATTCGGAGCGCTGTACGATCAATTTCTCAAGGTCAGTTTCAATCTCCACCTTGCGGCCAGTGAGAGATGCGTACCGAGCAGCGTTCCCTTCTATTTCCTGCAGCTGCCCATCAATACTGTGGAGCTTGTCAAGTAGTTTGTGAATCTCCTGAGTTCTGCCACGAGGACTGAATATAGCACCTTGCTGTTCGTCGAGACGCTTTCTGAATTGCCCCAGTTCCTGCACACCTTGTCCAGCACTATAGATGGCATCATTGATCGTTGAGTCTTCTAGTAGACCCAGTTGCTGCAGTTCGTCCAAACCAAAGGCAAATACCCCTTTGAACATGTCTGGTGAGGCCCGTCCGGTAATCAGCGGCATGGTCATATTGGAATCAAGAACGTCGCCAGTATTATCCCGAAGGGTAATCTCACCCCCTTTTGCCCCAACGTACCGCTCAAGCACATAGCTCTGGCCATCGTCAGTGGACAAGCGTATTCGTCCACCGTGGCGTCCACCTAACAATGGAGGGTAGTACTCGTCTCGACTACGGCTGGGGAATCCAAACAGCATAGTTCGAATGAAGGCCAGTAACGTGCTCTTTCCGGCTTCGTTGGGACCCAGAAACACCGTTACAGGGGCATCTTCAAGTTTGAACGCCTGCTGGTGGAAGTGGCCAAAGCCGTCCAGATATATTTCTGCGAGCTTCATTTCAACTACTCGTCTTCCACAAGGGCATCGAGGCACTGGCTTTCAGCGTCCGCTAACAGGTCTCTAATTTCGTCATCCGACAGTTGAAACTCTCCAAGGAGGCGCCGTATATCTCGGTGCGCGTACAGCGGTTCTAACAAACGCCGGAATTCGGTAACGACTTGGTCGTTGGTCTGAGATTCTGAGCTAATCCTGACCAAATCACCCACGAAGTCTTCCCGCTGCAAAGCTGCGTCACGATCTACCAGTGATCGGGTAGCCACCTGGGTTCCCTCGCACCAGAGCCACGTACTTCTCTCGGCATAGCGACTGTTGAGTTGTTCTCGGATGCCATTCACCGTGTCGGAGATATTCAGCCATCGATGCAGTCCCCCACGTTCGATGAACTTCAGACGAACCACCACCGACCGCCCCTCAGCCTCTTCAAGAGCACCATCGGCCAGATCGTCTACTATGTCGAGCAATTCCTGTTCCGTTCGCAGAGTGCTTATGTCCACTGACAACGTACTCCAGCGCACTACGTCCATAGGTTGGAATTCCAAGTGGGCTCCGCCGTGGTCGTCAATCTCCACCAGATAGACGCCACGAGAGCCTTCCTCGTTAGGGTGGAGTCCTTGAGGATTCCCGGGATACACAATGGTCGGGCTTGACTCTCGCAGTGTCTGCCGGGTATGGACATGACCGAGAGCCCAGTAATCAAACCCTGTTCCGATTAGGTCGTCAACGGAGCACGGGGCATAGGAGTCGTGGTTTGGGTCTCCCCCGACGTTGGCGTGTAGCAAGCCAATCTTGAAGCCTTGCCCGTTCTTCATTTCGGCAAAGTGCGGTGCCAGATTCTCACGCACTTCACGCGTCGGATAGCTCATGCCGTATACCACCCCGCGTTGCGGATCGCCGGGAAAAAGCGTGTGGCCCTCTACTTGCGGCCCGAAACGGACACAACTCGGTGGCAAATCGAGGCGCGCCTCCCATCCATCAAGAGGATCGTGGTTGCCGTGGCAAATGAATGAACGGATGCCGGCTTGATCGAGTCGTTTCAGCCCTTCTATGAAGCTTAATTGTGCCCGCAAGCTGCGGTCTGCGGCATCGTAAATGTCGCCGGCCACCAGAAGGGCGTCAACACGTTCGTTGAGGCACAGCTCAATGATGTTTCGGTAAGCACCGAACGTGGCATCGTTCAAGGTTCGGGACACGTAATCGGGCGCCTCCCCGCGAATCCCCTTGAATGGTGTGTCGAGGTGAAGGTCGGCCGCGTGAACGAAACGAAGCATTGCCATAGAAATTATGTTCCTGTATTCCAGACTTTTCCGTCAAGGGCGGGAAAATCAAGTGGGTCCTACCCGCCCATAAACCGCAGCAGCAGGCCAAGCAGGATAACTATTGGGCCCAGGACGAAGAGGACGTTGGTGGGGGAGGCGAGGCGAGCCAGCGATGATCCGGCATCCGCAACGAGCCGTGCGAGAGGCGCGGGCAGGATTTCGCTCCAGAGACCCTCAACGGGGGATGAGCGGCGACGCGGGCCTCTCCTGCTGAGCGAGATGGCGATGAGAAACAGGGCTGCGGATAGGGCGAGCTTGATGCCCAAAATCACCGCGTAGCCAAGTCCGATTTCCTGTGTAAGACGGTCGTAGATGAGGAGGGCGCCGGTTATGATTAGCACCCACATCGAGAGATCGACTGCCTGCTTGAATCGCTCTCCAATCAGGCGGGGCAGGGCAGGAGAGCCGCCCCCGCTCTGTCGCATGGCGGGCCGCAACGCTGTTAGGTAGAAGATGTTGCCGCCGATCCACGCAACGGTGGCGATGACGTGCGCCCACCGCGTAATCAGGACAGTTACTTCGAGAAAAGTCATGGGAATAGTGTACGGGGCGGCCTGGAGGGACGCGCTCCCTCATTCTTTCCTACAATTGCACTATGCCGGGCGTTGAGATCATCACAGGCGAGGCGGGCAGCGGAAAGACGCGTGAGATAGTCACGCGCCTTGCAGGCCTGTATCACTCAGACCCGTTCGCCGACGCGCTCGTGCTGGTGCCGACCATCCGCCACGCTGATCAATTTAGGCGGCGTCTCGTGCAGGAATGTGGCGTCGCCATGAACCTGCGTGTTGAGACGCTAACGATGCTCGCACGCAGCCTGACGCAAGGTTCGCCAATCCTGGGCGCAGCGAGGGCCACGGACGAATTGGCGCGTGTGGCGCGCAGGACTGCTGCACGCGGTGGGGACGCCGACTATTTCAAGCCTATCGCCGGCATGGCCGGCTTTGTGCCAATGATTGGAGAGGCCGTCGGCACCCTGCTGGAAGAAGAGATCGATCCGCACGCCCTGCGAGACGCCGCAGCACGAACCGGCTCCGTACCCGCCCGCGCCCTGGCCGACATCTATGCCGCCTATCTTGCCGAGCTTCAACAAGAGAGGCTGGTACATCCCCTGCAGGTCAATCGCGTGGCGGCAGCGTTAATTCGTTCAGGCGCCAGTGTGCCGGGCGTCGTTATGGTGGATGGCTTCCAACGATTTACGGCAAGCGAGTTAGGGCTGCTCGCGGCCCTGTCTGAACGTGCGGACATGGCAATCAGTTTTGACCCCGAAGCCACGGAACGCTCCAAATTCGACTTCGAACGACTGCAACAACGATGGCCCGACGCCTCCCGGAAAATACTTGACCCGCCGAGGGATGCTGCTGCCAGGACCAAGGGCGAGGCGGGAAACCCCGAGCAGCACGCGCGGGAGATCGCGCGGCAGATCAAGCAGAAGTTGGCCGATGATCCGACTCTGAGGCCGTCGGACTGCGCCGTCACGTTCAGGCAGGTCACTCCGTATCTCGCCATGATGCGCCGCATATTCACGGAATACGACATCCCGCTTGACCCGGCAGCGGGCGTGCGCCTCCGTGATACTCCGCTCGGCTCCTGGTTGAATCGGCTGCTTGGGGTCAAAGACAACGGATGGCGCGTCAAAGATGTCATCGCCATCCTTCACAGCGGCGTCGTCAATCTCGGACGGTGGGGACTTGCGGACAATGATCTGGATCACATCGCCCAAACGGCCCGTGAAAACAACTTCTGGTCGGGCTTGGAGGCGCTTGAGGCATTGGCCAACCAAGCCCCCTCCGGTTTCGCCGACGTGCTGAATGACATCACTGAACTGCATAAAAGCCTTGAACCGGATGCCGCTCATCGGGCACAGGTCTTGGCAGACACGCTGTACGGAGAGAATGGCTGGCTTCAAGATTCCCGGGACGTTGATGATGAGACTGTGCAGTGTATGGAGCAGCTCAGGTCCTATCTGACCGAGATGGCGAATTCGCCGCGAGAGGTCGATGGCGACGGCAATGATGATGAACCGTTTGAACGGTTCCGGGAACGCCTCGACCGCCGACTCGCCATGCCAATCCTGATGCGGCGAGTTCCTGGCGGCGTGCTTCTCGCTCCAATGCACACCATGCACGGCCTGCGTTTCAAACACGTCATGGTGGGCGGCCTTTCAGAGGGCGAATTCCCCGCCGGCCGCCGCTACGGCGACCTCCTTAGCGATGGAATGCGCCAGGCTCTGATTAAGGCTGACCTTCCCATTCCGCCCGCCCCGCGCTCCACCGAAGAAGAACTCTGGGACTCCGTCACGTCACGCGCGGAAGAATCGACAAATCTGTGGCGTTACCGCCTCAATGCCTCGGGGAAAGAGGCGACACCGGCGTGGGTGTTCCATGACGAGGAAGCCGAAGTGGTGAGACGCCCGGACATTCAGGGGATTGGGGAATCTGCGTCGAGTAGAGAGCTTGCCATCGCCGGTTCGATGGCGTGGGTGAGAGGACAGGCTATACGTCCGCCGATTCCGCAAGAGACTGATCCTTGGAAAACTGTGCGGATCGCCGCGCAAAAGGAGCAAATCAGGCGGTCGTTCTACTTTGCGGGTGAGTACGAAGGCAAGGTCTCACAGGGGCTTGTGCCACGATTGACACAATCCGGGGCGAGGTGGAGCGCATCGTCCCTGGACTCATATCTGACGTGCTCATTCCAATTCTTTGGGAATTACGTGCTCGGTCTCAAAGAGCTGGACGACGAGCCGGACGAGGGCGACGGCGCGGCGCGCGGCATAATCATCCACGAAATCCTCGAAAAAGCCTTCAAGCCGCTCGTCGATCAGGGCCTGCCGCTCTCCACTGACACTGTCAAGGCTGTCATCAAGTACATCGACTCTAAAGGCAAAGAGAAGTGGAACGGCGCCCCGGACGAGAAACACTTTGGGCAGGCGGCGCTGTGGCGGCTGGAATGGCCCCGCTATCGTGATCGCATCGTAAGGATGCTTAGGGAGCGCGCGTTGGTGGTGGGGCCTGACGACGGCTACCGCATCGTGGACACGGAACATGATTTCAGTGTCGAAATCCCCACCAACCCGCCGCTTGGGATTCGCGGAAAGGTTGATCGCATCGATGAGACCCCCGAAGGCCTTACCGTCATCGACTATAAGACAGGTTCCATTCCGTCACAGAAAGATGTGCGAGACGGCAAGAACATCCAATTGCCCTTATACGCCCTCGCCTTGAGCAACACCGCCTTGGGGCGTGGCAAGAACCTGCGCATGGAGTACGCCAAGCTCCCTGCGCGTGGAGACGCAAAACACTGGAACTTGGATACCGACAACGGAGAGGACGCAGAGGTCATCACCAACGTCATCGGCATCCTTCAGGGAAGTCGGAACTCCGTGGAGGCCGGAGAATTCCGGGTTAAGCCCACGCCGGATACCTGTCCGACCTATTGCCCCATGAAGCACGTCTGCCGCGTCAACGCATTCAGTCGGTACAAGCGATGAATCTCACGCCGGATCAGGAGAGGGCCGTAACCGCACGCAGTCGTGATGTCATCGTCACGGCGGGCGCGGGCAGCGGCAAGACGCGCGTCCTGGTTGAGCGCTACGTCAGGCTGCTGCAAGACCATGAGATTGATCAGCTCGTTGCTGTCACATTCACCGACGCGGCTGCTGCGGAGATGCGCGGGCGTGTTCGTGAGGCAGTTGCGGGCCGGCCGGATCTGGCGCGCCATCGACAGCACCTTGACCGAGCCGTCATTGGTACCATCCATTCCCTCTGCCTCCAACTCCTGCGCGAGAACCCGGTGGAGTCGAGCATTGATCCCGGCGCGACAGTACTGGATGAAAACCTGGCGCAGGCCGAGGCGCTCTCTGCCTGCCGCGACGCCATCGAGGCTGCAGCGTCCGGGGATGAACCCGGAACGGAAGCCATACTCCGCCTCGGTGTTTACCAGATGAAGCAAACGCTGCCGCGGATGGTTGAGGGTCGGGATGAAGTGGAAAACGCGTTTAAAGCGATCGGCGGCGACTCACCCGAAGAGTGGGTAGCCCACATCAAGCAGATGCTGGCCGCATTCCTGGATCCTCGGATTCAGGCGATGTGTGAAGATCTGGCCGCACATCTCGACTGGCTTGCCGATGTTCGCATCGAAGGCACTCAGGACGCCCTCGGCCGCATTGCGGATACTGTGGCCGAGATTCTTGGCAACCCGCTTGAGATAGATCAACAAGCTCTCATTGAGCGGCTGGAGAAGTTGTCAGCAATAGGGGCAATAAGGGGTGGTTCTGGCAAGGCTTGGTCAGTCTCTACGCAAGACGTGCGCAATGCATTGAGCGCCATCCGCGGAATGCATAAGGAGGTCGCCCCGTTCATCTGGAATGAGGCGGATGCCGAGGCGTTGCAGGTTCTTGACGCGCTGCGATCCGTGTTCCGGAGCGCGGTCAGACGCTATGAAGAAAGGAAAACGGCTCTCTCAGCCCTTGATTTTCTTGATCTGGAACTGAAGGCAATCCAACTCCTGAAGGTGTCGACGGACGTGGCCTCCGCCTATCGTTCCACGTTTCGCCACATCCTCGTCGACGAGGCGCAGGACCTCAACCCCACCCAGTATGAATTCCTGGGCCTCTTGACCGGGGACAATGCGGGCGGGAACGGTGGCGATTCCGGGCCCGAGAGATTCTTCGTCGGCGACGTCAAGCAGTCCATCTATAGATTCCGCCGGAGTGATGTCCGCTATCTGAACCGCCTCAAGGCGGAAATCATACGGCATGATGGCGCAACTGTGTCACTCAGCAATTCATTCCGCTCTCATAGACGCCTCGTCGACGCAATCAACGCCGTTATGTCAGGGGCATTCGGTGAGGCAACGGAGGAGTATGAGGCCGAGATGGAGCCAATGGACGCGAATCGTGGCTCCGTAGGGAACAAGGCGTCCATCGAGGTATTGCAGGTCGCGCGGGAATTCAGCGACCCCGATGATGACAAAGCGCCAACGGCCGCTCAACGCACACGTATGGAGGCGCACATCGTCGCGACCAAAATCAAGCAGCTATTGAACGAGGGCCGCGAAATCTGGGAGAAGAACGCCAATGAATACCGTCCAATCAGGCCTGACGACATCGCAATCCTCCTGCGCCGTCTGACCAACCTGGGGGAATATGAGCGCGCGCTGGAACACCACCAAGTCCCGTATCGCACGGTGTCCGGCGGGAATTTCTACAACCACGAGGAGATTGTCGACCTGACGAATCTGCTTGAATGGCTGGTCGAACCCGCCAACTCTATTGCCTTGATCGGACTTCTCCGCTCACCATTCTTCGCCATTGATGATGAATCCTTGATTGCCCTGACGGAAACCGCGCGGTCGGCCCGTGTTGATTCTCGCTCGCCGCTGGACAGTAAGCACATATTCGCCTCGCTCCGTAACCCGCCCGCCGGTGTCCTCCTCAAGACTCAACCTCTTTGTATCCACGCCGCCCGCGTACTTGATCAACTGCGTGAAGAATCGCGGATCGCCACACCCGAACAAATCCTGGAGAGTGCGCTGATACTGACGAACTATGAGGCGTCATGGGCTCCGCTGCGCGGCGGCGACCAGGTGCTCGCCAACATTCGTCAATTTGTCGGACTGGCGAGAGGATTGGCGAAAATGTCCATTGACGAATTCGTTGAGCATATCCACATGCTTCGGGACGATCTGGATGCCCGCTCCCCGCAGGCCGCTCTCGATGCCATTGATGCCGTCAGGATTCAGACGATCCACTCCGCCAAGGGCCTGGAATTCCCGGTCGTGATTCTCGCGGACGCCGGGACGACCAGGGTGGGACCGCCTGCTCCAAGCGTGCTGTGGCGCTCCGATAACGGCATTTCCATGACGCTTGAGCGAGATGTCTCTGAGATCGATGAACCACGCGAAAAGCCTGCGCTCTACAACCTGCTCAAAGAAATTGAAGACAGGGAAGATGCGGCGGAGAGCAAACGGCTCTTGTACGTCGCCGCTACACGCGCCGCCGACCTGCTCGTCGTCAGCGGAATCGAGCCCAGCGGAGAAACGCCAACCTGGCTCACAGAATTTCTTGACAACGCCGCCGGTACCGATATTGAGGTGCATAACCCGATGCCGGTTGACCTGGAAGCCATGAGGCACAATTCACCGGCGCAGCCTTTCACAGTACCCTCGTCCGAAGATGAGCAACCGCCCGATGCCGATCTGCTTGGCAAGCGAGGCGCAATCCCCATCCGCTCAAGCACGCCGGCAACTGCGCTTGAGCATGGTGACGGCGCAGGGTTCTTTGGCAGGCCTGATCCGCTCGCCCTCATTCGCGGGACGTTGGCCCATGCGGCAATTGAGGAATGGTTCAAGCACGATACCCGACCGGACTTGCGCGGCCTGGCGCAGCGTATCGGCGCGCGGCTAACTGACGAAGACATGGCAGATGTTGAGGCGGATGTGAACGCCATGCTGAGTGATTTCAACGACTCTGACCTTGCCGCAATGCTGCGAGATCCCGCCACAAGGACACATTTTGAACTGCCGTTTTCATGGGAGTGGGGCGGTGTGGCCGTCCACGGCAGCATCGACCTTGCCTATGAGTCCGGCGGCGAATGGAATGTGGTGGATTTCAAGACGGACCGCGTGGAAAAGGGCAGGGAGGGGGAACGGGCCGCCGCCTACCTTACCCAGCTTGGCGTTTACGCCGGCGCAATTGAAGCCTCCACGGGGCAGCGTCCCCGCTCAGGGCTGATGTTCCTGCGCACGGGGACGCTGTACTGGGCCGACCACAGTGACATAGAAGCGGCTCTGACCACGACCCGCCTCAGGATTGACGGCGGCGCGGTTGCGCTTGCGGAAACCGACGAGACCGGGGAATTCGCAGACGAGCCGCTAATCGTGTAGAGATTGAACCCAAGCCTTAGACGCCTAGTGGCCGTTGGGCGTGCTCCAGGTGACCGACGTGGTGGCTTTCCTCACCACACTGGATGGCAGACCGTTCCAACTGGATGGTAACGTGCTCGATGTCATAGCGGAGCTTGATGATGCCCTGCATCTGATCCAGCAGGTTCTGATCGGAGCCGGCAAATTCAGGGTCGACCAGGACGTGGGCGGTTAGCACCTCGTTGCCGGACGTAATCGTCCACACGTGCACGTCATGAATGACGGTTACACCCGGCAGTTCTTCGATATCGGCGCATAGCTTGTAAACGTCGATGTGCTCCGGCACACCCTCCAGCAGCACGCTGAACACCTGCATCACCAGGCTCCATGAGCTGTAGAGGATTAGGAGGCCGATGACCACGCTCAGAATCGGGTCGATAAGGGTCCAGCCCGTCAGGATGATGACGATGCCGGAGATGACGACTCCCACGGAACCCATCAGGTCTGCCAACACGTGCTGGAAAGCGCCCTCCACGTTGATGCTGTGACCGGACGAGCGGTGGAGAATCCATGCGGCGGCAATGTTGACCAACAGACCGCCGATGCCAACGATCAGAACCGGCCAGCCGTCCACGTGGTGCTCGTCGCGGATGAACCTGTGGTAGGCCTCCCAGAGGATCCACCCGACAATCAGCCACAGCGCCAGGGCATTCATGAACGCCGCAAGTATCTCCGTTCGGAAATACCCATACGTGCGCTCGATGGTAGCGCCGCGTTCCGCGATCCACATGGCGAACAGCGCCATGCCGATGGCCGCGGCATCCGTGAGCATGTGTCCGGCATCCGCGATGAGCGCCAGGCTTCCTGAAACGACACCGCCGATGACCTCCGCGACCATATAGGTCGAGATGAGGACTAGCGCCAGTAGCAGATTGCGACGGCTGGTTCCCCGGAGATCGTGTGCGTAATCGTGGCCCGCGTGGCTGTGTCCATGGTCATCATGATCGTGGTTATCGTGGGCGTCATGGTCATGGTCATCATGGCCGTCGTGATCATGATCTGCGTGTTGATGGTCTTCGCGGTCACTGCGAGCCATGGCGCTTCCGTTTCCTCTGACAGGACATCAAGTCCACACTATCGGATCGAATAGAGCATTCCGGAGGTTCTGTCTGGTCGTCCGGTAACCTTTGAGCTGGATAGGAAACCCTCATCGCTTTGTCGGCGTGATAGTTCTGGTTGAACCGGCAGGCCGAAAAAACGAATAGCCACCGGAATCGGCGGCTATTCGCTCAATCAGTGGATGAAACTAATTGCCGTCCGCGTGGTGCTCATGCTCGTCGCACTCGTGCGGATCATGCACGTGATTCGGCTCGTCTGCGTGGTGCTCGTGTTCATCGCACTCATGCTGATCGTGCTGATGTGCTGCGCTCGTCATTGCAACCTCCATTTCCTTACTGCTGTCGGTTGTTCTGAATCCACTCTGGCAAGGTATAGAGAGGTGGCAAGGGTTTCTTGATACTCAGTATCGTGAAAATCACTGACTGATATGAGGTATCCGTAAGCCGGGAAAGCAGTAGGTTGCCGAGCGCAGAGTCTGTTGAAGAGGAGATTTGTGTGTAGGCTGGAAACGCATTTCAGGAGTATAGAAGGCGAATCGACGGAGGTAATGCACATGGCAGAAGCAAAGCGCATCAGCCCATTTCTCTGGTTTGACAACAAGGCGGAGGAAGCAGTCGGACACTACGTGTCTGTGTTTCCCAACTCTCGAATCATCAACAAAACCAAGGTCCCCGCAGGCCCCGCAAGGGGGGCGACCCAAATAGAGTTTGAGTTGGATGGCCTTACATTCACTGCTCTCAATGGCGGGCCGATGTTTGAAATGACGCCGGCAATCTCATTCGTCGTCCCCTGTGAATCACAGGAAGAGATTGATTACTACTGGGACAAGCTGGCCGAGGGCGGCACGCAGGGCTTCGCCGGTTGGCTTACGGACCCCTTTGGCCTCTCCTGGCAAGTTGTGCCGGCTAACCTGGATGAATTAATGGCGCATGCGCCCGTGGCCGTCATGGAGAGCCTGCTGACCATGACGAAGATCGATATTGAGCAGTTGATTGAGGCAGGCCGCGGCAGAGCATGAATCTGGAGGCGGCAAGTCTTTACCGCATTGTGATGATCACCGCTCTCTCGCTATGTCAGTGAGAGGCTTTGGACGTACTCCCTCACCGACGCAGCGCACTCGTCAGGTCTCTCAAAGATCATGAAATGGGAAGCCTCCGGCATGAAATCGTAATTGATGCTGAGGATGTCACTGAGATCCATCGTCGGCAGGTACGAGTACGGCAGGGTGGGGTCAGCTCCCACGACCTTGACCGGACACACGATCCTGTCAAAGTCCACGGACACGGCAAAGACACCGGCATATTCAACAACCTGCGCCTCATACTCACGGGGGCAGCGCAGTTCAAAGCCTTGTCCGTCGGCTGACTCGCCAAGAGTGGTTTCGGCCACAAGATTCGCAATTCCCGGGACAACATTCTTGAACGTCGGCATAAAAGGCAGCACGTCCGCGAACTCGGAACGGGTCTTGTATCGCTCAGTGCGCGTCCTGGTCAGATTGGCCGCGCGAGTCGCGGCAACCTCAAATTCTTCGTAGGACACACCCGGCCTGCATACCGGCGGGTCGAACAAGTAAAGGCCGGACAACCCATCCCCTCTTTGAGCGGACAGCAGGGCGACCAGCGCTGAGATGGAGTGAAAAACGCCAAAAGTAGGCTTGTCTCCATATTCCTCACGAATCGCTTCCAGCACCTGATCGTAATCACGGATGAACGTTGGGAGATTGTGATTCCGAATGTCGCCCACGGTGTTCCAGCCATGATTTCTCAGGTCGTAGATGATGATGTCAAAGTCGTCCAGCAGGTTCGACCAGAACGGATAGTACAGGTCGATAGCCAAACCGTTGCCATGGCACATAACGAGTCGCGGCCCCTGGGGATTGCCGTGGCGTCTCAGCCGAATGACCGTCTTCTCATCGACCGTCACGTCATGAACGGAAATCGGCTCGGGAACGTCCCAAACAGACTGGGGCTCTTGGGTCACGCGAACCCATCCTCAATTTGGGACGACGGCACCGTTTCAACAGCGAGCGCGCCGACGAAATCGCTGGTGCTGAACTTGTGCAGCCGCCAGCACACATCCGGAAACTCCGGTAACTGGATTTGGCCTGTAACTGCGCCTCCGCGCATGGCAGCCGGCGTTTCTATGCATTGCAGGTTTGCAGAGAGCCCTACGCCGGTGGCCTTGATGATTGCCTCCTTGAGGGTCCATATCTCAAAGAATGTTCTCGCTTCGACGTCTTTGTCCGCGGTTGAAACCGCAGCCTGCTCGTCCGTACTGAAAGTCGATTCGATAATTGCGTCAAATCGGAATCCCTGGTTGAGTTCTTCGATATCGATGCCGACCTGATAGCCCGGCGAAATTGCGAGCGCGCCGTTGTCGCCGCTATGACTCACATTGAAATGGAGCGGGGCAGGGACGCCGTCAACGTATGCCCGCGGTTTGCCTCGTTCCACCCAGCCAAACTCAAGCTCCTCATTGTCGCAGTTGAGAGTTTCGCAGAGGACAGCCCGAAGCGCCGCGCGGCTGAGCGCAAAGCGCCGCCTCGGAGCCCCGGGATGACAGCGTGTCCATCGTTCACGTTCCCATTCGTTCAGGAACTGCAAGGCCTCGGACTCTCGCGCCGCGTCCGGCGACAAATCGACATGAGTAACATCGACGCCGTCAATCCGCGCGAAGCAAGACCACCACTGACTGGCTGTATTGGTGCCCATCGATTCAATTGTATGCGAACAATTGCGATTAGGACTAATTGACGGCAGGGGAGGAACAGCCCATAGCTGCTCCTCCCCCGCTTTGCTGCCCGTATTTCAAGTGGCCGCTACTTGAAAGTGTGGGTGCGTGGACTACGCTGCCTTCGAATCGATGTAGCCGATTAGATCGCCAACGTTGGCGAAGTTAGCGAAATCTTCAGGCGCAATCGTGATGTTGAACTCATCGGCCACGAGCTTGGCAAACGCGACCACCTGCGCCGACGCGACACCCGCGTCCGCAAAATTCAATCCCATATCAACAGGGCTGTTTGCTTCTCGCCCCTCAATCTCCAGATTTTCGTCGATTAGCTTGCGAACCCTCTCTTCGGTTGTTGCCATTTTCAGGCTCCTTTCTTGTATGTGAACCACGGCCAACTCTCATCCAATAGTTATTTAGAGTCTATAGGGTTCAGGCTTTCTTCTCCACCCAGAATCGTCGACGCTGGAACGGATAGCCGGGCAGCCTGACCTTGCGGCGCTCCTCCCCGTCGAACAGTTTGCTGAAGTCCACGTCACCCCCCGCCTCATAGGCTCGGGCTGCGGCATCGACAGCGTCAGAATCTGCGCCGCCTGTGCTCTCCGCTGCCGTGGGCTCACTATCCCCGGTATCCGTTTCCTGCCCGGCGTCGCCGGACGGGGAATCGGCATCCAAAAGGCGCTTGAGGCCGGCCCGCAACCCGTCCTGGTCTGCGAAAATCACAGTCGCGCGATGTGAGAAGTGACTTCGGCCGATGGACGCCGTCCACGCCATGTCTGCGAGCATGTCGGCAGTCAAGGCGCCGTCCGGGACGCCATTGTCCAGCCAATCCAGGTAACTCGCGGCGAGGTCGCTCAGCGCGGCCGGGTTCTTTGCCGAAAGGGGTAGGAGGCGTGTCGGCGACGTCGTGTTCTCCTGTTGTTCGTCACGGTTCAAACCATTCTCAGCCCGGTAGCCTTCCACAATGACGTGTGCATTGGCGCCGGTCATGCCGAAGATATTGATGCCTGCAACGGGGAGGCGCGCTCCGTTGCTCGGCCACTCCTCCGTTTCCAGGGCAATCTGCAAGGGCATCTTCTCCCAATCGATCTCCGGGCTTGGCGTGCTGAAATGGAGATGCTTGGGAATGAGATTGCGATTCATGGACAGGACCACCTTGATAAGGCTCGCCATGCCGGATGCTGCTTCAAGGTGGCCCACATTCGTCTTGACTGATCCAAGGGTCAGCGGTTGGTCACCGGGCCTGTCCTTCCCGTATACGGTCGCGATGGCATTCGCCTCAATCGAATCGCCAAGCGGAGTTCCTGTCCCATGTGCCTCAAGGTAATCAACGTCGGACGCCGAGACGCCGGACCGCTCAAGCGCCTCGCGCATAACCTTTTCCTGCGCTACGCCATTGGGGCTGGTGAAACTAAATCCCGCGCCATTCTGGTTGACTGCGGAACCCCGCACGACGCCCCAGATGCGGTCCCCGTCTCTCTCCGCGTCGTTAAGTCGCTTGAGTATGACGAACCCGCAGCCCTCGCCACGCACGTAGCCGTCACCTGACGCATCAAAGCCGGCCGTCTTGCCGCTCAATGACAGCACACCCAATTCCGCGAGGAATGTGGATGTTGACTGTGATAGCGCGATGTTCACGCCTCCCGCCAGAGCGAGATCGGTCTCACCCCGCTGCAGTGCAACGACACCCTGGTGTACAGCTGCGAGGGAGGAGGCGCATGCAAGGTCAACTGGAATTGCCGGCCCTTGCAGCCCAAGCGCGAATGAGACACGTCCCACGGCCACACTGGGCGCCGATCCCAGGATGTCAGTGGCGCCCCGCCGTGATATCAGACCACGGTATTCTGACCCGCTGATGCCCACGTAGACGCCTGTTTCGCTTCCCCGAAGCTTCTCCGGATCGATTCCGGCATCTTCAAGGGCTTGCCACGCCGTTTCGAGGAGCAGGCGCTGCTGGGGGTCCATGGTGCGCGCCTCAATGGGCGCAATGCGGAAGAATCGGGCGTCGAATTCGTCAATATGATCCAGGAATGCGCCAAGACGCTCGTAGCTGTTCTGCGCGGCGGGATCGCCAAAAACACCGCTGTGGTCGCCGCCGTCCGTGCGTCCGTCTGTAACGGCGGACTCCCCGTTCTCAAGCAGGCGCCAGAAGGCATCAAGATTCTCTGCACCGGGGAAACGACAGGCCATGCCAACGATAGCGATGGCATCGTCACCCGGACGAAGACGTGGAGGCGTCACAGTCGCTTGAGGGATGGCGCTCGCGCTGCTAATCACCGCCGCGTCACTATCACCGGCTGCCAATTCTGCGACTTCCTCGACCAAATAAGCCGCCAGACGAGCGATGCTCGGGTAGTCAAAGACCACCGTGTTGGGCGCGACATAGAGACCTTTGAGAGCGCTGTTGATGTTGTTCCTCAAAGCCACCGCCATGAGCGAGTCCATGCCAAGGTCGGAGAACTCCGCCCCCGGGTTGGGTAGAGAGGGCATACGCATGATCGCCTGCAGTTCATGTTGTAGAAACTCGGTAAACACGCTTTCGCGCTGCTCCGGCGGCGCGGCGCTGAGGCGGGCAGGCAAGTCGTCAATCGAGTCACCCGACGAGGCAGAATCAGACTCGTCGTCAGCCGTGAATCTCTGCAGCATCGCCGGCGGATTCTGTATGTTTGACCGTATCGCGTCCCAATCGATGGCTACGGCGACCGAATTTGTCCAGTCCTGCTTGATCAGGAACTCCAGAGTCTCAATGCCGCGTTCCGGCGTAATCCACCGCGAGCCTCTCTCTGCGAGCAACTCGCCAATTCTCTCCCGCTGCTCCTCTGCCTCGCCAACCTCAGACCACGCGCCCCACGCAATGGCCTGGCCGGCCAGGCCCAAGGCCCGACGATGTCGAACCAACTGGTCGAGGAACGTATTGGCCGCGGCATGATTCGACTGTCCCGGATTCCCGAGGATTCCCGCCGCGCTTGAGAACAGCACAAAGAGATCAAGGTCTCTGTCCATCGTGGCCCGGTGCAGGTGCCATGCGCCCAATACCTTTGGCCGGAGAATCTGCTCAAATCGCTCCCAAGTCTGATTGCCGACCACGCCGTCCGAAAGCACGCCAACGCTATGGATGACACCTGCGAGCGGCGGCAGTGATTGGTCGATGCGCGTGAGCATCGCGTCAATGGCAGAACTGTCCGTAACGTCCGCAATCTCAACCTGTACCGTGACGCCGCGGGCGCGCAGTTCGTCTATTACCGCTTGCGCTTCCGGGTCCGGATCGCGCCGCCCGTTGAGGGCGATTGCTCCTGCGCCCTTGTCTGCCAGCCAGCGCGCGACGGTGATGCCAATTCCGCCCAGACCGCCGGTGATGAGGTATGTGCCGTCTTCTCGCAGGCGGTCAGTCTGAAGAGGAGAGTTGGCCAGCGCGATCTTGCCGATGTGCCGGGTATCGCGCATGTACGTGATTGCAGCCGGCGCCTCAGACAATGACCAGCGGGTGTGCGGGATGGGGGCGAGTGTGCCTTGCTCCATGTCCCGCAGCACCGTCTTCAGTGCCGCACCGGGTATTTCCGGCTCTTCTCTCTTCAGCCGATCGAGCATGATGATGTGGTAATCGACGTCGGGCCGCTGTTCGGCCATCTCTTCTTCGGTCAGGATGCCCTCGCGGGCCAACTCGATAAAGCGGCCATTCTGCGCCAGGCAGGACAGGCTGGCGTCGATGAACCCCTCGCCGGTCAGGCTGTTGAGCACGACGTCGACACCTTTGCCGCCGGTGTCGTGGAGTATCTCTTCAGCAAACTCTGTCGACCGGCTGTTGTAGACGTGCGTGATTCCGAGTGATCGGAGGTACGGCTGCTTGCCGATGCTTGCCGTCGTGTAGATCTCCGCTCCCACCGATTTCGCCATCTCGATGGCCGCCAATCCCACGCCCCCGGAGCCCGCGTGGATGAGTACCGTGTCGCCGGCCTGGAGACGCGCGAGGTCATAGGAAAGGGCTACAGTCACGAATGCGGTAGGTGCGGAGCCAAGGCCTGTCTTCGATATGTTTGGCGGTGCAGGAGCAACGAGAGCCTCCTTGGTGATGAGCTCGGGTCCGAACGTGCTGAATCCAATACCGGCGACGCGATCGCCAACAGACACGGAAGAAACGCCGTTTCCGATTTCAATAACCTTGCCGACAAACTCCAGCCCGAGGTTGTCTTCACGCTCGATGCCCACGCTGATGAGCACGTCACGGAAATTGACGCCCACGGCCTCCATCGCGACACGAACCTCATGTGCTTCCAGTTCACGATGTGACACAGGCTGCGGATGGACGCGGCCGGGGTCGCCTGTGTCGTCAGGCATAAGGAGCCATTGGCCCTCGTCGGGCAGGGTGAGCCTTTCCGGCACATCGTCTGCGCGCCCCAACCGGGCGGCGAGTCGGTAGCCCGAACGGAGCGCAATATGGTTCTCGCCATCGGGCCGCAGCAGTTCATCAACAAGATCGGCCAGGCGCGGACTCTCGCCATCAAGGTCAACGACCCGGGGCTGAAGATCCGCAAGCTCCCTGATGATGACCCTACCGAAGCCCCAGAGAATCGCGCCGGCGGGTTGCGCAAACTGCTCTCGTCGAGTGTCTTGCGCGCCTCGTGTCACAAGCCAGATGCCGCTCTTTGGCTTTGAATCAGAGTCCAGGATGCCCTGGACCATGGCGAGCGCGCTCGAACCGACTCTTTGGACGTCATCAGCCAGTTCTTCAACCTCGATGTCCGACCCGTTCCCGCTCGTCGCAGCCAGGTGGGCAACTCCTCGCAGCGGAATGTCCTCTGGCAGGCTCTCAAAGATTGATTGCCACGCCTCGCGTTTTCCCCTGTCAATAAACACGCGTGCGATTCCATCGATGGAGTCGCACGCGTGCGCCGTTCCGACTCCGGTTTGGGTTACAACAAGAACCTGCTGGCTCCGCGACGCCAATTCAGCCGCCAACTCGTCAGCCATGCCGTCGTCATCCGCCGCGATGACCCAGGAGCCCGGCTGCTCGACGATTTCAGCAGAGGCGGCAGCGATGATAACCGCACGGTCAGGACGGGTAGGGGAGTCAGCCGGCCCGAGGCCGAGAACCTGCGGGTCCTCAAAAGCCGTGTCCAGCAGCGCTTGTTCCCAAACTGCGGCGCCGGCAACGCCGTGATTGGGCCGGTAGTGATCGGCAAAGCGCCACCACCCGTCCAGCGTTCCGAACGTTACGTCCTGCCACCCCTGGCCCTGAATCGCCTCAATTGCGACGAGGTGGCCGGACGGCGCAAGAAGGGTCAAACAGTTCTGCAGCGTTTCTGTCAGTGAGATGGTGTCATGGAGCACGTTGGAGGCGATGACAAGGTCATAGCCGTGTGCGTCAAATCCCTGCTCGGCGGGATCGACTTCAATGTTGAGAGGCAAGTACGTCATCGCGCCGTCGGCATTCCCAAATTGTGTCTCCGCCTCCGCAAAGAACCCGGCAGAGATATCCGTGTATACGTACTCAAACCGGCCCTCAGGAAGCTGCGGCAACACGGAAACTGTTGCGGAGCCCGTGCCCGCCCCCACCTCGACAATTCGCAGTGTTCGCGTCTCGGGCAGATCCTCCAGCAGCGCGGCAATTGTGTCGCGAAGTATGTTGTTGACTGCGCGTGATGCGGGCGTTCGTATGAAGATGTCGGCGGGTGTAGGATCGCCGCTCCCGAACAACACCGTCAGCGGGTCAGCCTGCCCGCGCAATATATCTGCCAACTCTCCGGCAGCCCGGCGGCACAGCGCCACCTCAATCGAGCCATGAGGATAGCGCTCCAGCATATCTGCGGCAAAGGCATCCGGATCAGGCGGCAGTTCCGCTGGTAGGGCCTCATCTGAGCCGACCAGAACGTGGAAAGCGCCATCTACTTCCTTAAGGACGCTAGCCCGCGCAAGCAACTCAAGAATTCTTCTGAACAGCTTGCTGTGCTCGTCCGTGACGCCCAGTTCCCGTCTCAGGGTTTCCGGCTCGATGGCCTCGCTTATTGTCTGTTGCCATCCGAGCTTGTTGAGAGTGTCAAGCGCGAAGGACCACGACAGTCTTTCAAGATCGCGCAATAACGCAGTTCGATCACTCCAGTCCACGCCTTCCTGCGACAAATACTCCGCGAACGCCGGTGTCGCCGCCTGTATTGAGGACGGTTTCGGCAGGAAATCCGCAGGCTGTATCGGGGGCAAGGGGCGGTCTTCCCAGACGATGTCGTACAGGAGGTCCTGCACGCTCTCCTCCGTCGAGAGCACGGCATCACGGCTCGCCCGCTTGGCTGTGAACCCCGTAATTCCTCCGAGCTGCTCTCCCTCCATTGAATAAATCTCAAGGTCCGCAGCGATGACTTCAGGCACAGTTTGCGCGCCGGAGGCGTCTGCCTGATTGGCGGCTCTCATGGTTGCGCGGCAGACAACCCTCTCGGGCAAGCCGCCGCTGAGCCACAATCGGTCCCACGCAAAGGGAAGATATGTCACGCCGCTTGCCGCCTCATGTGTGGCGCGCGCCGCCGAAACGACCTGCAAGCATGCGTCAAGCAGAATGGGATGGACGGCAAGGCCGGCGTTGCTCAGTCCCTCCGGCAAGCTGACCTCTCCGACTGCCGTACCGTTGCCCGTGAATGCCGCGTCCACTGTGCGGAACAGGGGGCCGAAATCCAGGTTTGCGTCGCGCTTTGCCCGATAGAACTCTGAAATATCAAGCGATTCCAGGCCGGCCTTCAGGTCTTCAATGGTCACGCGCTCAGCAGTATTAACGTTTTCGGTTGCCGACGATAGCTTGCCCCGCGCGTGCAGAGTCCACGATTCCTCGCCGCTTCCCTTGCTGTAGATTTCAAACTCACGGGTGCCTGAGTCGTCCGGGGACTGCACCATGATTTGCACGGCGCGCGCCGCGTCGTCAGGCGCCCCGTCCTCATCGATTTCGCTGAACAGCAGCGGGGCCTGCATCTGCATGTCTTCGATGGCGACTCTGACGGACTCTTCCGCCCGGAACGCCTCCAAAGCCATGACGCCGTAGAGAGCCCCCGGCGCGATAACCCGGCCATACACACGGTGGTCGCTCAACCAGGCAGGGTCATCGGGCAGCAGCTCGGTCTGGAAAGAGACTTCGCCGCGCGGTGATTCATGGCGCGATCCGAGCAGTAGATGATCCGTCGAGGCTCTCTGCCGACGAGGCTCTTCGACCCAATGGCGATACCGCTGGAACGGGTACTCGGGAAGAGAGACTCTTTGGCGTGTTTCGCCGGCAAAAAGCCCGCGAAAATCAATCGGAAGCCCGGCTTGATAGGCAGCCGCAACGGCGGATATGAACCCGCGAGTCTGATCGATTGGCGGCTCCGTCTCATCGTGCGGCGGCCTGACCATGCTGGGAATAACCGCGGGATCCTTGGCCGGAGCGCCCGGCGGCCAGCACATGGCGACAATCGCCCCAATGACTGCGCCCGGTCCGATCTCGATGACAAAATCGACTCCAAGTTCTGCCAACGATTCAACGCTGGTTCGATACAGGACCTTCTCCCGTGAATGACGCATCCAATAGGCGGCATCGATGGGGACATCCGGCTCCACCGGCTTGCCCGTCGCGCCGCAGATGAACTGAATTTGCGGCGCTCTCGGCTCTTCGACAATTTCACGGACTCTCTGCCCGAGCGGTTCGAGCATCGGCTCTAAGAGACTGCTATGGAATGCCGGGCTGGGCGGCATGCGCCTAACCCGAACTTCCTTAGCCTCGAACTTCTGGAGGACAGCCTCAACATCTCCTTCCGGCCCGCTGACGACGTGATTGATGCCGTTGTCAACGGCAATCGTCATCCGGGTGTCGCCGGAGACGCGCTGCTGCTCGATGATGGCCTCCTGCACGGCGGCCTCAGGCGCGAATACCACGCCCATTGCCGCCCCAAGCGGCAGTCCGCTCATCAACTCTCCGCGCGCAGCAGTGAGACGGATACCCTCTTCAAGCGTGAATACACCGGCTGCTTGTGCCGCCGCGTATTCGCCGAGGCTGTGGCCGGCGACCACGACAGGCGTTACGCCAATGCTCTTCCAGAGGGCAGTGAGCGCGCACTCCACCGCGTAGATGGTCGGCATGGCCCATCTTGAATCATCGAGGTCCTCTGCCTTGCCAAACATGACATCGAGCAAGGAGACCCCGCGCTCTTCCTTAATGATGCGATCACATCGATCGAGCACGTCTCGCGCAACAGGCTCCGTCTCATAGAGCGCCTGCGCCATACCGACCCACTGGCTGCCCTGTCCGGTGTAGACGAAGCCGATCCTGGCAGGGTTGCCGACGGGAGATTGAGGAGTCGAGTCAATAAGGCTGCCGAGGCCATCCCTGAGTGAGGCGGCTTCGCGGAACGGGATAGCGGCCCGATATCGGAAATGGCTGCGGCCGATGCTTGCGGTCCAGGACATGTCAGATAGGGCAGGGTCGGATGCCGCAGTCTCCGGAGACGGGCCTCCTGATGTTTCGTCCAGCGCACGAAGGTAACGCTCTGCCAGTTCTCGCAGACTCTCAGGCGACCGTGCGGAAAGCGGCAGCAATCGTGTCGGGCGCTGTGTAACGTCCGCAGCGTCATCAGAAAGTTGGGTCTCCACCTCGACGGCGGCGCCAACGGGCCACATCGTTGCTGCGTGTGATGCCGGTGCGCCGGCGGGCGCGCCGTAGCCCTCGACGATGATGTGCGCGTTCGTGCCCGACCATCCGAAACCGCTGACACCGGCCCGTGGCGGCCTGCCGTCAACTTTCGGCCACTCGGTTGCCTCGGTCGGCACGCGCAGATTGGCATTCTCCCAGTCGATTGCCGCTGTGGGATTCTCAAAGTTCAGGTGCTTGGGGATGACGCCGCGCCGCATTCCCAGCACGACCTTCATGACTCCCGCGGCTCCCGACGCAGGCTCAAGATGCCCGAAATTCGTTTTGACGGAGCCGATGAGCATCGGTTGATCTGCCGGTCGTTTACTGCCATACGCGGCAGCGGCTGCGCTCAACTCCGCCGGATCGCCAACCGGCGTGGCGGTCCCGTGCGCCTCCAGGTAATCCACGTCCACTGCTGTAAGACCGGCGCTGGACAGCGCATCGTAGATGACATTCTCTTGTGATGACGCGCTCGGCACAGTGATGCCCTGGCTTGCGCCATCCTGGTTGATGGCAGAGCCGCGGATGACGCCCCAGATGCGGTCGCCGTCTCGCTCGGCGTCGCTCAGGCGCTTGAGAACAAGAACTCCGCAGCCCTCGCCACGGAGGTAGCCGTCCGCTGCCTCGTCAAAGGTGCGGCATACGCCGTTCGGCGACAGCATTCCTGCTTGCCTGCGCAGATTCATAACCCTGGCGGAGAGGATGGCGTTGACGCCTCCGGCGAGCGCCAGATTCGCTTCTCCGCGATTGAGAGCGACTACAGCCTGATGCATGGCAACCAGGGATGATGAGCACGCTGTATCTATGGAAATCGCGGGGCCCTCAAGTCCGAGGGCGTATGAAACGCGGCCAATGGCGGTGTTGAGGCTGCTTCCACTGGCCGCATAGAGGCTGGTGGCAGGATCGTTTGCTTCGATGGACGCGATGGCCGCATATCGGTATTCCGCGTTGCTTATACCGCCATAGACGCCGGTTCGCGTACCTCTGAGGGTTTCCGAGTCGATGCCTGCGTCTTCCAGGGCGCGGTAGCTGGTTTCGAGCATCAGACGCTGCTGCGGGTCCAGCAGTTGCGCCTCTACCGGTGAGATCCTGAAGAACTCAGCGTCGAACTTGTCGATGTCCTCAATGAAAGCCGCGTAGTGCGTGGTGTCGCTCTGCGTGGGTGGAAGCTCCAGGAACTGTCCCATGCGCCCGGGGCTGCCGGAACCGATCCGGCCCTCCGTCCGCACCATCGTTCCGGAGGCCAACAAACGCCAATAAGCGTCATAGTCTTCCGCGCCGGGAAAACGGCAGGCCATGCCGATGATAGCGATGGGTTCATTCGCTGTCATACCGCCTCCGCGTTTCAGGTGGGCTGACATCTCTGGCTACACTATAGTCACTTTAACCTATCGCCTGCGGCCTGAATGAAGCGGGGTACATGATCAGAACAGCATTGACCGGCCGACTTAGCTACAGTTGGGGCCAACTTCGCGGCGACGTTCTTGGCGGCTTGACCTCAGGCAGCATCGTTCTTCCTGCGGCGATCGGCTACGGCGTGATCTCCGGGCTTGGCCCCGTTGCGGGTTTGTACGGCGCGGTGGCTGTCAGCTTCTTCGGAGCCATCTTTGGCGGAACACGGGGCATGATCTCCGGTCCGAACATCCTGGTGACGCTGACGATGGCGGTGACCGTATCGCATTACGCAACGAGTCTCGGCGAGGCGTTCCTAGCCGCGATTCTGGCGGGGCTCATCCAGATAGGCTTCGGCGCTCTGAAGATCGGCCAGTACGTGTCCTACATTCCATACTCGCTTATCGCGGGTTTCTTCACGGCCTTCGGCATCATATTGATCTTGAAGCAGTTCCTGCTTGGGCTTGGCGCATCAGTGGCCGGCAGCGCTCTGGACAACATCCGCGCATTGCCGGATGCGTTTAGAGAGCCCAATGTGGAAGCCGTTGTCGTCACCGTCCTTAGTGTTGCGTTGGGGATAGCGTGGCGAGGAAAACTCCTGAAAATCGCCCCCTCCCAATTCGCCGTGTTGGTTTGCGGAACCGTCACGGCGATCCTCCTCTTCCAGGGAGCGCCGACGATCGGAGAGATCCCCCGGGAACTCCCCTCGCCGGAACTGCCCGCGCCTGACGTGGACACGCTTCTGCGGATTGCCCAGCCCGCCTTTGCCATGGCGCTGCTCAGTTCCCTGTCCACGCTCATCGTTGCGCTGCCCCTGGACACCATCACCGGCACGCAGCACAAACCAAACAGGGAACTGATTGCTCAAGGCATGGGCAATATCGGCGCAGGACTCATCGGGGGCTTACCGGGCGGCGTATCCTCCGGCACGTTCGCCGGCGCCTTCAGCGGGGCGCGCACCCAGGTGGCCGGGCTGACCGTCACGGCGCTCATCATCTCCATCATCTTCGTCCTTGGGCCGATTGCAGAGCGCATTCCTCTTGCCGTCCTTGCGGGCATCCTCATCATCAACGGCTGGAGCATCATCGATTGGCGATTCATCAAGCGGCTGCATCGCGTGCCCGTTGACTACACGATCGTCATGGCGCTGACCTGCGTCCTTGTCCTCTTTGTGGACATTACTCTCGCTGTGTTTGTTGGCTTTGTGGTGTCATCGCTGGCCGGCGCCCGGCGGCGTGGAGAACTGGAAACCCAGGACCTCATCTCAGTCCCAGTCCTTGACAGCGTGCTGCTTGACGGCGACGAGGCAGACCCGTTTGAGGCGCGAGCGGGCATCGTCATCTTCCCCGATCGCGTGACGGTGGCCTCAACCCGTGAAGTGAGCCGGATTGTCCGTTCGGACATCCTTGGGCATCAGATCGTCATCTTTGATATGTCCCGCACATACTTCATTGACGATTCAGCAGCTGTAGCGATAGCGGACCTCATCAGGATTGCGGCCGTTCGCCGCCCGGGACGCGTTGTCATCACGGGATTGACGGAGCCGGTCACGGATACCCTTGATGCGTTCGGTCTGCGCGCCGCCATGCCGGAGGGGCTGATTGTTCCGGATATGGATGCCGCAAGAGCCAGAGTACGCGACCTGCTGGCGAGCAAGTGACCCCTTCGACAGGCTCAGGGCGAACCCCACTCCGTCATTCCCGCCCCTACTCGTCGCGGCTCCAGCCGGAGCCGAAGACGTGACCGTCATAACCGGCCACGAATACCCGCAGCGACTCGGACTCCACCCAGACGCCTGACTCGGCGGCCTGGAAGGTCTGCCCGCCGAGCAGGTCCTGGACGTCCCCGCCGATCTTCGAGATGTCCGAGTGCCCCACGACCTTCCCGTCCGGGCCGCCGATGAAGGCGAACCACCTGCCGTCAACCGTCTCGGCGGCGTTGTAGTAGTCGATGGCCGCTTCCAGCCCCGCCAAGGCGCTACCGGGACTGGCGAAGTACTCCATCGTCCCGGTCAGCCCCAACTGGCGGTACTTGTCCACCGATATGGACACCAGCTGCTCCGTGAACGCGTCGCCGTCGATGTACCAGCCCGAGGCGAACAGCAGCCCGTCGTGCTTCTCCACCCACACGTTCTTCAACTCGAACTCGCCGGAGCCGATGCCGCCGCTGGCCGGGTTGCGGTACACGTAGGATACCCACTTGCCGCCCTCGTCGGCTGCGAGCATCTCCGCCCCGAACTCATAGCCGTTGATGTCGGTGCCCACCCAGCCCTTCACGTCCAGTCCCACGCGATCAGGCTCAGGGTGCCCTATCACAAGGTCGTTCTCATCGATGATGAACACGTACCACTGGCCGTCGATGCTCTGCGGACTGTTGTAGTGCGCGAGGGTGGCGTCCAGGCCTTGGGCCTCGTACCGGGTGATGGCGTTGTCGACGACGTGCTGCGTGTACTCGGCGGGGGCGGACCTGGACGGGACGGAGGCCTCCTCCTGCTGCGCGATCTCCTCCACCTCGGCGGGGGGGCGGCCCCGCGTCACCGTCTCCGCAAGCGGAGAGGAACAAGGCGATAATAGCGATCAACGCTATTGAGCCGAGAGTGCCCTTCTTCACTTTATCCTCTTGGAAACGTGAGTAATGACGTATGCCTGCGGCAAGGTTCCCCTTTTGGCTGCGGGCGCGCGGGTCAGAGGCCGCCGACGCCCCATCCGCCGGCGTATACCGTAGAGGAGCCGGCGGCGCGGCTGCCGTTCTGATCCACGGCGGCGTAGGTGACGGCCCATGTCTTCTGGGCCGCCGCCGCCGGCGTTCCGCCAAGCTTCCGGGTGGCGGTGTCGAAAGTGATCCCGCTGGCAACGCTGCTCAACGGACTCCCCGAGTCGTTGTCGATCAGGGAGTACGTGAGAGCTCCGGTGCCGCCGGTGGCCGCCGGGAAGGTGATCTTGCCGTCAGATTCGCGATCATGCCAGCCTTGGCCGCTGACCCACACAATGATCCTGGAGTCGATGAATTTCGTGGCTTCCTCGCCGAAGGTCACCGCCGGGTTGACCGTCACATTGAATGTGAGAGCTGCAGAAGTGCTCCCTGCGCTGTCGAAGGTGGTATAGATGCCTGAGTTCGGGCTGGTTTCGCTGCTTTCGTCCGCGGTGTAGAAGGTGACGGTGGCGGTGTACGTGACGATGGCCGCGGTGCTGGTGGCTTCCTCAGGGACGCCACGGATCACCCGGTCGTAGGCCATGGAGAGGCCGTCCGGCAGGCCTGTGGCAGTGTAGTCCACCTCGTAGTACCCCGCCCCCGGATCGACGCCGAAGGTGACGGTGACTTCCGGCAGTTTGGGCAGCCCCTGGTCCGCTGCGCTGGTGAACACCTGGTTCACCCTGGCGCCCGCCGTGTAGGTCTTGTTGGATATCGTTTCGCTGCCGAACGTTGCGGTCTTCGTAGGGCCCTGGCCGTGGACGGGGGACGCAAAGAGGACCGCCAGCGCAACGAGCGCGACGGCCAGGAGAAGGAGCGGGGAGAGACGAGAGAGGCGGAGAGCTAGACTAGAACGAACATTCGGGGGGGGGTAGAAGGTATGGCCGCCCTCAAGAGGCGGCGCGGAGCAGACAGGACTGTGGAGAAGGCGGCGGAAAGGCTCATGGAATCAATCCCTCCTGTATTGGTGCAGACACACGGGATAGAGTACCATATCTGTATGACATTGCCGTGACTTTTCATCGATATTTGCGTGACCCTCTGTGATTCATGGATAGAATTGGCATAATTGCCCCGATTAAGCGAGAAACGCCCGCCCTCGTATCAAGTACGGGTCAGGCTCTGGCCCTCTCCCGCTCGCCCTTCGACAGGCTCAGGGTGAGCCCTTCGACAAGCTCAGGGCGAACGGGGAGGCCGCGGGGATCAGCTACTCTTTGGGCTGGATGACGACTCGGCCGCCGTCCCGGACCTGGATGCTCAGGTCATGTTCGTCGAGAAGGGACATGCCTACCAATGGCGTGGCGTCGGCTACGTAGGTATAGACATCCCTGGGTTGGCCGTCCCATATTACCGACACGTCGTAAACGTCGAAGGATCCCTTGCTGCCGTCGGCCAAGACCACACGGCTCCGTCCCACCAAGTCCAGACCCAGTTCTGCGACAAGAGACGGAGGCAAGGTGAGAAAGCGGTTGAAGCCGGTGTCCACTACAGCCTCTACTTGGCGCACCCGCCCCGCCGGGCCGCGCACGAAGACAGTTATGACAGCTTCGTAGGCGGCGTTCACAATCCCTTCGATCACTTCGTTCTCCGCAGGGACCCGCCCCCAATGCTGGCTGTCGCGCGGTACCCGATCCGCAACAGCCACACGTCGAAAGCCTCCGGGCACTGCGCCCGCAGACGCTTTGCCGCAGTCATAAGGTCATCGGAGACCGCCCAGCTTCCGCTGTCCACGTCAATGGCGACGTACTCTCCATCGTGCTCGGCTTCCACCTGCGGGCGGATGTCCCTCTCGTATATCTCATCGCCGAGGCGGGCCGTCTCCTCGCGGGATCGGCGTGTTGGTGTAGTCATCTCTCACCTGCTGTCAATGGCATTCTTCTACCTACAGTCAGTATTTTACGACAACGGGCGGTGGGAGGTAAGGCCCTTCGACTCCGCTCAGGGTGGGCGGGGGGTTAGCCCCAGACGTTCTGAGCGGTCTCAGCGACTATTCGGAGCTTCGCGTTCTGCTCTTCGATGGTGATGCGATTGCCCACGATAGACGTTCCGAACCCGCATTGTGGGCTGATGGCAAGCTGTTCGTGGGGGAAGTGGCGGGCGGCCTCGGTGATTCTGGGCGCAAGGTCCGACGGTGTTTCCGGGCGTGGCGACTTGGTCGTGACCAGCCCCAGCGCCACGGTCTTATCGTCCGGCACGCCGCGCAGAGGCTCGAATGAGCCAGAGCGCTCATCGTCGTACTCCAGCATGAGACGATGCGCGTTGACCCGCTGAAGAACCGGCTCGACTATCCGGTCGTAACCGCCCTCGGCCAGCCAACGGCTGCCCTGGTTGCCTCGTCAAAGGTGGAACGCGAACGTCGCCTCCGTGAAGCCGTCCATCACGGCGTTGTCCAATTCTATGCCCTGGGCGATCCAGTCCTCCCCGGTCCGCCCCTGAGACTCATAGAACGCTGCCCACGTTGGGTCGAGTATGAGCGGGTAGTGCGGAGCGTCGAGCTGGATGTAGGTCGCGCCGAGCCTGATCAGCTCTTCGATCTCCTCGCGGATGATCTGCGCGACGTCGGCCAGAAATGTGTCGAGCGTGGGATATGCCGCGGTGGATTTTGCCGGCGACCAGAAATTGGCGAACAGGCTTGGACTCGGCAGTGTCACCTTCGGCATGCGTGTGGTCCGGCCGCGGAGGTACGTGAACTCCTCTGCGGACAGGTGGCGTTTGCGCCGGAGCTTGCCGACAACACCAAGGGTTGCCGGGCGGTCCTTCGGCGCATTTCCTACCCGCTCGTCGCCTCGCCAATCGCCCCAGAGAAATGCGTCAATGTCGAACTCGCCGAAGCCTTCCACCGCCTCTGGCATCTGGCTCTGGAACGATAAGCGGCGCATTTCGCCGTCCGTGAGGACCTCGAAACCGGCCTCTTCCTGGGCGGCCACCGCGCTATCGACGGCGGCATCCTCGATACGCTTGAACTCTGAGGACGTGATTCGTCCGGCCGCTACATCTTCGCGCGCGTCGAGCAATTCCGGTGGCCTGATCAGGCTTCCAACAACGTCGGCATGCGGCAGATTCGGCATGGTGGGAGTCTTGCATATCCCCAACTTTTGGACAAGTTGGGGATATGCCGTGTGGGTGAGTCTCCCTGGGCTGCCCCTGATCAGCGCCCCGCTGCCCGCGCTCGCCGGCGGTACACGTAGTAGCCCGCCCCGGCGGCCGCTATGGCCGCGAGCACAACCGCAATCAGCCACCCCAGGTTATTGCCGTCGTCCCAAAGCTGCTCCAGGAGCGCAGGCGTTGGCGTCTGCGTCGGTTGCGGAGTCTCCGTTGGCGTGGGGGCCGGGGTTGATGTTGCCGTCGGAGTTGGGGTCGATGTTGCCGTAGGAGTAGGAGTGGCATATGGCGTGGCCGTCGGAATTGGAGTCGCGGTGGGGACGGGAGTCGGGGCCGGCGTCGCGGTGGGCATTGGCGTCGGAATCGGCGTCGTTACCTGAGGCGTGATATCCAGGAAGATGGGTTGCGCTAGGCCAAAGCTGTCGTGGTAGTAGACGATAATCTGGATTAGCTTGCCATGGTCATCGGGCCTCGGCGTGTAGGTTGCGGTTGTTGCCGTATCGTCGGATTCCGTCGCTTGCGTAACGAGATCGGCCACCGACGTCCACCCCATTCCGTCTTCGGATGTCCGCCATTGCCAGACGGCATCCCGCACGCCGTCCGGATCATGCAGCGCCGCGACGAGCGGCTGTCCGACCACCGGCGCGCCGCTGTCGTTCGTGCCCGAAATCGTCAGCGTGTGTGATTCGTTCACGTTGACGACGCGGACGACAACGTCCTGCGACACGCTGTGCACGGAGTCCTCAGCGACAACGGTGAGCCGGTACGTATTGCCTCCCGCCGCGCTCATGGGACTCTCATAGTCCGGCTCCGCGGCAAACGACAATGCCCCGTCACTGCCGAGCGTGAAGAGGTCCGCATCCCGTCCCGTCAGCGATAGCGTGACGCCCCGTCCTTCAGGACTGCTAGCCGTGTACGTGCCCAGAACGGACTGCTCATGCTCCGGCGTTCTCGCCGATCGAGGGCCCGTCAAGACCGGCGGCTCGTCCACGTTCTCCACGGAGATGGTGACCTCGATGCTATCACTGCCGCCTTGGTCGTCAGTGGCGACCACCTCAAGCGTATATTCGTTGCGCTCCTCGAAGTCCAGCGGCGCGCGCGTCAACAGCTGCCCCGTATTGCTGTCAATCTCGAAGTAGCCACTATCCTCACCGTCCAGCGAGTAGCTCAAGGTGTCGTTTTCGTCTTCATCCGACGCCTGCACAGGTTCCTCGATCGCGCGTCCGGGCTCATCACCCTCGGCAATCGACCGGGTTGCTGAGTCCTCCTCGAATTCGGGAGGATTGTTCGGCGGTGATGCCGGCTGCGATCCGCCGCCGTTGCCTCCTGGCGGGTTGGGGTCTCCGGGCGGTGGCGAAGGCGGTCTATAGATGAGGCTTAACCGAACCTTTTCACCAGCTGTCCAAGCGGGGAGATTGGCATCATAGTAAAGTTGGGTGCCCCTCGGGAAGCTTCCTGTGATCGAGGTCGCTATAAAGTGCGCCAGATTGTACTCAGACCCGTCAACTATCAGGATCAAATCACCAGGACTAGTTGACTTTAGTAACTTTGCGTTGTCGTTCAAGTAGACATTAAGCCGTCCACCAGGAGTGCGTATCATCTGATTTATCCTGTAGGACACCCCATCGTGGGAGAAATTGACGTTCACGGATAACACGCGGTTAAGGTTTACTGCTCTTACCGTTGCCGTCTTTGACCAGAGGGTCCGATCCTGCGCGGCGGCGGGCGTGGGGAAGGCGGTCCAGAGCGCCGCTGATAGGGCGATCAGCAGCGCGGCGAACAGCAGGGGCAGCGCAAGCCGAATAGCCGTCATAGAACGCATGGTCGGGGGGGGGGGGGGATTTATGTAGACTGTTCATCGACTCTCCCAAGGCATTTGCACGTACAATGACCTTTACAATTAATTATGTCACCGTGATGCAAACGGTCGGGGAGCAGTGCCGCGCGGGTGCGGCCAACTGTGGGGCTATAGCGAAGCTGTCATTCTTCTGATTCTCTCACCGGCCATACGTCCGCCTACTTGGTCGCTGGCCTCAAGGAGGATGGGGTCGAGTCCATGCTTCTTGAGGTGGACTGCTCAGTTCCAGAGGCGCTGTGTCTTCAGCTGCGGTCCGCGAGCCTTCCGTCGAGAATCAGGAGTCCTGCCTTGTCATCACCGATGAGGGTGAGATCATCGATGATGTCCTGGGCGGCCTTCTCCTCTTCCACCTGCTCCTCAACAAACCACTCGAGGAAGACGTGGGAGGGGTAATCAGAGTGCTGTTGGGCCGTGCGGTACAGGTTCTCAATCATTCCAGTAACCTTGCGCTCATGCTCGAGAGACGCCTTCATCGCGCCCAGGCAGGAGCCAAAATCCTTGGGCGGCTCCGGAAGGGATTGCAGGGTGACGCGGCCGTCGCGGTCATTGATGAAATCGAAGAACTTCATCGCGTGGGTGGACTCCTCCTTTGACTGGAGCACCATCCAGTGAGCGAAACCGCGCAGGTTCTCCGCCTCGAAATAGGCGGCCATCGCAAGATAGAGGTGAGACGCATAGAGCTCAGCATTCAACTGGTCATTGAGCACCTTTTCCATCTCCGCGTGAATCATGTCCACCTCCCGATCACTGAATTCTTTCGGCGTAATCTCTCATGCGAAACTAATCGAATTATACAGAGATTTTACAAAATCCATACTTATTTGATGCAAATTTATTCAATCCTACTTAACATTCGAATAGGCGCGATAATGTTCTTCAACCCGCCCTGTGAGGAGCATTGCTCCAATGACGATTAGCCATACAAAGAAGAGAGTGCCCGTTAACTGGTGGAACACAATCAAGCCGGGTATCCAGATCAACTGCATCGATCCGCCAAGGACGGCGGAGATTGGCGCAATTATCCGCAGCCGACCTCCAACCCGGTATTGGTACACGGAAGCAAGCATGAGCGCCAGACCGGCGGCAGAGAATCCCGCAACACCCGTGAACCAGCGCACGCCAGAAATCGACTCATGGACGGATTCTGCCGCCTCGCCGCCTCCGGGCAACGCTATTGCCAGTACGATTGCCAGCAAGCCTGAAACGACGGTGACGAGGCCTGAAATGCCGAAGAGCGCGGGAACGATGGGTGTCGCTAGACGTTCACGGATTATCCATGTTCGCGAGAGATACCAGGCGGCAACCGCGAGTGTCACGCCGGACGCAAGTCGCCCGGCTCCGCTCAAAGCGTAAGGAAACCTACTGTCTGCGATTGCGGCAAGGGTTTCCTGCACCGTCTCCCTGTCCGCGTCTGCCGTCACGCGCCCAAATACCGCGACCAGTGTTGTGATGGCTGTGAGGATCAGCAGCAGGCCCGCGGTGCGCGCTGCGCTGTCGGGAGTAGTACGGGCTGATGATCCGTTACCGGCGTCGTTCTGTTGCAGGTTGCCCCCCTTTACGCGGCTTGTTTCCTGAAAGCCGCCTCGACAATATTAAGCTACCTTAATGTACGAGCAACGGGCAACCGAAACGGCCCGGGCCGTTATGGTGTCGAAGTGTCTCTTGATGTAACTGCCAGAAGATTGAACGGCCGTTGGTGGGGCAGGATTGGTGTTTCCGGCGCCAATGCCGCCTCGATTGTTGCTATGCGCTTTGACCGACTTCTTGTCGCAGCGTCACAGCCGGTGAGCGGAGGTTCTGCGGCGGCGTTCCGAATCCTGTTCGGCCTGTTGGGCCTCGTGGTGGTCGTCCGATTCTTCGCCAGGGGATGGATTTCAGAGCTGTACATAGAGCCCATTCATCACTTCACATACTCAGGGTTCTGGTGGGTTCAGCCGTGGCCGGCATGGGGTATGTACCTGCACTTTGCGCTGCTGGGTCTCGCGAGTATCGGTGTGATGCTCGGCTATCGCTATCGCCTGTCCATCATTGCGTTCTTCCTGTTGTTCACGTACGTGGAGCTCATCGACAGGACGACGTATCTGAACCATTACTACTGGGTAACATTGGTGAGCTTCCTGATGATTTTTTTGCCGTTGAATCGGACGGCATCCCTGGATGCGCGGCGCAGCCCGTCGCTGCGCAGCGGCACGGTTCAGCAGTGGGTGATCTGGATACTGATGGCCCAGTTGGGGGTCGTTTATCTGTTTGCCGGAATCGCAAAGCTGAACCCCGACTGGCTCTTCAACGCGCAGCCGATGAGAATCTGGATGTTCAACAACGGTGACCTGCCAATTGTCGGGACGCTGCTCAAAGAGGCTTGGGCAGCGTATGCAATGAGCTGGGCAGGGGCTATTTTCGACCTCACGATCATCGGCTGGCTTCTATGGCGGCGCAGCCGACCCTTCGCCTACGCCGTGCTTGTCGTGTTTCACCTGATGACGTGGGTGCTGTTCCCGATCGGAATGTTCCCGTGGATCATGATTGCCGGCACGCTGATCTTCTTCCCGCCTGATTGGCCGAACCGACTGCTCGCCAGGATGCGGCGACGGCCTCTCCCGACACGTGCAGGGCAGGGGTCGGTATCGTCCCAACCGACTACCCTCTTCCGCGTTGGAGCCATTCTGTTGGTGGTTTTCACTCTCATCCAGATTGCGATACCCCTCCGTCACTGGGCATATCCCGGGAATGTTCAATGGAATGAGGACGGCTATCTCTTCTCGTGGCGCGTGCTGCTCACGGAGAAGACGGGGCATATCCGGTTCAACGTGACTGACACCGCGACGGGGGAACAGTGGGTGGAATACCCGGAGGACTGGCTCACTCCCTTGCAGACGGAACGTATGCCGTACCAGCCGGACATGATTCTGCAAACGGCACACATCATTGCTGACGATGCGAATGAGCGAAGCCTTGATGTTGAAATTCGCGCTGATTCGTTCGTTGCGTTCAACGGGCGGGAGGCCGCCCGTTTCATAGACCCCGAAGTCGACCTTGCGCAGATTGAACCGGGCTTGTGGCCGAAGACATGGGTCCTTCAGCCGCCGGACGATGTTTGATTCAGCGTAGGCTGTCACCGTCCGTATCGCTGAAACCGACGGAAACGCCGAGCAGGCTGACAACTTCCGTGCTCAGCGTTCTCTGGAGGTCGGAAAGGCGGTCATAAACCTCGCGCACCTGATCGGGCCTTTCCGAGAGCGCGCGTCGCAGCGGAACATCGACCTCATCAATGGCTGCGAGCGCGTCATCAAAGTTCTGCTTCATACGGTCATCGGTCTCGACGGAAAGCTCACGCACGATGTCAGAGATGCCGTAGCCCTCATTGCTATCGTGGCCGACGTACATGTCCCTCATACCAAGGACCTGGTTGCGCAGGTCTTCGAGGGCGTGTTCCCCTTTGCCGCCCGGCAAGAGTTCCAGGTCCGGGCCGTCCGGACGCAGACCCATGGCGGCCGCAAGCCGCATGTCGACTATGGTGCGGATGAGAAACACCTGGGTCCTTACGAGTTCGGCGACGGCCTGACCCGTGAGCAGGGAAGCGCTTCCACGGTCGGTAAAGAAGTCTTTGTACGGCGTATCGCGCTCAATCCCGGTCGTCCATTCCTCCGTGACGGTGTCCGCTTCAACGGCAACGACCTCGCCGAGGGAGGTAAGGAAAGCGCACCGCGTTGGGTCTGGCCCGGATAGCGCCTCGACCGAGTCGTCAGCGAATATCAGGTACTCAATTGCGCCCATCCCGCGCTGCGTGGACGAAAGCGTGAAACGTATGTCGTCCAGGGTCGTTGCGGGATTGTTCTCCAACATATTCTCAATGCGCTCCGGCTCCACCAGCGGCCAATCCACGATGCCGAGTGAGCGACGATCCATCACGGGACCCATCCACGTCGCCTGTGATCGCATCCACGGAACGCGGGTGTCCCGCCACGCCTGTTGAGCGGCGGCCAAAGTGTCTTTCGATGAGTTGGCGCAAAGCGTGTCCAACGCTGCTCGCAGTTCACCGGTTTCGGCGGCGACAGACTCATAACCGGGGACGATGATGAGATCGGTCAAACTGATGAGGACCTCCTCCTCACTCGGGGTTGTCTCGCCGCCCTGGTTGCAGGCGATGGCCAGCGCAATGAGAACGCCCAAACCGATGAGCCGCGCCAGTTTCGTCATCACAACGACCTCAAGAACCGGATCAAGGCCTGCCGATCTTCTGCTGAGAGACCCATGAAATTATCTCTGGATTGGTCCGCCTCGCCACCGTGCCACAGTATTGCCTCTTCAAGATTGCGGGCCCGACCATCGTGGAGAAAGTTTGTGTGGTCGTTTACTGTCTCAACCAGCCCTATGCCCCAGAGTGGTGGAGTGCGCCATTCCTGTCCGTCAGCCTCGGCATCGGGCCTGTTGTCCGCAAGGCCTTCTCCCATGTCGTGGAGCAGCAGGTCGGTGTAGGGGAATATAACCTGGCTGCGCAGCGGTTGAACGGGAAAATCGTCTGCAGTTGTGTATCGAGGTGTGTGGCAGGATGTGCAGCCCGCTCTCGCAAAGAGCTGCGCGCCGTGGCGGACCTCAGGGTCGTCCACATTGCGCATCGCCGGCACGGCAAGCGTCTGCACATAGAACGTGACCTTGCCCAAACGTTCATCAGGCACCTCCGGCGATCCTCCGTTGGGCCGTGCCTGACATGTTGCCTGAGCCGCCGGGCAGTTCTCATGCGGGAAGTAGCTTGACGTGATGCCGATATCGCCGAGAAAGGCTCCGGCGGATTGCTGTTCAACGGTCGGCTGGTTTGCCTTCCAGCCAAAGCGGCCGAGGACATACGATTGCTGCCCTATGTCCCAGACCATGTTGGGACGGCCTGAGATTCCGTCGCCGTCAACATCATCAGGGTCTGCCTGCGCCAGGATGTCGTCCTCCCGTATGGCTTCCAGAAGCCCCATCCCGATTGTTTGCGGTGCGATTCGCGGAGACACCATCAACTGCTCATGGAGCGGGCCATAGGCAGGTTCCGCAATCATGTACGTCGGCTTGCGCAGGGAATATGTCTCCCCGTCGGGATATTGTCCGTGAATGAACTCGTAACGAATGAGAATACGCCCCTCAGGCTGGACGCCGAGAATCGCGCGGTCCTGGAGTTGATCGCCGTAGTTCGGTTCGTCGATGGGGCCGTTCGGTCCGGGAATGCTGAGTCTCAGCAGCAGCCCCCGCACCGGATCATCATCATTATCGGGAGGCTTTGCTCGTCCGTCATGGCTGTGGCATGAGGAACAGGACTGCGCGTTGAATGTCGGACCGAGGCCGTCACGCGCCTCCGTTGAGGCCGGAGCGGTTACCCAGTTCTGATTGAAGAAGCTGTCACCAATCTCAAAGGTCCGTCGTTCCTCGTTGGTCAGATTCCGCGCAGAAAGCTCGAAAGCATTGGAGCCTGCGCTGAACGCCGTGGTCTCGCCCCCGAGCTTTTCGCTGAATAACAACTCAGGCGCAATGGTGTCCTGCCCACCGCCCAGACAGGCGGTGAACAGGACGACCGATCCAAGCACGCCAATGGAGAGGAGTAGTGATTGCGCCCGCGCACGGAACATCAGCTAACGCTGATCGTGATTCCGATCTCCTCAGCGCCGGTCACGATGGTGTCGGTCTGGTTCTCAAGCGAGACGATGGTCGACCTCACGGCCTGCCGTCCTGTTGTCTGGTCAGACACACCTTCGGCCAGGTGCTGATCGAACGGGTCGGGAATGGCTGTTGCCAGCGCGACGCTGTGTCGGATTTCGGAAGCGAGCTGATCGGCCAACTCCGTGTCCTGTTCAGCAAAGAGCTCCCGGACGCCGGGGCCGGTCACCGTGCCGAAGTCGCCGAAGTAGACCATCTCAATGCCCTTCGCATTAGCGATGATGTCAGCGTTGGTGTTGTCTGAGAAGCAGGAATGCTCATCTTCCTGCGAGCGCTCCTCATACGCAACGGCCATTCGCTCGCCTGCCAACTCGCCGCGGCTCAGTTCACCGATGCCGGTGATGATCCGCTGGATGGCCACGTCGGAGTCCAGGGCGACAAAACTTGCGCGGTAGTTAGATGCGCCGGGAGCCCATGCGTTGACCATCTGCTGTAGGTGGAAGAGGAGCAGGTCTGACGCCACCGCAAGGTAAGTCGCGCGGCGGTCTGCGTTCAGGTTCGTCGTGTAGTCTTCGATCGGTCGCGCGCCGGGAGCTCCCGCATTGAAGTCCTGGCCCCACAGGAGGAACTCAATAGCGTGCCATCCTGTCGACACATTCTCCTCACCGCCCATTTCATTGAGCTCCATCAATAGGGCAGCGTCGATATTGGGATACGCCTCGGGGTTATTGATGATTCCGGCAGTTGGATCCCCTTCGACGTAGTCAATATAGGACTCGTCGAGCGGCCAGGCATTGATGAGGCCCTCGGGCCCATCATCGGGGTTATCAATAGGACCGTCGTAGAAGCGGAATGCCTCAGTTGGGCCGTAGTCGTCGCGGGCAAGGAGCCAGAGCCGCTTTGCGGCCTCAAGGTTTGCCGGAGTGGGATCGGCGATGAATCGATCGATCGCCGCGTCCATCGCAATGGCGGAATTCAGGCTATTTGAATAGAGATGGTGAACGCCCTCTGCATAGTTTGTCACCACCGCCTGCTTCAAGTCGTCGTCGGGGCCGCTTGACGTTGTGCAGGCTATCATCAGCCCCGCCATCAGCGCCCCGAAGATCAGAATCAAAGACCTTGCTCTCACAACTGTCCTCCCTGCTGGAATTCTCTTCGTCTCATCGGTTGTTCATGCAAAGCGACGACTCCGGGGGCAATACCGTGAGAACTGGGTGTGCTGCGTATCACAATGAGCGGAGGGGAGGCCCCGCCTTGCAGTTCCCTTGTGCAATTACCCCCGGACTCGTCTGGCGGCGATGAACCGGCGTGCATTGCCAGCCCTAAGAGCGCCTCCAAGCTTTAGCGTCATTTACACTAATAAAGGCAGCTAAACATGTCAAGAGGCAGCTAACATACGGCTGCAACCGGGAATCCCGGTAATGCCCCCCTTTGAAAGGGTAGGGACGGTGTGAGGGCGTAGGGACAGGCCGCGGGTTATGACTGGTTGGAGAGCGGAGTCCGTGTCCTACACAGGCCCGGAGACGCGGATATGTTGAGCCCAGCGCGTGGGGATAGTGACCTGGTTCTCTCCGATATGCAGCCTCAAGTTGCCCGCGCGCAGATCAATGTCGTCAACCAGGGCCTCGGACCCGGGTACAACGTCGTTGTCATGGACGAAGTGAAGCAGGTCGTTGTCGTCCTCGCCCTCTTCCGTGATTCGCCAGACAACGATCTTTTCTCCCGCGCTGGTGTCGGTCATTCTTCGAGCGCCAAGGAGCCGCTGCTCGTCAGCCGATCCGGGAAATGGGTTGCCGTGAGGACACGTTGTCGGATGCCCCAGGGACTCGTAGAGATGGGCCTCCAGCTTCGACGAGAGCGTGTGCTCCATGTGCTCCGCTTCGTCATCCGCATCGGCCCAGTCGTAACCCAGACTGTCGACGAGCAATCTTTCTATGAGATAGTGCCGGCGAATGATGGATTCGGCGATACCCCTGCCTTCGGGTGTCAACTGGACCCCGGCGTTCTGGTCGATTACCGCAAGACCCTGGCGCTCCATCCTCTGGAATGCCTGGGTGACCGCTGATGCGGACACGCCCAAGCGTTCAGCAAGCCGGGAACCGACGACCCGCGATCCTTCCCGAACGGTTGTGTAGATGCGGATCAGGTACTCTCCCTGAACTGCGCTTGTGGCCTGGGGCGATTCGTCTCTGGTCATATACCTGAGTTCCTCCGGACCTCTGTTGCGTCCCATTGTACGACGGCCTTGTGAGGTGACGTAACCCGAGCGCGTGTGAGACTTTTCACAAGTGGCGTTTCATGTTAATCTCACTAAAACTATAATCATACAGCTAAAGGAGAGGAGCCTGTACTCCATGATGAAGGTGAAGCTCGGGATAGTGCTTGTTCTGGCGGTTGGTCTCATAGTGGCAGCCATTGCCTGCGGAGCAGAGGAAGATCCCACTGCGACTCCGCGTCCCCAGACCGTTGCCCCAACCGCAACCATCGCGCCGCCCACCGCAGTTCCAACAACTGAGCCGGAGCCAACGCCGGTCCCGACTCAGGCACCCACCGCGACGCCGGAACCGATGGATGAGGACATGGACGATGACATGTCCATGGTCGAGTACCCTCTCACCGTGACTGACATGCTTGGCAGACCCGTCACGATACCTGAACCCCCGCAGCGCATCGCCAGCATCAGTCCCACAACAACGGAGTTTCTCTACGCCGTTGGAGGCACAGCGGTTGTCAGGGACTCCAGTTCAAGGTATCCCCCGGAGGTCAATCAACTTCCTGATGTCGGGCCGTCCTATACGCCAAGCATGGAGCTCCTTGCCGAACAGACCCCGGACCTCATCCTCTTTGAAGGACTGACCCAGGGCCGGCACGCGCAGGCGCTGGCACAGATTGGAGTCCCGGTTGTTGGCCTGCAGGTGACCTCTTTGCAGGATGTCTACGACGGCATCGATCTGGTGGGCATGATCGTCGATCAACAGGAGGCGGCCGAGGCATTGAAGGCGTCGATCGCAGAACGCATCGAGGCTGCCACCACAAAGGTGCCCGAAGGCACCACGATGCTCATCCTCATTCCCGATGAGGAGCAGAACCTCTATGCAGCCAAGCCCACGTCCTATACAGGGGCAATCGCGGCTGAACTTGGATTCGTCAATCCTGCGGCAGACATGGCAGACGGGCAGCGGTTCCCCGGTTTTGCGCTGTTGCCGCCCGAACAACTGGCCATCACCAACCCGGACTACATCTTTACCATCACACCGGCGCCCCCGCCTGCCCCCCGCTTTGCCGACTTATTCGTCGCGTTTCCCGGCGCCAACTTCCTGAATGCCGTCCGGATGGGCAACGTGAATGAGATTGATGCTACGCTGTTCATCCAGGCTCCCGGTCCCCGGTTCGTGGACGCCGTGGAGTCGATGGCAGAGTTGGTGGGAGGATAATTCGTAGTTGTCCCGACTTGTACTGGTTCTGCCCGGGCTGTCCATACTGCTCGCGGCAGGCTGCATTATTGGGATAGTCTACGGCCCGGCCAGTATCGACGCATCGACGGCCCTGTGGGCGATATTCACTGATGGTCAGGACGAGGCCACTGAACTTGTGGTCGACCAATTTCGATTGCCTAGAGTGGTCGCGGCGCTTATAGCAGGCGCCTGCTTTGGTGCCTCCGGCGCGCTCATCCAGAGCGCGACGCGGAATCCGCTCGGAGACCCGCAACTCTTCGGGGTAGGGGGCGGGGCGGCTATCGTCCAGGTTCTGGCGCTTGCGGGAATCCTCACTGCGGGCTCATGGGGCTTGGCGACGCTGTCCGTCGCCGCCTGCCTGGCGATTTCGATCCTGATATTCCTGTTCGCCTCTCGCGAGGACCTCACGCCGACCCGGCTGGCCCTCATCGGTGTCTCGGTTGGGGCGCTCGCGCTTGCGGTAACGGCCGGAATACTGGCCTATGCCCGGGTCTTTAGCGTGCAGTCCATCTTTCTCATCAGCGGTAGCGTCACAAATCGATCCTGGGATGACATCACACCCGTCCTCCCCTTCCTCGCAGTTGGGTTGCTGCTGGCCGTCGTTGCCGCCGGCCGGCTCAACGTGTTGGCTCTGGGCGATCGCCTTGCGCGCCACCTCGGGGCCGATCCAAACAGGACGCGCCTTGTCGCGATGGCCTCAGCAGGAGTGCTGGCGGGTGCTGGGGTCTCCTTGGCAGGCGTCGTTGGGTTCGTCGGACTCCTGACGCCTCACCTCGTGCGGTTGCTCACAGGAAATGATGCGAGATTGGTGTTGGCGATATCCGTTCCGGTGGGAGCCGCTCTTGTTCTCTACGCCGATCAGATCGCCAGGTTGGCCTTCATGCCGTCCGAAATCCCCGTCGGGCTGGTCACGACGGCACTGGGAGCGCCCCTGATGATCTGGATTGCCAGGCAGCTTCGGTGACCGACTGATGGCCAATTCGATCGAGATTCAGGTACGGGACGTCTCGTTTTCCTATGGTTCCGGACGCATCCTGAACGGCATCACAACGTCCGTCTCGGAGGGGGAATTCGTTTTCGTCCTGGGCGCCAACGGGACGGGGAAATCGACCTTGATGAGCCTGATGGTCGGAGAGTTGGAACCGAGCGAGGGCCGCATCCTGATCGAACAAGATGGCAATGGAACCCACCTGCCCGGACACTCAAGGAACATCGCCTATCTCCCCCAAGACCTGCAGGACCCCCCATTCCTGTCCGTCAGGGAGGTTGTGAGCCTTGCACGATTCAGCCCCAATCGAAGTCTCGGCTGGCGGCTGTCAAAACCTGATTTAGCGCTAGTGGATGAGGCCATCGACCAATGCGATCTCGGGCAGTTGGCTGGCAGACAATTCTCCCAACTTTCAGGCGGAGAAAAGCAGAGGGCCTGGCTCGCATTCTGCCTCGCGCAGCAGCGGCAATTCATCTTCCTTGATGAGTCGCTGCAGAGCCTCGACTATCACAGCCGCAACACCTTCTTTGATATGCTTTCCAACCTGGCGAAACAGGGCAAGGGCGTGATGATCATTACGCACGACCTCGATATGGCGCGGCGCATGGCGCAGCGGGTGCTCATCCTCAGAGCCGGTGAATTGACCTACGACGGCCCGCCCACTGATGATCTGCCCCAACTCCTGGACTAAGCCTCTTCAGGAATAACCGGACACCATAGCGGTACGTGCTGAACCGCAGCAAAATACCCCTGCCGGGACTCGAACCCGGGCCACCAGCTCCGGAGGCTGGTGCTCTATCCGCTGAGCTACAGGGGCATGATTACGCGTTGCGGCGCCCCTCCATCATACTCCGCGCTCAGTTCGCTAAACCTGGCTCTCTGTCCTCTGCTCCCTGCGCAGGCTCGGGGCGTTGTTGCGGAACGCGGGCACCAACACGGCGGGCGCGATGAGCGTTGTTGCAATCGTCATCAGGATTGCCACGCCGAAAAGGTCCTGCCCAATCAGTCCCTGTGATACGCCGATGCCTGCTACTATCAGACCCACCTCGCCGCGCGGCGCCATTCCCACGCCCACGCGCCATGCCCCGACGCGGCTGAATCCCGCTGCCAGGGCCGGAATGCCAGACCCTGCCACCTTGCCGACAATGGCCAGCACGACGATGATCAGCCCGAATCCGAGAGCATCAACCATGCCCTGAATATCGACCATCGTTCCCATCACCACGAAGAAAATTGGCACCATCGCGTGGTAGAGGCCGTTCAACGGCTGGTGAAGTTGATTGCGGAGTTCGGTCTGTGACAGGGCCAGACCCACGGAATATGCGCCGATAATCATCGCCAGCCCGAACATCTCCGCCAGCGCCGCGGCAAACAGCCCGATGCCGAACACGATCGCGATTGCCGCGCCCTCAACACGGACGCTGTTGATCGCGCGGACGATGTACTTCGCGCCCAATATCCCGCCGACCGTCAGCACGAGCCAGAAGCCAATCGCCTTGGCGCCAACGACTACAACCTCGGTCCACTCGAACGAAGCCGCTTCAGTGGCCGCCTCGATGGACTCGCCTGCCGTCACCCCCACAACAACAGTCAGAATCAGGATTCCGAGCACGTCATCCACAACGGCGGCGCCCAGGATGGTCACGCCCTCCGGCGAGTCCAGGCGTCGTAAGTCGTCCAGAACGCGGGCGGTGATTCCCACGGATGTCGCAGTCATGATGGTTCCCACGAACAGGGCAGGGGCCGAGAAGAAGGAATCTGCGAAGCCAAAGAGGACTGTCGCGTATGCGCCGAGCGCGAACGGGATAACCACCCCGCCTATGGCCACAAGACTCGCTTGCGGCACGAACCGCAGGAACGCCTTGAGATCAGTATTCAGTCCCGTTTCAAGCAGCAGGATGATGGCCGCCACCTGCCCAAATATAAAAAGGGTTTTCGGGACGGGGATGACCGCCCCCTCCTCCGGTGGCTCAAATACCTCTTCAAAAAGTCCGAAGGGTTCATAGCCGAGCGGCTCGAACCCATGAATCGCCACCGTCCCGATGATGATGCCCGCGACCAACTCCCCGATAACGGCCGGCTGTCGCAGAATGCGCTCAGTAAACTCGCCCGCAAGCTTGGCGGCCACAAGGATAATGCCCAGCTGCATGGCGAGAACCACAGCCGAATGGGTAAAATCTTCCCCCAATATGTCCTCCTGGCCGAATATGGCGCGATGGCCACATTAGTATAAGGGATGAGCATAGGATCAAGCCGTGCAAAACAAGGATAGGCAGACAGGTCCAACTACCCGCTCCAGGCGTGGGCTGCATGCCCAAAGCCTTGCCCGCCGCCGCATTGAATCCGAGGGTTTTCATGTCTTGGCGGAGAATGTCCGCTATCGCGCCGGGGAACTCGATATCGTTGGCGTTATCGACGAGACGCTTGTGGCCGTCGAGGTGCGCAGCCGATCCACGCCCAACGTAGGCACCCCGGAGGAGTCCGTCACTCCCGACAAGGCTCATCGCCTTGCCCGCCTCACTGAGATATACCGGCAGCATCATGAGGCGGAGGACCTGCCTGAGAACACACGCATCGATGTCGTCGCCGTTGTCTTTGACCGGCGGGGCAGACTCATGCGCCTCACCTGGCATAAGAACGCCGTTGAGGATGCCAACTGACGCCAACCCCTCTGTTAGACTGACCAAGCCATGCCGATATACGAATTCAGGTGCGATGACTGCGGGCGGGACATGAGCGTTTTCACGCGCTCCGTCTCCGCCCCCATCGGCGATCCCGAATGCCCCCACTGTGACAGCACGGCTCTACGCCGCAAAGTCTCGCGCGTTGCCGTTGTTCGCTCCCGGCAGGACCTCTACCGTGAATATGACCGCTTGTCAGCCTTTGATGACGCGCCGAGTGATGATGATTACGATGGGATGGATGACGACTACTTTGATGACGGGTACGATTAAGAGCGTTATGAGGGCGCGGCAGAGAGGGCGGTGACACGATGCCCATTTACGAATACACCTGCAAGGATTGCGACAAACGCTCCAGCACCTTCTATAAGGTAATACCGGAAGAGTTGCCCACGGAGCAGGAGTGCGCCCACTGCGGCTCAACCAGGACCGAGAAGGTCATGTCCCGCGCCGCCTACGTCCGCTCCACCGCTTCCCGCCACGAGGCCTCCGGCGATCCTGACGCCCCCGGCTACGACTACTGGCGCGACCCGTCAAACATCGGGCGATGGGCAGAGAAGCGCATGGACGAGGCGGGCATTGAGATGCCCGACCGCGTCAAGGAGATGATCGGTCAGGCCCGTGAAGGAGAAGTCGACAAGATTCTCGACAAGCGCGGCCTAGACTAACCTCCGCCCGTTCACCCAGAGCGTCGTCGAAGGGTCGCCCCCAATCAGGCGAACTCTTGCGGCTCTTGCGATAATTGATAGTAGAAATAATCGCCTCGGATTGATGAGGAGAGACCGGAATGTCCTTGATCCCGCCTACATTCCTGGACAAAGTCGTCGCGCTGGGCACACCGGACAAGGACGGAAACATACGGTACGCCGCCTCCGGCTTCTTGTATGGGCAGCCTTCGGGGAATCGGGGGCGATACTACGTCTACCTGGTCACGAACCGGCACGTCGTAAAGGGAATACGCAGCCCGCAAATACGCTTCAATGCTCTCGCCGGGACTGCTCCCAAGATACTGCCCTTGCCTCCGAATGATGGCGGCCCAAACGATCACTGGATCTTCCACCCTGACTCGGATGTGGACGTTGCCGTTCTGCTAATAGACTCACTTGGTCAAGCCCTCAAGGATGTCAAGATGGCATTCTTCACAGGAAACGGACAGACGGAACGTCTGGATTCCATGAAGAGCGGTTCCGTCTCGGAGGGAGACGAAGTCTATGTGCTCGGCTTTCCGCTTGGACTGGCCGGCGCTGAACAGAACTACGTGATCGTGCGGCAGGGAGTTATTGCCCGGATTCAGGACTGCTATGAGCGCCGCTCCAAGGAATTCCTGATAGATTCGTTTGTCTTCCCCGGCAATAGTGGAGGCCCGGTCATTCTCAAGCCGACCATGTTCTCCTATGGCCAAACGCGCCCGGACCCCAAGTTGATTGGTGTTGTGGCTGCCTATCAGCCGTTTGTTGACGTCGCTCTGAGCGAGCAGACGGGAACTCCCCGGCTGATCGTCCAGGAGAACTCCGGGCTTGCCACGGTGATTCCCGTTGATCTAATTCAGGAGACCGTTGGATTGGCGGCGGAAAAGTACGGCATTACCCAACCATCCCCATCCGTCATTCCCGCGTAGGCGGGAATCTGAAACGCCTTAAATAACCCAACCCGCCACACCACCCTCCCTCCTGTATCCTTATAGCTGAGCGTCGTTGGTACTCCCGTCGGCGCTTGCCGCGCAGTATATTCACCCTGATTGCGATGGAGGCTTCGCCACGTGACCATTGAGCCGACGCTGACTGATATGAACACGATTGTGTCGCTTGCCAAGCGGCGCGGATTCGTGTTCCCCGCCAGCGAGATCTACGGCGGCATCGGCTCGTCGTGGGACTACGGCCCCCTCGGCGTGGAACTCAAGCGCAACGTGCGTGATGCATGGTGGCGCGCGATGGTGCAGGAGCGCGATGATGTCGTCGGCCTTGACAGCGCCATCATCCAGAGCCCCCTCGTGTGGGAGGCAAGCGGCCACGTCGCCGGGTTCACTGATCCGCTTATCGAGTGCCGTACCTGCCATCGCCGCTATCGCGCCGACCACATTGAGGACAACACGTGCCCGGACTGCGGAGTTGTGGATGAATTCACGGAACCGCGGCAGTTCAACCTCATGTTCAAGACGTTTCTTGGGCCGGTGGAGGAGGACGCGGCAGTCGCTTTCCTGCGGCCTGAGACGGCGCAGGGCATCTTCACGAATTTCGACAACGTGCGGACGGCCACGCGCAAGAAAATCCCGTTCGGCATTGCGCAAACAGGAAAATCGTTCCGCAATGAAATCACAACGGGAAACTTCATATTCCGTACCCGCGAATTTGAACAAATGGAAATGGAGTACTTCGTCCGGCCTGAGGACGGCTTTGCATCCCTGGAATACTGGCGCAACGAGCGGATGCAGTGGTACACAAACCTCGGCATCAACCCTGAGCGGTTGCGCTTTAGGCAGCATGAGCAGGATGAACTCGCCCACTACGCCGCAGCCGTCTATGACATTGAGTACCTTTTCCCCATCGGCTGGTCGGAGTTGGAGGGCATCGCCTACCGCGGCGACTTTGACCTCCGCCAGCACCAGGACAGTTCCGGTCGCAAGCTGGAGTATTTTGATGACGAGCGGCAAGAACGGTTCATACCCCACGTTGTGGAACCCGCCAGCGGCGTCGATCGCTGCCTGCTTGCCCTCCTCGTTGACGGCTACACGGAAGAGGAGGTGAATGGAGAGAGCCGCACCGTGCTCAAGCTGCACCGTGATCTTGCTCCTTATAAGGTCGCTGTGCTCCCCCTCTCTCGCAATGAGAAGCTTCTTCCCAAGTCTCGGGAGGTCTATGACATCGTCCGCCGCCGCTGGATGACCGACTATGACGATTCTCAATCCATCGGTCGCCGCTACCGCCGGCAGGACGAGATTGGTACGCCGTACTGCGTCACCATCGATTTCCAGACCGTTGAAGAGGACGACGCTGTGACCATTCGCGACCGTGACACGATGGAGCAGGTGCGCGTCCCCATCGCTGAACTTGGCGCGCTGCTTGAAGATCGCCTAACGGGCTGAGCGCCCATGCGAATCATCCACTTTGCCGACTCGCATATCGGCGTTGAGACACACAGCCGCCCCGTCACCTCAGACGACCTTAGCGCCCTGCCTGAGTCGTTCGCCCCGGGCGTCAACCGCGCCGCCACCTACACGGGGATGCCGTCCCGCCTCATTGATTCACTCCGCGCCCTTGATGAACTCGTCGACTTCGCCCTGACCGAACCCCGCGCCGATCTCGTCGTCTTTTCCGGTGACGCCTATCGCTCAAGAGACCCCTCCCAGACCCACCAACGGGAATTTGCCCGCCGCATCAGCCGCCTCGCCCTCGCGGGCGTCCCCGTGTTCCTGCTCACCGGCAACCATGACGTGCCCAACACGGAGGGTAGGGCAACCGCTCTGGACATCTTTGACGCGCTCGCCGTCGACAACGTTACGGTTGCATCTCGCCCCGGTGTTCATCGCATCGAGACCGCCTCCGGCCCCGTGCAGATTGTGGCCGTTCCCTGGTTGCGGCGCAGCTCCGCCGCCGCGCGTGCCGAACTGCACGGAAAGAGTTCCGCGGAGGTCAACGAGTGGATGCAGAGTTTCCTCAGCAATGAGATAACGCGCATGGCGGGTGAACTCGATCCAAATGTCCCATCCATCCTGTCTGCCCACGCCACCGCCACGACGGCCACCGTCGGTCACGAACGCAGCATGATGATGGGCAACGACTATCTGCTGCTGCCCAGCGCGTTCCAAACGCATCCCGTCGACTACGCTGCTCTTGGTCATATCCATCGGCACCAACTGATCGCGGACGCCCCTCCCGCCGTCTATCCCGGCAGTCTCCATCGCGTCGATTTCTCCGAAGAGAATGACAGCAAGGGGTTCTGTGTGGTGGACATTGATCCCGGCCTGCCTCCCGGCCGCCGCGCCGCCTCATGGTCGTTCCGCCCCGTTTGGGCTCGCCCTTTCAGGACAATCAAAATCACCGTCCACGCAGGTGAGCAGGACGTGATGGGGACGATTGCCGCCCGCCTTGCCGCTGCAGATGTGAGCGATGCCGTTGTCCGCGTGGAGATACAGGCTCCTGTCGAGCTTGCGGGCGACATAGACCGCATTCGTATTCGAAACATGTTGAGGCAGGCCGGAGCGCACGTTGTTTCGGGGGTAATGGTGCAGGCAGACGCGCCGGATAGAGCGAGAACCCGTCTTGAACGCGGCATGGCAATCGAGTCGCTTGAGCCTGAAAAAGCCCTCAGCCTCTATATGGAGAAATCATCGGTTGCCACTGAGCGGCGAACAGTGCTCATGCAGGCGGCCCGTGAGATCATCAACTCGGATCAGATGGGGCAGGTGGCTGACGTGGATGATGAGGCGGACGTGGTAGTCCGCATTGCCGAAGAGAGGGATATGGAGGCGATTTTTGCCCTCCGCCGCCTCGTCTTCATCGATGAACAGAACGTGGATGACGATGAGGAGTGGGACGGACGCGATGAGGACGCCGTCCATGCTGTGGCGCTCGTGGATGATGAAGTTGTTGGCACGGGCCGCCTGTTAACGGATGAGGGTGAAGAAAAGTGCCGTATTGGCCGCATGGCAGTCCGGCAGGACCTCAGGCGACACGGAATCGGGGACAGGATTCTGGCGACGTTAGAGGAAGTGGCCGACGAACGGGGCTTTGCGCAGGTCCTGCTCAACGCGCAGACCTACGTCAAGGATTTTTACGCGCAGGCGGGCTACACCGAAGGCGGTGACGTGTTTATGGAAGCCGGCATTGAGCACGTGGCCATGACGAAGGACTTATCCCGCGCCCCGTAGCCACTCAGAACCGCCGTCCCACACCTCGCGTTTCCAGACCGGCGCCAGCGCCTTGACCTTTTCTACTGCCTCACGGCACGCGTCAAAGGCTGCGCGCCGATGCGGCGAGGCGACCGCAACGACCAGCGAGGTCTCTCCGATCTCAAGCCGCCCTGTTCGATGCCACAACGCGATGCTGCCAATGTCGAAATCCTCGAGCGTCTCGCGTCCGATCTTTCGCAGCACACCCTCCGCCATCTCCGGGTATGCCTCGTATTCAAGGAAGAGCACGTGCCGGCCCAGGTTGTTATCCCGCACGATGCCCTCGAAAGTCAGAACCGCCCCGTCGGACGGAGTTCTGAGCGACTCCGCGATCCTCCGGACGTCAAGTGGATCAGGCGTGACGCCAACCTGCACGGCCTCCGCTTCAGAGACGGCTCCACCGCTTACGGGCGGAATCAGCGCAACCTCGTCGCCTGCGGTGATGGCGGTTGACTGGTCGACATATTCCCGGTTGACGGCGACAACAACGCCGTCGCAGCGGTTCGCCAGCGCCGGATGCTGTTGCTGCGCCTCGTCCAACAGGCGCGACACCGGCTCGCCCTCGGGAATCTCAACGCTGATTTCCGAAGCGCCCACCGCTTCTCGCAGTGACGCAAACAGTCTTATTCGAACGTCCATATGGTCATTATAGGCTCCCCCGGCGCTTATCCTGAATGCGGCGCAGAACCCGGTGATTTTATACCTGTGACACCGCTTGTGACGCTTGACACAAATTCGGGCAGACAGATAGACTCGCAATGTCGCGGCTGCGACCCAACGCTAACTGTTGAGGTATTGCTCTGAACAGGCTTAACCGTATGGGGAAAGGGACCCAACTAATCGGAGTGCTGACGGTTTTCATGGCCGTCGTTCTCCTCTCAGGCTGCCAATTGGCGTTGCCGCAGAGCACGCTCCATCCGGCAGGTGACGTAGCCCAGAGTCAGCAGGATCTCTTCGTCTTTATCTTCTGGATCGCCGTCATCATCTTCATCGGCGTCCAGGGTTTCCTGATCATCGCGGTGCTCAAGTTCCGTGCCAGGCGCGGACGAGAAAATGACATCCCGCCGCAGACTCACGGCAACACCCCGCTTGAGATTGGTTGGACAATTGCCCCCTCATTGATCGTTATCGCCATCACCATCCCAACGGTTGCCGGCATCGGCGCTACATATGACGCCCCCTCCCAATACGCCGATGACCCCTCGCTCACTATCGAGGTCGTCGGCCACCAATGGTGGTGGGAGTACCGCTATCTCGATGAGAACGGCGACCTTGATTTCATTACCGCCAATGAACTGCATATCCCCATCGATACCGTGATCAACCTCAAGTTGTCGTCGAATGACGTCATCCACAGCTTCTCCGTTCCGCGCCTCGCCGGCAGCCGTGATGTCGTGCCCGGCCGGGTCAACCGCATGTGGCTGAACGCGACGGAAACCGGCGTCTACGCGGGGCAGTGCAAGGAGTTCTGTGGAGATTCACACGCTCTGATGCGCACCGTCGCCTTTGCGCGTGAGCTGGACGACTACGAGGCATGGGCCGAGAATGAGCGCCAGCCGGCCGTGGACATGACGGCGGCGATGGAACCGGGATGGGTTGTCTTCCAGGAGAATGCCTGCCGCGGATGCCACACCATTGAGGGCGCAACCGAGGACGAGTACGAATTGGCCATCGGCGTGACCGGCCCCAATCTCTCTCACTTCGGTTCCCGTGTCACCATTGCGGCGAACACGCTCCACAAGGGCCCGGCGGATATGAACATGGGCGCATTCTTCGAGGATGTGCCGACCGACCCGGACTTCATGCAGCGCGATCCGACGGCTGAAAACCTCAAGCACTGGCTCAACAACGCGCCGGACGTGAAGCCCGGCACGGAGATGCCGGACCTTAATCTCACTGACCAGCAGCTTGATGATCTCGTATTCTTCCTGGAGAGCCTGAAGTAGCGGGCGGCAGGCCGAAGGAGTAGATGACGATGGCTATGCTAGGGGGCATCCTCGAGAGACCTACCGGGACGACCGGTATCTGGAGTTGGCTCACGACGATCGATCACAAGAGGATCGGCACGCTCTACCTTGTTACGGCGTTCTTCTTCTTCATTGTCGGTGGTATTGAGGCCAGCCTGATGAGGCTGCAGTTGGCGGTTCCGGATTCAACCATCATCAGCGCCAATGTGTTCAGCCAGCTGTTCACGATGCACGCGCTCACCATGATCTTCCTGGCCATCATGCCGCTCAGCGTCGCGTTCTTTAACTGGATCGTCCCGCTACAGATCGGCGCGCGGGATGTCGCGTTCCCCCGCCTGAACGCCCTCAGCTACTGGGTGTTCCTTGGAGGCGCGATTATCCTCAACCTTGGCTGGTTCACCATGACCGCCCCGGCCGCCGGCTGGTTCGCCTATGCCAACCTGACCAACACCACCTTCTCTCCCACCAACGGCATGGACTTCTATGTCCTCGGGCTGCTTGTGCTTGGAACGTCCTCACTGCTGGGCGCGTTCAACTTCGTTGTTACCATCATCAATCTGCGCGCCCCGGGCATGTCCCTCATGCGGATGCCCATCTTCACGTGGATGGCGTTCATCACGTCCTTCCTGCTGGCTCTGGCCATGCCCGTCATCACCATCGGCTTGGTCGAGTTGGGCTTCGACCGCTTCTTTGGCACCAACTTCTTCGTGTTCGAGCGCGGCGGCGACGTGCTTCTCTGGCAGCACCTGTTCTGGGTGTTCGGCCATCCCGAGGTGTACATCCTTATCCTGCCGGCCATGGGAATCGTTTCTGAGATCCTGCCGACGTTCTCCCGCAAGCCGCTCTTCGGCTTCCCGGTCGTCGTCTTCTCCGGCCTGACCATCGCATTCCTCGGATGGTCTGTATGGGCGCACCACATGTTTGCCGCCGGTCTCGGCCCTGTGCCGGACGCCGTTTTCGCGACGACAACAATGGCGATTGCCATCCCGACTGGCGTCAAGGTGTTCAACTGGCTGGCCACCTTATGGGGAGGCAACATACAGCTCAAGACGCCGATGTACTTTGCAATCGGGTTTATAGCCCTGTTCACCATCGGCGGGCTGAGCGGCATGACACACGCGGCCGCCCCGTCCGACCTGCAACAGACGGACACCTATTACATCGTTGCCCACATTCACTACGTGCTCTTCGGCGGCTCGATCATGGCCATCCTGGGCGGAATCTTCTACTGGTTCCCCAAGATGTCCGGCCGCATGATGAGCGAATACCTGGGCAAGTGGAGCTTCTGGCTCGTCTTCATCGGCATGAACATGACGTTTGGTCCGATGCACTACCTTGGCCTCGTCGGAATGCCGCGGCGGAACTTCACGTTCCCCGAGGGCATGGGCTGGGACGTGTGGAACCTGGTGGCATCGCTCAGCGTGCTGTTCATGATTTTCGGTGTCGGGGTGTTCGTGTACAACGCGCTCCGCAGCGCTCGCAGCGGCGAGGTTGCCGGTGCAGATCCGTGGGATGCCCGCACGCTCGAATGGGCGATGTCGTCCCCGCCGCCGCACTATAACTTCGCCGAGATTCCGATCGTCCATGGCCGTGACGCCCTCTGGGAGCAGAAGTACCCGGACGAGGAGCACGCCGCTCCGCAACCCGTTCCCGCCGGCGGCGCCGATGAGGCAGATGAGCACCATGACATCCATATGCCGAGCCCGTCCTACTTCCCGCTCATTGTTGCGCTTGGCATCTTCGCGCTAGGCATTACTCTGCTGCTCTATCAGGCCTCTCCCATCGCCGGCTATGCCGCAGGCGCAATCGGCCTGATTCTGCTGCTCTGGGGCTCTTACGGCTGGATCTTTGAGCCAACTGACTAAAGACGAGATTGATTAGGAAACGCTAAAGGACATCGCACGTGGCACACGACGCGACAATGGGACAGGCTGAGGCTCATTACACGACAACGGGCCTTGACCATCGGAAGATCCTCATGTGGGTCTTCCTGGCGTCCGACTGTCTCTTCTTTGGCGCCCTGATCTCCACCTACATGGTCTACCGGAGCAACGTGCCCGTCGGCCCGGGGCCGGAAGACCTGTTTGACATCCCGTACACCTCCGTCAGCGCGTTCGTGCTCCTTATGAGTTCCTTGACAATGGTGCTGGCTCTTGCCGCCCTCCAGCGAGGTAACTCACGGCAGGCGCGCCTCTGGCTGCTCGCGACGGCCCTGCAGGGCACCGTCTTCCTCGGCGGCCAGTTCTACGAATTCAACCTGTTCGTTGATCAGGGACTGACCATCACCACGAGTGTCTTCGGCACCAGCTTCTTCGTGTTAACAGGCTTCCACGGGACGCACGTGGCAATTGGCGTTTTCATGCTGCTGACGCTTGTAGGCGCGTCCTACATGGGACGGCTTAAGCCCAAGCATGACCTGACGGTGGAGCTTGTAGGACTCTACTGGCACTTCGTCGATATCGTCTGGATCGTGATCTTTACGGTGGTGTATCTCATCCCGTCATAGGGCGGATTGAGACGACACGGCAAAGCGAGGAACGGCAACATGGCGACAGCAGAGCAACAGGCACACACGGAAGACCACCCGACTCCGCGTACCTACGTCAACGTCGCAATCATCCTCACGGTCATCACGATTGTTGAGGTGGCCATCGTCATCATCGATGTGCCCTCAGTCATCCTCATCTCATCGTTGCTTGCCCTATCCGCCGTCAAATTCGCCTTCGTCGTCGGCTGGTTCATGCATCTCAAGTTCGACGCAAAACTGTACCAGGCCCTTTTCCTCGGCGGCCTCTTCCTGGCGATAGCCGTCCTGTTGGCACTGGTCGCGCTCTTCGAGAACTTCACGCTCCCATGAGAGACGGCACGAGAGACTGTTAGAGGAACCCGGAAAAAGGCAGGACAAGCATGGCGGCGGATCACGACGAACACACAGGAACCAACAACGTGATGGATCGGCTTATTGTTCCGATTCTGTTGCCGGTTGTCGCCCTCATCGTCACGGTTGTGCTGATCGTTGCCATCGGACTACTCCTGTACGCAGTCGTTCCGCATGACTACGTGAAACTGGCCGGCGAAAAGGTCTACTACTCGGTTCCTGTCGCGCTTGGCCTTGCGCTCATCTTTCTTATTGGCTTCGCTTTCCTGGCGTCGCGCGCGCCGGACGACGACGGCGGCGACTCCCAGTAGTTTGACGCCGCTGAGTTACGGCGGCCCAACTGCTTTGGCACATTCAGAGCGCTCCTGCATCCGCAACACGCCAAAAAGGGCGTAGGATTGCGGCATGAATGACCTTGGTGATTACCTGCTTGCGTGGTCGTGGGAGCCGCTGACGCTGTTCTTTGTCGGCCTCCTCGCGTTGGCCTACGTTCGGGGCCTGCGGGGCTTGAACCCACTCAAAATCCGTGTGGTCACCAACTGGCGCGCAGCAGCGTTCGCTGTTGGCCTGTTATTGTTGCTCCTTGCGCTTATCTCCCCGATTGACACCCTCGGCGGACGACTCTTCGCGTTCCACATGGCCCAACACATGCTCCTGACGCACGTCGCCGTGCCGTTGATTCTCCTCGGCGCGCCGGTTCTTCCTCTCGCACGCGGCATGGGATACGGCATCCGCCGCCTGACAGTCATCAAGCTTGCCCGATCGCCGCAGGTCCGCTACGTCTTTCACATCCTCATCCATCCGCTCTTTAGTCTGGCCGTCTTCGTGACCGCCATTTGGGCATGGCACGTCCCGGGAGCCTATGCTGCCGCCGTCACCAACGATTTCGCCCACATCGGCCAACACGCCAGCTTCATCACGGCTGCAACAATCTTCTGGTGGGCCATCATCGACCCAACGCCCATCCGGGGCAAGGTTCCCTACCTGGGCAGGCTCGTAATCGTCGTTATGGCGCTATCCTTGACGTTCCCCTTGGCCGCGATGCTGACATTCGCAGCCACTCCCTGGTATGAGCCCTACATCGGCCAGGAACCGCTGTGGGGCATCGACGCGATGACCGATCAGCAGATTGGCGGACTCATCATGTGGGTCGGCGGGATCGCGCCCTATTTCCTCGCGATTGCCGGGCTGTTCATCGTTGCAGTTCGCCGTGATGAAGAAGACACGCGCCGCTCGCGTGCCGCGCTCTACAGGAACCCGCCTAATCATGCCCCGCAGAGTTCGGCGACAACGTGACGGCCGATATGTCTCACAATACTGACCTGCGCTATCGCAAGACCCTGTTGGGGCTTGCGCTGGCGGCGGCAATTACAACCATCTTTCTGATCAGCCTTGGCAGCTTCGTCCGCGTTACGGGCTCCGGCCTCGCCTGCCCGGACTGGCCGCTGTGCCACGGAAGCATCATTCCGCCGTTCGAATACCACGTCCTCATCGAATACTCACACAGGCTGACGGCGGCCATCGTGGGGCTGCTTGTGGCCGCGATGTTCGTGGTGGCTTTTCTCGCGTCACGCGCTGATGAACAGCCAACGCGAAGGGCGCTTATTCCTGCCGCGATTACGCTCGTCGTCATGCTCACGCAGGCAGGACTGGGCGGCGTGGCCGTGATCACTGAACTCCCACCGCCAATCGTGACGCTGCACCTGTTCCTTGCCGAAGCCATCCTCGCGCTGCTCATCGTGACCATGATGGTCGCCGCGCCTCAACGGACGGCATCCGCAGAAGTGCAGGGCGTGTCGTATAGAGACGCGAAACGGCTCTACCTGTGGGCTGTCATCGCTGCCGTCATGACATTGGTGATGATTCTCTCCGGCTCATATGTTGTTGCGGAGGAGGCGACACTTGCGTGCGGCAGCGGATTCTCCGCATGGCCGCTGTGTGACGGCACAATCATGCCGAGTGGATTCGATCCGAATATCCACATGGGGCATCGCTGGATGGTCGTCATCGGAACTCTTACCACCGGCTACGTCGCATTCCTCGCGTGGCGGCAGAAAAAGAACGACCGCATGATCAGCCGGGTGGGGCAGGCCACGCTTCACCTGCTCGCTGTGCAGATTGTCGTCGGCGCGCTTGTGCCGTGGACGGAGTTCCACCATGCCGCGCGCGTCGCGCACATCACGCTTGCCTCGCTGACGTGGGCTGCTGCCGTGCTGCTGGTGATTCTCGCCGCGCGCGCCCGGGCTGACACGGCTGACGATGAGGCGACAGACCGACAAACACAGATGCCGCCCGCTCCGGCCGGAGGCTCAGGCCTCACGGCGACCTCTACGTTTAGAGCGACTGCGTCCGACTACTTCTGGCTGACGAAACCGCGTGTCATGGTGCTGTTGCTGCTGACGGCGCTGGGAGGAATGGTGCTGGCCGCCCAAGGGCTCCCATCGCTGGCCGTTGCGGTGGCGGTCTTGCTTGGTGGCGCGCTGGCATCCGGCGGCGCAGGAGCCATCAATCACGGCCTTGAGGGAAACATCGACTCCACGATGATGAGGACACGCCATCGCCCCGTCGCAAGCGGCCGCGTCAGCCCCCGAATGGCGATTGGCTACGGGATCGCTCTCAACGTGCTGGCTTTTGCCGTGCTGGCGGGCGGGGCGAACGTCCTTGCCGCGTCAATAACTCTCAGTGGAGCGCTCTTCTACGTCTTTGTCTACACGCTGTGGCTCAAGCAGACCACCGTGCAGAACATCGTCATTGGCGGGGCGGCGGGCGCGGTTCCGCCCCTCGTGGGGTGGGCAGGCGTGACGGGCGAACTCAGTCTCCCGGCAATTTACCTGTTCCTGATCATCTTCTTCTGGACGCCGCCGCATTTCTGGGCGCTCTCACTGATGATCAAAGACGACTATGAGCGGGCCAGTGTGCCGATGATGCCGGTCATCCTCGGGGAAGAAAGCACGCGAATCAGCATCTTCCTCTATACGATCCTGGTGAATATCCTGGCCCTGCTGCTCTACATTTCAACGGTGCGGCTCAGCTCCGTCTATCTTGCGGGCGCGATTGCGCTGGGGGGTATGTTTACCTACTACGCCTACCGACTGCTCAAGGAGAAAGATCGTGCCGCGGCCCTGCGCCTCTACAAGTACTCTCTGCTGTACCTGGCCTTGCTCTTCCTCGCGGTGATGGTCGACCAGATTGTGTAGACAAGGCAGTCGTCATTCCCGCGAAAGCGGGAATCCGGTACCCTCAGCTACGCGCTGCCCGAATCCGATTCGTTCTTCTCGCCTTGCCCGGAATCCTTGAGGGCGTCGATCTGGGAGCGAATATCGGCCTGCCGTCTGGCCATGTAGTAGAGATAGGCGAAGAATACAATCCAAACCGCGGCGTAGGCCACGAAGACAAAGATGGGGCTGAAGTCGCCGAATTCGTTCTCCACGTCTAATTGTCCCTCCCTAAGAGACCTCGTGCGCTGCTCGCAGGTCGTTCAGTTCACGCTGTGATTCCTCGACGCGCATGCGGAATGACATCAGGTATGCGTACAGGAGCGTGAATGCCAGCATTCCGAACAGAAACGGCACTAATATCGAGCCTTCCGGCCTGTCAGTGGACGATTGCAGTGTTGGAACGGGATGGAGGACGTTGGTCCAGAGCCAGATTGAGAAATATGACAGGGGCACGCTGACGAAGCCCAGGATGCCGATAACCGCCGCTGAGCGGTATGTCCCGGGGCCGGGCTCGCCGAGTGAGCGGAACATCAGATAGGCCACGTAGACCAACCACATGACCAACGAGGTGACCAGCCGCGCGTCCGACCAGTCCCACCACGCGCCCCATGTCGGCCGCCCCCAAATCGAACCCGTTGTCAACATGAGCGTCGTGAAGAGAACGCCCAACTCCGCCGACGCGAGAGCAACCCGGTCCCAGCGGTCTGTCCGCTTCCAGACATACATGATGCTGGCGAATGCGACCACGGCGAAGGCGAGGTAACCCACGAGGGCCGTTGGCACATGAACGTAAAAGATCTTGTGGTGAATGCCCTGCACGCGCTCAATCGGCGACTCGACAAGGGCAAGGTAAAGGGCAATAAGCATGGCCAGAAAAGCGGCTATGCCAATGGCGTCGGTAACCGTGAATCGTCGGCCGGTGAGGTTCACTTCTCAACCGTAACATAGAAGAGCAGCGAGGACACGAAGAGGAAAACAAGGTCGTATGCCGCCAGGATAGCCAGCCAGGGCTGGATATCATCCCACGGTCCGTTATCGATGGCGAGCGCCGTTGCGCGCACGGCCCCGATGATGACCGGCACAAGCAAGGGGAGCAGCATGATCGGCAGCAGCGCCTCGCGCGCCCGGGATCGCGCGCTAATCGCGGCCAGGATCGTCCCCACACTTGCGATTCCAACGTTGCCAAGGAGCAGCGTCAGGAGCAAAGCCGGCTGGAAGAGCTGCAGGTTGAACAGGATGGCCGCCAGGGGAATAATGACGGCCTCCAGCGCCAGCAGCAGGATGACGTTGGCAGCCACCTTGGCCAGGTAGAGCGCTCCCGGGTCGATGGGACTCGCAAGCAAACCGTCCAGGGAGCCGCGTTCCACCTCCCGTGAAAAGGAGCGGCCCAGCGCAAGTAGGCTGGCAAAGATGATTGCCACCCACAGGACTCCGGGCGCAACGAGATTCAGCGTGCCGCCGCGCAGGTCAAAAGAGAATTGAAATGCGATAAGCGCCGCCGCGGCAAAGACAGCCATCGGGATAGCGGTCTCGCGTGATCTGAACTCAACGGTGATTTCCTTCGCCAGCAGAATCCGTATCTGACCCAGGTAGCCGGGGGGCGAGGGGTGTTGAGAGCGCTGCATGGGAACCTGCCTCAGCGTGCCCGTGATGTGAGCCGACCGGTTACTTCGTCCCGTCGACGGTCGGCATTTGCTGCCTGCTCAACAAGCGAGACGGAGTCATAGATGATTTCTCCGTCTCGCAGCACGATATCGCGTGTCGTTAGGGAAACGCCCATCTCGACGTTGTGCGTCGCCAGCACAACCGTCACGCCTTTCCCCTGCTCAGTGATGTGTTGAGCAAGCATTTCCCGTGACGTGGCATCGAGGCCTGTTTCCGGCTCGTCCAGCAGCAGCAGCGCCGGATGATGGATCAGCGCCCGCATCAGGGAAACCCGCTGCGTCATCCCGCGTGATAGCGTTCGTATCGGGTCGACACGCCGCCCTGACAGCCCAAACTCTGAAATGAGAGAGTCTGCCCGTGCCTGAGGGTCCGCCACGCCGTAAAGCCTGCCGTACAGCGCCAGGTTTTCCCGCGCGGACAACTCCTCATACAAATGGCTCTGGTGACTGAGCGTGCCGATCTGCGCTCGCGCGCGAGCTCCCTCACCGCCCCACGGCTGCCCCCCAAATACGCGAATCCCGCCTCCACTCGGGCGCAAGAGACCTGAGATGAGTTGCAGAAGGGTGGACTTTCCGGCTCCGTTGTCGCCGAACAGGGCGATGCGTTCGCCAATGGTGATTGTCAGGTCCAGATTCCGAATCGCCGGGCGTTGACCATAGGACTTCTCCAGACCCGCGCATCGCACGACGACCTGCGGCAAGGAACCCGGGCGCTCGGTGCTCATTGGGTGCGTTCCTCTTCGAGTAGTCGGCGCAGATATTCACGGTGCGGCGCAGAGGCCTCCTCATAGTCTTCTTCAGAGATGTCGCCCGCCTCTCGCGCATCCTCCAGTCGTGCCAATTTCGCGACGGCGGCATCGCGTTGGGACTGTGCTAACTCCCGATCGGCGAGAGAGGCTGCTAGGCCGCGTCTCCTGTTTCGGAATCGCCCCCACCAGAGCGCAAAACCTGCCGCCATGATGAGCGCAACCGCGGCGACGCCGAGCGCCGCATCGCGCAGCGTCCGCTCAAGGCTGCGGCTGCGTGAGCCGGCGCTTGGCGGGAGGTCCGCGATTGTGCCGCTGAGAGTCTCGCCCGCGAGTATTGACCTCATTTCATAGCGAGCATACGTCACGCCTGACACCTCTGAGTCCTGCATCTGCACCCAGTCTGAGCCGGGACGAAACGAGATGTCCGCGGGAACCAGCAGGCGGGAAATTTCAGTTGGGTAGGGATAGTCCTTGCTCCAGGCGAACACGTCAGTCGTATACAGCAGCCCGTATGTGACGATGTATTCCTCAATGCCCGGCATGACGGGGATGATTGAATACACGTCGCGGCTGTCCGGCGCGAGCACGAGGCTGCCGGGACTGTGGACCGACTCAAGATCGAACGCCATAACGGGCAGCGGCAGATGAACGGTGAGCCGCGTGTTGAGAGGGTCATTGCCCACGTAGGCGCGGTCACTCGTGTTCTCGAAAGTAGTCACTTGCAGGATGCGCAGCACGCCGGAATCTCCTTCGGGCGGCGTGATGGCGGAGCTGTCCCCGGTGATGCGAATCACGGACGGATCCGACGTGGGCTCGAAGATCGTGAGGTGAATTGGCCCATCGCGGTTAATTGTGGAGATGTATGCGTCGCTGAAAAAACGGATGTCGTTGTAGGCCGCTGACAGGGTGTAGCTGACCTCCTCGTCGGCGATCACTCCACCGAATGCCACGCCTCCACTCGTGTCGGCCTCCGCCTCCAGCCGCTGCAGCTCATTGTTCTCAAGGTCAAACACCTGCAGCGTGACGATTAGCCCCTCCGGCACAGACGCCCCCGCCGTCCCGTTCCTCACGACGGCTTCAAGGGTGATCGGCGCGTCTGAAGTGAGTGTCTGCTGGGTAGTTTCCTGCGCGGCAACAGACGAAAGCCCCACCAACAGCGCGGCCACCGCCCCCACCACCATTCCTGTGAATACGGGAATCCGGCTTCTCATTCCCGCCGCCGTTCCCGGCTCAGCTGCACGGCGCGCTCGATCTCCTCATCGAGGATGTGTTCTCGCCCCTCTATCTCACGGATCAGGTCGGCGGCGCGGCGCACCAACAGGGCCCGTGCGGGGCGGTATTCGCCCTCGGAAACATTGCCGCGCTCCAGTTCGTCATCCAGGTCCATGATGGCCGTCAGCGCCTCGTTGCGCGCCTCTCGCATGCGTCCAAGGTCGGAGAGTTCGTCTCTCGGGGACGTTCCATCATCCGCGCCGCGCGCTCGAATAAGGGGAAATGCTATCCCCACGACTGTCACAACGACGGCCAGCAGGGTCAGTCCGACGGGAACGAGCTCCATCCGCGCCTCAATCCGTGTTTCTCGTCATGCGCCCGATTTCTCGCGCAACGATCTCATCATCGTCCGCCGTCGAGCGTGGGGTGGGTCGTGCCGGTTGGGGCTGCGGTCGTGGTCTGCCACCGCTGCGGATGCCAAAGATGACAATCAGGACTCCGAACAGCGCAATGATAGGCGGCGCGAGCCAGACGCCCCAGCCGATGCCCTCGGGACGCGGCTCCCGCAGCACTTCGGGGCCATAACGCTCGACGAAGAAGTCCAATATCTCTTCTTCAGTCACGCCGTCATCTACCTGTTGTTGTACGTTGGCTTTCATTTGGCGGGCTATTGTCGCGTTTGATTCGGTGATCGGCTGGCCGTCGCAGACAGGGCATTGGAGCTTCTGCGCTATTGCGCGTGCCTGCGGCGAGAGCGCCAACAGTTCAAGTTCCTGTCGTGAAAACTCACTGGAATCATCGTTTTGAGCAAGGGCCATAGAGGGAATCATCGACAGGATCAAGAGGCCTAGCGTGATGGCCAGCGCGTAGACGCCGACACGCAGGGTTCTTTGGTTTGACATCAGTTGAGGCATAACGATCTCTGGCGGTCTCCGTTCAAGACCGCCGTGGGGCCGCAGCTCCTGTAGAACCCAGTGGCTCCCAAACGGGCCTCATGGCAGGGGCGCGTCCGGGCCACGCCGTAATGAGCAGGGCCAGGAAGATCATCACACTGCCTGTCCAGACAAGAGTCATCAGAGGGTTGATGAAGATGGCGAAAGTCGCGGATTCGTCGTCGAATCCCGCCTGGAAAACGTAGAGGTCGTGCCGCCACGTGGAGAGCACAGCGACGCGGTTTGTCGGCTGCGTCTCAAAGTTGGGGTAGATCTGCGTCTTGGGGAAGAGCTGCCCCACGGCCGCCCCGTCCTCTTCTACGATCAACTGTGAACTCAATACCTGCCGGTTCGGTTCCTGGATCGACGCCGTGCCCGCATACGTGATGGTGTAGTCATCGATGGTCACTGACTCCCCGCGCAGCAAATTGACCTCCGTCGCGGACTGAAACGCCGTTGAGGCGATAAGGCCGATGCCAAGCACGACGATGGCAACGTGAATGAGATATCCGCCATAGCGGCGGCGGTCGCGGGAGACGAGGCCGGCAACGGCAGACGGGTAGGGTTCTCGTGTTGTGCTGCGTCGTATGCGAATACCGCGAACGTATTCCTGTCCCACGGTCGCCAACACGAAAGCGCAGGCGCCGAACGCGATGGGAGTTATAACGTCGCGCAGCAGCGGCGCAAGCAGTGCTGCCGTCACCGCGCCGACTGCTATCGAAATGCGGAGATGTCGCCACAGAGACTGAACGGTTGACTTGCGCCACGCCAACAGCGGACCGACGCCCATCAATAGGATAAGCGCGAGGAACAGCGGGCCGTTCACCTTGAGATAGAAAGGCGCGCTCACTGTCAGCCGTTGGTTGCCAAGAGCCTCGGATATCATCGGGTAGACCGTGCCCCAGAACGTGGCAAAGGCGATGCTGAACAGCAACACATTGTTGAAGAGAAAGCCGGACTCCCGCGAGAGAGCGGCCTCGAATCCCTCCTCATCACGGATGTGCGGCAGCCGCCAGAAGAGAAGAATGAGCGGCAGCGCCATCGCGCCGACAAAGTACCCCAGGAACAGGCCGCCAACATCTGATTCCGCAAAGTTGTGAACGGAACTGAGTATGCCGCTGCGAACAATGAAGGTGCCAAAGATCGCCAGCAGGTACGTCGCGAAAACAAGGCTCAGCGTCCACACCTTGAGCTTGCCGCGTCGCTCCACGACCATGACGGAGTGCAGGAACGCGGTGCCCGTGAGCCACGGCAGGAACGCGACGTTCTCCACCGGGTCCCATCCCCAGTAACCGCCCCAACCCAGCACATGGTAGGCCCACCACCCGCCAAGGATGAGCCCCGCGGTCTGAATACTCCAGGCAATCAGGGTTGGTGTCCGCAGCGCTCGAGTCCACTCAACGCCCACCCGACCTGTCGCCAGCGCGGCGATGCCGATCGCAAAGGGGAGGGTCCAACTCATGTATCCGGCCAACAGCATTGGAGGGTGCACCAGCATTCCCGGGTCCTGGAGCAGGGGATTCAGCCCGACGCCGTCCGGCATCGTGGCGGGGAGACGCGTCATTGGACTGGCAAAGAAAACCAGGACGATGAGGAAAAAAGAAAGATTCGCAAGGATAACGGCGTTCGTGTAGCCCATCAGCGCCGGGTATCGTCTGCGCATGACGTAGATCATCACGCTTCCAAACACCGCCAGGAGTGTTGACCAATAGAGCAGGGAGCCTTCCTGGCCCGCGTAGAAAGCTGACAGGGTGTAATACCACGGCATGGCGGTGCTGGAGTGGAGTGTCACGTAGCGCAGGCCAAAGTCCTGTGTGATAAAGGAATACACGAGGATGGAGGCTGTCATGACAAGCAACAGCGCCACAACATAGATGGCGTTCCGTCCGCTCGCCGTCAGTGGCGCGATGGATAGACGGGCTCCCAACGCGGACGCGGCGCTGCCGTACAGTGCAGCGCCAAGCGCGAGAATCAGCGCGATGTAACCGGCGTCTGAAAGCTGCATGGCGGCGTAGACAGCCTAGCCGTATGTTGGTTCGTAATTGGGAGCCGTCGCGCCGCTGGGCAGGGGCTCCATGGTGTCCGGGTGGCGCGTCAACAAGACGTCGGCGTTGAATGTGCCGCCGGGAGTGTAGTAGCCCTCAACGAAAACAACGGCGTTGTCTCCAAAGATATCCGGCGGCGCTCCCTGGTAGACGACGGGAATCGCGGCTTCTTCTCCATGCACCTCAAATTCGTAGACAAGGTCCTCGCCGCGGACGATGGAGCCGGCGGTCACCGTTCCACCTATCCTGAGTCGGCGATCATCCGTAATGTCCGGCGCGGCAGCCAATTCGTCCACGTTCATGTAGGCGGCGGTGGCGGCATCGAGGGAAAGGAAGATCAGGTATGCGACGACGAGGGCGACCACGCCGGCGCCAATGAGCAAACGGACGTTGAACCGTCCGCGCCGTGAGTGATCTTGTTCATCAAAGATGGAATCGTGCGTGGTCACTGATACCTCTATGCCGACCGACTCGCCTTTGCCGCGCGAATCAAGCCGGAGCGTCGTAGAACAATCGTATTGAGACGTGAAAGTTCCGTCAACGATGGCGATGATTGTTGCCGAGTGATGCGGACATTTGCCCATGGGGCTATACTGTGGTTTAGTATTGTCGCGACGGTTAGTTCCGCCCCTCCATACATTGTGTTACTGCAAAGGTAAAGGGATACATGCTGCGAATACGCCTGACCCGAAAGGGCTTCCGTAAGCAACCGCACTATCGTGTCGTGGTAGCCGACCAACGAGCGCCGCGGGACGGAGCGTTTGTCGAAATCATTGGGCATTACGACCCGCGCACCGGCCCTGATTCTCTTCAAGTCGATCACGATAAAGCGCGGGAATGGTTGAGCAGGGGCGCTCAGCCAAGTGAAGCTGTCACCAAGCTCTTTCGGCGGCAGGGGATTATCGCGTCAGCATGAAAATTGCGCCAGCAATGGCAGTTGGGACGTGATTGTGAAGGAGCTCGTTGAATTTATTGCTATGAGCATTGTTGAAGACAGGGATGCAGTCCGCGTGACCGAAAGTGTCGCTGAGGACGGCCGGATCCTGATCAGCCTTGTTGTCGCAGAGAGTGACAAGGGCAAGGTGATTGGTCGTGGAGGCCGGGTTGCTGAAGCCATCCGCACAGTGCTCAGGATTGCCGCGATCAGGCGTGGTGTGAGAGCCAGTTTGGAGATCGTCTAGAGGCGTCAAGCCTGTGGATCGACGCTTTACCTCTTCACCGTACATAGCAGTAGGTCGCATCAGTGGCCCTTTTGGCGTCAGGGGTGAACTTAAGGTAGAAGTCCTGACGGACTTTCCTCAACGGTTTGAACCGGGCAGCAGGCTTTTCCTTATGGAGGAGCCCGTAACTGTTGCAAGCGCTCGTGGCAGCGGCCTGGATCGGCTTATTGTCCAGCTTGATGAGGTCCGCTCCCGAACACAGGCTGAGACAATCCGCCGCGGCGCAACACTTGATATTCGAGAAGAGGATGTCATCCCATTGCCGGACGGCGCCTACTACCGGTTCCAACTGATTGGCCTGCCCGTCGTCGCGGAACCCGAACACGACCCCATTGGAACGGTCGAAGACATCATTGAGACCGGCGTTAATGACGTGCTGGTCGTCCGGGCAGAGGGTCGGCCGGAAACACTGATTCCGAATACGGACGAGGTCGCCACGATTGATCTTGAGGAAAGAGTCATCCGGGTGAAACTCATAGAGGGGCTGATACCTGTGGCAGAACCAGAGAAGTCACAGGATCAACCGACGCAGCAGCGACGACGCCGACGCAGGCGACGACGTTAGTCCGACGTGCGGCATTGCCCCGGACACCTTGTGGCACTCGGCGAGCTTGACACCTCTCAATTCCGCATGACATAGAATAAAATCATGTCTGGACATTCTCATTGGTCAACGATTCAGCGGCAGAAAGGCGCTAATGACGCCAAGCGCGCCAAGTTGTTCACCAAGCTGTCTCGTGAGATCACCACCGCGGCCAGGGATGGCGGCGTCAATCCTGAGTTCAATCCGCGCCTGCGTCTCGCCGTTCAGCGCGCCAAAGACTCGGGGATGCCCAACGACAACATTGATCGCACCCTCAAGAAGATCGCCGGCGGCGACAATGGCGATTCGCTGGAGGAAATCTGGTATGAGGGCTACGGTGCAGGAGGGGCGGCGGTCCTGGTGCAGGCGCTAACGGACAACCGCAACCGCACATCAAATGATGTGCGGTCAACCTTCAGCAGGCAGGGTGGCAACATCGGCGAGGTTGGCAGCGTCAACTGGATCTTCGACAACACCGGCACAATCGTCGTTGAAGGTACTGACGAAAAGCTTGAAGAAGTGGCGCTTTCTGCCATTGATGCCGGCGCGGAGGATGTGGGCGACCCGTACAGCGGACAGTTGGAGGTCTACACGGCCCCCGGCCAGCTTGAGGCGGTTCGTGCGGCAATGGCCGAGCAGGGCGCAAAAGTCGTCCAGGCGGAAATCACCATGCGCCCCAGGACGCAGGTTGACCTGGAAGTGTCGGCAGCCAAACAGAATCTCCGCCTGTTGGAGCGACTCGATGAACTCGATGACGTTCAACAGGTATTCACTAACGCCAATTTCCCCGCGGAAGTGCTGGAAGACGCTGCGGCCGTCTAGGGCCGCGTGACACGGCGGCCAATCATGGCGCGCGTCCTCGGTATCGATCCCGGAACGCATATCGCGGGTTATGGCGCGCTCGACGTCCGGGATGATGGCAGCCCACATTCATTCGTGGAATGCGGCGTCGTTCGCCTGAAGCGCGATGATCCTTTGGAGATGCGGCTCTTGCAACTGCGGGAAGGGCTTTTGGAGATTGTTGGGCGGCTGAATCCTGATGCCATCGCCATCGAGAGCCCGTTTGTTGGACGAAACGTTCAGGCGGCCTTTTCTGTCGGGGAGGCGCGTGGGGTCGCGCTTGTCATCGCAGCGGAGCACGGCATCCCCGTGCGCCAATATGCGCCTGCGAAAATCAAAAGCACCGTCGCCGGCCATGGCAGGGCGACCAAGCAAGATGTTGAGCGGCTGCTGAGGCTGCAAGTGACGATGCCGGAGGGCAAGGTACCGGCGGACGCCACGGACGCGCTCGCCGTTGCCATGTGCGACGCGGTTCACTCCTCCTCCCTTCAGTCACAGGCCGCCAATCTGCTACGCTAACTTGAAAGGCCGCTGGGTCTGATACACATCCCCTCTCCTCAGGGAGAGGGTTGGGGTGAGGGGGAAAACTCATGGACTTCAGACTATCGCCGGAGGCGGAACAGTTCCGTGACGAAGTTCGCGCGTTCCTGAAGGAAAACTGGGATCCCCGCGATTTTGAGGCTCACTCCATCAACGTTCGTTCCATGGACTTCGCGAATGCCGAATCACGGCAGAACGACCATGAGTTCATCAAAAAGCTCGTCGATAAGGGCTGGTACACAATGCACTGGCCGGAGGAATTCGGCGGCGCGAATGCCCCGTTTGATAATCAATTCGTTTACATGGAGGAACTCGGGTACGCAGACGCTCCCGAGGGCACGCCGAGCGCCAACATCACCGGCGCGATCATGTTCCATGGCTCCGACTGGCTCAAGGAACAGTTCCTCCCAAAGATGGCTACGGCGGATATCGATTGGGCGCAGGGCTACAGCGAGCCGAATGCGGGAACGGACCTTGCCAGCCTGCAGACGCGCGGTGTGGAAGACGGTGACGACATCGTTGTGACGGGCCAGAAAATCTGGTCGTCCGGCTCACATTTCTCCAACTGGTATCACATCCTCGTCCGCACGGATCCGAACGCGCCGAAGCATCGCGGCATCACTTATCTGGCCATGCAGTTGACGGATGACGACGGCAACATGATGCCCGGTATCACGCTGCGGCCTTTGTATGACTTCTTCGGCACCCGCCGATGGAATGAAGTCTTTATGGATGAAGTTCGTGTGCCGAAGCGTTATCTCATCGGCGAGATGAACCGCGGCTGGTATGCGGCCATGACGACGCTCAATTTCGAACGGACGGGCATCGACAACGCTGCAAGGCAGATTGGCGTTTTTGACCGGTTCGTCGCCATGGCGCGAGATTTGAATTTCAACGGAGAGCCGATTCTCAACAATGGCGTCACGCGCCACCAGCTGGCGGATCTGCGTGTCACCCTTGAGATTGACCGGATGTTGGCCTATCGTGTCGCGGCGATGCAGGCGGCAGGAGAGGTTCCGCAGGCGGAGGGCGCGATGTCCGGCTGGCGCGTGCTCCACACGTCCAAGTACTGGCTCTGGCCGACGTTCGCGCGAGCCTTGGGGCCGTATGTGGCGCTGCACAAGGGCGAGCATCGTGCGCCGGGCGACGGCATCTATGGCACGCATTACATGCTGTCCCAAAACGAGTCCGGCGGCGGTGGTGGCATCGCGCTCGGCGCCAACATCATCGCCTGGCGCGGCCTCGGCCTGCCGCGATAAGGCGCGGCCGACTAATACCTGCGAAACGCCTCCGCGCCCTGCAACTCCGGGAAATATGAAGAGAAGAATCCCCTGTCGCGCGTGAGGAACGTATCCGCGGCTTGCAGGGCGTGAGCGCCTATCAGGAAATCAGTGATGATGCGTTCCCTTGGGCCTCCGGCGGCTCGGTATCGAGCCCAGCGGACTCCCGCTTCATAGGCCACGTTGGGAGATAATGGCGCCGGTGTTGCCCCCATGTCCTTTAGAGCCTGATCCAGTGCGGCGCGGCTTCTGAAGACAGGAACAAGCTCTGCGTAGACGACATCGCAGACCAGGATCGCGCCGGCATCATACGCAGACCGTATCCAGCTTCTGGACTGTTCATGGTGCTCTGAATCATCGCGGAACAGGTCGATGAGGACGTTGGTGTCCAGAGCGGTAATCACCGTCCCCGGATCTCCTCTATGTACTCATCAATATCGAAATCAGTGTCGATATCGAAGCCCGCGTCATTCAGGATGCCCGCCACGCGGTCCACAGGATGATCCGCGCCTGCCCGCTTCTTGATGAGCAGCCCGTCATCCGTGGCGCTGATCTCTACCTCAACGGTGCTATAGAGCCCCATTTGATCGCGCAGCACCTTTGGAATGGTAATCTGTCCCCGTTCGGAGATTCTCATGCCTCACCTCACATGCAATTCATATTCATATTATCATATCCATACTTACTGTATTTCATACCACGTTGCCACATCCAAAGTCTATACAGGCCGGCCACGGATGACAAGTTCGCGTGCGGCGCAAGGCGTTGCCCTCTGTTACGCTTGCAGTGATGATATCCAGTATTCAGGGCATTCTTGAGGCGCGTGGTGAGGACTGGGTTGATGTTGCCATCGGCGGCGTCAGCGTCCGTGCCCAGGTTCCGTCGTCCGCCCTGTCCGGCCTCGGCCCCATCGGCGCGCCCGTACGTCTCTTCACCCATCTCATGGTCCGCGACGAGAACATCACTCTCTATGGATTCCGCAGCGCGAAGGAGAAGGCGGCGTTCACGGCGCTTCTCGGCGTCTCCGGCATCGGGCCTCGGCTTGGGCTGGTCATTCTGTCGGTGCTGTCGCCCGCAGACCTGGTGGAGGCGATAGAGCAGGGAGATGCCGGCGCACTGGCGCGCGCGCCCGGTGTGGGCAAGCGCAGCGCCTCGCGCGTTATTGTGGAGCTCAAGGGAAAGCTTGATGAGTTGGATCTTGCCGGGCTGACTGCCGGCGCAACCCGCGTGCCCACCGTTCTGGACGCAGAGTTGACCGCTGTGCTGCAATCATTGGGCTATACATCGCAGGAGATCCGCGTGGCCGTCTCGGCAGTTGTCAATCCGGAGTTGGATGAGCCGCCGCCGCTTGACGAACGCGTGCGGTTGGCTTTGGCCACCTTGAGCGGAGGCGGAACCTAGAAGCATGCTTGAGAGCTTTTTTGTCGTTCTGGCACTGATCAGTGTGTTCTGCGCGTGGGTTTTGTACACCGGCGGGCGCTACGGCATGGTGGCTTCTAACCCGTGGTGGGCTGTTATCGGTCTCATGGCAGTTTTGCTCAACATGCACGTCATCGGGCTGCTCTTGCCCCAATTTTCAATCATCGCGTGGGTATTGATTGCGATTGCTATCGCCACGAGTTTGCTGGCTGCATTCCGTGAGATTTCGTTCTGGAATACCGGCCTGCTGAACCGCCCCGGCAATCGAGAGTTGTTCATGGAAGTCATCCTCATTGTTGTAAGCATCTTTGCCGCAATCCGTGTCGATGAGCAGTTGCCGGACGTTGATCGCGGGCCAATCATTGCCGCCATCATCACGCCGCTGCTGATGGTCCGGTGGGCCATCACGCGCATCATGGTTCAGCGACCCGATAAGTATCAGTAAGGTTGTAATCCTCTGTGGAGTGAGGCTGTTCCTCCACGTATGGAGTTCCGGTGAGGGCAATCATCGATACCAATCTCCTCGTGGGCGCGCTTGCGCGCCGTGGCGGCTCCGCGAGCCGCATACTGGATCTGTGGCGAGCCGGCCGGTTTGAGCACGTTGCTTCTCAGGAGACGCTGCGGGAGGCGGAGTTGGTCGTCGGCGCGCGGTGGATTGAAAGACTTAGCAGCAGAGAAGAACGGGACAACCTGTTGGCAGAGTTGCGTGAGAATTCAGTCATCGTCGAAGCGCCTATTTTGGAAGAGTTGACATTGAAGGATGCGGGAGACCGGCGGCTGGTTGAGGCCGCTCACGCGGGGAACGCGCGCTATCTTGTGACGGCGGACAGGGAGGTACTGCAAATGTGGGGGTATGGCGGCGTGGAATTCGTAACGTCCGCAGAGTTCTTGCGAGTGCTGAACGAACAAGCCGACCAAAAGTAGAGATTGGGCGACTCCCTACTCAAACCCTAGTTATACTAGGGTGTTGGGCGAACGTAGGGAGCCCGAAGTCAGGATCAGTTGATGGCGATTGCAGAATACCCGGCGACGGATCAGCAGTTTGAGCTTGTCTCGCCGTTTGGCATGATGGGCGATCAGCCCGAAGCCGTCGGCACAATCGTGGCTGGTCTTGGCGACGGTCGCCGCTATCAGACGCTCAAGGGCGTAACGGGCAGCGGCAAGACGTTCACGATGGCAAACATCATTGCCCAGTCCCAGCGTCCCGCTCTCGTCATCGCGCACAACAAGACACTCGCCGCGCAGTTGGCGATGGAGTTCCGTGACTTCTTCCCCAACAACGCCGTCGAATACTTCGTTTCCTATTACGACTACTACCAGCCGGAGGCATACGTCCCCCGCTCGGACACCTACATCGAGAAAGACGCGCAGATCAATGATGAGATTGATCGGCTGCGCCACGCCGCAACAAAGGCTCTGTGGGAGCGCCGAGACACACTCATTGTTGCCTCCGTCTCCTGTATCTATGGCCTTGGCGCGCCGGATGAATATGCCGCGTTCATCCTTATTCTGGAGCGCGGGTCGAGGCACCGACGGGACGACGTTATCCGCCGTCTCATCGATATGCAATACGCGCGAAACGACTTTGATTTCACACGCGGGCGGTTCCGAGTCAATGGGGACACCATTGAACTGCAGCCCGCTTACGAAGAAACCGCCGTCCGCATTGAGTTCTTCGGCGATGAGATTGAGCGAATCGTCACCGTTGATACGACGACGGGACAGATCCTGGGTGAACGCTCAAAGGTGGCCATCTATCCCGCCAAGCACTGGGTGACCGGCGAGGAGAAACTGCGCGCCGCCATCATCGATATCGAAGAGGAATTGCACGAGCGCGTTTCATGGTTCCGGGAGCAGGGCAAGCTTGTTGAGGCGCAGCGCCTTGAACAGCGCACCCGCTATGACCTTGAGATGCTGCGTGAGGCCGGCTACTGCGCCGGTGTTGAGAACTACTCGCGCCATCTGCAGAGGCGCGAGGCGGGCAGCCGCCCGTGGACGCTGCTCGACTACTTCCCGAAGGACTACCTAATCTTTATCGATGAGTCGCACATGACCATCCCCCAGCTGCGGGGTATGTTCCACGGGGACGTCGCGCGCAAGCAGGTGCTCGTTGATTATGGTTTCCGACTGCCGTCCGCCCTGGATAATCGCCCGCTCAACTACACGGAGTTTGAGCAGCTCTTCGGACAGATTGTCTTCGTGTCCGCCACGCCGGCCCCCTATGAGCACGAGGTCAGCAACAGCGTTGTCGAACAGGTTATTCGACCGACGGGTCTCCTTGATCCGACGGTGGAGGTCAAGCCCACGCGTGGGCAGGTTGACGACCTGCTTGCTCAGATCAAGGAGCGGGTGGATCGCGGTGAGCGCGCGCTTGTTACCACGCTCACAAAGCGTATGGCTGAACAGCTTGCGGACTACCTGCAAGAGATGGGCGTCAAGACCCATTACATCCACGCGGACGTGAAGACACTGGACCGCAGCGAGATACTGCGTGATCTTCGACTCGGCGTCTATGACGTTGTCGTGGGCATCAACCTGCTGCGCGAGGGATTGGATCTGCCGGAAGTCAGTCTCGTTGCCATTCTTGATGCTGACAAGGAAGGGTATCTCCGTTCAGGAACGTCGCTCATCCAGACCGTTGGCCGTGCGGCGCGCCACGTGAACGGCCACGTCATCATGTACGCCGACCGGGTGACGGATTCCATGCGCAATGCCATCGAAGAAACGTATCGACGCCGTGACCTGCAGGAGGACTACAACACAGATCACGGGGTTATACCTCAAGGAATCCAGAAAGCCGTCCATGACATCACGGAACGCGTGAGGCAGGTGGCGGAATCCCGCGCCGTGTATGAAACAGTCCCCAGCGAAATATCACACGAGAACGTCGCCGCCACCGTCCGCGAGCTTGAGAAGCAGATGAAGCAAGCCGCCCGCAACCTGGAGTTCGAAAAAGCCGCTGCCCTGCGAGACCAGATGGTTGAGCTGCGCCGGCTGATGATCGAGTGAGCCATGTCTGTGCTGCGCACGCTCCCCGGATTGGGCTGGCTGATGTCGGCCGCCCTCCTGACCCTAAGCGCTGTCGTCCTCACGGGGTGCGTTGAGCGCCTCTCGGTTGACGGTGTGCCCGGCGTTCCTGAGGGCTTTGGCGAACGAGTCCCCGACGTGCCCCTTGGCGGCTATATCTTTGTGAAACCGCCCGGCGACGATTCGACCATCAGCATCAGCGCGGACCTCAAGCAGCGTGACGGCTCAACCGTCCCGTGGCGGGCGGAAGCCCGCTCGATTTCTCTTTGGCTGAGTCCCGCTGACGCGGATCAGCAAGCAATAACCACGACGATTCGCTTCTCATTTGGAAGCGAGTTCGATGCGATTTCCGCCCACAACGTGCTCTCCCGCGTTGATGCGGGTGTGACAACGTGGGCCGCCACGAATGGTCGTGACACAGAGGTCGTGCTTGGCGATCGAGCACAGGTTTGGGCTATGCGTGACGTGCTGAACAGGAACATCTTCGTCTCGGATGAACAACTGGCTCGAACGGGAATCTGGCGCAAGGCCCTCAATCTTCCGCAAGCGCCACCCAAGCCGGTGCTCGCCGCGGGATTCACACAGGTTCCTCCTGAGCGGATGAACGAAATACTTGATTGGCTCGCGGGGCAGGGCATCATCGACCTCACGCAATTCGGCGAGATGCTTGAGACGCTCCAGTTAACCAACGCCGTTTTTGCGGTTTACGGCGACTCGCTCCCCGAGCTGAGCGTGAATACTGCGCCGGAGGAGTTGGCGGCTCACGGCATCACCGGCCTTGCCATCGCCCAAACCGGAATCCCGGCCCCCCTGGTTTCGTGGGGATTCAACGTCGGGGCGCTGCGAGGCGGACTGGACAGGATCGAATCTCCAACCGGCCGCTATTATCGCTACGAAGCTGAGGACGCGATTGTGCTCGCGCAGGTCAGACAGGGCGATATACAGGTTGCGGCATCGTCAAATCCGGAAGACGCCGCGCAGATACTTGAACTGATACCCAACTGATACGCACCCGACGTTCACAGTTCCTAAGCCGTCGGAATTAACCCGCTAGAATGTAGAGGGTTGGCGGCGCGGCAGCACAAGCGCGTCGCCGTACAGCACGGAGAGGGGAAGACAGTGGTTCAACCCGGAATGAACGATCAGGCCCGCGCGCGCCTTGGCTCCATGATGAAGACATGGGAGCGCCGCAAGAAGATTGCTGAGCACCTTAATCAGATCCAGTATCGCGTCGCCGTCTACAGCGGCAAGGGCGGGGTCGGCAAGACGACGGTCGCCGTCAATCTCGCGGTCGCGCTGTCGCAGATGGGGCATTCCGTCGGCCTGCTTGACGCCGATATCGACTGCCCGAACGCGGACAAGCTGCTCGGTGTGACGGAGCGCCCGCGTTATGTGGATGGGGTTCTCCATCCGCCGCAGCGGGCGGGTGTCAAGACTATCTCCATGGCATCGTTCCAGGAAAACGAAGATGAGGCCATCATCTGGCGCGGGCCGATGGTCACGAACGCCATCAACCAGTTCCTTGAACTAACCGAGTGGGGCGATCTTGAGTACCTGGTCGTTGACCTGCCGCCCGGCACGTCCGACGCCCCCCTGACCATCATGCAGACTCTTCAACTGCACGGGTTCGTCGTGGTGACCACCCCGCAAGACCTTGCCGTGCTCGACGCCAAGCGCTCCATCAACATGATCAAGAAGATGAACATAGATATCCTTGGCGTGGTGGAGAACATGTCCGGCGACATCTTTGGCAAGGGCGGCGGGGAGCGTCTGGCCCAGGACCTCGATGTGCCGTTCCTGGGACGCCTGGAGCTTTCGCGTGACTTCAGCGACATCGGCCCTGACCTCGCGGTCATCAAGCACAAGAAGGCGCAGAAGCGCTATCGGGAGATCGCCGAGGGCATGATTGACCGCGTCAAGGAAGTGACACCCGCCGCCCAGATCGCCTCCTAACACCCACCGTTATTCCCGTTCGCCCTGAGCCTGTCGAAGGGCACTCCCTCTGTCATTCCCTCCGCTCCTCCGTCATTCCCGCGAAAGCGGGAATCCATCGGGCATGTCATTCTGAGCGCAGCGAAGGATCAGCGCGCCCATCCGTCTATAATGGCCCTATGTTCAGGTGAACCATGTGGCAATCGAACCGGCGGGAGAGTGTGAGGACATAGGTAACATGGCGACCGTGCGGGCACGATATGAAAAGGGCGTCCTGACCCCTCTGGAGCCGCTTGAAATCAAGGACGGCACAGAGGTCATCGTGTCAGTTGAGAACGTGCCGGAATCCGTGCGCTCTAACAATACGCCGCCGCGTTCGAAAGGTCTTCTCGGCATCGTGGAGAGAGTGAAAGAAGTCCAGGATTCCATGCCGCCGGAGGTATGGGAAAATCTCCCTACTGATGGCGCCAGGAACAAGAAGCACTACCTCTACGGTCACCCTAAAGAAGAGGCCTGATGCCGGCTCTCTTCGCAGACTCAGGCTACTGGATAGCCTTATGGAACCCGGAAGATACTCTCTATGAGCGAGCGATGGAAATTGCTCAGGGTATCGGCGAAGACCCCATCGTTACCACACAGTTGGTTCTCAACGAGGCGCTCAATCATATGTCAGGCCGGGGACAGACGCTCCGGGAATACGCGGTCCAGATGGTCCGGGAGCTCGCGGCTAATCCCGACGTTCAGATCGTTAGTCAAACGGACAGCCAGTTCTGGGACGCATTGGGGCGGTACGATTCTCGAAGCGACCAAACATGGGGCATCACGGACTGTGCGAGCTTCCTCGTCATGGAAGAGCAGGGATTGACCCAGGCGCTGGCATATGACCGTGATTTTGAACAGGCAGGCTTCACCGCGCTGCTGAGAAACATGTGGCGATAGGCGTGATAGCAGGGCAGGGGAGCGGCTATTCGTCGTCTTCTTCTAGGACTGCGGCGGCTTCGCGTGTGCGTCTGATGCCGCGGCCGGCCGTCTCCGCCGGAGCATTGGGAATCTCGGCTCCGGCCACACCCTCTTCGACAAGCCGGTCACGCAGCCGCGCCGCGCGTGGATAGCCAATGCCCAGCCGCCGTTGCAGCAACGACGTTGAGACCTTGCCGTTGTAGATGTCAGCCAGCTCGCGCGCCTGCTCCATGATGTCGTCCTCGCCTGAGCCGTTGCGCTTTGCCCCGTTCCCGTTCATCTCATCCGTGCTGCCATTCCGGCCCCGTGACTGCAGGCCGATGTCCTCCGGTTGGATCAACTCAGGCAGCTCAGGCGGCACATAACCCCTGGATTGGGCGCGCCACGCGTCCACAACGGCGTCCGATTCATGCGACGAGATAAACGCGCTCTGGATGCGGATGGGTCGGGAGGCGTCCTGCGGCAGGTAGAGCATGTCGCCGCGTCCCAGCAGCTTCTCCGCGCCCGCCCCGTCCAGGATCGTTCGTGAATCGACCAACGACGTCACCATGAAGCTGATCCGTGTTGGGAAGTTGGCCTTGATGAGTCCTGTGATGACGTTGACGGACGGACGCTGGGTTGCCACAACAAGGTGGATGCCCGTTGCGCGTCCCATCTGGGCGAGCCGAACGAGGCCGGTTTCAACGGCCTTGCCTGAGGTCATCATCAGGTCCGCCAACTCATCAACGATGAGGACGAGATAAGGCATGCGGTTGCCCTCACCGACCTTGTCGTTGTAAGAGGCGATATCACGCGCGCCCTGCTGCGCCAGCATTTCAAGCCGGTCATCCATCTGCTGCATCATCCATTGCAGGGCGTTGACGACTTTCTGCGTGTCGACGATGACGGGCGTAATCAGGTGAGGGATGCCGTTATAGATGGTCAACTCGACTCGCTTCGGATCGATCATCACGAAGCGGAGGTCTTCCGGTGTGGCGCGTGTGATGAGGCTTGTGATCAGGCTGTTGATGAAGACGCTCTTTCCGCTGCCCGTTGAACCCGCCACAAGCAGATGGGGCATCCGGGCGAGGTCTGCAACCACGGGTTCGCCGCCACTGCCCTTGCCGAGCGGGAACGCCAGCATGCTCTTGCCCCGTGCCTTGTGGTAGGCATCACTCTCCATCTGCGGGCGCATGTAGACGGTCTCCGCCGTCGCGTTCGGCACCTCGACCCCCACCAGGTTCGTGCCCTGGATGGTCTCAATACGCACGCTTGCCGCCTTAAGCTGCAGGGCGAGATCGTCATCGAGCTTGGATATTGCGTCGACCTTGACGCGTGTCCGTCCCACTTCCTGCCGCCGGGCGACTATCTGACCGTCCTCGTCCCGCTCCCGGACGGTTCGGTAGCGCCTGTCCCACCCGGGCCGCACCCCGTAGAGCGTGACGGTCGGGCCGGGGCGAACTTCCGTCACCTCAACCTCAATGCCGTACTCTTGCAGGGTTTCCTGGATGGCCTCCGCCGTTTCCAGGTGTGATTCGGTGTCCACCTCCGCCGGAGGCTGTTCGTCGAACAGCTTGAAGGAGGGGAATTTCCACGCCACGTTGGGCAGGCCCGCGAACGGATCGAGAGAGTCCAGCAATTCCTGGTCGCTGCGGGAAACAGCGGCAAACTCTTCCTCTTCGTCTTCCGTGTCCGGCTCCTCCGGTTCGGCGTCCGCTGCCTCTAATCCCTCGTCTTCCGTCAAGACGAATCCCTGGTCATCGGTATCCAATTCGTTGATCTCGTCCATGCTTCCGAATGACTCATCGATTGAGTCTTCGCTGAGCGTCTCAACGCGCTCATCAGCATTCCAGATAATCTCCTCGTCCTCTGCATCATGATCGGTGAACGCCAGCGGATCTCTCTGCCCCATCTCATCGACTTCGTCGGGATTCATGCCGAATCCCTCGCCATTCACGTCGGAATGAGGCGAGTGCTCAGCCCGTAGTTCATCGACGCTGCTGAGACCGGGAGGAGGGATGAATAGAGGCCTCTCCTCCATCGCCGCCCCGTTCTCCTGGTTGGCGGGTTCTTCACTGGTCACGGCTTCCCTGGAGGGGAGGTACCGTTCACGAAACGCTTGTGTGGCGTCATCCGCCTCCTTGTTGCCGGAGACGCCGGGCACGACGATGCGGGGGCGTTGCTCTTGCGCCGGCTCCCCATCTCTGGCCGCCTCTATCTCCTGCTGCACGCGTCGCTGCTGGTCACGCACAACACCGACCGGCTGTGGATATCGCGGCCTCACTGTGGCGCGCGCAGGCTCGGGTATGACGATCCGCGTGCGTGGGATAGGAGGCTCATCCAGCTCGGACGTCCGGGTCTCATCCCTGTACTCACGGGGCGCCCGCGCGTCTTGCACCCTGCGCCTGGCAGCCGCGCCACCGGCGGCCGCAGCGCTCGCGCTCGCCGCGCCTGCCGCGCGTCCTGCGCGTCCGGATGCTCTCGCAGCCCTGATTGTGCCGATAGGCGCAAGGAGAACGATTGTTACGAGAGCGAGTCCGGCGAGAATGCCGACAACGGCGAGGTCCGAAAAACCAACAAGATATATGGACAGGCTGTTTTCGATGGGGACGCCCCACAACTCCGTGAGACCGGCAAAATGCATGGCGGTTAGGACCGCTGTCGTGCTGAGCAGCGCCGCGGCTGCCCACCGCCAGACTCGCGCGTTGGTGAACCCGAAGATGCGAAGCGCGATATAGGACGCAACGAGGAGAACGGGCCCGACAATCAGCCACGGCCCCGCGTACGTCCACGCCGGACCCAGCCGTTCCGTCAGTTCCGGCGGCTGCAATAACGCGAGCGCGATTGAGCCGCCGACGATGCCCAACAATAGAAGGATGCCAAGCGCGCGCAGCTTGGAGGAACCGTGGCCGACGGCGGCATTCTCAATATCGGCTACACGTGCTCGCCTGGGCGCGCGCCGAGTGGCAGTTGACTCAGCCATAGCGCCGTTATTTTAGACTAATTTCAAAACCACGTCCAATCGACGCGTGTTTCAGGCGTCGTTACTCCCCTTGTGAAAGGGTTTCTAGTAGGATTGCGCGGGCCTGTTCCGAGATGTCACGCCGACCGAGGGCAAAGGACGCTGCGGCGCGCAAATGACCCAGGGGATTGCCCGCGTCATAGCGCACGCCGTCAAAGGCGAACGCGAACGCGGGCGTGCCCTCAAGGCGCAGAATCTCCATCGCGTCCGTAATCTGGATTTCATTCTTCGCGCCGGGCGGCGTTCGTCGTATCGCGTCAAAGATCGCGCCGGGAAATATGTAGCGGCCAACAATGCCAAGATCCGAGGGCGCGTCGGCCGGTTCAGGTTTCTCAACCATGCCCGTCACCCGATGCACGCGCTCATTGTCCCCGCCCGCCGGTTCAACGGCGACAACGCCGTATGCAGAGATGGCATCGCCCGGTACTCGCTCAACCCCCACGTGAATGCCGGGATGATCATGATATGCGGCCATCATCTGCGCGAGGACCGGCGTCTCCGCCGCGACAATATCGTCGGGCAGGATGACGGCAAACGGCTCGTCCCCCACCACATCCGCCGCCTGCAGGATAGCGTGGCCGAGGCCAAGCGGCTCGTTCTGATGGACGATGGTGACCGCCAGCGAGTCCATGAGGCGCTGAACGTCCGGCGCGCTGGGGTGCTCTCCAAGGGCTTTCGCCAGCGCCTCCCCGCGTAGCGTCACGTAGTTTTCCATCACGGCCTTGCCGGGCGCGCTTATGAGAACGATCTCCGTGAGGCCTGAGTTGGCCGCCTCCTCAAGCGCGTAGAACAGCATGGGACGGTCAAAGATCGGCAGGATCTCCTTTGGGATGGCGAGAGTCGCCGGCAGGAAGCGGGTCCCGCGTCCCCCCGCCACGATAACCGCCTTGTTTATCCCATTCTCCCCGCTCATTCGTCCACCTTTGTCCCTGCTGTCATTCCGATGACACCGTTCACCCTGAGCCTGTCGAAGGGTGACCCTCCTCACGTTCACAGATACAAAACAAAGGGGGCTCAGCCGGAGCCGAGCCCCCTTCTCCCAGTCGCCAAGGTCAACGTTATGGCGCCTGGCGCTGGGTTAGCCTTTGCTCACCTCTTCCGTCGAAATAAGCTCTGGCTGTTTAGGTAAAGACATGCGCCAAACCACCTCCTTCCTTCTCAAGATGAGTCAAGTATATAACACGTCTTGCCTGCCGCTCACTCTGAGCTTGTCGACGAGTGAGCGACAGTGTGCCCGCCACTCGTGAACCGCAACAGCGCGTATCCGATGACGGCCGCTGCGACGGACGCGACGAATATGCCCATCTTTGCCTGATCGACAAGGGCGGGGTCATTGAAGGCGATGCCGGAAATGAAGATCGCCACCGTGAAACCGATGCCTGCCAGGAACCCCACCCCCAGCACGTGCATCCAGGACACTGACGAGGGCAGCCGGCCGATGCCCAGTCGAACCCCGAGCCATGTGATGCCCAGGATGCCCAGCGCCTTGCCCGCAAGCAGGCCCGCCGCGATGCCGATAGTGATACTGCTTCCGGCGGCGGCGTTCAGCGTGTCTGTCGTTATCACGATGCCCGCATTCGCCAGCGCGAACAGCGGCAGAATGGCAAAGCTGACCCACGGATGGATCATGTGCTCCAGGCTTTCCAGCGGCGACTCTTCATCGCGCCCCCGCGCCGATGCCGCAGGGACAATTGCCGCAAGAAGCACACCGGCCAATGTCGCGTGCACGCCGGATTCCAGGAAGAAATACCACATGGAAACACCCGCAGCGATGTAGAAGACCATGGAACGAATCCCAAGCCGGACGCTCACCGCCACCGCCGCGAGAATCGCCAGCGAGATCCAGAGGCTCGACCACTCGATTGTGTCCGTATAGAAGAGGGCAATGACCGCGATCGCGCCCAGATCGTCGACCACCGCCAACCCCAGCAGAAATACCCGCAGCTCCACCGGAATCCGCCGCCCCAATAGCGCCAGCACGCCGATCGCGAATGCAATGTCCGTCGCCATGGGTATGCCCCAGCCAACGGCTGCGTCGCCTGAGCTGTTGAACAGCAAATAGGTGCCCGCAGGCACGACCATGCCGCCAATCGCGGCGAGCACGGGCAGTGACGCCTTCCTTGCGCTGGACAGCTCCCCGTGCAGCAGCTCGCGTTTGATCTCCAGGCCCACCACGAAGAAGAAGATAGCCATCAGGCCGTCATTGACCAGGTGCTTCAGGTCCTCATGGATCGAGATGATGGGTGTCTCGAATGTGATGACCGTATGCCAGAAACTGTCGTACGAATCCGCCCACGGCGAGTTGGCCCAGATGACGGCCGCCGCCGCCGCGGCCAGCAGGATGAGCGCCCCGACCTCTTCCGTGTGGATAAAGCTCTGGAGGGGCGCGCGCAAGCCGCCGACGCGGTGGGCCGCGTTCCGGGACTGTTCAGGAGTGTCGCCTTGCGTGTCGTTCACGTGGTTCCGCCGCTTGGGTGTAGGTTTCTGATGCCCTACTATAGTGCCACTTGCAGGTTGAATGGTGATGACAGACCCAAAGGAAATAGTGAACCACAATCAGGCTGATGATTGCCCCAGGGCGCGGTGCGTCGCGTCGGTGCTCATCAGGGACGGCAGGGTCCTGCTCGTGAAGAGGCTGCCGCGGCGGAAGGTCTATCCCGGTCTGTGGGACCTGCCCGGAGGACACATCGAGGGAGACGAGTCAGCGGAAGATGCGCTGCGCCGCGAGGCTTACGAGGAACTCGGCATTCACGTGGCGGAATACCGGGAGTTGGGGACGGTCCTTGATCCCGTCGAGCCGGCTGATATCGATGTATTCGCCATCTCGGCGTGGCGTGGCGAGCCTGTGAACGCCGCGCCGGATGAACACAGCGAGATCGGCTGGTTTGCAGCGGACACGCTGCCGGAATCCGCCGCCCTCGATTGCTATCGAAAAGAAGTCATAGAGGCAATGGCCGCCGCCCGAGATAGCGCTCCACCACCCACCCGCTAACCCTGACCCTCAGCCGCTCACACTGGGCTCTACCCGGTCACCCTGAGCCTGTCGAAGGGTCACCCCTCCCATTCCAGCACCATTTGCTTCTGCGCGTCCGTCTCAGGAGACCCCGCCCAGGAGTTCAATATCCCCTTCCTCAAAGTCCGTATCTCGTCCAGGGCCTGCTCGCCCGTCATGCCCCGATGCACCAGGTAGCAGCCGACGAGCATCCCGGTCCGCCCTATCCCGCGCATACAGTGGACATAGACCATGCCTCCGGAATCCACAACCCGGTCAATGGCATCAATGGCCTCTGCCATCTGGTCCGAGGTAGCCGTCGACTGATCCTTCACGGGCACCCGCCGGTACTCCACCGACGCGCCCAGCCTCCGGGACTCCTCGCGGAGAAGGCGTTCGTACGAAGGCAGATCCCCCTCTTCCGTGAGGTCGAGGAACAGGGTGGCGCCCGCTTCGATCAACGAGCGGATCTTTCGCCGATTCCCCTTGAGACCTTTGGGACCGCGGACAAGGAGCGCAAGGGCGGCGTCGAATATCGTCCGAACAGTCCGCCTCGGCCGCAGGCTTATCAGGGAACCGGGGTACTCGCCGGCAATGAGCCGCTGCGGTACTACCCAGTAGGAGTATGGAGTGGGTCTTGGAGGCACGATTGTCCGTGTTGACGCAGCCGGGAATTGCTAACCGGTCGATGAGTTCTTGGGGTTCCTCTCCCAAAGCCACTCAACGCTCTCGTTCTTATGGATCCTGTAGGTTGCACGGCCCTTCAGGATGTGGTTGACATACGTGACCAGGTCGTCGGCGCACGTAGGGCAATAACCATAAGAATTGACCAGCCTGGAAACGATGCCGTTCCAACGCTCCGCCCAGGTGGCGCGCTGCCTGGCGAAGCGGGGGCGAGTCAGGTTCTTGTTGAGTTGATCCCGCGAGATGAGGAGTCGCTTCTCGATGGCCTCCTTGAGACGAGGCTCGGAGTCGTATTCAAAGGGCTTGCCGCTGCTCCGCCACGCGGCCACGTATTCGCTTATCTCACGCCGGAATGCTTCCTTGTTCCGGTCAGTAATCCCGTGGACGCGCTCGATTGCGCGCATGTCGCGCTCCCTTTCGGCATCGGCGCGGGACGGCTTGTAGCCTTTCGTGGAGATGTCTTTCAGGTAGGCGTTGACATCAGCAAGATAGCTGGTAAGCAGATCCTTTGCGCTTGCCTCAAACGCGTCCTGGCTGGCCATCTGCACGTCGCGCACAGCCAGGTCGTCGTACACCTTGACCGCGTCCGTTATGAGCGCGATCCTTGTCGCGGCGTCGGCCTCGAAGCTGACGTTCTCATCCAGGCCTTCCCAGAGGCTGCTCAGGGCAGCGAACGGGGTGAGGCACTCGACGTTGGGCTCGCTGGCCGCCGCTCCAATGCGGTTCATAACGTACCTGGGTGAGATACCGGACATGCCCTCCATCGGATTCTGGCGCCGCATCTCACGCGCGTCCCGCCGGGTGAAGTTGGGCACAACGTCCCCATCGTAGAGCTTGAGTTTGTCCAGCATGCTCATTGCGTGGCGGTCCGGCGGGTCAAGCCGCGCCAACACGGCGAATGCGCTGGCGACCTTCAGGGTCAACGGGGCAATGCACACGTCCCCCATGACGCTCGACTTGGTCATCTTCTGGTAGATCTTGACCTCTTCGCTCATCTTCAGGTTGTAGGGGATGTTCACCGCGATGATGCGATCCTTGAGCGCCTCGGAACTCCTGTCCTTGGAGAACTCCTCGAAGTCGCCCTGGTTGGAATGGCCGATTATGACCTCGTCGGCGTAGACGGAGCCGAACCGTTCCATCTTGATGATCTGTTCCTGCGCGAGGCTCAGGAGCGTCGTCAGCAGATGCCTGTCGGCCTTAAACATCTCGACCATCTCAATCATGCCGCGGTTGGCGACGTTGAGTTCCCCATCGAGTCGGAATGCCTTTCCCGCAACCTCAAGCCGGTCGCCGTCCAGGTGGTCGGTATTGACACTGCCGACAAGCAGGGAGTCCGAGGGGTTCGGGTTGTTGGCCATGAAATAGCCGATGCCAACTGCCTCTCGCTCAGAGAACGTCACACGCACCACGGGCACGTCCGCGTAGTTGCCCTTATATTTGGTGTTGACCATGTAGCGGCAGCACGGGCAAAGGTCGCCCTCTATGTAGATGCCGCATTTTTCGCGGAGTGCGGGTCTGAGGCTCTTGGGTATCAGGTGCAGGGGTTCTTCCTGCATCGGACAATCCTTGATGGCGTAAACGGTGCCGTCGTCGGTCCTGGAGTAATCCTCCAGGGCGCGCTTGATGAGTTCAGTGACGGTGGACTTGCCGCTGGCCGGGGGGCCAAGGAGGAGCAGGATGCGCTTGCGCACTTCGAATCGCTGCGCGGAGGCCGCAAAGTACTGAACGATGCGGTCCAGCGGCTCCTCCAGGCCGAACAGATCATCCTGGAACAGATCGTAGACACGGTCGCCGTCAGGCGTAGCGCCCGAGCCATTGGCCAGAATGGCGTCATAGAGGTAGGCGTGCGAGAGCCGGCTCTTTGACGGGTCGTCCAGAACGATGCGCAGGTAGTCCTTGAATGTTCCTTCCCACGAGTACCTGGTGGCTTCGCTCTCGGCCTCGGCGATGATGCTCTCGACCGTAAGTTCACCTGTCATACGTTAATTCCTCACACTGCCATGGGAGCGCAGTCCCCTGGCGATTCGCCTCCGGCGGGCGCCAACGCGCCCGCCGGTGTCAAGCCGCTTTCAGCTTACGCGACGACCGATGCGAGGGCCCAGAGTCCCACAAGCCCGACGACTGCGCCGCCGAACAGCATGGACCAGCCCGCAACCAGTCTCAGCACCTGGAACTCAAGCGCCATGTAGAAGAACACGAGCCCGGAGATGATGCCCAGCAGGAGCGGCACGATCGACATGGAGAGCCATGTGTCCAGGGAGTGCTCGAACACCCCGCCGTCAGCCATCGAGACTGCGAAGATGAGGAAGACGGCCAGGGAAGCTATGGACAGGAAGGCGCTGTAGAAGCCGATGGCTCGCGTATCCAGGTCCCAGATGCCGTGACTTCCGACCACAATGGCGTAGATGGCCCAGAGGATGATGAACGCAGTAAATGCGGTCAGCAGTTCCGTCGCGCCGTCGCCCGTAATCAGCGTCGGCGTAACGTTTGTGCTGAACATGAAGGTTCCGAGGGCCAGCAGGCCAAGCACCCCGATGAGCACACCCGTGGTCCGTGCTTCGGACAACAGGCCGAGTACGTACCAGGCCTGCGAAAAGATCGCCGCCCCAATCAACAAGAAGAAGATGCCTTCCATGCCTACTAACCCTCCTCCACGCTCGACGTCATGAGCGTCGATCCTCTCTATGCCACGCTGCGGAATACGGATATGACGATACCGACCATCGGAATCCTACAACAATCCCGCCGTATAAATCCAATTGCAGACTTCGACTCCTTACGTCATTCCCTCACCTGGTACTCCAGTTTCGCCTCCCAGTCGCCTGCGCCATCCGCCAGCAGGTCGAACAGGTGCCAGACGCCGCAGTACAGGTCACCCGGACCGAAAAAGTCCTTCGCGATACGGTCGATTGTCCCGTCAGCATTCTTGCGAAATGTAGACACCCCCGGCATCGCGTTGGAGTTGTATGAGACCCCATCCGACTCGAAGCCCATGTCCTTGATGAACGACGTGCCCTCAGCCGAGTACATCTCGAACGTCCAGCCCCGCTTCTCACGCACCGCCTGCTGTACCTCCACGCTGTTCGGAGACACCACCACAAACCCCGCCCGGTCCTGCAGGTGTTGCAGTACGCCGTTGAAACCGTCGGCCCACATCGTGCAGTACGGGCACTCCGATCCCATGTTGTGTATCAGGATAAGGTCCTGCTTGTCGCCGAACATCTCAGACAGCCTCACGCCGCCCTCGCGCCCCTGTAGTTCGTAGTCCTGAACCCGCTCCGGCCCAATCCGCCGGCTCAACTCGACCATCTTCCGCTTGGCCTCTTCCAGGTTCGCCCACGCCTCCGCGTACTCTGCTTGCAGGTCCTGTGTAGTGGTCATTGAACGTCCTCCGTCGTCATTTAACGGGATGATACTGCGAACTATCCGCTGAGATGTCCCACTATGGGTAATTGGTCGCGGGCTTTTCAGTGTCGCCTGGCTAAACGTGTAGGCCCTTTATGGCGGATGGCAATTCCCTAAACGTAGCGACCTTGGCAATTGCTTTGGACAAATCGTGAGCTGCTGTGAACTCGTTCGCGACCACGATGCAGTCGATACCCGCCGCTATCGCCGATTTCAACCCTCTCGCCGAGTCTTCAACAACCACCGTTTCAGCAGCAGTAGCGCCAAAACGTTGGAGCCCTTTCAGATAGGGTTCGGGATGCGGTTTAGCTCGCTCGTAATCGTCCCGAGTCAAATAGAATTCCATATGGTTCAGGATGGATCGCCTTTCGTGTATCAGGGCGAAATCAGGTGGTTTGGAGGTGGTAACGATGCCCATCCTGTACTCACCCGCGAGTACCTCTAGCGTTTCCAGGACACCCTCGATCTCGATGTCCTCGGTCATTAGGTATTCCTGGTAGTATCGGTCTCTCAGTTCTCGGCCGCGATTAATCTCGGATTCGGGTATTCCTGAAACTCGTGCCGTGTCCCACGCAGAAACCCCATTGGCCATATTCGCCAGGTATTCGTCTCGCGGGAGATCAATTCCGAGAGATGCCAGCGCTCGTTTGTTTGCCAGGTAATACCACTGTTCTGTCTCGACCAAGACCCCATCATGGTCAAACAGAATGTACTTTTTCACCTATGCGCTCGATCCAATAGCCGGCGTCCGCGAAAACCGGCGGCATCAGCCCTCAACCTTGGGACGGCCGTAAAGATAGTGCTTGTAGTTCTTTGCGCCATCGGAGGGTACACCGTCCAACTGTTCGGGCGGCATCGACCTCTGGAGTTCTTTGACCCGTTCGACGATGCCAGGCAGCCCTCGCGAGTTCTTCGGCGAGCCGGACGTGATTGTAGATGTTTCTTCAACCGACACCACCACCTCCTTGCCCTCTTCGAGGTTTAGAGGCTCCAACGGCGTAAGAACACCCTTTTCGAACCTGGCGCGCACGGTGGCCATATCCCGCTCCTTCAAGGCGCTTCCGGGTACCAATCAATCATTGAGGCTGCCCTGATTAGCCATTATAGGCATTTGAGCCGCCCGCTCGCCCTTCGACAAGCTCAGGGCGAACGGATGGGGAAGGTGGCCGTTCGTGCTGAGCGTGTCGAAGTACGAACGGATGGGGGCCGGCCCCCGCCCCCCCGTCACTCCTCCAGGGACGCCAAAAATCCTTGCAGACGCCTGTTAAAGGCCTCGGGATCCTCCCTGTGCGCCTCGTGGCCCACGCCCGGCAGCACGTCAAGCTCCGCCCCACGGATGGAATCCCGGATCATACGGGCGTGCCTGACCCCGGCCCAATCATCATCCTCACCCTGCACGATCAGCGTTGGGCAGCTGATGGTGTCCAGCCGGTCGCCGACGATGTGGGGCTCGGTCTGATAGATGCGCTCCGCGCTCGCCACGTAGTCGTCGACCATCCCCTCCCAATGGGGACCGTGGCTGCGGGCGAGGGCTTGCTGAAAGCGATCCGGCAAGTCGCTTGCGGGTGACAGCTGCCGCGTCGTCTCCATCGTCTGCTCGTCCAGAACCGCCTGCCCGGAGATCAGCGTCAGTGACTGCAGCCGTTCGGGATAGTCGCCGGCAACCATCATCGCGACGATAGCGCCGTCGCTGAACCCGCACAGATGCACGGGCGGCACGTCCAGGTTATCGATCAGGGCCGCGATGTCCTCAGCGTCCCTGTTGTAGAAATCCTCGAAAGACTCGCGAGGGTCCGATCCGCCGTGCCCCAGGAAATTCGGCACGATCACCCGGTAGTCCGAGGCGAACTCGTTTATCTGCCCCCGAAAGTGGGCGCGGCCGGTTCCAAGCGCCCCGTGCAGGAATAGCAGCGGCGGCCCATCCCCCTGCACGATGCAGCGCAGACGGCCATGCTGCGCCATAACATCTATCTCTTGTGGTTGTTCAGCTTCATACGTCATAAGTCGTCTGCGCCCCCTCCCCATGCGATACACGGCAAACGCCTGATTATACCAAGTCCGGGGAATTGCCTCCTGGCATGCAATCCTATGACACTATGAGGAGAGAAGGAGGCCGGATATGCGCATTACACTCACCGGCGTTTTCGTCCGTGACCAAGACGAAGCGCTGAAGTTCTACACGGAGACCCTCGGCTTTGTGAAGAAGCATGACGTCCCTGTGGGAGAGTTCAAGTGGCTCACCGTCGTCTCGCCCGAAGACCCGGACGGGCCCGAGCTTCTGCTTGAACCGAATGAGAACCCGGTCGCGCAGGAATATCAGAAGGGGCTGTTTGAGCAGGGCATCCCGGCGATGTCCTTCAGCGTTACGGACGTCCGCGCGGAGTACGAGAAGCTGACGTCACTGGGCGTCGCTTTTACGATGGAGCCAACGGAATTGCCCAACGTCACCATTGCGGTCTTTGACGACACCTGCGGCAACCTGATCCAGCTAATGCAGACGTAACGCCGATTGACCGGCCTGCGCCATTTGGGTCGCGGGCGCAGCCTTACTCCCAACCTGACGCCGCTTCGATAGTCCAGTTGCCGTCGGAATTCGTGTGGGCTCTCAAGACCACGTAGGTTTGCTGTTCTCCAAATATAGAGTAGGAGAGGTCTACCCACCCATATTGAGACTCCACCAATTCGTCCTTGCTGCTGTATACATCGGCCCGCCCCGACGGGGCGACAACGAATCTATAGGTGTCTACAAGCGGTTCTTCAGCCAAACAGCCCGACCCCTTCTGTACAACGAGGCCAGACGCGCATATTTCAGAGATTGTTGGAAGGGACGTAGGGGGCGTGAGCGTCGGTGGTTCTGACTGATTCTGTCGATTATCTCCCCAGCAGGAAATCGAGCCACCTTCAAGTATTCCGCAAGCGTGCAACAAGCCCGTACCGACATCGATGAATTTATCGTCTGGCGGGATCGGGACAATCTTGATGTCTCCGCCCAGCCCGTCAGAAGCCCAACAGATGACCGAGCTATCAAACCCGATCCCGCAACGATAATGAGCGGCGCCATGGCTGACATGGTTGCCCAAGTAAGAGAGCTTCCAACCAGGTAACGGCTGGTAGACCTTACCGCTATGCTTGTTCCAGCATAGCACGGTACTATCAACTGTCAGCCCGCAGGCTTCGCTGAAACCGCCACTTATGGATACCAGTCTTTCCGGAAGATGCATGATCGGTTGGCGTACGACATTCCCCCAACATAAGGCAACGTTATCCTCGCGAATGCCGCAGGTATAGTCGAAGCTGCTAGTAATGTCCACAAACTTCTCGTTTGACGGAACAGATACCTGATTCGCCCAATTAGCACCCCAACAAACTGGTGTACCATCGTCGCGAAGACCACACGCGTGGCTGTTCCCGCTGCTGATGACGATGAACTTCTCGTCTGCCGGAGTCGTCCCCACAAGTCCCTCCCTATAATCCGCGTTTGGATCGTTCTCTGGGAGTTTCCAACATGTGGGTGAGCCATCTTCTCGTAGGGCACATGTGAAGTTGGGGCCGCTGCTAATTTCAATGAACTTTTCGTCTTCCGGGGGAGAAGACTGTCGGCCCCAGCATGTGACGGTTCCGTCTGCCCTGAGTGCGCAGCTATGTTCGTGTCCGCTGCTGATGGCAGTGAAGCTGTCAGACTCAGATGCCCCGCCGCACGCGACCAGAACAAGAGGCAAGGTCAGGATGATCGCCAGAGCTGTTACCCTTCGGAACATGCTCCTAGTGTAGTGAATTTGGACGGGCATTCCGCAGCCTTGCTCTATCGCTAGGTGCGATGGGTCTTGAGGTGGTGGGCCTAGCGGGATGATACTGCGAACGTTTCGGTTTGAGGTGGCTATCTAAGCATGATAAGCCGTCCAGTGTTGAGCTGAGGGCGAAGGTGAAGCCCTCGGGAAACAGAGACTCACATTGAGGGCAATTTAAGGGTGTCTGTTCCCACCAGACTGGATAGAATCCAGAACCTTCCCAGATACTCTCACCTGGAATCAGTGACGCCGACGCAGACTTGGATTGCCAAGGCTTGGAATCTCAGCAGAGGTTTCGACATCTATAACCAAACGGTCGCTTGAGGTGATGGTCCAGTGATGCGACCGCCCTGTCATACACCCGCTCGGCGGGAATAACGTCAACTTGGCCGATCCACGTGCTTGCGGCGTTACCAGACTGGCCAGACAAGAGGATGCCGGCTGGCCTCTACAGATAGGATCCTTAGTCCCGAAATCGCTGGATATCGGTATCATTGATGAGCCTAGCTTGACAGGAGGGGCAGAAGGAATTAACCTGTATCCATGAACCAGTTAACGCTTAAGTGATTCATGGAGGTGGCCATGCTAAGCAATGAAAACACGGGCGTTGCCCATGTGATTGATCCTGATCTGGAACCCATTGGGCAAGTGATTTTCGACGGTGAGACCCCCAACTTGCATGAGGTCCGGTTCAGAGTACGCCCTAAAGCAAACACTACGGCCTCCAGAATGGTGGCCGTAAATGGAATCAACGTCAAGGGACAAATAGTGTTGCTCATCGCCCGCGTTGATAACGTTTCGGATGTCAACCCACATGAGGATGCTATGGCTTCCACGGTGAGCGAGGTAGTACCCTTTGAAACAAGATACGCGCCAGAAGGGGACTCCACTGTCATATTCCGGCGCGCCCACGCTGAACTCCTGGAAGAGGCAGTTTTGGCGGTTGACGGAACTGTGGAGAGAATTCAAGAAATCGAAACCCTGCCAAGAGCAGGGGCATGGGTGTATGAAGCCGGGCCAGACCTTACTGCCCAAGCCCTAGGGCTGGAGCCGGACCCGGCAAAGGCTCTGGGAATTGGGCTTATACATGGGTCGAACATTCCAGTCCAGGTCAGTCGGAGCGTCGTGCAACGGCATATCTTCATTTGCGGCGGCATAGGAAGTGGGAAAAGTTATACCAGGGGAGTCCTAGCAGAGGAACTTGCCAGGCATGGCGTTCCTCAAGTGAATATCGACGTCAATGGAGAACTCATTGACGCTACTAAGGAATTAGGAGGCAAGAACCTTAGACCTGGCGCAGGTGGCTTTACCCTTCCGCTTAGCGCCTTGACTTCTTCCGATGTGGTCGAAGCGATCCCCGCTATCAATAAGGGCACGAACATAGAGACCTTGGTCCAATTCGCACACGAGCATCTCCTTAAGGAGCGCACTCAATCCAAGGGAGAGGAGTTTAACGTCGAAGATCTCTCTGAGGCGATAGAGACGATCGCGCCCAGTCTGGAGATGAAGGCGAACACTTGGAGACCTGCGCAGTTAAGGGCTCAGAGTTTAGGCAGGTTGCCATACATCGGGGACTCATTTGACTGGGCAGGAGAGCTACAGCCTGGCAAAATCGTCAATATAGATTGCAGAGATTTGCCCATCATTGAGCTAAGGCTCGTCGTGGCATCAATAGCGAGGGATCTTCAGCGACTGGCTAGAGTGAATCGATTGCCCTTCGTGGCATTCAGCATTGACGAGTTTCACCTAGTCGCTCCTCACAACGACGACATAGTCGCCAGCCAAGTTCTCCGGGAACTGGCAAGACTGGGCCGCCACCTAAAGATCGGCCTCATCCTAACCACGCAGAGCCCTAGTGACGTCGACCGCTCCATTCTGAAGAGACTGCTTACTAGGTTCTTACATGCAATCGAACCAGATCAGCTGGACGCACTCCGCGGCGTGTTTTCGGACGCATCCAATGAACTAGTCCGGAAACTGCCCAAGATGCCGGTTGGAACCTGCATTCTGACTGGCGCAGCCGAAACCGTAAAGCATGCGACGATGATCGACATCCGGACTAGAGCGACCACGCACGGAGGCGCTAATCCTCCCATATGGGAAGACTTGGCTAGTCGCGGCTGGAACCAAAGGAAATCGATTGAGGAAATCATGGAGGTAGGGACGGATGACTAACTCGATGAACCGTTCCATTGACATGCGCACGAGGGAGGCCGCCATAATCCGCTTTCTTCGCGAACAAAAGCCAACGGGTGCAAGCGTGCGGGAAGTATGGGAGGCGCTGCAGGACGAGGAGTGGCTGGGCGACAGCATCACGCTCCAAGCGTATCACCGAATCATGAACAAACTGCAGGCTCGCGGAAATCTGGAGGTAGATGATGCCGTCGCATCTTCCACTCGAACTTACCGACTCTCTGACTTCCTGACACCGGAGAATCCATTGTCGCTGACCGACATTCAGGAGGCCTTATGGACCCTATCGGCACCGGATGCGCTGGCTAGGTACTTGGACGCGGTCGACTATTTCGAGAGTCAGAGAGCAGGCGTCTTGAAAGCGGCCGCGGAAGGATTGATGGAAGAGGACCCGGTTGAACTGGTCTTAGATATGCTGCAGGACAAATTAGCAAGGCTGCGTGAGAGCCTAGCCGACTACGCCGATCCCCAGACTAGGGACCCGGTGGTTGAACAGGAAATCGCCGCTAGACATAGCGAGTTAGTCCAATTGGTGCACAGTTACTATGGCCTTTCAACATTGTCGTTTGACTTGGGCAACGTGGATCAAGTCAAAGCCAGTAGGCACCATATCGCTCCAGACTGGAACACGGTCCGGGAAGCGCTGAAGATGCGGGTTTTCGGGGAAAGTGCGATTTTCTTCGCTCCCTTCTCCCAAAACCTCGCCGATCAGCAAGACCAAACCTATCCCGTAGCAGGCAGCGATGGCAGCACTCACGCCGGAGTAGTGCGCGCTGGTCTAGGAGCGGAATTCGTCGAGGACGGCGGAGACCTTATTCTTACCTTCAACAACAGCATTGTCCGAGTTCGACTGCCTGAGTCGGCTGCGAGAGAATTCGACTTCCCTTATCACGGAGTTCCTATGACCAGGGCTGCATTAGAAGACCCCAGCAACAGGGGCATGATTCTTGCGCGCCCATGGCATCCCGACTTGACAGATTCGGAGTACGAGCACCTTAAGAAAACTGCGCTTGATGTCGTCCAATACCGTGTAGACGAGCGGGTGATGTCGGGTACAGCTCGGGCCTTGGGAAACGACCGCTCGCGTGGGTCAGGGAGGCTACTCCCGAGACCACGCGTCCACTTTAGAGATGGAACAGTTACTCCCCAAGAACGTGAGTTTAATCACTACAACCGGCCAGATGAGTATGGAGAGATGGTTCGGGAAGGAATCGCGCTGAGTTACAGCATTCTTAGGGCGGTCAAGGATTCCAAGAGGCTAGTTTTCGCGGGGGCGGTCAAGTCCACTCAACTAAAGACTTTCTCAAGTTTGCTGAACTGGTACATAGCCCGCGGTTCTGCGAAGCGATTTGGACAACCCATAGACCCCTCGTGGGATATGACCCTTTCGGGCCACATTAACGACAACCATGCGATGACACGACTTTTGGCTGCCGTAGACCCTCCGGAGGAAATGGTAGCTTGCTCCTTCGCAGTATTGCGCCCCTTCCCCCAACTTGTAACGACCCTTTATAGGTCAAAGGTTCCCGAAGGGCAATGGGCCGAGAGATTCGAAGATGCTCAACAGCGCATGCGAGAGGAACGAGACAGGTGGAGCGGTACGCCTCGTTATCTGGAGGGTGTGGACGTTGGTGAGGATCATTATGTTCGAATGTGTGGGGAGGCCGACTACGTCATGTTTTACGTAGGACATACTGGGGCCGACCCGAGCCCAGCTCTGCCAAGGTACGAATTCTTGGACTCTATTCGCATCTTGAGCCCCGACGAAGCGAAAGACAGGGTCGCTGAAAGAGTGAGCTACATTGTCGAGGCCATTTCGGTAACCAAGTTGGCTAGGGATTCCGATCATAACTTCCTCAGCAACAAAAGAATCAGCCGATTGATTCCATCAGTCGTGTATGAGGCACATGAACAGTGCAAGGTCTGGGGGCACAAACTAGAATCTGAACTCAAGTCGGAGATCGTTGCTCGTCTCGCTGCTCTAAAACGGGGTAGGGGTCTGACAGTCAAGAGCTTCGCGCTGCTTCCACTCCCTATGCGCGAGTACTTGCGTAGAATGCAGGAGTCGTTGGATGACCAAGAGACAGACGCACCTAGGTTGCCTAGCGGCGACAATTGACCCAATTCAGGGGAGACAAGGATGCCTGACCAAGTGTCAGCGGCGCAGCGTAGCCGGATCATGGCCCGAATTAAATCAAGAGATACGAAGCCAGAGTTGACACTCCGCCGTGCTCTATGGAAACGAGGATTGCGTTACCGGCTTCATGTGCCTGAGCTGCCTGGGCGGCCCGACGTTGTCTTTCCAAGGGCGAAGGTCGCGATATTCGTCGACGGTTCGTTCTGGCACGGCAAGAAACTTTCCGCAGAAAGGTTGGCCCAGATGTCCACCTATTGGCAAGAGAAGATTAGGAGAACCGTAGAACGGGACAGGGAATTTACGAAAAAACTCCAAGAAATGGGATGGCGGGTACTGCGTTATGACGACCGGGAAATCGAAAAACAGGCCGAGAGGATAGCCGCGGAAATAGAGTCATCCGTTGGAAGCCGGTGACGAGAATCCGACCGCCTCAAGTACTCTGGAGAACTCATGCCTAAACGCGGCCGCTAATAGCGGAGGTACGGCATTCCCTACTTGGCGGGCTTGACTGTCCAATCCTCCATGAAATGCGAAGGAGTCTGGGAAGCTCTGAAGCCGAGCTGCCTCCCTGATCGTGATTAGACGGTCTTGATGGTAATGGGAGAATGGACCATGGCTAGGACCACGTATTCCTGTTGTAATGGTCTTGGCCGGCTTATCCGGACTAAGACGACCATAAGCCCCACGAAAGCCCATACTGGGTTGAAGCTCCTCTGGGAGATGGGCAATTGCCTGGCCGGGCTTTAGGGCCTTCATGCGCTTTCGCATTAGATCATTGAGAGCTCGCGCTTGATGATTGGAAACTCTAGAACCTCGTGCTGGCCGAAGCCGGGCAGCATAAGCCCCAATCCTCATGCGAACCTCAGCGCTGCTGGTATCCAACCGAGATACGAATCTGTCGGGACCTTGCCCAGCGATTCGTGTTGGGAGGTCTCCAATAGCCTGCCGGACCGTGACCCAAGGGATTTGATCGGGCCCTAGACAGTCTGGGGAGGCGTGCCCAGGAACAGGAACTGAAGGGGCCGAGCAAAGGCTTTGATCGTACGCAATGTAGAATAGCCGCTTCCTGCGCTGCGGTACTCCGTAGTCGGCGCTGTTCACTACGAAAGAACTTACTGTATAGCCCATCTCACTAAGCTGTGTTTCTATGAGGGTGCCCCATTCACGCAGACGTAAAACATTCTCGATAGTTACAATTCTCGGGCGGAAGACTTCTACCCAGTTCAGCGCGATCTTGAAGCGAACATCATTGGCGTGACCGTTCTTGCGGTTGTTGACACTGTAGGCTTCACAGGGTGGCGAGGCATGGAGACAAGTAAGTTGACCCGGTTCAAGATTCAGCTCGCGGAGATGATCCCAGGGGTTCTCTGTCTCAAGGTCCGCAACCTTGGCAATCTCTCCCCCTACGTTAGAGTTGAATGTACGCACTGCGTTCAAGTCAAGATCGAGGCCGCGCAGAATCTTCCAGCGACCACCTCCATCGTCCGGAAACAGGAACCCGTAGGAATAACCGCCACACCCACAGAATAGATCGACTAGAGTGAGGGCCTCTGGACCCTTTTCGGAATGCGCCGAATCATCGATTCGTAGAGATTTTGCTGGTTTGTCCGTTGACGGCAAAGTTATCATGAGTCCTCGGGGAGGCTTCTGCTTAGGTTACTCTGAAATACAAGCAGCTTACCAACCGCGCCGATTATTCGGTCATACCGAAGAAGTGTAAGGAATAACGAAGCATAGGTCAATGGTGGGCAATCCTCATCAACGAGTTAAGCTAACTTGGCCATGGCAGAATCGAAGCAGGCTCAACAAGCACTCAAGAAATCGCTTGGCGGGAGAATCCGTCTTGCCCGTCAGCAGGCAAGGTTGACGCAAAGACAGTTGGGTGCTCAGATCGGCGTCTCTTCTGTCGCAATATCAGACTGGGAACGGGGAGTTACTCAGCCAACCGCTTTTCTGCTCTGGCAGATTGGTATCACTCTAGGGCACTCAGTGAGCTTCTTCTTCGATGACTTGGCTCCAGAGGCAGAACAATCCGGTGAAGATCTCGAAGAATCATTCTCGCGCCTATATGGCGAGCTAAACCCAACATTCAGGCGACTAACGGTCTCCTTCATGGAGTGGGCCAAACGAGAACAACAGAATTCATCATGAGGTGGCGTACTAAATCTGGAAGGGTTGGGGGTTGAGTGAGCTAATCGTGCCCACTTGCAGTTCATTGAGATTGACAGGAATTGAATCTTTGATTCAGTTGAAGACCCAAGCTGCCAACTCACCACGGATCAACCACAGCGCGAGAGAAACAGGTTCCCATCAGGGGAGGATTGAATGAACACCGAGCCCGCAGGCCGGGGCCTCTTCATTGTCGACAACAGCGTAGCCGGGTGGACAGGACTGCGTTACCTCGAAGAGTGGTCCAGTATTGCGAGGGCCTTTGATGTGGCGACGGGGTTCTTCGAGATTGGTGCGTTCCTTGCCTTGGATGGCAAATGGCAAGGACTGGAGAAGATCCGCATCTTGATGGGTGCGGAAACATCACAAAGTACTCGCCGGGCGCTTCTTAACGCCGTTCGAACCCGGGCAATGGAAGCGCTCGATATGAGCATTGAATCCGAAAAGCAGGACAACCCGTTCTTGCACGGGATTCCGGCCGTATTGGAAGGGCTGAGGAATGGTCAGATCGAATGTCGTGTATACGACAAGGGCAAGTTCCATGCGAAGACTTATATCACCCATGCCAAGCTCGAAGTCGTTGGCTCGCAAGCGTTGGTAGGCTCCAGCAACTTCACGAGACCAGGGCTAACCGAGAATATCGAACTCAATGTGCAGATTCAGAGCGCTCGAGAGGTGGCACAGCTCCAAGATTGGTTCGAAGAGCATTGGAATGAAGCCAAAGATGCGAGCGATGCGTTGATCGAGACGATTGAAAGGCAAACTCGCCATTACTCGCCTTTCGAGGTGTACGCGAAATCGCTTCAGGAATTCTTCCACGGTCATGAACTGACCGCCACCGAATGGGACGAAACCAGGTCGAGGATGTTTCCTCAACTCGATCGCTACCAACAGGAAGCCTACTGGGCTCTCATGAAGATCGCTCGGCAGCACGGGGGTGCGTTCCTCTGCGATGGGGTGGGCCTCGGCAAGACCTTTGTTGGCCTCATGCTCATTGAGCGCCTCATCCTCCATGAAGGCAAGCGGGTTGTGCTTTTCGCCCCTAAAGCCGCGAAAGAGGGTGTGTGGGAACCCCACCTGCGCGAGTGGCTACCGCATATTGGAGGCGGAGCCGCTGACTTCAGCAACCTTGCCGTTTTCAGTCACACCGATCTACATAGGAAAGGGGACTTCCCAGAGAGATTCAAACGCATAGCTGAGTTGGCAGACGTCGTAATCATCGACGAGGCGCATCATTTCAGAAACCCTGGGAGGCGAGGAGGCAAGAACGGCAGGGAGCCGTCTCGCTATTACCGAATGTACGACCTCCTGGACGACGCCGTTCGCTCCAAGACTGTGTTCATGCTTACGGCAACGCCAATCAACAACCGGCTGAGCGACTTCCGCCATATGGTCGAGCTGTTCACGCGCCGGGACGAAGCATACTTCGGCCGCACTCTGGGCGTTAACAACCTTAGGGCTCACGTCAATCAAATGGAACGCGACTTTCGCCAGCGCATTGGTCACGATGTGGTGGACGTGGCTGACCAAGTGAATGAGGCGCAGGACATCCTCTCCACGGACGCGATATTCCGTCAGCTCGTCGTCCAGCGCAGTCGTGGCTACGCTCGTGAAAGCCAGATCCGTGAGACCGGCCAGGCTACGGCGTTTCCAGAACGGGAGGCTCCGCAAGTCGCCGCATATTCGATTCGCAAGACCTACGGCCACCTATTGGACCTGTTTGAGAAGGCCTTCAAGCGTGAGAATCCTCTATTCACCCTCCCCATGTACTACCCACTCCATTGGTATAAGGGATCAGACAAGGACATTGATCCCTTCGAGCAGAACCGACAGCAGCAGGTCGTAGGCCTGATCCGTACGAACTTCCTCAAGCGGTTTGAGAGCTCTGTAACGGCCTTCGAGCTATCGTGCAACCGCCTCCTCAGGAAACTCTTGGCCTTCATTGAAGTTCACAGTGAAACCGAGGGGGAGAAGAGCCGGCTCGCTCGATGGAGAACCCAGAACGCGGAGATTCTCGGTTACACGACCCAGCGCCAGCTCGATCTCTGGAACGAAGATGACGACGAGGACGATGACCAAGACGAGGACATTGTGCCCGTGGAGATGCTTGAGGCGGTTGAGAAGCTGGACCGCGACGAATACCAGGTCGAGGAGATGATCTCGGAGAGCTTCCTAGACCTCGATCAGATCGTACAGTTTCTCAGTGAAGCCCGGAAATTCGAGCCACAGCACGACGACAAGCTTCTCAAGCTAGTCCAACTGTTGAAGACTAAAGACCTTGCTGAGCAGAAGGTTCTTGTATTCACGGAGTTCGCAGACACGGCGCGATACCTGAAACGCCAGCTCGACGAGGCCGCCATCGAAGGGGTGGCTCAACTGGACAGCGGGTCCAAGAGCAATCGGGCGCAGGTAATCAAGCGCTTCTCTCCCTTCTACAACGGCAGTTCCTCAGGTGCGCTTAAGGAAGCGGGACAAGACGAAATCAGGGTCCTAATCTCCACAGATGTCCTCTCGGAGGGGCTTAACCTGCAGGACGCCTCGCGGATGATCAACTACGACATCCACTGGAACCCGGTGCGCCTGATGCAACGTATCGGGCGAGTAGATCGACGGATGAACCCGGAGATTGAGAAACGAATCCTGGCTCACCACCCGCAGGCAGCTACATCGCGCGGCAAGGTCAAGTACTGGAATTTCCTACCGCCCGACGAACTTAACGCCATCCTCACGCTCTATACGAGGGTCACCCAGAAGACTCTGCTAATCTCGAAGGCGCTCGGCATCGAAGGCAAGAAGCTCTTGACTCCCGAGGATGACTTCGATGCTCTCAGGGACTTCAATCACGCCTACGAGGGCACACGCACGGCGATCGAGGAGATGCATCTTGAATACCAAGCGTTGCTACAGGATGACCCCAAACTGGAAACCCTCCTGAGGGGCTTGCCCGGTTCCATTTTCAGCGGACGGGAAAAAACGTCAGACGGCATACGGGGAGTATTCTTCTGCTACGGGCTTCCGGCCCTCGACACGGAATCCGGTGAGTTTACCGACGACGCGGGCTCCACAAGATGGTATCTCTACGATTTCGACCGTGATGTGATCCTTGAGGAGCCAGGTGAGATAGTTGAGAGCATCCGGTCTGAACGACAGACGACTCGCAACTGCACAATAGACGAGAATGTGCTTATAGGAATCCGCGGCAAGGTGGAGACACACATCAAAAACACGTATCTCAAGCGAGTCGACGCCCCAGTAGGGGTGAAGCCTTCGCTCAAGTGCTGGATGGAGCTTAACGAAGGATGAGCGGATGACGACCGACTACAGAACTACACTCCTCTCCATTAAACGCTTCGATCAACTGATCGCGTTTCTGCGCGATGATATGGACTGGCCCATTGTCAGCGAAGATTTCGAAGAGTTGACCTTCGAATACAACGCGGACGAACTTGGCATCGACGCCGCTAACGCCGCGAAGATTCAGGAGATAAAGCGTCTGCGCCCTCTGGCGCCGAGTCAGCCTTGGGGCGTCTTCTTCGTCAAGTTCGAGCCGAAGCGTCTCCCCGTTGTCGCCTTGCGCAGCATTCTTGGAAGGGTGGCGCTCAAGAAGCGTGCCTCGGCCAATAACGCTGAGAGGCCCGCCTGGGCGATGGAGGACTTGCTCTTCATCTCCAACTACGGTGAAGGTGAAGCTCGTAAAATCAGCTTCGCCCACTTCGCAGCACCAGCGGGCAGCGCCACGCTGCCGACTCTCAAGGTAGTCGCGTGGGATGACCAAGACACAGGGCTACATTTGGATCGGGTCGCCCGCGACCTCACGGAACATTTGGCTTGGCCGGACGAAGAGGATGATGCCGACGCTTGGCGCGAGCAGTGGCGGGCCGCGTTCACCTTGGGGCACCGGGAGGCCATCACTACCTCTCAGCAGCTTTCCGTCCGTCTCGCGGAGTTAGCCAAAGTGACCCGTGACCGAATCCAGGGCGCGCTTGCGATTGAGAACGAGAATGGCCGCATCACTCAACTTATGAAGGCATTCAGCAAGACACTGGTGCATGATATTGACGCCAATGGCTTCGCAGATATGGTCGCACAGACTATCGCCTACGGGCTGCTCTCAGCCCGTATCGCGGATCCGCAGCAAAGTACTGCCGACGACCTGGCACACCACATGCGCACAAATCCACTGCTGCGTGATCTGATGACCAGTTTCTTGGAAGTCTCAGGCCAGGGACGCGGCATGGGTATCGACTTCGATGAATTGGGTGTTGCCGAGGTCGTTGAGCTCCTGGACCACGCCAACATGGAAGCCGTGGTACGTGACTTCGGCGACAAGAACCCCCGCGAAGACCCTGTGATCCACTTCTACGAGAGTTTCCTTTCGGAGTACGACAAGCAGAAGAAGGTTGAGCGAGGTGTCTTCTACACCCCGCGCCCCGTGGTCTCGTACATTGTCCGGTCAGTGGACGAGCTACTTCGAACGGAGTTCGGGTTGGACGATGGTCTCGCGGATGTTGCCACTTGGGGCGAGATGACTAAGCGCCACGAGGGCCTGACGATTCCCGATGGCGTTTCGCCGGATCAAGATTTTGTCCAGATCCTCGACCCGGCTGTTGGCACCGGTACATTCTTGGTCGAAGCTATCGAATTGATCCACAATACCCTCGTCGACAAGTGGAAGGCGCAGGGCCACCGTAACCGTGACGTGGAAGCGCTATGGAACGAATACGTCCCTAAGCATCTGCTACCCCGGCTCCATGGCTATGAGATTCTGATGGCGCCGTACGCCATCGCACACCTTAAGATCGGCCTGAAGCTCTTCGAGACCGGCTACCGCTTCGGTAGCGAGGAGCGGGCGCAGGTATATCTGACTAACGCCCTTGAACCAGCCCAAGAGTTCTCCGGGATGATGGACTTCGCGGTCCCGGCACTCGCTGACGAGGCGCAGGCAGTCAATTGGGTCAAAGGAGAGCAACGATTTACGGTAGTGGTTGGCAATCCTCCGTACTCAGGGCACTCCGCCAACAAAGGGGGATGGATTCGCGAACTGCTGCGAGGTCAAGATGGTGACAGTGGCATTGAGAACTATTTCGAGGTCGATGGTTCGCCACTTGAGGAACGCAATCCCAAGTGGTTGAATGACGATTACGTGAAGTTTCTTCGCCTGGCACAATTCCAGATCGAACGCACTGGCTGCGGCATAATTGGGTACATCACTAATCACGGTTACCTCGGCAATCCCACCTTTCGCGGGATGCGGCAAAGCTTGATGGAATCCTTTAGCAAGATCCATCTGCTCGACCTTCACGGTAACTCCAACAAAAAAGAGCGCCCGCCGGAGGGCGGCAAGGACGAGAACGTCTTCGACATCCAACAGGGCGTCGCCGTGGCCCTGTACATCCAGCAGGCGGACAACGTTGACGATTCCCCCCGCGTGTTTCATGCAGATCTCTGGGGCGAACGTGACGCGGGGCCGGAGAGCGGCAAGTACGGGTGGCTAACCGTCAATGATTTGGCATCGACTCAGTGGGCCGAGCTCACGCCGGCGTCACCTCGATATCTGTTCGTTCCGAGAGACGAGACGCTTGCCGAGGAATACGAGGAAGGCTGGGAAATGACCAACATATTTCCTATCAACTCGGTGGGCGTAGCCACAGCCCGCGACAAGTTAGCAATCCAATGGACGGCGGACGAAATGCGTTCCTTGACGGCAGACTTCCCTTCCCGCTCCCCCGCATACATTCGGAGTGCCTATGGTTTACGGACCGCAAGCGACGAGAGCATTAATAGCGCGCAAAGAGACATCCTTGACCATCAGTCGGAAGAACACCTTGCGCCCATTCTATACAGGCCGTTCGATTCTCGGTTTACGTGGTATTCAGGCAAGGCAGGCGGCTTCATTGAGCGCCCACGTCGAGAGGTCATGCGCCACATGCTAGCCGGGCCGAATCTGGGCATTTCCACTACCCGAGGTACTGAGATTGTTGGGGGATGGGAGCACGTCTTCATATCGAAGACCCTAATTCAGCTTCACACAGTGTCTCTGAAAGAAGGCAACTATCTCTTCCCTCTTTACACCTACCCGTCCGAAGGGCAGGAGAATATTGGTTTGTCTAGAGAGCCAAATCTCGACAAGGGGTTCATTGAGGCTCTAGGTTCCTCCCTTGAGCTTGAATTCATTGCCGACGGCTCCGGGGATCTGCAAGAGTCGTTTGGCCCCAACGATGTGCTCAACTACATCTATGCAGTGCTGCACAGCCCTGAATACCGCCAGCGCTATGCAGATTTCCTGAAGTCAGACTTTCCACGCATACCGCTAGCCAGCGACCTGACTTTGTTCGCTGCTCTTGTTGCCCTTGGGAAGAGCCTGACGGCCCTTCATCTGATGGAATCGGAGGGCGACGAGATCCCAACCTTCCCTGTGGCAGGCGACAATCGAGTAGACAGGGTGCGGTATGCGCCATCAACCAGCCAAGATGGTTCAGGTCGCGTGTTTGTCAACCATGCTCAATGCTTCGAGGACGTGAGCCCGAAAACGTGGGAATTCACCATCGGTGGCTATCGCCCGGCGGAGAAATGGCTTAAGGACCGGAAAGGCCGAGTTCTCACCGATGACGATATCGACCACTACAAACAAATCATCGCAGCTCTTGCTCGCACTGAGCGCGTGATGAACGAGATCGACGAACTTATTGAAGAACATGGCGGATGGCCTGAGGCATTCCAATAGACGCCGAAACGACAAAGAATGATATTGGGACATCAATACGAACTGCGACATCAGACCCGCATGGTGCACGAAGCCTAGGCGGAGCCCACGACTTACTTGGCGATTCATTGGAAGATCTGCTCAATGAGCTTAGTATGGAGTTGGTCAAGTAACGCGGATATTCATGATCGCGGAGAGCCTTGGGGAAGGAGACGGACATGACAACCGCCGACGAGGTCCAGAAGGCGATAACCGGCCTTCCCAAGGCAGAGTACGACAAACTGATTCGCTGGCTCCAGGAATACGACTGGGAGCAGTGGGAACGCGAGTTTGAAGAGGATGTTCAGGCCGGGAGGCTTGATGCACTGGCCGCCCAAGCGCTTGAGGCCAAAGCCAAGGGCCAACTCAGGGATCTCTAGGTGCATCGCAGTAATCCTGCTTTCTGGCGGCACCTAGAGGAGTTGCCTGCCTCCGTTCAGCAGGCTGCCCGCAGGAATTTCGACCTCTTGAAGGCCAATCCCAGGCATCCCTCGCTGCGATTCAGAAATGTCGGACGGTACTGGTCCGCCCGTGTGGGCGCTTCCCATAGAGCAGTGGCAATTCAGGATGGTGATGACTTCATATGGTTCTGGATTGGCGGCCACGACGAGTACCTTCGGATCATTCGCCGATAGCGGGATGGGAGGGTGAGTATCCAGTTCAGGCAGATACTTTCGTTCGCAGCCGCGTTCGTACAATCGACGACCATAGGATAGGCTTCTAACGACAGAGTGGATGTACTTGAGCGAGGGGCTGAGCTTCGCCCTATTGCCCAAAACGACTCTCTGCAATATAATTGGTGCGGTTACACCTCCCCGGCATTTACCGGCCGGTGTATCCTCGAGTGCCCAGAGCGAGGCGGAGCCATTCCTTACATTGCTCGGGAAATGGTCCCTCGATCAATTCTCTCAGCATTCGCAAAGAGCAATACGTAAATCTTTGGATTTATGCACCAAGGGTGCCATTGGCACCCTTATCTTTTGTATACTCCTTTTGCAGCTCGTCCGGGAGGGGACTCATGACAGACTGGAGACACATCATTACCGAAGCACTAAAAGAGTTGCAAGCAGACTCAGTGTTGACGAGAGGCGCTATCCTACACAGCAAGGTAAGTGAAATTGCTAGACGGTCCGATTTGGACTTCGATGATTATCTGAAGGGAACCAACCAAAGATTCTCATCTGTGGTTCAGACGGTCGATAACGTCGAACTCCACAAGCGACCTAACACAGACATGTATGTCGGGCTGGTGGGAGCAAAGTGGCCTGAATCTACGGCAAAGTGGATGCCCAAGAACCAGCACCGGTTTCGAGAAGATGTCTACGAGGCGTTTACTAGGATTAGCGATAATGACTACTGGTATCTTCCCGATACCGATGAGTTCAGTAATGAAATCGCGCAAGATGACACTCGCAGGAGAATTCGTGTCCCGTCCGTTACCTTGGAGAATTTGCTAGAGCAACGACGCCGATTTTCAGAGAATAGCGAGGCACATGACGAACTTGAAAGGGCAATTGAACGCTCTCCTAATCCATTAGCAGCCTTTCAAGCTGGGATCAGCCGTCTACGATTAGGACAGGAATGGCACCTTCATAAGTCTACGACTTTGAGGAAGAGCATTGAAGAATGGGCAGACGAGAACGGAATTGAGTTTAATCCTCGATGGATGGAGCCACAGGATGTGGGAGCTACGTCGCAATCGCCGCAGCAACTAATGGCAGCATTTGCAGCTTACATGACTGACGAGGAGATTAGGTCGATATCCGTACCATTTAGAGCGGTCGAGGCCATGTACCGTAGTATTGGCGGTACTAAGAGATAACCATCTTCGAGCATTGAGGTTGTGGATGCCACTATTGATTGTTGCCGGATTGCCCACTGCTGTGACCAATCGAAACAAGGGCTATGTGCCCCAGGTAGACGATTGGAACGTACGAATGATCCCATCACGGGACAAGAGCAGACCCGATCTGCAATCTTGCTGGACAAAGGTCTTGACAGAATCGTCTAAAGATACTGAAGGAACTCATGTCTTCGCGTATCACTATCGAGAAGACGAATACCCTAAGTTCAATAGTAGGATGCATGACCGTCATCGACTAGTGTGGATGGCGCGCGACTCTTTGAGATATTACGGATCCGACAGATATACGCAAATGCTTGAGAATCACTTGGACTTCGAACGTAGATGGCGCGACAAGCTTAGACCACAGGGTGTTGATGCGGCAGGGATACTGCCAGAAGTGTCCTTTTTGCCGAAGAGTTGTAAGGACTTGTGGTCTAGGATGCGCTCTGTCCACCTAAACAAGGACGACCTGGAGCGAGTCTTCACTTTGGAACGGCACTTCAGGGAAATCCACTACGGTCGCGGCCGATGGGAAGACAGTAGAGAGTTACAATTCAAGGCAGCCTCCGACCGGCATGGGTCTAATCCGCCATATGGCAGTTTCAAGTTCACCTATCGACTGCCAGAAGGATTCCATTACGACGTGAGGGGGAGTGTGCCCGGCCGTGGCTTTACAATCGAAGATGCAGAAGGACAGACGCATCGGTTCCACCGGTACACCAACATTGACTCTCATGGTTCTATTCGCGGGGGGAATTAGCCTTCGGCTGTGAAGGGCGCTGGAGGCCAGGAAGAATGTCCTCGCCAGAATCTATTCTCTAGATTTGGACAGGGACAAGCCGCTACCTCAATCTCTCATCTGTTTTGTTCCCCTCGTTCAGGTGACGATTCGTGGGTTTCGATGTAATCATCTACACATCCGGCAAATGCACCAGTGTTGCCCGTGCATGAGGGCAACAGGCCAGGGCCGGAGTCTTCCAGCGGGGACCAACATCGACATAGCCCGGCCCTTGGCATCGCACGACCGAGAGACAAAGCCTTAACTGAACTGGTTCGAGAATCCGGGCTCCCCCCCCCCGCATACGGTAGCCGACGTGGGGTTCGGTAAAGACATACCTAGGCTTGTTGGCGTCGCCCAGCTTGCCGAAGCTCGAATCACCGAAACTCGTTGAGTCTGCCTAAACTATTGCCATGACCAAATCCATAAGACAACTCGCAAGCCGCATGGCGCGCGCGGCCTTTGGCGACAAAGGGCTCTATTGGGAGCTTGCGTTTGATGCAGGAGCGATCCGGCAGTCCCTTCTGGCAGTGCTCGTCGTCGCGGCTGCGTGGGGAACCGGGTCAGCCATTCACGATGCCATGCGCGGCGCTGTCGGTGGAGCGGCTGGTGGCTTCACCGTAATGGCGCTGTGGGGAATGTTCTACTGGCTCGTGTTCAGCGTGTCCGCATGGGCACTCACGCGAGTACTGGCCGTCTGCTTCGAGGTCGAGGTGGAGAGGGTGACCTACCTGCAATTCGTCCGCAGATTCGGTTTCGTGTTCGCACCTGGCATCCTGCTGATGCTGACACCCATTCCGTTCGTGGGCGAGGTAGCGGTGCTCATGGCCTTCATGTGGACAGTGCTCGCCGCGGTAGTCGCTATCCGATGGACGGCCGAGACACCCATCGGACTGGCGGTCATGGCAGCGTCCGGCGGAACGGTGGCTGCCCTTGTGCTCTCAGTATTCGTTCTCGTTTACGTCCTGCTGTAGCAGGAGTCCGGCAACGCCATAACCGCTCAGCCCCACCACACGCCGAAGGTCAGAATCCGCCTGACCCAGCGCCATATGAGCCGCCGCACGATACGTCTCCGCACTGTCCGCAGATCGTCCCTACGCCAAGCCAGAGTCTGTGTCCGCAGTGTCTCGTCGATGGGCCGATCCTCCGGAGGCAAGGTGAGTCTGTGCTCGTCCAGCATCACGACTTCGAGTTCGAGGATGCGCTCCTGTCGTTTCAGCCACGCAAGCGTTCGGCCCCCATGTGCATGACTCTTTGAGAGCCTCCGCCATTCCTTTACCAACGGCCACGCCCTTCCGTAGACGACATGATCGTCCACGGCTGGTTTCGCCGTCACGAGTGTCGGAAACACCCGAGGTGGATACCACTTCTTACTCGGTCGTCTCGTCGACGAGGATGGCTCACGGAACGCCTTGGCCGACAGCTTCGTATCCTCTTCAGCTGCCGAATCCTCGCGAACCTGCTTCTCCAATGCCGTAATGCGACGCCCGAGGAGTCTCACCGTCTTGTCGTTTTCCTCTCGAAACGACCGCAGTTCTGCCCCGTCCTGCTGCGCCGGAATCGTCGCCAGAGCCTCAACACGCTCGGCAAGCTGGCCAACGCTCTTACGCACGTCCGCCACCTCTTTCGCCAACTGTTGAACGGCCGGGTTGGCATCGGACAGCATCGCTCCCTCAAGCGCTCGGATAATGACCCTGGACAGCCGCCGCCGTTCCAGGGTTCTCGCGATCGTTCTGTAACTGACCCCCAGCATCTCCGCCGTCGCCGTCGGACCGCGCTGGCTGATCAGCAGATCGAGGAATGCAAGAAGGTGTCCGTCCTGATTCTCAATCTCACTTTGCATGTTGTCCGGGGTCATACATCCGCCCTTCGACATCCACCTGCCAACTGGACGTTCTGCAATCTGGACCTGTCAGCCGTTTGTTGTTCCGTCCTCCTGACAAGTGGCCGCTCCTGAATTGGGAGACTGTCATGTCCGAACGGAACCGCGTGACGGGCAAAATGCTTACTCAATTCATCGGTCTCCTTCGGTTCTTGCGCGTGACGACGTGCTAAACACAGCCTCAGTTCTGGTGTCCACATAACCTGAATCCCTGTACAGCCCCCTGACTGTCAGACGCCTCTTGCGGGAAAATCCGTCCCTCAGGGCAGTATACTAGTACATATGTGCTTATCCAAGCGGCAAAGGCCGGAGTCAAGAGGAGGTGCCTATGAATCCCTTCAGTTGCTTGAAGCGCATCTTTCAATCGCGGAAGCCAGGCCCACCGGTCCTGCTATCAATCAGGCCGCCTCGCTCCGGCGAGCGGACCATGCTCGGCGTCGAGAACATGCTTCAGTCAATCGCCGTGCCGGAGCCGTTCTCGCTGGAACTGGCCGGAGACGCGGACGGCGTGCGCATCCTCGTGCGCTGCCAGGACGCGCGGGCGATCCGCCGCCAAGTGTCGGCGCACTATCCGCAGGCGATGATCGAAGAACTCTCGCCCGACGACGATCCGCTCACTATCGGAGACGAACAAGAGGCGTGGACGATGCCGCTGAGATCCAGCGGCCCCGACCATGTGCCGTTGCGTCAGTTCCGGGACGACGATCTCGTCCACCAAGGTTCCGACCCCATGCTCGCCGTCATCGGAGCCTTGTCGAAACTGCGCTCCGGGGAGCGGGTCGTCTCTCGGATCCTGCTGCGTTCACTCGGCCCTCTGTGGTCAGCGGGGTACCAGGAAGAGACCAGCCGGCGAGAGTCGTACCGGAGCGCCGAAACGGAGCAGGCCCGCGTCAACCAGAGCGAGGTCGTCCGAATGGTGATGCTCGCAATCCTGGCGTTCGTGGGGATAAATGCGTGGAGGTTCTGGCAGCAGGGTGACGTGTTGAGGGCCGGCGCCATCGTGGGCGGCGCGGTGTTCGTTCTGCTCACGGTCGGTATCCTGTGGGCGAAGTTCAAGTCCCGAGGCCCCCGGTACTTCGACCCGCAGATGGTGAAGGAGAAGGTGGGGCGGACGGCCTTTCAGGCGCAGTTCCAGGTGACGGCCATCGTGCCGATACGGAGCGGCAAGCGTCGCGCCATGGACCTTCTGGGCGACGTTGCGACGGCCTACCGCCACTACGACAATTCCGCAGGGGCGCACGTCGTCGTCGGCAAGATGCGCCCCGCTGCCGAGAAAATCACGCTTCATCCGCCCGGCCCAGGACTGTTCGGCAAGCGCAGCATCCTCGGCGTCCGGGAACTCGCGAGTCTGTGGCATCCGCCAAGCCCTTCGGATGAGACGCCGCCGGTCGAGCGCTCCGGCTCCCGCCTGCTCGCGCCGCCGCCGCATGCGGTTCGAGACGGCGCGTACGTGGGCATAGCGGATGCGGACAAAGACTCGATCATCCGCTTTCCAGACGACCTCATGCGCCGCCACCACCTCTACGTCGCCCGAACACGCATGGGCAAGTCGACGCTGATGCAGCACATCGTCGCGGACCGCATGGCGGAGAAGGCGGCAGGTCTGAACGACGACGCTATCGTCGTCATCGATCCTCATGCCGATCTCGTCGCGGCATTGCTGGAACATGTGCCGGACTCATTGGTCGACCAGGTCAGGCTGATCGATCTCGCCGACCCGAACGGCGCGCCGGGCATCAACCTCCTTGATACCCGCGTCTTCACCGATCGCGACCGCACCGCCGATTCGGTCGTGCGCATCGCGCGGGGGCTCTGGGATCAGTGGGGGCCGCGCATGCAGTCCATCCTGGAACAGGTCGTCAAGACGCTGCACGAGGTGAATGAGAATCGGGACCCGGAAAGCCAGTACACGATCCTCGACGGCCTGAGGCTGCTCTCGGACGAGAACGAGCATTTCCGGAACGATGTGCTTGCCCAGGTGAACGATGTCCATCTGCTGGCGTGGTGGAAGCGCGACTTCGGCAACTGGCACCGCAACTACCGCATGGAGGCCTTGGCCCCCGTGCAGACCCGCCTCTCCTACTACTCCACGTCAAAGCGGGCGCGGGCGATCCTCGGGCAAAGGCGATCCACCATCGACGTACGGAGGACCATCCACGATGGCGGCATCCTCCTGGTCTCGACGGCGCAGGGTGTTGCCGGACGCGATACGTCGGCGCTGGTCGGCGCGTCCGTGCTCAATCTCGTCGATGCGGTCATCCGCGAGCAGGGCGCTCAGAGATTCAATGAACGGCGCGGCGTCCTCGTTGTTGTCGACGAGATGCAGTCCATGCCGGGCGTTGACTACGAGTCCATGCTTTCGGAGTTGGGGAAGTTCGGGGCGAGCTTCATCCTCGCCACTCAGAGCCTCGCCACGCTCGGCGACCTGTCGGACTCGATGCGCGACAGCCTGCTCGCCAACGTCGGCTGTCTTGCAGTCTTCCAGGTGGCGGGGAGCGACGCGCGTCAGCTGGTGCCCGAGCTGGGATCGGACCGCGTGAACGTGGACGACATCACGTCGCTGCCGGTTCATCACTGCTACGTGCGGGCGACAATCGGGACAGAGCGGGTTCCCGCCTTCTCGATGGAGGTGCGGAAACCCGAACAGGGCGACGTGGAGGTGGCAGACCGTATCCGCGAGGAGACGATCAACTACACCACGCCGTACGAAACTCTTTCGGCGCAGGACTCGGACATCGACCACGCCGTCGAGGAGTTTCGGGAATCCGTGAGGACAAGGCAGAACGCCGTGGGTGAGCAGCCGCCCATCGACGCCAAACCACAGCGCAGACGGGCCAGAAGCAGGAAGGGGAAGGAACAGTCCGAAGGGAAGGCGGGCGACGAGCCGGAGACCGAGGTTAGCACGTGAAGCCGCAGGGAGTGGCGATGGAGGCTATTCTCCAGCTTGCTGAGATGCCGTTTTTAGACAGACAGACGCTCGCTGCTGTGACAGGCAGGTCGGAGGCCGGCATCTATGCCGCCGTGCGGCAGCTTGAGGACGCCGGGCTTGTCGGCTCGGTGCCGCATGCGACTCCGTCGCTGCCCCGTGTGGAACGATTCTATCTGACTGCCGAAGGAGTCCGTGCCCTTGCCGAGATAGAAGGGATCGATGTGGCGGAAGCTCTGCGCAGGTATCCGGTGTCGATGCAATGGCAGAGGCTGCTTCTGGAGCGGCTGGACCTCGTAGGAATCGTCTATAGGATAGTTGCCGCAATCGTAGACATCGAGCATCCGGTCGGGCTGATCTGGTACCGGTCTGCTCCTCTGGACGCTGGCATCACTCTCCCGGGAGGTCGCGTTCTCGGCATCGTTCGGCAGGGGCGGATGTCCGACCGAACGTCGTTCGGGAAGAGAACGGCCCGTCTCCGAGATGCGCCCAGACCCAGTAGCCTGTTGGTTGTGAGCCATGACGAGACCCGGCTGCGGCACATACGTGGATCGCTCTCCCGCTTCCGTATCCCGACCTTTCTCGCATTGGAACATAACGTGGCTCAAGGCAATGGAGCTGTCTGGCAATTGCCGGGCAGCGATGCGCAGCTCGACGTGGCATCGATCCTGCGTAAGGTCTCTATCAACGGCTCGCTGCCCGTCGAGCCGCAACCGGCCAAATCTACTACTCCGACTCCGCTTGTGGTCGATGCATCATTCGCTAAAGCCCCAGACTGGCTCCTTCCCAGTGCCCTGCATCCCGCAGAGAAGCGAGTGTTGGACGCCGTCGCCGATTGGCCGGGAATCACGCACGGCAACTTGGCTCGTTTAATCGGTCTGCAACCCTCCAGACTTTCTCATGTGACGGGACCGCTGACGGCCGCAGGCCTCCTTGAAATCGTCAGCATCGGTGGACGCCGCCTCGTCCTTAGTGATCACGCACTCGGCATGCTCGCGCGTCGGGATCGAACCGCAGTCGGAATGGCCCGAAAGAGGTGGAGTATAACCCTAAGTGACCTCGCCCTGCCGCCCACCTGGCGCAACATTTCCGGCAGGCGCGTCCGACAACTCCTCCGACACATTGAACACACCGACGCTGTCCACAACTATCTCGCGTTCACGGCGGAGCGGGCGCGTACCGAAAGTTGGGAAATCGTGCAGTTAGACCCTCCCCACCGCGCGTCTCGCTATTTCCGTCACAAGGGCACGCTGCGATCCGTGAACCCCGATGCCTTCGGAATGATGCGGCGAGGGAGTGAGACGAGAGCATTCTTCCTTGAGTGGGAACGTCGCGCCGTTCGGCCATCGACCATGCGACAACGTCTTGCGCCCTATCTCCGCTACTACTCCACTGCACGTCCACTTGATGACCATGGCGTATTGCCTACAGTCCTTATCGTCGCCGAGGACCCGATCATTGTTCCGCACTTTCGTCGAGTTGCGCACGCGGAGATGTACACGCGTGGAATACACATTCCTATCGCCGTCCGTAGGTTCTCTGGCCAATAGCCTGACTCCACAATGGGCCCAGGGAACCCGATTGGCGCACGATTCCAAGAGGGCACGTTACATTGCCCGAACTAGTCTGCTGCTGCGGGCTTCTTTGAACGGCTTGTGATTCGCTAAGAAAAGTGCGCTTGATGACCTCAGGAGATGACAGTGAAAACCACGATAAACGCTACGACAGCGAGGATGAACCCTTGATATGAGTGCTGCCAACACCAAAGCCTGTTGGTCGTCCTGCGACATTGGCCGCCTGCCTTAGTTATACCTAAACACTGCATCTGAAAATCACCTTCCTTCATTTTGTACTTGGGGGGGGGGTCATATGGCACCTCGGTGATTCCCGGCGTATGCACCTACGCCGGGCTGTTCACCGATTCTATACATCGCTCTCCTCCAAGTGATGGCTTGCCCTGGTTGCCTCCTTGATGTAGCGCTCAACGCCAGCCTCGTTACGCTTGCCCCGTATATTCATACAGTAGTGGCAACCTGCAGTTAGATCGTCTTTAGATTCCGTAACGATTCCACGCTCGCCATGGTATTTGAGGACTCTCTTTGGGGACTGCCGCAACTCCGTTGCCATCAACATGAACTCTGTTACACCTAGCGAGGCTATTACTCCATTGATAGAGACAACGGATGGACCAACTCTGCTAAGCGCTTGCTGGTCGACTCCATAGATCTTCCGCACGTCTTTCGCTTGTGATTCACCTGCGAGATCACGTTGGGCCTCCGGCACATCCATGTTCCCTGTACACATGAGGCAACCATTGCCATCCCGAACGACGCAGACCCTCCCACCGTACTGTTTGCCATCATCAGATATGTCTGTGGCCAGATCGATGTAGGGCTTGTTGTATGCCAAGCAAAGCTCATTGAGGATAAGTCGTGCACCCTCATTGTCGAGACATCCAATCACATAATTGCAATCACGAATGGCCTCGAAAGCCGCTTCCGTTCGCAATGATTCCGGGATCTGGACGATCGTGATGCCGCGGTTGGCATCGGTTGCCGTCCTGAATCCCAGTTCGACTTTCGACAATCCGGTCGCAGGGTCATCAGCTCGAATGCCAACGTGACGATTCAAGCTCGTTTCATCAACTTTGTCTGGATCGACTAGAATCAGCTTCCCCACTCCCAACAGCGAGAGTTGCTGGACAACATGCGTCCCCAGACCGCCCACGCCTACAACAGCTACACTCAACTGCAGTAGTCTCTGCTGTCCCTCATGTGCAAAGAAGCGGATATTACGGTCAAATCTGTGCCCTAAGCGTCTCCGCAAGGAGAGTCCGGTGGGTTCCAGCAACCGCCCATCAATGCTAATCGCATCAAGTTGAGCCGGCTCATCTCGATCGGTTCTCCAGATTACGCCGTCAAACTCAGCGGATGTTACGACGACTGCAATGTAAGGATTGCCACGAAGTCGCCACAAGGCATGTTTAGCGGTGTCTTCAATGCCTTCCCAGTCCGTGTCTGAGAACTCCGCGGGGAATGGGTCCAAGTGCGTGTGGAACTCCACGATTGAAGCGTTCAGATCGTGAGCCCTTTTGAAGACGTCACTCAAGATTGCATCACTGATGACGCTGTGGTATTGACTATCATGCTCAACATGATCAGGGGAAACCAGCATGACATCGACGCATGCAAATTCCTCATTCCCGTTCGGATGTTGGAGTTTCTTGGCGAACGCGAAGGCAAACGATTCGATGTCCCCTTGTCGCTCGATAAGGTGGCCCACAATCCGCTGGTAGAGGTCCTCGGACGCTCTAAGTAGAACCTGTCTCATCCTATACTCCATCCGCAAACCTAACGGTAAATCCGTTCACCCAATCGAGCAGATTTGATCCCTTCTCTGCTTCGGCCTTTGGCTGCCACTCGCCGTCTTCAGGGACCCAAGAGAACAGTCCCCATGTCCCATCAAATGGTGGCTGCTCCGTTGCTGGGTCCGTGTAGTTCACCGGGCGATGCCCCTCGAACTCTAGGCCTATCGGTACATAGAATCCATAGGGCGGCACGCCGGGATGCCCATCGTTGATCTGGAAAGCCACTTCCGTTTCGGAACGATTCCATCCTTGGGGTAGGGGATAGGAAGGAATCAATACCCAGCGTCCCTCTTCATGCAGGACGGCCGCAGGGTATTTCCTTCTGACCAACGCAATTTCCTCATCAAGTCGTTCTTGCACGGCACCTATCCCCTCTTGAAGCGCATCTTCTTGGAGAAACCGATGCCCGGCTCCAGCTTGATCACTTCGTCAGGCTTTAGGGTGCGTTCCGTTCCATCTACGAGATTGACCAGAATCACGCCATCCGCTACATTCCAGCCTCCGAGATCGGCAATCTCCTCCGTCGTAATCTCGTCTCGGTACCAGGGCTTGAGCTCACCCCCAATGTCGATCTCATACTTGTACTCTTCCGTCGTTGGACTGGTCACGACAATCGCCTTTCTACCGTTTATGGACGGTAATACGCTGATATATGCTTACAACGCTGACATTGTACGCAAAATTTTTTAGAGCGTCAATTGCAGTGATCGCGGGCATATGTCCGCGAGCCGGAGCCTCGCCACAATGGGATTGACGTCAAACAGCTCGGCCAGTACTTCAACGGCCTCTTCTCGACGCTCTTCCTTGAGAACGCTGATGCCAAGTGCCCCCTGTGTCGCTGAAAAGGGGACGACGGCTTCGACAGCGAGTTGTTTTGGCATGAGCAGTGGGCCAATCATCTGATTGGCCTGATATTCCCACCAACGTCCACCGTAAGCGGACACGATACCTGATCCGTCTAAACCACCGACGGACTCTGATCGACACAGGACTCTCTGGCCATGGACATCGACTTCAGCCTCGAAGAGTGGCACAACACCCTCTGTCAATTCGAGAGCAAACAAATGACTGTGCAGAAGCACGTGGCCAGATTCATGAGCAAGGGTGGCGTTCAACCGCCGAATTGACGACTGTTGAGGGTCCTCAGACAATGAACGTGAGATAACAATGGACTCTGCACCGGAAGTCCCAAACTTTGTGAACCCCAAGATACCGTCGGGCAGTTCTTCAAATTCAGGGGTTACACCAAATCGCTTCTCGATGAACCGGTCGATCCTGGTAGGTCCAGGATCACTGCGCAGTAGACCGACGCTCCGGAGTTCGTCGTATGCTATCGATTCGAACTCGGAGGTCTCAAAGAATGGCCGCTCCGCGAACGGGCCTGACTGAGATCTCATGATTTTCATTGGGGACTCTTTCCTTCACCTTCTTGCCGTGCGCCCCAGTCCTCCACCAACTTGACCAACTCCTCTGGGCTCATGTTGCTCTGCAAGAGCTGCCGGAATGCGAACCCGAACTCGGGGTTCATATGTGTAGCCTTCCTGAACTCCTGAAGCGGTGGCCGGGAGTCGAATTGCGCTAGATCCTCGGCATCAATATCCAGTTGATTGGCAATAGCGAGTAGATTCTTGTCTGACGGAAACCTTCTCCCAAGTTCGATGTCAGACATGAATGCCGGAGTCACTCCGATCTTCGACGACAGTTCGCGCAGCGACATGTCTCTCTCTTCTCGTATTTCGCGAATCCGCTCACCCAGTGTTTTCATAGCTACTCTCGTGATTTCTCCGTGCGCATTGTCAGCTTACCTTGCCGACCCAAACTCAACAACTGGAGTATTCGACGACGGTGCGTCATCAGCTCCTTAATGAGAACTCGCCGACATTTGCGTCTGTAAGGGATATGGGACTGATGATCCTCTGCTGCAATCAGCTGCCCTTACGCATTTCCTACCTTGTTGGATGTGCCCACTCCCTTGGAACTTCCTCACCCCCAATCTCTCGGCGAGCTTGAAGAAGTGGATCGACAAGGGAGCTAGTGTTGGACCCCGTGAGGTATGGCTTCACTCTATGGGGCGACGAGGGTTGATGCCCAGATATCGCACTGACCATAGCCCAGTCATTTGTAAGCACTTTCTCCATCCTGCCTCAAAAGCCCTTGACTACTTTCGTATGGTTATGACAAGTATCGATGAGGCCTGTTTTTCATTCTCATCACCTAACCTTTCGAAGGAGGTCCAACAATGACAGCAAAACATGAAGAAGAAGCACATGCAGCTGTAGCCCTCTACGCCCGCGTCTCCAGTGACCGGCAGGATGTTGACCTGTCCGTCGCGGCGCAGCTGAGGGCGCTCAGGGATTACGCCAACAAGAACGGTTACGTAGTCGCCCGGGAGTACATCGACGAGGCGGAGAGCGGCCGTATCGCAGATCGGCCCCAATTCCGGAAGATGATCGATGCCACCACCGCGACGGACGCGCCCTTCAAGGAGATCCTCGTGTGGAAATTCTCGCGGTTCACCCGCAAGCGCGAGCACGCCGTCGCCTTCAAGTCCATGCTCAGGCGCAAGGGTGTACGAGTCGTCTCCATCACCGAGCACGCGGACGACACACCCACTGGCAAGCTCATGGAGGCCATCATCGAGAGCGTCGATGAGTTCTACTCCGAGAACCTTGCCCAAGAGGTTACGCGCGGCATGCGCGAGGCGGCCTCACGCGGCTTCTGGGTGACATCCGGCTCTCCCTTCGGATACCGGAGGGTCTACGTCCAGGACGGGGCGAAGAAGCGCCCCCGCCTTGAGTTCGACGCGCCCGCCGACGCCGTCGTCCGTCGCATCTTCGACATGGTGCTCAAAGGGCAATCCCTCATGGAGGTGACCAAGACTCTCAACGAAGAGGGCGTTGCCACGTCGACCAGCAAGAAGTGGCGCATCACCTCAGTCCACAAGGTCCTCGTCAACGAGGCGTATACCGGGACACTAGTGTGGGGCACGAACGCCAAGGACGGCGCGCCACCCGTCCGCGTCGAGAACGCCTTCCCTGCCATCGTCACCCATGAGGAGTTCAGGCGGGTGGGGAGGCTCCTTGCGGCACGCTCCCCCAAGACCGTCCATCCGAGGAGAGCGACCAGCCCGTACCTGCTCAGCGGGCTCTCCACGTGCGCCCTCTGCGGCAAGATGCTGACAGCCGCTGAGGCCAAGAGCGGCAAATACACTTACTACGTCTGTCAGTCCATCCTCAAATCCGGCAGCGGCTCGTGCGAGACGCCCCGCATCAACGCCAAGTCGTTCGAGGAGACGATCATCCGCAACCTCCGCGAGAACGTCCTCAGCGAGGGAAACATTCGGGGACTCGTCCAAGCGCTGGATGAGGAGTTGGACGGACTCGCGCACGAACAGCGCGGACGATTGGAGTCCATTGAGGGCGAACTGGAAGACGTTAAGCGCCGGTTGGCTCGCATCTGGAACGTCATCGAGACAACGGACATGGAGATGACCGACGCCGCCGAACGCGTCAGGGAGCTCCGGGGCCGCCGCGAGAAGCTGGAGCAGGCTGCGGACGAAACCCGGGCCGTGGTGGCGGAGCGAAGGGCGTTTCTGGATCGGGCGGAGACCATCGCGGCCTTCGCCGCCGACATGAGCGAATTCCTGCGCACCAGCCAACTGACCGAAACGCGATCCTACATCCGCTCGTTCGTGAAGGAGATTCAGATCAGGCCCGGTAAAGCCACCATCATCTACACGATCCCCATGCCGGAGGACAGTCCGATAGGCGCGGCAGATAACGCAGAGCTAGCCCTGAGTGACGGAGTTCGCAGTACTATCCGGGGTGGTGGGCCCGGCAGGGATCGAACCTACGACCGATCGGTTATGAGCCGACTGCTCTGCCACTGAGCTACGGGCCCGCGTGTGCGCTACCATCTTAGTATGCAACCGCGGGTCATGTTCGGATTTCAACCCCATTACGGCTGGGTGATCGCCGGCGTCCTGTTCGTCTGCTTCACCCTGACGGTCGGGATGCTCCAGTACTCCTACGGCGTTTTCGTCGCGCCGCTGGAGGAGGAGTTCGGCTGGACGCGCGCCGAGGTGAACGTCTCGCTGTCGTTCTTCGCGATGACGGGTCTACTGGCCCCGATCGCCGGCCCTCTGCTGGACCGCTTCGGCTCATCGCGCGTGATGATGCTCTCGTACCTGCTTCTCGCGGCCAGTTTCCTGCCGCGCCCGTGGATGACGGAGTTGTGGGAGTTCTACGCCCTCAACATCCTCATGTACGCGGGGATGCCGGGCGCAATCATGCTGCCCGTCGGCAAGCTCATCGGCATCTGGTTCACGGAGGCGCGTGGCCGCGCGGTGGGCATCACGGCGATGGGCGCGAACTTCGGCGGGTTCATCTTCTCCGCCCAGACGCGGACGCTCATCGACCTCACGGACTGGCGGGCGACGTATTTCATCTTTGGCGTGACGATTGCTCTGCTGATACCGCTAATCGCCGTCACCATCAGGGAAACGCCGCGGCGAACGCAGGCCTTACAACAGGAGGTGGATGCCTCGGCCTCGGCGGTGCTCGAGGAGGGCATGACCATCCGCGACGCGATACGCACCCGGGCCTTTGTCCTCATGACAGGCGGGCTACTGTTGGCGACAATCCCGTATCAGTCCGTTCTCACGCAGATCATTCCGCACCTTGAGGCGGAGGGCATGAGCTCCACCGGCGCGGCGTGGGTTCTGAGCGTGATTGCGATATTCGGCATGGTGGGCAAGGTGTTGCTGGGCGACCTGGCGGATAGATTCGCGGCGCGAAAGGTGTTTGTCGGCAGCCTGTTCCTGCAGGCGTTCGGGTTGCTCGTCCTCATCAACGGGGGCACGTCGCTATACGTGTGGCTCATATTCGTTCCGATATTCGGCGTCGCCTTTGGCGGCATGGGATCGCTGATGACGCTGCTGCCTCTGGAGACGTTTGGGATACGCGCATTCGCCTCGATCTTCGGCCTGCTCAGCCTGCTGATCCTGCCGACGGCGCTCGTCGGCCCGCCGCTGACGGGGTATGCGTTCGATGTGACGGGCTCCTACACGATCGCGTTCTACGTGATTGCGGGGCTGCTCGTCATCGGCTCCATCGCGTTGTGGTTCGCCGCGCCGCCCAAATGGCAGAAATCCACGGGCACGGACGAGGAAGAGGAAACCCGCGACATCGCCCACGCCGCAACGTAATCACCCGTTCACCCTGAGCCTGTCGAAGGATGAGCGGTGCGCCTATCACTCCCGTTCACCCTGAGCCTGTCGAAGGGCCCGCCCTCCGTCATTCCGAGCGCAGCCGAGGAATCTAAAATCTCACTTGCCAGGTCAAATACGTTTTTGGATTCTTCGACTCCGCTGCGCTCCGCTCAGAATGACAGCGGGAGTGACACCGCTACCCGTTCGCCCTGAGCCTGTCGAAGGGCCGCCCCTCACCGCTCCAGTAGGGTTAAAGGCCGCTCCACCATCCCCGCGACGATGGGCGTCAGCCCCTCGTGAGTGAGGGTTGCCGCCGCGCTCTCCGCATCTTCCTGCGTGGGCAGAACCGCATAAAGAGACGGCCCCGCGCCGGAGAGGCTGACGTTGGTTTCACTCCCGACGGCTGCCCGCAGCGAATCACGGAACCTGACGATGCCGGGGAATGCGCGGTCCGCCACGCCGTTGAACGTGTTGAACGCTGCCACGTTGGGGAGAACGGAGGACAGGGGTGAGCCGGATTCAATCAGTTCACGCAGTTGCCGTGTCCGCTCGCCGTCGCTGAACAACGATTCATCCAGCATCCGAAAGAGCACGCGCGTCTTGGGCGACGGCACGGGGACCTCCGGCACGAGGATCACGGCCCACATCGGAGGCGGCGCGGGCAGGGCGGTGATGGTCTCGCCACGCCCCTCCACGAGCGCCGTCGGTGATTCACCCATGAAGAACGGCACGTCGGAGCCGACCTCCGCTGCAATTTCCAACAGACGCTGACGCCGCACAGGAACGTCCCACAGCAATGACAGCGCCACCAAGGCCGCCGCGCCGTCCGCGCTGCCGCCGCCGAGCCCCGCCGCAACGGGGATCGATTTGCGCAGCAGCAGCCGCGCGCCCTGCTCGATGCCCAACGACTCTTTCAGCAGGCGCGCCGCCGTCAGCACCGTGTTGTCGTCGCTTTCCAGGAGGGCAGGGTCGTTGCACTCAAGACTGAGTGAGCCGTCCGGCGCAGGAAGCGCGACCAGTTCATCGGACAGGTCGACGGCCTGCATCACGGAGATGAGTTCGTGGAAACCGTCGTCACGCCGCCCGGTGATCTCAAGGCTGAGGTTGATCTTGGCGTTCGCCGTAACGTGAATCATGACGGCTCACTTTTGTCCGCGCCCAGAAGACGCTGCATGACCATGGCGATCGGCGCCCACTCGTCGATGGTCAATGTCTCCGCGCGGCGCCGGCCGTCGATTCCGATTGTCGCAAGCGCGGCGTCCACGAACTCCGCCCCGGTGCCAAGCCCATTGGCCAGTGAGTTCCGCAGCTGCTTGCGTGGGGCGCTGAAACCGGCGCGCGCCACACCGAAAAATTGGGGCTGCTGGTCGTCGGAGACGCGCGGTTCCGGCAGGACGTCCAACCGAACGACGGCGGACTCAACGCCGGGCGCGGGCACAAAGCTGCCGGGCCTGACACGCCTGACGATTCGCGCGTCCGCGAACACCTGCGTGGCGATTGTCAGCAGGCTGGACTTGCCCGGCGGGGCTGTCATTTGCTGCGCCACCTCCCGCTGAACCATCACCACCATTCGCTGCGGTGGATGGTCGGACTCAAGGAACAGGCGAACGGTGGGAGACGCGACGTAATAGGGCAGATTTGCGACGACAACATAGGGCTTTCCGCCGGTTAAATCCGCCGGTGATTGGTCGCGGATGTCGCCGTGGACGAGTGTCAGATTTTGGTGTTCGGATAGCATCGCGCTCGCCTGTTCCACCATGTCCGCGTCGATCTCCACCGCGATGACGTGACCGGCGATTTCGAGCAGGCGGCGGGTCAGCAGGCCGGTGCCTGGGCCGACCTCCACGACAATATCGTCGCTCGACAGCTCGGCAGCCTCGATGATGCTGTCAAGCACGCCCTCGCTGACCAGCAGATGCTGTCCGAGCGCCTTGTTGAGGCGGGGACGTTTAGGAGAGGCCATGCACCCCCTCTCGAACTGGGCACCGTATGGGCGAAACGAACACGCGACTCAGCCCAGGCGCTCCCGCGGCGCCCGAAGGACATTCCTTATCGTTGCTTCCTTCCGGACCTGGCGAGATTCAGACGACTTCGTCGCACGGGACCCGAACATCAACATCGTATGGGCGCTTCGCGTCATTCGGACCACAGCCCTCAAGAGGGAATTCAGCCTCGCTAGAGCGGATTGCGAGTACAGGGCACCGCTGGCTCCCCGCCTAGCATGACCTCGGCACTCAGTATCCCCGCGCCACCCCATTCGGTCAATGTCCCCCTCCGCCGCTCATCCTTCGACAAGCTCAGGACGAGCGGTGCGTTTCCGTTCACCCTGAGCCTGTCGAAGGGCCACCCTTGTTACACTGACCCCAACAACCGCTGAACATTCCGGAAGTCTGACATGCCAAAGACAATCTACCTCGCAAATCCGTACGGCTTTTCTGAGCAGCAACGATCCCTTCTCCTGCCGCCGATAATCGCCGCCTTGGAGGAGCTGGGACTGGAGGTGTGGGAGCCGTTCGCGCGGAATAACCAGGTCGATTTCTCCCAGGAGGGATGGGCGTACGAGGTGGGGCAAAAGGACTACAGCGACGTGGTTGAGTCCGACGCCACCTTTGCCATCGTCAACGGAGTGCCGCCGGACGAGGGGGTCATGGTTGAACTGGGGATGGCCATCGCGCTGAAGAAACCCACGTTCCTGTTCAGGGACGATTTCCGCCGCGCCACAGACAGCGAGAACTACCCGCTGAACCTGATGCTCTTCACCGGACTGCCCGAAACCGGGTGGCAGGACTACTACTACACGTCCGTGAGCGAAATATCCTCGCCGGACAAGGCCCTGGCCCGCTGGGCCTCCGCGCCCTAGCAGCGGTCAGGCCGCCAATCCCCGACGGGTTCACCCTTCGACAAGCTCAGGGCGAACGGGGGTGGTGGGCGTTCGTGCTGAGCTTGTCGAAGTACGAACCGGGAGGGGATTTTGTCTTGGGTTGGGGGTGGGGTTCTCTTTTCGGGGTGTTCTTTGGGTTCTCCTTTCGGTTTGGGGTGGTGGTGGTGGGGCGCATCGGTGCCTGGCCTTCGGTCGGTTTGGGACGTTCGGTTCGGCGCAGTAGGAGCTTTGTTCCATCGCGTCGGCCACCGTTTAGGCCGCGCTTTGGTCTCCGG
>DAOUJJ010000006.1:0-130326 GCA_034422835.1 Dehalococcoidia bacterium | reverse complement strand
CCTTTAATACCCCCCCCCCCCCCCCCCCCCCCCATTATGTCAAGCCTCTCGCAGAGGTTGGTGGATGAGGGGGCGGAACCCCCTCATAGCGGCCTGCTGGGCGCTGTTGCTCTTATCGCTGGTTGTCGTGGGGAGCGGCCGTTCCTGGGACACTGCGGCGCAGATTGCTCCAGTTAATGACGATGACAAGGTTTTCACGCAAATCGAAGCGGGAAAGCTTTGGACCTGCGGAGTAACAAAGGCCGGGTACATCCGCTGTTGGGGCCATACTACGATCGCCCCCGTCCGGAGCGACAGTGCCGGCTATGTGGAGGTGGCCGGGCGCAACGAGTTCACCTGCGGCCGGCTCAGCAACGGCATCGTCAATTGCTGGTCGTCTTCCTCTGAAGTAGTTCCCGTACCGCCGACCGTTACCAGCGGCGACCGCGCCGGTGAGCCAATTACCTTTTCGGCAATCACCGCAGACCAGCACCACGCTTGCGGCATCCTGGACGCCCGGAACGGTCAGACAGCAGGCTTACTGCGATGCTGGACGAACCAGGATTCCGGGGATAGGGGTGTCGAATTAGCCACGGTGCCGACGGAACTGGCTGCTGCCACCTTCAGCGCGGTGGATGCGGGTCCTTTTGGCACGTGCGCGCTGGTTCAGGGCGGCGCGGACGACGGCAAAGCGAAATGTTGGGGGAGGCAGGACATTGTAGAAAACTTAAGGGCGCCGGACTCACTGACGGATACCTCTTTTGCCGCCATCGCCACCGCCAGCCATGGCGCCTGCGCGATTGTGCGGGACGGAGAAGAGGCGGGTCAGATCAAATGCTGGGGGCTGGACTTCGATGGTGAGGTTGACGATGCGCCCCAGACAGGGGCCTTCAGCTCGTTGGATATGCGGTGGGGACACGCCTGCGCGGTGCGAACGGACGGCGGCGCAGTCTGCTGGGGGCAGAATGACGAGGATTATGGAGCGGCGACGCTGCCGGACGATCTCAACGGCGCCACGTTTTCACATGTATCTGCCGGACAGTATCACAGCTGCGGGATACTGGACGGGCAGAACGGCCAGGCGGCGGGGACGGTGACGTGCTGGGGAGCGCAGAACTTCGAAATCCACCGTCCGGACTCCCCTGCGATTTTCGACTCCGGGGCGGCGACGCCCTATGAGGAGCGGGACCCCCTGCCGGTCGTGTCCGCAAGCCCGGGCGCGATAGACGCCGGCGCGGCCCACACCTGTGCAACGACTGCTGCCGGGGGCGCCGTGTGCTGGGGGAACACCGCCAAAGGACCGCTGAGCCTGGCCTCCGATGTTCGGCAGATTACCGCCGGGTATGACAACACATGCGCCCTAAAGAACGATGGAAAAGTCGAATGCTGGGGAGGAGACAGCTACGACCAATCCACCCCGCCAATGAACATGACCTTTTCCTCTATCACAGGTGGGTTGTATCACGGCTGTGGTGTCTTGGACGGCCAGAATGAGCAAACGGCCGGGCTGGTCACGTGCTGGGGGCTGAACACCTCGGCTCAGGCTGTCTTGCCGAATGACCTGGCCCAGTCCACCTTTTCTGCCGTTACAGGCGGGTGGTATCACAGCTGCGGCATCCTCGATGGGCAGAATGAGCAAGCGGCCGGCACGGTAAAGTGCTGGGGAACCCCGCCTGACGGGCAGAATCACGATCAAGCCGAGGCGCCGGAAGGCACTTTCTCCACAATAGACGCCGGGGCCTACCATAACTGCGGCATCCTGGATGGACAGAACGGCCAGGCGGACGGGACAGTGCGCTGCTGGGGGTGGAACGCATACGGGCAATCCACCCTGCCGGCTGAGTTGAGCGGCGCAGCTTTCGCCGATGTCGCCGTCGGGCTTTATTACAGCTGCGGCGTAACCAGGGCAGGGCGAGTGGCCTGCTGGGGTGGCGCAGCAGGCACCACTGCCGATTTCGGTCAGGTTACCGTACCGGAAAAATACCGCTACGTCCGTTTTGGCGCCGTTGCCGCCAGCGCTTTTCACACATGCGCCGTCACCATGGCGGGGAAGGCCGCCTGCTGGGGCGCGGACGCGGACATCACCGCATCCGGCATCCAGGTAGCTACTAGCGGCGGAGTGATATACAACACCGGACAGGCCGCTCCGCAACCCCCGGCGCCCGACGCGCCAAAACCCCGGGTTACGCTGGAACTGGCGCCTAGTTCTATCTCAGAGAAGGGGGAATCCAGTACCGTACATGCCACCCTGGACCGGCCGTCCGTCGCGATGACGACGATACAGGTGATGGTGGACCCGCCACAATCGTCCGGCATCTTCACGATGCCCACCCACTCACTGACCATCCCGCCGGGCCGGACGGTCAGCAACGGCATAGTGATAATCCCCAATGACAACCAGGTGGATGAACCTCACCGGAGGCTGACGGTGTCGGGATTGGCGTCCGATACCATATCCGACCCGTGGGCCACAAACACCCTGACGCTGACCATCGTCGATGACGACTCATCCGGGCCTACGGTGATCCCGCCAGCGCCTGAGCCCCCGACGGTCGATCCGCCCCCGGACTCGGATCCGGACCCGCCGACGCCTACGGCCACGGCGACGCCTGCACCGACAGCGACACCTATGCCGACGGCGACGCCCACACCGACAGCGACGCCCACACCGACAGCGACGCCTACGCCGACAGCGACGCCTACACCGACAGCGACGCCTACACCGACAGCGACACCCACGCCGACAGCGACGCCTACTCCGACAGCGACGCCTACTCCGACAGCGACGCCTGCACCGGCGGCCACACCTACGCCAACACCCGCTGAGCCTGCGGAGATTATTCAGGAGCCGACGCTGCTGAATACTCTGATCTACCTGTGGCTGATCCTGGTGCTACTACTGCTGTTGCTGTGGCTGCTGTGGCGCCGGCATCGGAAACGGAATAGGGTCTAAAGTCCCTAAAGACCCTAGACCCCCTCCACCAGCACCATGTTGATCCTGGAAGACCTGTTGCGAATCTCGTCGAGGGCGTGGTTCTCAGCCGAGTCCAGCCATGCGTGCGCCTGCTCCATGGTGGTGAACTCCACGATGGCGAGACGAGTGGGCGTCCAGGAGCCGTCGATGACCTCTATCGCGCCGCCGCGCTCGATGAACTTGCCGCCGTAGGACTCGATGGCAGGCGTCATCCGCTCACGAAACTGCGCATAGAGGTTCTCATCCGTCACCTCAACATCGGTTATCAAATAGGCAGCCATGGCGTGGTTCCTCCTTGCCCGTACGTTGTTCATTGGAATGGCGCAAGCGCTGCCTTGAGTTGTACCACACGGCGGCACGCGAATGCACTCACTGCTATAATCAATTTCTGACGAAATTCAGTAATTCAGTGGTGGGGAGGGGTAGGAGTCTATGACGACAGATACAGTCGCCCGCGTGCCGGTAACGGTCACGATCAACGGCACGGAATATACGGCGGAGGTCCCGCCGCGCCGAACGCTTGTGGATTTCATTCGATATGACCTCGGCCTGACGGGCACCAAGGAGGCGTGCAGCGTCGGCGTGTGCGGCATCTGCACCGTCGAGATGGACGGCGCGATCGTCTCCTCGTGCATCCTGCTTGCTGTCCAGGCCGGCGGCTCCCAGATAACGACCATCGAGGGCGTGGCGGACGGCGACAAGCTCCATCCGCTGCAAGAGGCCTTCATGAACTACGGCGGGTTCCAGTGCGGCATCTGCACGCCCGGCCAGATCATGGCCTCCCGCGCCCTGCTTGAGCAGAATCCCGATCCCACCGAGGACGAGATCAAGAACTGGATGATGGGCAACCTGTGCCGCTGCACGGGCTACTACAAGATTATCGAGTCGATTCAGAAGGCCGGCGAAATGATCCGGCTGGGCAACTAGGGGGGTGGACAATGAGAGACTTTCAATTCCACACGCCCTCCACGCTGGCGGAGGCGCACAGCCTGCTGAGCGATTACGGCGAGGAGGCGCGTGTCATCTCCGGCGGCACCGGCCTCATCAACATGATGAAGCAGGACCTCATCTACGTTGATCACCTGGTCAGCCTGCAGAACATCGACGGCCTTAACTACATCCGCTCGACGGGCGAGGGCCTGCAGATTGGCGGCCGCACGACGCAGCAAGAGGTGGCAACGTCAAGCGTCGTTGAAGAGAACAATCCGCTCCTGACAGAGACCTATGGCGAGGTCGCGACGGTCCGCGTGCGCAACGCGGCAACGGTCGGCGGCGGCGTCGCTCACGGCGACCCGGCGCAGGACCCGCCGCCCACGCTGCTCGTTCTTGATGCGAGCATCCACGTCGCATCCAAGGACGGCGAGCGGACGGTTAAGGCGCGAGACGGCTGGTTCGTGGACTACTACACAACCGGCGTTGAAGAGGGCGAGATCGTCACGGGCATCACCGTCCCGGCAGCGCCGGCCAACGCCAAGACCACGTACATCAAGTTCCTGCCGCGCACGGCGGACGATTATCCGACGGTTGCGGTCTCCGCGCTCGGCGTCGTCGACGGCGGCGTTGTCACGGACGTGCGTGTCGGGCTTGGCGCGGTCAATTCGACCGCAGTCTACGCAGACACCGTCGCGGGTGTGCTGGTGGGCAAGGAGCCGACGGCGGACCTGGTGCGAGAGGCAGCCGAGACGGTTCGCGATCTCTGCGCGCCGACGCCCGATTTCCGCGGCTCCGCGGAGTACAAGACGGACATGGCCGTGGTGTTCACACGCCGTGCCTTGACCCGCGTACTCGGGCTTGAGTAGCAGCCGGTCATCACCGGTGAAAGGGTAAACACAAGGGATGAAGATCGAACAAGAATCACAGGTGGGGGCTTCACGGGAAGCAGTATGGAGCCTGTTGGAAGATGTCCCTCGCGCCGCCGGCCTGATTCCCGGCGTGAGCAATGTCGTCGAAACAGGCCCGAATACGTATTCCGGCAAGATGGAGACGCGCGTCGGCCCGATGAAGATCAGCCTCGACGGCGAACTCACCACGACACAGAACGCCGAGGACTACACTTGGCGCATCGAGGGGAACGCCAAGGCCTTGGCCGGCGGCGGGCTGCGTGTCATCGTTGATGCGTCGATCGCCGAGGCGGGCGCGGACAGCTCAACGCTCACCGTCGCGACGGATATCCAGTTCATGGGCAAGCTGGGCACGATGGGTCAGCCGTTCATCCGCTCCAAGGCCAACTCCCAGATGAAAGACTTCATCAAAAACCTGGAGAAGGAACTCAAGGGATAAACTGAGGGTTCACGAGCCGGCCGCGCTTGCGTAAGCTATAGCCGGAGGCGGCCATGACGACGAACAGCGATGGACAGTCCCTGATTACCGATGCGATGCGCGCGTGGGTGGGTGCGAAAGCGCCGCCGCTGACATCGCCGCCCATCTCCGAGAGCGATATCCGCCGCGCCGCCATCTCCATCTATTGGCCGGAGGTGCCGCCGCGCATCTATTGGGACGCGGAGCACGCGGCACAGACCCGCTGGGGCGGCATCATCGCGCCGGAGGAGTTCAACCCCTTCGCGTGGATGATCGGACGCGCGCACGTCGGCCCGCATCCGGACCATCTCGACGATGCCCAAGCGGCTCTTGAGAGCGCCCGCAGCCTGCGCCCACCCGGCGCGCCTCCTAACTACCTGTTTGGCGGTGTCGACACCGTCTACCTAGAGCGGATGCGGCCGGGCGATGAGATTACGAGCGTCATCACGGTGACGGACCTCTATGAACGCAGCGGCCGCCTCGGCGCCATGATCTTCTACATCACGGAGGAAACCTGGACAAAGCAGAACGGCGAGGTGGTCAAGACAACCCGTACCACGAATATCTCGTGGTGACGGCAACGGGGACGATGATATGACGACGCACGTTGAGGTTCTCTATTGGGACGATGTCGAGGTCGGACAGGAACTGCCGCCGTTCGAACGCGTGACGGACCTGATGAACTGGAATCGGTGGGCGGCCACGTATGACGAGTTTGTGGGCTATCACATGGACGACGAGGGCGCGAAGGAGAACGGCCAACCCGCAGTCATCGGGCAGGGTCGCATCCGTGTTTCCTATCTGCACACGCTCGTTCGGAAGTGGATCGGCGACGAGGGCGCGATCCTGACGCTGAACGCCCAGCTGCGCGGCATCAACTTCAAGAACGACGTTCTGACATGCACGGGGCACGTGACGGACAAACGCGTTGACGACGATGGCCGCCACGTCGTTGACCTTGAAATGTTGATCACCAACCAGAACGGCGAAAAGGTCACCCCAGGCACCGCAACGGTGGAGCTACCAAGGCACCCGGGATAGTCGAAAGTGTGACCGGAGTAACTGAGCTTGCGCCGTTGGAGCAATCCACATAGGGTGATGGCATGGATATTCAACTCAGTGACGATACTTGCGCCCTAATCCAGAAGTTTCTGGACACGGGTAAGTTCAGGTCGGTTGACGAGATTGTCCGCACGGCTCTTATCGTGTTCGAGATGCGCGAGAACCCGGACGAGTATGAAGAAATACCCATGACGAATGAAGAGATTGAGGAATTACGGAATCGGGTACGCGATGCGGATGAGCAGCGCGCGCGTGGAGAGATGATCCCGGCAGAAGTGGTTTTTGACAGACTGAGGAAACGCTTGGCAGAAGTGCATCAGCAGGAGGCTCGTTCACAAAAGGAATGAGCCGCTACGTTTTCAGTCATGAGGCCGAGAACAATCTCACCGACATCGGCCAGTATGTGGCCCGCGGAAGCCGTCAGAGTGCTGAGCTTTTAATCAGGCGGATCCAAAGTACTTGCGCGCTCTTGGCAGACTTTCCCTCGTTAGGAATACAGCGCCCTGACCTTGGGTACGATGTTCGCTCTCTACCCGTGCGCAATACGCCATACATGATTCTCTATCGTCCGATAGAAGACGGGGTCGACATTCTCCGTGTTTGGCAGGGACGCCGGGCGATTCGGCTGAACTGACATCCTATAGTCCCAGCTCCGCCGCCAGTACCTTGGTGTTCGCCCCCGCGATGAGCTTGCCGTCGATGACGGCCACTGGACGCCGCCAATAGCGGGGCTCCTCCACAAGCAGATCCAGCGTCTGGTCCTCATTCAGGGAGGCCGGGTCAATGCCCGCCTTCTTGAGAGCCTGTGATCGGGGATTGAACAACGCGCTCGGCGGCTCCCCGTTCAGAAGCTCGACGATCTCATCCCTGGCGAATCGATTCTTGAAGAAATCACGCTCGGCAAACTCGTGCCCCGCTTGCGAAAGCACCGCCTTCGCCGTCTTGCACGTGTTTCAAGTAGACCAGTGATAGAACTCAATGTTGGGCATGATGGTAGACCTCCTTACCAGAATCCCATTGTCATGATATTCATGTCGCGCCTCTGTGTAAGGGCGTCGTCTGTTGCTACAGCTTGCCCATGGGAGTAGTCTGGGCGCATGGAAATCAGCGACAAGAACAAGACGAAAACCTCCGCCGAGGCTCCTACTGAGTCCGGCCAGAACGGCGCGTCTGACGACGGATTCGGCGACGAGATGGGCCTGCTGCGGCCGGGTGACGAAGGCTACGAAGAGGAACTCGCGGACATCCGTAAGAAGATTCAGACCAGCATCGACCAGATTGCCCGGGGCGAGGTCCACACCGCCGAAGAGGTTTTTGCCGACGTTCGGGAGCGGATTCGAGAAATAGAGCAACAGGCTGAATGAGCCGTTGCAACTTTTCCGAACAATCACTCCGTGATTTTCAACAGATTTCCGACTACATAGCCGCTGACAGCGTAGCCAACGCTAACAGGCTCGTTGATCGCCTGGAAACTCTTTGCTTTCGCTTGGCGGACCAACCCCGTATGGGCGTATTGCGTCCGGAGTCAGGCCCTGATATTCGGACATTCGCCGTGCCCTCAACTCCGTACGTGATTTTCTACCGTCCGATTGAAGACGGTGTGCAGATTCTTCACATCCGGCACGGCAACCGTCGCCTCCCTGAATCAATCGGCGACTAGGCCGCGCGGGCGTAGGCCATGCAGGCCTGGATATCGGCAGGCTCAAGCCGTGGATAATCAGCCAGAATGTTCTCGATTGATTCACCTGGCTCAGCAGGCTGAGAATCAACGCGACGGAAATACGCATGTCTCGGATGATCGGCTTGCCGTCAAACACATCCAGACGGGACGTAATACGCCGGAGTAATGCCTCGTCTGTCGCTATAGCTTCCTCACCTTCACTAACCATCATTGTAGAGGCTGTTGTCTCAGAGCCAAAAGCGTATCCGCGTGCTCTTTGGCGATTGTTCCCATGGTGGCGCGATTGCCGAGGCGTGATGCCCAAACGCGGGCGGCTAATAGGGCTGGAGTGACGGCAATTCCCGGCACGGACGCGGCTGTCATAATTGCTCCTGCCGTCGTAAAGGCGGTTGCTTTCCCGAGCCGTTGTGCCCCGCGTTTGAGGGCGTCCTCCAACTGCGCCGCTCCCATGAGAACCGCGCGCCCCTCACTAACAAGGACAATCACGCCGGATACTACCGGGACGGCGTCAAGAGCTATCTCCACTGCGTTATCTAGGGCATTGTCCAGTGAGCCCTCAACAGACTCTTCAGCTTGTCTAAGAATTCTCTCTTTGAGATTCGGGTCTGATATGTCTATCGAAAAAGCTCCATCCTCAGCCTCATTAATCTCTCGAACCCAACCCTTCATATCCTCCTGCAGTTCAGAATTGGAGATGTCGGTTGTCAGAATGTCCTCTGCTGTGCCGTCAATCTCGGAAGTAGCAACGACGCGAAACCTTGGATATTCCTGAAGGGCTTCTTTGACCCGTTTGATGCTCTCGGTCGCCTTTAGAGAGAATCTTTCATTGAGTGTGTCCCCATCAAAAATCTGGATATCCCATCCACGTATGGTTGGATCAAGCGGTAAGTCGACAGTTTGTCCGGCCTGCAACCATAACTCGCCTAAGACCTGTCCGCTCTTTAATTGACTAACAACAAGTTCCTCAAAATAATGTCCCCTAATCTGCCCAAATACATCATCCAGAGGGATGTCATCAGGATCCCAATCCTCGTCCTTGATTCTTTGAAGAAATCCCAGCGGGTCATCTGGATATCTCCGAACTACTGCCGCCAATATGAGCGGGGCCATTTCCAGTGCGTCGGGAGTATCGTTCATAGAGCGGAGTATCTCAAGGAATTCCTTCGTGTCCCTCTCAGAATCAGGCTCGTAAGTGGCTAGTAGATTCGGCACATTGAGCAGACCAACACCCGGCTCCAACCCGAGATTGGTGATGTCATCAATCGAGAGATCTGCTGCGAGCGCAGCCAGTTCAAGCAGTGATTGCTCTGCCTTGATGGCCCTTTGGCGGGCAAGATCATACAGTCGGTCCGACTCGGCCTCAGGAAATTGCTCCCCCAGAGCCTCAAGTTCTGTCAGAGAAGTCTCGATGTTCATTGTCAGAGGTGTGGCCATCAAACTGGTTAGCGATTCTCTAGGTCGGCAATGCGCTGCTTTAGCGTTTCAACCTCATTCTCCAACTGATCGACGCGCTCCTGGGTCGCCGCTTGATCCTGATGGAGGCCAACGATGGTCGTCGTGGCGGCGTTCACGTATCGCGTGAATTCTTCACGGAACTCCGCTCCGATGGTCTTTGCATATATGTCTTGGGCTCTTTCAACATGTGGCGCGGTGGCCTCTTGAACACGCTCAACATGCGGCGCAGCGGCCTCCTGGACGCGCTCAACGTGTGGCGCAGCAGCCTCTTGCGCTCTCTCAACATGAGGTGTGGCGGCCTCCCGTGCCCGCTCTACATGCGGAGTAGCCACTTCTTGAGCCCGATCTAGACCATCAGAGACCGCAGAGCGGGCTTTGCCAAACAGACCGCGCATCCCCGATTCCTTGGGCACCGCCTCAGTTTCTTCGGTTTCGTTCGTCTTTTGCTGTTCTTCATCGTTCGTCATCAAGCATTCCTTCCGATGTCCTTGGAGAAAAACACTACCTCAGCACCCCCTCCGCCGTTAGCGCTTCTATCTCGGCGGAGGTGAGGCCGAGCAGCTGCTTGAAGACGCGGTCGTTGTCTTGGCCGAGGCCGGGCGTGGAGTCCGTCGCCCAGCCGGGCGTGGCGCTCAGGTGCAGGGAGACGCCGGGGTGCTGCATGGTGCCCCACCAGTCCGGGTCGTGGTGCGCCGTGACGATGGTGCCACGATGCTCTAGCTGAGGATCCTTGAGGAGATCAAGCGGGTTCTGCACCGCGCCGCACGGCACGCCGACGGCCTGCAGCGCGACCTGGATCTGCCCCGCCCAGCGCGTGGATGTCCACTCGCTCAGCCGCTCATCAAGCTCGGCGCGATTGGCAAGACGGTTCTCCTGTGTTGCGAATTTCCCGTCACTCGCCCACGTCGGCTCGTCCATCACCGCAACGAGCTTGTTCCACTGCTCATCGTTTTCGACGGCGATGGACACCCACGCATCAAAGCCCTGGCAGGGGTAGACGCCGTGCGGAGCGTATATGTCGCTGGCGTTGCCGCGCGGCTGCGGGCTGACCCCGTTGATGAGGTAGCTCAGCATCTCCGGCCCAAGCAGCGCGGCCAGTCCTTCTACGTGGGAACTCTCGATGTGCTGCCCCTCGCCGGTTTGATCGCGGTGTTCCAACGCCATCATTACGGCCATGGCCGCCTGCGCGCCGAGCGTGAAGTCAGAATACGCATTCTTGGGGCGCGTATCGATGTCGCTCTCAGGATGCCCCCACATGTAGGACAAGCCCCCGAACGCCATCAGCAGCTGCCCAAACGCAGGCCGATCTCTCATCGGGCCGTCCATACCGTACCCTGACATAGATGCCATAATCACATTCGGTCGAACCTTGCGCAGTTCCTCGTAGGATAGCCCCATGCGCTCCATGACGGTTGGGCGGAAATTCTCAAACACAACATCCGACTGCGCGACGATGCCCTTGATGAGTTCCTGCCCCTTCTTTGAGCGCATATCGATGGTCACGCACTGCTTGTTGCGGTTCAGTTCCGGGTAGTTCGGCTGCATCGGCATGCGGAACGCGGGCAGATCCTCCGACTCGATCCGGATGACCTCCGCGCCGTGGAATCCCAGCAGCATCGTGCCGAACGGCCCGGCAAACACACGGCTCAGGTCGGCGATGCGTATTCCCTCAAGCGGCTGCTTGCGCTGATCGTGCCGCCGCGCAACATATTTCGCCAGGTCAGCGGGCATGGATGACAGCCCTGCAATCATTTCTCGCAGTTCGGCGCCGTGCTCGTCCACGCGCGGCGCATGGCGGGTAATCGCCCAGGGCGTGGCCTTAAACCTGTACGGCGGGCCGGGGGCGCGGTAGTCGCCAACGACGGGATGAGTGGTATCGACTATGAACTTGCGAGCGACGGTGTGTGGATGTTCCACAAACTCCGCCATCGTGGACAGGCGCGCCATGGGCACATCGTGGATGGCCGCCTTTTCCTCGATCTCCGCGGCGGTTAGCTTGCCCATGAACTCTCGCATTGCCACGTCGATGATGTCGTAGTTGTCGCGGCGGAAATTGGTGTCGTCCCATGCCTCATCGTCGAACGTGGAGTCCTGCATCCAGCCCGTGACCAGGCCGCGGAACTGCGCGTTGGTGGACGGGAAGAACTGGATTACGCCGTCCGCGCAGTGATAGATGCTGCCGATGCCGGTGGACGCCTTGCCGGGACGGCGGAAGACTTCGTTCCGCAGCCCGACGCGGGAGATGCTGCCGCTCACCAGCTGCCAGACGCCGATGTCCTGCCGCGACACGTCAACGTGCTGGCCGCGCGTCGACCACCGTCGCTCTCGTAGCGCAAGCAGGATGCCGTAGACAAGATGCATGGAGCCGATGCGGGCGGTGGCGTCGCCGGGCACCATCGCGGGGGCGCGTTCATCGTCGCCGTAGACCCACGGGTCCCCCGCCAACGACTGGATGATGAGTTCCGTCGAGGCGTAGTTCGAGTACGGCCCGGATTGGCCGAACGGCGTCAGGGAGCCGTAAACGAGTTCGGGGTTGATTCCAGCGAGGTCCTCATAGCCGAGGCCGCGCTCCGGCAGATACCCGGGTTCATACGACTCAATCAGCACGTCCGCCCATGAGGCGAGGCGGCGCACAGACTCCTGCCCGTCCGGCGTATCGAGATCAAGAACCACGGAGCGCTTGTTGATGTTGTGGTCGAGGAACGTCAGGCTGCGGTCGGGATCGTCAATGTCGTTGGCGAATGGGCCGATGCGGCGCGCCCCAACCCCTCCGGGCGGTTCAATGAGCACAATATCTGCGCCCATATCGCCAAGCAACCGCCCCGCCATGGCGGATGCTCCGGTGCCGCCGCCAAGCTCAACAACCTTCAGGTGTCCAAGCGCCGTCTTGCCGTCGTTCGTATTCGTCATGGCGCTCACTGTGCCATTTTTCCCTCGATTCACGCAACGCTCTAACTACCGGGCGATGCTCCTTCACCCTTGACGGGGGAAGGTTGGGTGGGGGTGAGGGAACGCTGCCGCCATGTTGCCGTATCCTTGCTTGGTACTCACAGAAGTCATCGGGGCTGGACAGATATGACAAGCAAGGTGCTGCAAGCAGCGCGGGAGTTGCTCGGACGGACATCCGAGCCGGAATCCCGGCCGCCCATCACATTTGATGAGATTGCCCGCTACGCCTATGCCGTCGATGACGTGCGGCCCTCGTATGTTGACCAAGACCGTGCCAAAGACGGCCCGTACGGCGGCATCGTTGCGCCACCGCTGTTCACCGGCTCTACAAACTTTCCTCCAACCGCCATTGCCGATCTCCGTCCTGACGGCCTGCCGGATACGCGCAATGACCTCCTCCAACTGCGTATCCCCGGCGCGCAGTCGCGTTTCACGGGCATGGACGTGACTTTTATCGAGCCCATCAGGCCGGGTGATGTGCTGACGCACCAATCAACGGTCACGGACGTTGAGGAGAAGCAGGGACGCTCGGGCACAATGATCTTTACCACCAAGGAGATGACGATCACGAACCAGCATGGCCGCACGGTGATGATTGACCGCACCACGACGGCCATCGTGCTGCAGCCGTCATCACCGGACGGCACCGGGCGTGAATGGGGCGTGCTCGAACTTGAGGATGGCGCGCAGGCGCGGCCCACCGAGCCGCCGCAGTGGACGGACGAGCCGGTGTGGGATGACGTTCACGAGGGTGATGAACTGACACCACTGCCGCGTTTCATCTCAACCGTGCAGGTCTTCTTCTACGGCCTCGTGAAGACCAACAGCCATCTGATCCACTACGATCGTGCCTATGCGCAGGTTGAGGGCCTGCCGGAGCGGATCGCGCAGGGTGATCTTTCGGGGGACATGCTGTGCCAGACCGCGACGCGGTGGATGGGACGGCGTGGCATCCTGCGCCACTTTCGCGGAGAGGTTCGCTCCCCGGAGTTCATCGGCGAGACGATCATGCACTATGGCCGCGTCTCACGGAAGTGGCGCGACGATGACGGCACAGCCCTTGTCGAGCTTGAACTGTGGAGCGAGGGCAGCGGCGGAAGGCCATGCGTACGCGGCAGCGCAATCGTCCAATTGCCGATGCAAAGCGACTGAATAACTACCGGATAGCGGTCATTCACGCTTCCCAGTCCACCTCATCCAGATCAAAGGCGGGCCCGTCCATGCAGGCTAGCCGTGGGCCGTCGGTCATTTGCACCACACACTCGCCGCATTTTCCGTCGCGGCACTCAAGGCGCGGCAGCACCATGACCGTCGTCGGAATGGTCAGCAGGCCGTCAGCGCGCATGCGGGCCAGGTCCGCGTACAGCTTTGGTGGGCCGGACGCGACCAGTAGATCAGCCTCATCCTGAACCTGCGGCAGTAGATGAGTGACGGGGGCGCGTATTCCCGCCGAGCCGTCGTCCGTCGCTGTCATCTCGCGCACGCCGTCGGGCAACAGATGTGACGGATAGAGCTGCCAGGCGTTCTCCGCTCCGGCCATGAGCGTCACGCGGACGCCGCGTTCAGCAGCCTCCCGCATCACGGTGATGAGCGCCCCAATGCCGTCCCCCTGCGCAATAAACGCCACGTGCCTTGCCGCGGGATCAATCGTGACAGGCTTGCCCAACGGCCCTCTCACCGCCCATTCGAGACCTGTCGGTGTCGATGTGATCGCGGAGTCGTACCCATCTTCCGTTACTGCCAGAACAGTGATCTCGCCACTGTTCGTGTCGACTGAGAGGATTGGGTAGGGCTGCGGATCGAACGGCAGGGTTTGAGCGCGCAGATCATCGCTCACGATGCCCTGCGCGATGTGTCCGCGTCGCTGAACGTATTGCCCCGGCTTCGCGGCGCGAGCCACCTTTGATGCTCCGATGCGCACAAGGATCATGCCCTGCGCAATCGTCTCGAAAGTGGCCATGAGGCTTCCGTAATGGCGATGATGAGCCCGTCACCGGGCCTGAAATTCGTCCGACGGCCTGCCGTTCACATATTCATCGAGGCGCATAATGCTGTACTCGCCCGCCTCCGCGCCGCCCGTCACGGAATCAACGGCCACGCGGAACGTGTCCAGGCTCGTGTAGCAGGGGATGCCCTGCTCCGTGGCGGCTCTGCGAATCTCAAAGCCGTCCCTCAGTGGCACACGGTTGCCGGACATGGTGTTGACGACGGCGTGCACGCGGCCGTCGCGGATCAGATCAGTGGTCGTGCCGGAGCCGTCGTCGCCCTCGCTGACCTTGGCCGGGACCCCGGCAACCTCAATGCCAACGGCGCGCAGGATCGTCGCGGTGCCCTCCGTTGCGTAGACCTCGTAGCCGTGCGCGGCCAGGCGTCGCGCAATCGGCACCACCTCCGCCTTTTCGCGGTCGGACACGCTGATGAGGATGCCACCGGATTGCGGCAGCATGAGCCGCGCCGCCTGCAGCGCCTTTGTCAGAGCGGGAGCGAGGGACGTGTCGATTCCCATGACCTCTCCCGTGGATTTCATCTCCGGCCCCAAATACGTGTCCACGCCCATCAGCTTGGCCATGGACGAGACGGGCGCTTTGACGGCCACGAGCGGCTTCTTCGGCCACAGGCCGCTCTCATGCCCCATCTCCTTGAGCGTGCGCCCCATGATGACGCGTGTGGCGAGACTGACCATGGGCACCTCCGTCACCTTGGAGATGAACGGCACCGTGCGGCTGGAGCGGACGTTGACCTCAAGCACGTAGACGGTGGATGGCGCGGGCGTCCCGTCCTGGTTCTCGTTGTGGACAACGACGAACTGGATGTTCATCAACCCAATGATGCCGAATGCGCGGCCAAGCTGGATCGTGTAGTCGACGATCTGCCGCTCATCGTCCTCGGATATCGAGGGGGCCGGATAGACGGCCATGGAATCACCGCTGTGGACGCCTGCCCGCTCGATGTGCTCCATGATCCCGGGTATGAGCACGTCCTCGCCGTCGCTGACGGCGTCCACCTCCACCTCCATCCCTTCAAGGAACTTGTCTACCTGGATGGGGCGGTTGTCTCCGACCTCTTCCATAGCGGTCATCACGTAGCGCGTGAACTCCGCCGGCGTATGGACGATCTCCATTGCGCGCCCGCCAAGTACGAAACTCGGCCGGACGACAATCGGATATCCGATGGAGTTCGCAACGGCCAGCCCCTCTTCGATGGACGTCACCCCGGCGCCGGGTGGGCGGGGGATGCCGAGCGTCGTGACGAATTCATCGAACCGCTGGCGGTCCTCGGCCTGATCGACGGTCGCCGGTTGAGTGCCCAGAATGGTAAAGGCGCGCCTGCTAAGCGGGCTGATCAGATTGATGGCCGTCTGTCCGCCGAATTGCGCTGCCGTGTGGGGGAACATCTCCTGCTCCCCATGCGTGACGCGCTCGTTCTCCAGGACACAGGCGACGCCCTCCTCGTCAAGCGGCTCGAAATAGAGGCGGTTTGAGGTATCGAAGTCCGTGGACACGGTTTCCGGGTTGGAATTGATGATGATGCTGGCCGCGCCCTCATCCTGCAGAGCCCAGGCGGCGTGAACGGAGCAGTAGTCGAACTCGATTCCCTGCCCGATGCGGATTGGGCCGCTGCCGATGACGACGGCCGATCGCCCCTCCAACGGCAACGCTTCGTTTTCCTCTTCGTAGGTCGAGTAAAAATAGGGCGTGGCCGCCTCAAACTCCGCCGCGCACGTGTCCACCATCTTGTAAACGGGGCGGATGTCCCACTCCTGCCGCAGCTCATGAACCTGCTCAGGGAGCCGGTCCGCCAGGGTGCTGATCTGTGTATCGGAGAATCCGATGCGTTTTGCGTCACGCAGCAGGCGCGGTGTCAGGGGCTCCGCCAGCAGCCTGTTCTCCATGCCGACAATGGCGTTCAGCTTGTACAGGAACCACGGATCAACGCCGGTTTTGACGGAGAGGTCCTCAAGCGAAACGCCGCGTCGCAGCGCCGCCATCAGCGCCCACAGGCGCTGGTCATTCGGGTGAAGCGGCAGTTCTTCCAGAGGGTCAGAGATTGCGCTCCATGAGCCGTGCTCCCACAGCAGGCTGTCCCCGGCCACCTCCAGCGACCGGACTGCCTTTTGTAATGCGGCCTCAAACGAGCGGTCGATGGCCATCACTTCGCCGGTGGCCTTCATCTGTGTGCCCAATGAACGGTCGCCGGACGGGAACTTGTCGAACGGCCAGCGCGGAATCTTGGCCACGCAATAGTCGAGCGCCGGTTCAAAAGCGGCCGTGGTGACCTGCGTGACCGCGTTGGGAATCTCGTCCAGCCGCTTGCCGACGGCAATCTTGGCGGCGACGCGGGCAATCGGATACCCCGTTGCCTTGGACGCCAGCGCCGAGGAGCGGCTGACGCGAGGATTGACTTCAATGACGTAATAGGGCGATTCCGAATAGCCCGCGTTCTGCCCCTTGCCGGCCACCGTCGGATGCGGCTCCAGCGCGAGCTGGACGTTGCAGCCGCCCTCTATGCCCAGGGCGGAGATGATCTTCAGGCTGGCGGAGCGGAGCATCTGGTACTCCTTGTCCGTCAGCGTCTGGCTGGGAGCGACGACGATGCTGTCGCCGGTGTGGACACCCATCGCGTCCAGGTTCTCCATGTTGCAGACGGTGATCGTTGTGTCCGCCCCATCACGCATGACCTCGTACTCGATCTCTTTCCAGCCGATCAGGCTGCGCTCAACAAGCACCTGTCCGATGGGGCTGTAGGAGAGACCCGTGCGAACCTGCTCATCCAACTGCTCCGGTGTGTACGCAATCCCTCCGCCCGAGCCGCCCAGTGTGTAGGCGGGGCGAATCACGACGGGCAGGCCGAGGCGTTCCGCCACCGTGCGGGCGTCCTCAACTGTGGTGACGACCTCGTTCTCCGGCACTGGCTCGCCGATCTCGTCAAGCATCTGCCGGAAGAGATTGCGGTCCTCCGCCGTGCGTATCGCATCCAGCGGCGTTCCCAGGAGACGGACGTTGTATTGCTCCAGCACGCCCGTCTCTGCCAGATCGACGGCGAGATTGAGCCCGGTCTGCCCGCCGAGCGTTGGCAGCAGCCCATCGGGCCGCTCCCGTTCGATGACACGTGTCACTGCCTCAACGGTCAGCGGTTCGATGTAGACCACGTCCGCGATCTCGTGGTCGGTCATGATTGTGGCGGGGTTGGAGTTGACGAGGATGGACGTAACGCCCTCCTCGCGCAGGGCGCGGCAGGCCTGCGTGCCTGCGTAATCGAACTCGGCGGCCTGGCCGATGACAATCGGTCCGCTGCCGAGCACGAGCACGCGGGACGGGCGTTCCGGCGTGGTCGTCATGCCGCCCTCCCGCGCAGGGATGCCGAGTGCGTCAGAGACACAAGTTCACGCGCCCCGGCAGGTTGCGCCGGGACGCGCGACGTGTAAACGATGTTGACGCTTGGCCCTAGAAGCTGAAGATTGACGGGCCGGCCGTGATGGCCCAGAAGACGATCCACGCGCCCATGAAGAGGAACGGGATGATGGCCCATGCGCTCTCTTCGCCCGGGATGAAGCTCTGGCGAACGGTGACGGATCGGAGGAAATCGGCGATGTCCGCGCGAAGCTCCGGATCGTCGCCCGCTTCCTGCTGAGCGAACTCGCGAATGCGATCGCGCTTGCTGCGCGCCCGTGATGCCGCAAGGTAGAACTCCATCCGCATTCCCAAACTGCGCTCTATCTCGCGCTTGCGATGCTTCACCACTGCTAATGCGTTCAACATGTGGCGCAGCATGCCCCACCAGATGAGTGTGAGCGCAACTGAAATGACCGATACAAAGCTGATGATTTCGGTGCGCAGCTCGTGGCCTGCCAGCCCCATGGGCAACACGGCCATGCCGAACATCGAAATTGTGACCAGTACCAGGCCCGACAACCAGATCCATTGATGCTGATGTACCCAATAAGAGTCGAGAATCTCGTACTCGACCAGTTGGGACTGCCGGCGTTGGGGCTCCGTCTGTTGGGTAGGTGTATAGCCCCGGTCCAGTGGCGCTTCCATTTCCAGCACCATCGAAACCTCCTTCTCGGCCGACCGCCGTGAAACACGACGTCGACACAAAAACCAATTCCGCTTTACCCGCGCTTCGCGACACTATACCCTACCTGTATTCTCGAATCAAGTCTAAAAACCGGTCAAAAAGATATTCATTGTCCAGAGGGCCCGGCGACGCCTCAGAGTGATACTGAATCGTCAGCAGGGGCATTTCACGATGGGTCAGCCCCTCGACCGTGTGGTCGTTCAGGTTGATGTGGCTTACCTCCAGCCCCGGTGGCAGTCCGTCCGAGTCCACCGCGTAGCCGTGATTCTGCGCCGTGATCGTCACAAGGTCGGTGGCGAGGTCCTTGACGGGATGATTCCCGCCCCGGTGCCCGAACTTCAGCTTGTACGTTTGCCCGCCCAAAGCCCGCGCGACCACCTGGTGCCCGAGGCAGATGCCCATGACCGGCAGCCGCCCCAGCAAGCCCCCCGCAGTCTGCACGACTCCTTCCAACAGCGCCGGATCACCCGGCCCGGGGGATAAGAGCACGCCCGAGGGACGTAGAGCCATCACGTCGTCGAATGAGGTGGAACTGGGGACCACGGTCACGGCGCATCCTCTCCGCCGCAACAGCCGCAGGATGTTGTATTTCAACCCTTCATCCATCACAACGACGCGCGGCGCGTCCGGCGGCAGCTCTCCCGGCCCCTCCGTCCATTCATACGGGGATGTCGTGATAACATCGCTGACCAGATCAAGGCTGCCGTAGTCCGGCGCCTCACGCAGCCGCGTAAGCGCCTCCTCAGGCGACCCCTCGGTCGTGATGATGCCCATCATGACGCCGGCCATGCGGATTCGGCGCGTGAGCGCGCGCGTATCCACTCCGTAGATGCCGGGCACACCCTCATCTCGCAGGAAGTCGTCCAGGGTGCGTGTCGAGAGTCGGTTGCTGGGCAAGTCACATGCCTCGCGGACAACGAAACCGCGAACCTGTATCCGCGAGGACTCGACGTCGCGGTCATTGATGCCGTAATTGCCTTGCAGGGGGTACGTCGGAACGAGAATCTGCCCGCCATACGATGGATCAGTCAGCATCTCCTGGTACCCGACCATGGATGTGTTGAAGACGACCTCGCCGATGGCCTCCTCGCCAACGGCGCCGAACGCATAGCCGCGGTGGATGCTCCCGTCCTCCAGGACGAGAAACGCCTCTCGCTCCTCGGTTCTCCCGATGAGCGTCATGACCGCGCCGCCCCATGCGCCGCAGGCTGTTCCTCCACCGCATAGACCTGGACTCCGCCGACAAAGGTGTGGGTTACCATCCCCCGCAGTTCACATCCCTCCAGCGGCGTGTTCTTGCCCAGAGAGGCAAATTCATCCGCGCGCACTGTCCACGCGCGTTCGGGATCAAGCACGACAACGTCAGCCGCCGCGCCCGGCGTCAGGCCGCGCAGCCCCAACGTTTCAGCCGCCGCGCCAATTATCCTGGCAGGGCCGATGGTCAGCCGCGCAATGAGGGTCGGCAAGTCCAGCCGCCCCGTGTGAACAAGCGCTGTCATCATCAGCCCGAACGCCGTCTCGAAGACGGAAATGCCGGGCGCTGCGTCGACAAACCTGCCGTCCTTGTCCTGTGCTGAGTGGGGCGCGTGGTCCGTCGCAATAGTGTCAATCATTCCCTCGCGCAGCGCGTCCACCAAGGCGTTCACATGCTCTTCAGGGCGCAGCGGCGGATTGACGCGCAGCGACGTGTCTGCCACAGGGCCGTTTGGCCACCCGTACTGCGGACCCCGTTCGCCCAACAGGGCACGATCCGTCAGTGTCAGGTGGTGCGGCGTGACCTCCGATGTCACAGGGAGGCCGCGCTCTTTGGCATCACGCAGCAGGTGAACTGCGCCGGCCGTTGAGACGTGGGCAACGTGCAAACGCCCCCCCGTCTCCGCAACCAGTCTCAGGTCTCGCTCGACGATGCTCGTCTCCGCCTCGGCGGGCGCGGCGGGCAGCCCAAGTTCCCTTGCCGCCTCGCCTGCATGCGCCGCCGCGTTGCCGATGACCTCCGGGTCCTCGGAGTGCTGGCTCAGAGGCAGGCCGAGCCGCGCGGATTCCACAAAGGCCGCCCGCATGACATCGTCGTTCGCGACGGCTGAGCCATCATCGCTGAGCAGCGCAGCCCCCGCCGCGGCGAGCCCACTGAGATCCGCAAGCTCCCGGCCCGCTCGCCCAACGGTGATTGTTCCGATGGGCAGGACATGGACACTCGCGTCGGACGCCGCGCGGCGCTTCACAAATTCAATCAACTCGGGCGAGTCGAGGGGCGGCTCTGTGTTTGGCATGGCGCAGACGGTGGTGAAGCCGCCTTTCGCCGCCGCGCGCGTGCCGCTCTCAATGGTCTCCTTGTGCTCCTGCCCCGGTTCACGGAGGTGGGCGTGCAGGTCAATGAAACCGGGAGCGACGATCATGCCCGACGCATCGATCCGCCGTGTATCGGACGGGACGTCGGGACTGCCGTCCGCGCCGACGCGCGTCCACGCGACACGGCCATCCTGCAGCAGCACGTCTCCCGCGGCGTCAAGATTCTGCCACGGGTCGATGACCCGTCCGCCGCTGATCAGAACACTCCCCCGGGAATTGGATGTCACCACGCGACCCTCATATCCTCTCGCTTTTCTGCCCTCCGTGACATACTGGAAAGCGCATAGGCGCACCTCCAAGCGCGATGCCACAAGTGACAGGACATGACGAACCGACTGGCTAATACCTTCAGGCTTCGGGTAATGAACCGATTGCAGCCCGCCCTTGCTATTGTGCCACTGATTACGGTGGTAGTCGTTGCCGCATTGGCTGTCGGGTGCAATGGAAGTACGGCAACCGGCGACCGCAGCTTGATTCCCGGCGCCAGTCCGACGCCACGCTCCACTCTGCCGCCCGCCGTGGCAACGAATACGCCTGCCCCCGGGCACTTTGACGTTGTTGACGGTGTGAACGTCTATGTGGAGATTCCGCCGCTCAGCGTGAACATCAGCCATTGGCGGGAGACGGACTTCCGCCGATGGACGGTGGACCCGGATGAGATTATCTCCGGTGGAGCGGCTCGAAACGGGATCGAGCCTATCTATCAACCTCAATTCCGCTCGGTTCTTGAAACAGTCGCAGATGAAGCCATGCGGAGTTGGCTGACGCTTGATCATCCCGTCGCTGTTGTGGAGATCAATGGCGATGCCCGCGCCTATCCGCTCGGCATCCTGACCTTCCATGAGGTCGTGAATGACAGCATCGGCGGCCAGCCGGTGCTCGTTACATATTCTCCGCTGGGATACACGGCAAAGGCCTTTAGCCGTGTGGTTGACGGTGTCGAACTGAACTTCGGCACAACGGGCAACCTGCGCCTTTCCAACCAGGTGATGTGGGACGATCAAACGGAATCGTGGTGGCAGCAGGCGGGCGGACAGGCCATCGTCGGCGCGGCGGCGGGGCAGCAGCTTGAGTACATCCCCGCCTACATCACCTCCTTCGCCGAGTTCTTCCGCTCGTACCCTGAGGGCAGAGTCTTGTCGCCGGCAAGCGGAAACCCGGAGTTCTGGCCCGTGTACGGCGGCTCGCAGTATTTCGGCTACGATTCGCCCAACAATCCGCCTGACCTTTTCATCGGCCAACTTGATGAGCGCCTGAGCCCCAAGGAGCGCGTGCTGGGCGTGGAGATCGGCGAGGAGGTCATTGCGTTCCCGTTTGCGCGCCTCAGGCAGGCGCAGGTCGTCAATACGGAGATTGGCGGCGAGCCGGTGGTTGTGTTCTGGAAAGCCGGCACGCGTTCGGCCCTGGATGAAGAGAGCATTGCGGCATCGCACGACTCCGGCTCCGCAGCAGCGTTCAGCCGACGGCTTGGTGATCGCATCCTGGAATTTGAGGCGGCGGGCGATTTCTTCCGTGACACGGAAACCGGAACGCTGTGGACGCTGCTTGGAGCCGGTGATGAGGGTGAGCTTGGCGGTCAGCGCCTAACACCCGTCAAGGCGGATAACGCCCTCTGGTTCCTCTGGGCAGCCCTCAACCCAACAACAGAAATCCACCTAGGCCAATAAAGCCCCCGCGCCCCCAGCGCCCCCCAAGCCCCCACCGCTCACCCTGAGCCTACCCCCGCCCCCGTTCGCCCTGAGCCCGTCGAAGGGCGCCCGCCCTCCGTCATTCCCGTCCCCCTCCGTCATTCCCGCGAAAGCGGGAATCCGAAACTCATTGAGCCCCACATCACCGTTGCCACTCACCCGTACGGAGCGACCACTAATTCCCGTTGACAGCCTCCCCGACGGCTAGCAGAATGAGCGTGCAACAGGAGCTACGTATTCTTTTTTGAGCGTAGGTCAATCGCATCGCGGCAGGGATTCCCCTGTCCCCTTGCGGATCTACGTTGATTGCTGGCTCCTGTTGCAAGAAGTCCCGGTCACGATGCCGCAGGGGGGCACTCAGTGGATAGTCGGTTCCGTTCCACGATGCGATGCCGCATCGTCGCGCGCCCCCGGGATGGGGCGCGCTGATGGCAGCCCCCAACTTCAAGAATCGTACTATCTGGACGGGTGACAACCTCGACATTCTGCGGGGTATGAACAGCGAGACAGTAGACCTCATCTATCTCGATCCTCCGTTCAACTCCAATCAGAGTTACGGAGCGCCAATCGGCAGTCCGGCAGAGGGCGCGGAATTCAAGGACATTTGGACGCTCGACGATTTGGACGTGGCATGGCACGGCGAGATTGCGGAGAAGGAGCCTGCGCTCTACAGCGTGATTGACGCCGCCGGTCTGTCGCATGGCAAGGGTATGAAGGCGTACCTGATTATGATGGCCGTCCGCTTGCTTGAGATGAAGCGCGTCCTCAAGACGACGGGCAGCATCTACCTGCATTGCGACGACACGGCCAGTCACTATCTCAAGCAGGTCATGGACTCTATCTTTGGGCAGGGCAACTTTCGCAATGAGGTTGTGTGGCGGCGGTACGGCTCTCACAACGACGCCCGAGGCTTTGGCCGTGTTTGCGATACGCTGCTCTTCTATGCGAAAGATGGCAAGGGGATTTGGAATGGCCCGCGCCGTCCTCTTGACCCTGAATACGTAAAGAAGACATATCGTCACAATGACAACGATGGGCGCGGGCCTTACCGTACTGCCCCCCTGCATACGGGCGGATTGTCGGGGGGAGGGTATCAATATGAGTTTCGTGGTCATGTGCGGACATGGCGTTACAGCCAGGCGCGAATGATGGAACTCGATGCAGACAAACGAATCAGACAGGCTCGGAGCGGCGCGGGCATCCCCGAAAGCAGGGCAGGTGTCCCTGAGCGCAAGGTGTATCTCAATGAGAGCAAGGGCCAACCCGTCTCGAATCTGTGGGACGATATTCCGGCGCTAACGGGCAATCACTCGGAGCGCACGGGGTATCCCACACAGAAACCCCTTGCCCTGCTAAAGCGCATCATTGCAGCGTCCTCTGATCCCGGCGATGTAGTACTCGATCCGTTCTGTGGTTGCGCGACGGCGTGCGTGGCCGCAGAGAGCTTCAAAGATGGCGAGAAGCGCAAGTGGGTAGGCATAGACGTATCGCCAAAGGCCCACGAACTGGTCAAGATGCGGCTCGGCAATGAGTTGGGATTCACTTCACTGAGAGTCAATCATCGCACCGACGTTCCCAGACGGACGGACTTGGGAAGCATCCCGCCGTACAATGTGGACGCGAACAAGCGTCACCTGTACGGAGCGCAAGAGGGACATTGTAGCGGATGCTTAACGTTGTTCCCGTATCGCAATCTCACCATCGACCACGTCGTACCCCGCGCAAAGGGCGGTACTGACCACATCGCCAACCTGCAACTACTGTGTCAGGCTTGCAACTCGACGAAAGGCACGGGAACGCAAGAGGAACTGCTAGCGAAACTTCGGCGAGATGGTATCCGGCGCGACTGAGAAAGGGGCCAGAAAATGGTGAAGATTGTCGTCGTGCTCATAGAGTCCATCAAGCGGAGGTTTCAGACGCCTCGCCCGAAATGGACAGCCGCGTACGATCCGCATCATGAGGCGATCGTAAAGTTCATGCTCCTGTCTTCGGATGACATGGATAAAATGACATTGGATGAAATCCTCGACTATTCGGACATGGACGAAAGGGAAAAGGAAGAGATTCGCAGTGACACAAAGTTTGGCCGTTTGCGGGCAATCGGATATTTCGGAATAGACGGCAGAGGTCGGGCCGCGCTAGTGCGAGAGGCCTTGCGAAGCAGAATTTAGATTCCTCGGCTGCGCTCGGAATGACATGGGGGAGTTCGCCCTTCGACTGCGCTCAGGGTGACCGGAGGAAGAAGGCTCAGGGTCACGCACCGACCCGTATATGTGATGCATTTCCACCCCAAAAATGCTAGACTGGGCGCACGAATCAAATAGGATTTCCGACGTTTCTTAGCGCCTGATTTGCCCGTCGGCCCGGGATGGAGGCGATGCTTCATGGTTGAACGCTCCGTTGCCCTTGAACGCCAGATGCGCGAGGCGTATCTGGACTACGCGATGAGCGTCATCGTCTCGCGCGCCCTGCCGGATGTTCGAGACGGACTCAAGCCCGTCCAGCGCCGTGTCCTCTACGCCATGTATGAACAGGGGATGCGCAGCAACACCGCCTACCGCAAGAGCGCCCGTGTCGTGGGTGATGTCATCGCCAAGTACCATCCGCACGGCGATTCGCCGGTCTATGACGCCCTTGTTCGCCTTGCCCAGCCGTTCTCGCTGCGCTATCCGCTTGTTGACGGTCAGGGCAACTTTGGCTCCGTCGATAACGATCCGCCCGCTGCCATGCGCTACACGGAGGCGCGGCTGGCCTCTATCGCGGAGGAGATGCTTACCGACATCGACAGGCAGACCGTCGCGTTTGCGGAGAACTTTGACGGTTCGGAGCGTGAGCCGGTTGTCCTGCCGGCACGCATTCCCAACCTTTTGGTCAACGGCACGGCGGGCATCGCCGTCGGCATGGCGACAAACATGCCGCCCCACAATCTGACTGAAGTCTGCGATGCCATCCTGTTCGCCATCGAACGCTGGCGCGAGACGCCGGGCGGCGGCGAGTTCGATGCCACGCTCGATGAGCTGCATCAATTCATCAAGGGACCGGATTTCCCCACCCAGGGCATCATCCGCGGCACGGAGGGCGTGCGCAGCGCCTACGCCACCGGCCGCGGCCGCGTCATCATCGAGGCGCGGGCCGAGATCCAGGAGATCGAAGGGCGCAACCAACGCTCGCAGATCGTCGTCACTGAACTTCCTTATCAGGTCAACAAGGCGGCGCTTGTCGAAAAGATGGCCGATCTCGTCCGCAGCAAGCGGCTGGACGGCATCAGCGAGATTCGAGATGAATCGGACCGCGATGGGCTGCGGGTCGTCATTGAACTGCGGCGTGACGCCGCCGCCCACATCGTTCTCAACAATCTCTTTGAACACACGGCCATGCGCACCTCCTTCTCCATCAACGCCCTGGCGCTGGTGGACGGAGAGCCGCAGGTCCTGCCGCTCCGGCAGATCATCCACCACTTCATCCGCTTCCGGCGTGATGTTGTTATCAACCGCACACGCTATGAATTGCGCCGCGCGCAGGACCGCGCCCACGTGTTGGAGGGGCTTCGCGTCGCTCTGGACAATCTCGATGAAGTCATTGAGGTCATTCGCAACGCCGAGTCTGCTGACGCCGCCCGCATCACGCTGATCGAGCGCTACACGCTGTCACAACGGCAGGCGCAGGCGATCCTCGATATGCAGCTGCGCCGTCTCGCCGCTCTTGAGAGCCAGGCCATCCTGGAAGAACTTGAGGAACTGCGTGAGCGCATCGCCGAGTTGGAGTCCATCCTTGCCGACCCGACCCGCATCACGACCGTCGTTCGTGAGGAGATCGAGGAGCTCAAGGAGAAGCACGGCGACGAGCGCCGCACCGAGATTGACGAGAACGAACTCGGCGCGGTTCGCCGCGAGGATCTGATTCCGCACAACGAGGTCGTCGTCACCATCAGCCAGCGCGGCTACATCAAGCGCGTGCTGGCGTCCGCGTACCGGCGGCAGCACCGGGGCGGCAGGGGCGTGACCGGCGTGACCACGCGAGAAGAGGACATCGTTCAACACCTGTTGGTCTGTGACACGCATGACACGCTGCTGTTCTTCACAAACCGGGGCCGCGTAACGACGCTCAGGTGCTTTGACCTGCCGGCGGAGGCGTCACGGACGGCGCGCGGCATCCCCGTCGCCAACCTGTTCCAGGGCAGCGCCTTGGCGCCCAACGAGCAAGTGACGACCGTTATGGCGGCATCTGATCTCTCTGAACACGATTACCTCGTATTCGCCACGCGCAAGGGCGAGGTGAAGCGAACGCCCCTGGAGCGCTTCGTCCGCATCCGCAGCACTGGGAAGAAGGCGATGGATCTGGAAGAGGGTGACGATCTTGTCAGCGTCATCCTGGCAAAGGAGGAAGACCAGGTCATTCTCGTAACCGAGCAAGGTCTCGCTATCCGATTCGAGACGAACGCGTTGAGAGTTGCATCCGCAACGTCCGGCGGCGTGCGCGGCATCCGCTTCGGCAAGCGAGGCACGGAAGACAACGTCGTTGGCGCGGTTATGGCAGACCCGGAGAAGTACCTTTTCGTAATCTCTGCCCGTGGCTATGGCAAGAGCACGCGCATGGGCACCGGAGCGGTTGTCGAAACGCCGAAAGGGACCCAGACCGACGGGTACCCGCTCCGCAACAGGGGCGGCATGGGGGTCGCCACGTTCAAGGTGCGGAGTGATCGCCACAAGAACACCGGCCTGATTGTGGGCCTCGCCGCCGCCAAGCGCGACGAGGAGATCATGCTCATCTCCAGGAAGGGCATCGTGATACGCACCACTCTCGACAATGTGCGGCCCACGCGTGGGAGAGACACCAGCGGCGTCCATGTGATGCGCCTTGAGCAGGATGATGTAGTCGTCGCGATAGCGCAGTTCCCGGAGCCCGAAGAGGAACTCCCCAAGCCGGAGGCAAAGAACGGCTCCGGTAAGAAGAACGGCGCGAAGTCGAAGGCCAAAGCCGGCGCAAAGACAAAGACATCCGCCAAGAGCCGCAGAAACGGCAGGGCAAAGGCCGCAGAGGCGGAGACCACTGAGGAATCAACCGCCGAAATCTCCGACGAACCGTCCGAGAGCATCGTAGAAATTGTGCCGGACGACGACGCCCCGCTTGAGGACGATGCGCTGATTGAGGGCGAGGACACAGACGCAGAAATCCTCGACGGCGAGGATGATGCGGACGCCGACATCCTGGATGATGATGCGGAGGAAGACGAGGAGTAGGCTCCCCGCCCCGTCATTCCCGCGAAAGCGGGAATCTAGTGGTAAGAGATGTCATGCTCCTTGAAGAATCGCTCTCTTTCGCCGGCGTCTTCCAAGAGGTTGAGGTGTTCGATGACAAGTCGCGTTAGGTCGTCCTGTACCTCATCGAGCGTATCGGCGAATGTGCTCGTGCTGAGTTCGAGGCAAACTCCAATCCACTGTTCTTCCTCAAACTCGTATTTGAGCGTCAGATCAACGTAGCCCAGGGGCTCTTCCGGCACCGTTATGCTCCTTCCTTTAGCTCGGTATGCCTAATGGAGCAACCAGATTTCCCGCGGTTATGCTCTCGTTTACGATGGCGTCAAATGTGCGCAACCACTCTATCACAGTGCTGGAAAACAGGTCACAGCGGTGACGCCGAAATCTTGGATGATGATGCGGAGGAAGACGAGGAGTAGGCTCCCCGCCTCGTCATTCCCGCGAAAGCGGGAATCCAGAAGTCCTTAGCTGCCCATGGCAGCTCTGAGCCTACCCCTCCGCAAACAACTCGCGGTAATAATCCAGCGTCTCGTCATCGAAACAAGGCCGTCGATTCATGCACCCCACCGTAGAAATCCACTACGTTGATTTATTGTGACTCCGGAATACAAGTTTACCGTTGCTGGTTCGGGTGATTAGCTTGCGCTCTGCAATTAGGGACCAAACCAATGCACTCAATTGAGATTGTCCGAGTCGGCCATTCAGCCGCAGATGAATCTCATGCATTGTGCGCGATTCTGAACAATAGCCTAGGATTTCGTTCTCGACGACCCTGTTGCTGCTTGCCCGCCGCACTGTACTTTTCTGAGGAACTGAAGGACTTCGCGAAACATGCTGAGAGTCGCGAGATCTTTGTGGGCGCTGGTACTCGTAACCGGGTATGGGTAGCCGAGGAATTACTATTGTGTGCCCCGAATTGTTGTCCACGACTTCACCCGGCCTATATTCTAGGTACTTCAATCGTGTAGCTAGGAAGTCTCGAAGAGAATCACGAATCACGCCTCCCTCACCGGTTGATCCGTACCCATGAACAACGTCAATTCGCGATCTGCGTTTGCTGCCGGACTGCCTTAATGCTCGATGGTAAAGGTCGAGGAATTCCTGCTTAGCTTCTAGCCAAGATGGTTGCGTGCCATGAAAATCGAGAGTGTAATCCGCCATCAGTCTGCCTTTCGGAAGGTCTCGTGCGCTACGCTGGTCGAGTGGCCCCCTCCAACCCCTTTAGCCCCCACAAGACCCGCTCAGGCGTGAATGGCGTTTGGTGCAGGCGGACGCCCGTTGCGTGGTAGATGGCGTTGCCGATTGCGCCCACGGGTGTGACCAAGGGTATCTCGCCCACACCCCGCGCCCCGTGCGGCCCGCTCGGGTTCGGCGTAGACACGATGACCGGCTCGATCATCGGCACGTCAACAGTCGTCGGCATCCGGTAGTCCAAAAAGTTCGGGTTGCGGATCATGCCCGTCGCGACGTCGACGTCGTACACCTCCCACAGCGCCCAGCCGATGCCCTGCGCCGCGCCGCCCTGCATCTGGCCCTCGACGGCCAGCGGATTGATCGCGTTGCCGGGGTCCTGGAAGATCGTAAACCGCTTGATCTCCGTCCGACCGGTTGCCTTGTCGACCGCCACCTCCGCGATGGACGCCGCTGACGTTGGCGCGGCAGGCAGCCCCGTTGCCATGTTGATGACCTTCAGCTCCTCGCCCTCATTGGCCTCCACCGCCGCCTTGCAAGCATCGGCCAGGGTGACGCTCCGATCGGAATCACGCGCTGTGAATGTCTGATTCTCGTAGTCGACGAAGTCCGGTTCGACGCGGAGCATGTCCGCCGCGACGGCGCGCAGCCGCTCCAGCGCGTCACGGGCGCCGAGCATCACGGCGGTTCCCGTCGTGAGTGTCGTGCGGCTGCCGAACGACCCGTCCGTATGGCCGACGGAGTCCGTATCGCCGCTGCGGACGCTGACCTGCTCCATCTCCACGCCCAACTCTTCGGCGGCGAACTGCGCCATCGTCGTGCGCGTGCCTGTGAGGTCGACTGAACCGGTTGTGACCTCGAACGTCGCGTCCGGGTTGACGACGATCTCCGCGCTCGATGTGAGCGTCGCGCCGCCCCAGTACGCCGCCGCAAAGCCGCGACCGTGTCCATCCGGCACGGGATCAGTCCATGCGGGATGCTCCTTTGCGGCGAGCAGAATCTTCTTCAGGCCCCAGACCGGCATATTGAGGCTGTTGGGGAGCGGGTCGCCCTCCTCCGTCACGTTCTTAAGACGGAGGTCGATGGGATCCATCCCCAATTCCTCTGCAAGCTCATCCATCACGACCTCGGTCGGGTAGTTGCCGATGGGGCCGCTCGGAGCGCGGTAGGCCATCGCGACAGGCTTGTTCGTCACAACGTCATAGGCGTCAATGTGCAGATGCTTGAAGCGGTAGTGCGATGCGCCGGTCAGCGCCGCGGTGGCGGAATGTGTGAAACCCGTCATCGCGCCGGTGTCCAGCAGATAGCGGCCGTCGAACGCCGTCACCGTGCCGTCTCGCATCGCGCCGATGCGGAGATTGATGACGTGGGCGCACGTGGGCCCGGACGCGCGAAAGACCTCCTCACGCGCAAGCACCAACTTGACGGGTTGGCGAGCCTTCATTGCCAGCAGCGCCGTCACGAACTCGATGCCAAGCCCCGCCTTGCCGCCAAATCCGCCGCCGATCTCCAGCGGCACGACAGTGATCTTGTCCTGCGGCAGGCCGAGGATGATGGACAGCGTATCGCGCAAGTTAAAACTGATCTGGCTGGATGAATACACGGTCAGATGGCCGTCCTCGCGCACGTCCACCGTGCATGCCTGCGGCTCCAAATATCCCTGGTGGACGGTGCCGCCGCGGAAGGTCCTCTCAATGACGATGTCCGCTTCGGCAAAGCCCTGCTCAACGTCGCCGCGCTCAAACTCAACGCGGCGAGCTATGTTGCTTGGTCTGTCGGACGGCCCCCCGGCGAACTCCCACGTGTAGAGATCATCGTGAACGAGGGATGACTCAGGCCGAACGGCGCGCTCCACGTCAACGACAGGTTCAATCGGCTCGTACTCAACCTCAACGAGCGCGGCGGCCTCCTCGGCAGTCGTCACGTCGTCCGCAGCGATCGCGGCGACGGCTTGCCAGTGATAGAAGATGCGGTCCTCCGCCATCTGCATCCGCCGCTGATCACGCGGCGTCATGGTGATCTCGCCGCCGACGGCCTGGTTGCTCATGGCGATGTAGGGAAAGTCGGCGGACGTGACGATTGCACGCACGCCGGGCATGGCCGCGGCCTTTGAGACATCGATGCTGAGAACGCGCGCATTGGCGTAGGGGCTGCGGACCAGCTTGGCGTACAGCGTGCCCTCCGTGGTGTGATCCGCGCCGAACACGGCCTCGCCGGTCAGGCGTTCAGCGCTATCGACGCGTTGAACCCCCCGCCCAACAATGCGCGTTCCTTCTTGCTGCGTTTGTGTCATAAGAATTCCCCTCGGAGACAAATGGAAAGTATGTTGAGGCCAGTTACGGTATTGCCGACTTGTTAGAGTCTTACGGAGCCATTACTTCGTCTCGCACATAGTGAAGGCGAATGATCTTTGGCCGCGGCATGTCTTCATCGAAGAACACATCGAAGGCTTCACGCACGTTGGATCGCAGTTCGTCGAAAGTGTCGCCCTGCGTATGGATTGCGTAGCCAAGGGCAGAGGCATTGAAACCGCCGTCAAGAGGATCGTCCCGCACCATGAAGATAATCTCTGTATCCGTGCTCGTTGGCATGGCCGCGTCCTTTCACTTGGTGGCATTGTACCTGTACGCCCCGTTGTTTCCATGTATCGTAGAGCTTGTAGACGGACAGGATATGTCTGTCAGGAGATACAAGGAATGACCATCACGCCACTCGACAACGGCTCCGTCACCTCGCCGTGTGGATTTCGCGCAGGCGCCGTTCATGCCGGCATCCGCTCAGATACGCCGGAGGATGTCCTCGACGTGACCATCCTTGCTGCGGATGGCGAGACGACGGGCGCGGCGGTTTTCACGAAGAACAAGGTTACGGCGGCGCCCGTGGTGCTAAGCCGCGAGCATATCGGCAAAGCGGCCCCTCGCGCTGTTGTCGTCAACAGCGGCAACGCCAACGCGGCGGTCGGAGAGCAGGGAATGATCGATGCCCGGGCCTCGGCACAGGCGGTGGCCGAGAAGCTTGGCCTGCGCCCGGAGGAAGTGCTTGTCTGCAGCACGGGCGTCATCGGCGTTCCCATGCCCATGGACGTGATGCGCCGCGGAATCGATGCCGTAGAGCTCGCCGACGGTGCCGGCCACGACTTTGCGTTTGCAATCATGACAACGGATCTCGTCTCAAAGGAAAGCGCCGTCACCGTGGAGATCGGCGGTGAGACCGTCACTGTCGCGGGCGCAACCAAGGGTTCCGGCATGATCCACCCGGACATGGCAACGATGCTCGCATTCGTCACGACGGACGCGGCGATCGAACAGGACTGCCTGAATGGCATCGTTCAGCGGGCCGCGAATCGCTCGTTCAACGTGATAAGCGTTGATGGAGACACGTCTACAAATGACACGTTCATCGTCATCGCCAACGGCGCGGCCGGCAACACTCCTATCAGCAGCGGAGAAGATGAGGCACTCATAGAAGAGGCTATCACTCAAGTCTCCATGGAACTGGCAAAGGCCATCGTGAGAGATGGCGAGGGGGCTACAAAGCTCATCGAGATCAACGTGTCCGGCGCCCTCAGCGATGAAGACGCCCGGCAGGCCGCCCGCGTCATCTCCACGTCACCACTGGTCAAGACCGCTGTCTTTGGCAATGATCCCAACTGGGGCCGGGTGATGATGGCGCTGGGGCGCAGTGGGATCGAGATGCAGGAATCAAAAGTGACGCTGCATTTCAACGACATCTGCGTGTTGGAGAACGGGCAGGCCGTTCCCTTTGACAGGGACGATGCCGTTGAGCGCATGAAGCAGCCTGAGGTGCGGTTTGACGTATCGCTCGACCTCGCTGATGGGGCGGCGACGGCGTGGACGTGCGATTTCTCCTATGAATATGTTCGCATCAACGGTGAGTACACCACCTGAGTGTCAGGACACGGTTTGCTCGTCCCGCCTCCATTCGTACTCTGGTACGCTGAATGCTGCTTCGGCTAATAATTGATGTGGGAGCGTAATGGCTGAAAATGCCCGGATAGTCGTCAAGATAGGCGGGAACGCCCTTGGCCCCGACGATACAACCTTTCAGGACCTGGTTGCCGTGCAGAGGCAAGGCGTCCGGCCTGTTGTCGTTCACGGCGGAGGCCCCCTCATATCTCAGTGGCTCGACCAGGTGGGCGTTGAATCGACGTTCGTGCGCGGCCTGCGTGTTACGAGTGACGAGGCGTTGGACGTCGTTACGGCGGTTCTATGCGGCTTGGTCAATACGCGCATCGTGGCGTCTATCGGAGAGGCCGGTGGACGCGGCGTTGGTCTGACCGGCGCGGACGGCGCGGTTATCGCCGCCGAAGTGAAAGACCCTGAGCTTGGTCGTGTGGGCGAGGTTGCGGCTGTCGAAACCGATCTCATCCTTGGTCTGTTGCACCGCGATTTCATCCCGGTCTTTTCACCCGTCTCCATAGACACGAATGACAAGGGCAGGCTGCTGAACGTCAACGCGGACTCCGTGGCAGGGGCTCTGGCAGGCGCTCTGGAGGCCGATCGCGTCATTTTCATGACGGACGTGCCAGGCGTGTTGGGCGCTGACGGGGAACTGCTGCCCACTCTATCTGAGGAGCGCGTACGAGAGTTAATAGATGACGGTATCATCACCGGCGGCATGATTCCCAAGGTAACAGCGTGCCTGAACGCTTTGGCCCATGCCCAGACCGCGCAGATTATCGATGGCCGTGTGCCCAATGCCCTGCGTGACGCGCTTGAACATGACACCGGCACGCGCATTGTGAGAGAGACTAAACAGGCCGCAACGGCAGGAGCAACAGCGTGAGCTTTCTGGACGAATTCGAGCGGCGGGAGCCGCCGCGCCTATCCTCAATTCTCAATTGGGCGATTCCACTCGGCGCGCTGCTCCTACTCTGGATCGGCGGCTCCATAGCCGCCAACATCTACGTCGATTGGCGCTGGTTCGACAATCTCGGCTATCTGTCCGTCTTCACAACCATTCTCACGACGCGCATCGCCCTGTTCGTACTCGGCGCGCTCATTTTCGCTGCCGTCTTTGGCGCGAATGTTTACCTGGCGGAGCGCTACTCGCCGAAAGGCATCTCGCCCGAAGCGGCCCTGAACATTCCGCTTGAGGCGCTCACGTGGGCGCGGCGGCTGGTCGTCATCGGCCTCATCGTCGCCGGTGTCCTGCTGTCGATTGTCTTTGGCGCGGCGGCGTCCGGTTATTGGGAAACGGCGCTGCGGTTTACAAACGCAGAAATGTTCAACCTGACAGACCCGCTCTACAACCGCGATGTCTCGGCATACCTGTTTGATCTGCCCTTCTATCGATTCCTGCAGGGGTGGGCGCTGGGTGTTGTCATTGTCAACGCCCTCTTTGCCGTCGGTATCTACGCCATCAATTTCGCCCTCGGAGGCTTCCAGTTCTCGCTGACGCCCACCCTTCGCGCCCACCTGTCAGGCTTGGGTGTCATCTTCTTCCTGCTGCTTGCTATCGGTTATTGGCTCAGCCTTCAGGAACTTCTGTACTCGGCGCGGGGCGCCGCGTATGGCGCAGCCTACACGGACGTTGTGATTCGTCAGCCGGCTCTGCGGCTTCTGATCGTCATCAGCATCGTGGTCGCCATCTTGCTTGCGGCCAACTCCTTCCTCCGTTGGCAGAGCCTTCCGTTGGCCGCCATCGGCATCTGGTTCCTTGCGCTGACCGTCGGCACCGGGCTCCTGCCCGCAGCCGTTCAGCGTTTCCAGGTGCAGCCAAATGAATTTGAGCGTGAGCAAACCTACATCGAGCGCAGTATCGAGATGACGCGGGAAGGATTTGCGCTCAACCGCATCGAAGAGCAGCCATACGACTCAAGCCCGGAGAGCATCACCCATGAGATCGTGGACGCCAACCCGGGCACGTTCGAAAACATCCGCCTCTGGGATCACCGTCCGCTCCGTGACGTCTATAACCAGATCCAGTTCTTCCGACTGCAATACTCGTTCCTCGATATCGATATAGACCGATACACCATTGACGGCGATTATCGGCAGGTAATGGTCGGCACGCGTGAGCTTGTGCAATCGCAGTTGGACCCGCAGGCGCAGACGTGGGTCAATGAGCGGCTGCAATACACGCACGGGTACGGCGCGGCGATGAGCCCCGTGACGGAGTTCACCCAGGACGGCCTGCCGGAGTTCTTCCTGCAGGACATCCCGCCGGAGCCGGTCACCGGCGCGCCCCACGTCGACGTTCCGCAGGTCTATTTTGGGGAGGCAACGGACGATTGGGTGATTGTGCGAAGTACGACGCCGGAATTCGATCATCCGACAGACGCCGGCCCGGTCTACCAGTCCTATGAGGGCAACGGCGTGTCCATCAGCGGCCTCCTGTCCCGCGTCCTCTTTGCGTGGCGGTTCACCGATCTCAACATCCTGATTACCGGGGCAATCACCAACGAGAGCCAGATACTCTATTACCGTGACATTCAGGAACGCGTCAGCCAACTTGCGCCGTTTCTTGCGCTCGATTCCGACCCCTATATCGTCGTGGCGGACGGCAAGCTCTACTGGGTCCAGGACGCCTACACGATCAGCGACCGTTTCCCGTATTCAGAACCGGCGCCGAACGGCTTCAACTACATTCGCAACAGCGTCAAGGCGGTGATTGACGCCTATGACGGGTCCGTCGATCTCTACATCGCGGATGAATCGGATGGCATCATCCGCACCTACCAGAGCGTGTTCCCCGATCTCTTCAAGCCGATGAGCGAGATGCCGGAAGCGCTGCGCTCCCATCTGCGCTACCCGGAGGATTTCTTCACCATCCAGGCGGACAAGTATCTCAAGTTCCACATGACGGACCCGCAGGTCTTCTATAACCAGGAGGACCTGTGGAACTTCCCGCTGGAGTTGTTCTTCAGCGATCAGGCACAGGTCATGGAACCCTATTACCTCATCATGGGCCTGCCGGGAGAAGAGCAGGAGGAGTTTGTGCTGATCATGCCGTTCACGCCGGACGGCAAACCGAATCTTGTTGGATGGCTGGCGGCCCGCAACGATGGCGAAAACTACGGCTCGCTCATCGCCTACACGTTCCCGAAGGAGCGGCAGATCGACGGCCCGCAGCAGGTTGAGGCGCGTATTACGACGAACCCTGAGATCTCACAGCAATTCACCTTGTGGGATCAGGCCGGATCGAACGTCCTGCGCGGCAACCTGCTCGTCATCCCGGTGGGCGACAACATCATCTACGCGGAGCCGATCTACCTCAAAGCCGAGGACATCGACTACCCGCAGCTGACGCGCGTTGTGCTTGTGCAGCAGGGCGAGGAACCGGTGATGCTCCCATCTCTGAGTCAATCACTGAATAATCTTCTCGCCAGAGAGGGCGGCACAACTGCCATCCGCGAGACGAGACCGCAACAGACCGGCGATGATGGGATTACACCGCTGACCGTCATTGAACGGCTGCGTTCCGAGTTGGACGGCCTGCGCGATTCCGCCGAGGAACTCACCCGACAGATCGAGGACATCGCCCGGACAATCGACGAGGCCCTTGAAGAAGAGGAAGAGCAAAGCGCGGCAGCGTAGCGACTAACTGGCGGACCGACTTTCGATATCACCTGTCCGCACGGCAGTCAGCAAGTTTGCCGGTTCCTCCACCGTCACGCGGTGCCATGTCCCGGAAGGCACGATGAACGCGCCGGCCGCCTTGAGGTCATTGGAAGCTGCGTCTTCCACGGAGTCGTCGGCAGTTAGCACAACCGCCGCGCCCCACAGCAGGAACAGGAACACATCGCCGTCGGCATGACGCCGCCACTCTGTCCATGACTCGGCGACATGCTGCACGCTTACAACCCAACCGCCTGCAGGGCTGTCGCCGGGGTCGAGCGCCGAGATTTTGCGATTGTCACCAAGCAACGCGCCGGTGTTGAACAGGCTGAAAGGCTCATTGAGTACAGGTTCCGTCATCATGTCCTCCGGTGGGCGCACCCTATCGACTTGCGTCCCTAAGCGGTACGATAGCTTATACGGAAACGTCGCAAGGGGCATTCACTGCCTCCTTTATGTTCACCGGCGGTAATGGAGAGAATCACATGACGACTAAAGACTGGCAACAGGTAGAGTCCGACTATTACATGCAGACGGTTCGCCGTGTTCCGGTAACCCTCGTGCGCGGTAAAGACAGCACCGTGTGGGATGACAAGGGGAAGGAGTACCTGGACTTCGTGGGTGGATGGGCAACAGCCACGCTGGGGCACTCCCATCCGGCGATGACAGAGGCAATCGCGGAGCAAGCCGCCACCCTGATTCAGACGTCCAACGCCTTCTACACCGTTCCGCAGATTGAGCTTGCGCAGCTCCTCATCGATAATTCCTGCATGGACCGCGTCTTCTTCTGCAACAGCGGCGCGGAGGCCGTGGAGGGCGCGATCAAGGTCGCCCGCCGCTATGGCGCGCTCCACAAGGACGGCGCTTATGAGATCATCACCGCGCTTGAATCGTTCCATGGCCGCACGATGACCACCGTTGCCGCCACCGGCCAACCGCACTACCAGGAAGGTTTCAAGCCGCTCACACCCGGTTTCGTTCACGTCCCGTTCAATGACATGGCCGCCATACGTGAGGCCACCACGGAGCGCACCGTCGCCGTGATGCTGGAGCCGGTGCAGGGTGAGGGCGGCGTCAACGTTCCCGATCCCGACTATCTGCCCGCCGTCCGCGCATGGTGCGACGAGAACAACCTCCTGTTGATCCTGGATGAAGTTCAGACGGGTGTCGGCAGGCTTGGACACCTCTTCGGTTACCAGGCATTTGGAGTCGAGCCTGACGTGATGTCGCTGGCGAAAGGACTCGGCGGCGGCGTGCCCATCGGCGCGTTCCTGACCAAGGATCACGCGGACGCGCTCACATACGGCGACCACGGCTCCACGTACGGCGGCAACGTCCTCACGACGGCCGCCGCCCGCGCCGTGATTCGTACCGTGTTGGCGGAAGACATCCCCGGCCGGGTTCGGGTCTCGGGCGAGCGGCTGCTTGGCGCTCTCAAGGGCCTCGCTGACCGTCACTCGTCGATTGCCGAGGTGCGCGGCATGGGACTGCTTGCGGCCGTGCAGTTCACGGATGAGATCGCGGGCGACGTGCTCACGGCCTGCCTTGAGCGCGGCATGTTGGTCAACCGCGTGCGCCCCAACGCCCTCCGCCTCATGCCGCCCCTCATACTGACGGATGAGGACATGGACAAGGGCGTTGCCATCCTGGAGGACGCCATCGCAGCCGTGGCGGGCTAGAGCGCCTCAAGGGACCTCATTTTGGCGTGCGTTCTGACCTGAGGTTTGGTATCCTTGATTTTGTTTCGCTTGGACAGCGCCCGGGGAGCCGGACCTGATGTTCACCGGTAGGTGAGAGTGGACGACGACAAGTTGCACGACGCTTGCGGCGTCGTTGGCATCTACCTACCGGGCGGTGACGCCGCTCGGGCTGCCTTTTTCGGTATCTTTTCCCTCCAGCACCGCGGCCAGGAAAGCGCCGGCATCGCCGCTTCTGACGACAACCAGGAACTCCACCTCTACCGCGGGCTTGGCCTCGTCAACCGTGTTTTCGATGAGCACACCCTGAACGTCATCCCCGGCAAACTCGCTATCGGCCACACCCGCTACTCCACCACCGGCAGCTCCACGCTCGCCAATGCCCAGCCCATTCCGGCCAACGGCCCCCTCGGAGAAGTCCTCATCGCGCACAACGGCAACGTGGTCAATGCCGAACTCCTGCGGGAGGAGGCGCTTGAACTCGGCGCGCAGTTCGTCACGTCCACCGATTCCGAAGTTATCGCCCAACTCATCGCCGTCCTCCCCGGCGAAACATGGGAGGAGAAGATCACGGCGGCAATGCTCCGACTTGAGGGCGCGTACAGCCTGACCATCCTCACCAAGGACGCCGTCTATGCCGTTCGGGATCCGCACGGATTCCGCCCGCTAAGCCTTGGACGTGTCGGCGAGTCCGGCTATATGGCCGCTTCTGAGACGTGCGCTCTGGAGAACGTAGGCGCAGAGTTCGTTCGGGACGTGGAGCCCGGCGAAATAGTGCGCATCGACTCAACCGGTCTTCATTCCACGTTTGGACGCCGTGAGGCGCGATCCCTCTGCATCTTTGAGCACATCTACTTCTCACGCCCCGACTCCGTTCTGGAAGGTCGGCGCGTCTATCTGAGCCGCGAGGCGATGGGCAAAGAACTGGCGCGGATGCACCCGGTCGAGGCGGACATCGTCAGCGCCGTTCCGGACTCCGCCAACGCAGCCGGCATCGGCTACGCGCACGGCTCCGGCATCCCGTTCTACGAGACGCTGGTCAAGAACCGCTATGTTGGCCGCACATTCATTCAACCCGATCAGCGCCTCCGCGACGAGGGCGTCCGCCTCAAGCTGACCCCTCTACGAGAGGTCATCGAGGGTAAGCGTCTGGTGATCGTGGACGACAGCATCGTGCGGGGCACAACGACGCGTCACCTGATCGACCTGCTCCGCAGCGCCGGGGCGAAGGAGATTCATCTCCGCGTCTGCGCCCCACCCATCCGCTATCCCTGCCACTACGGCATCGATATGCCGAACCGGGCCGAGTTGCTCGCGTCGGACCGCAGCGTTGAAGAGGTTCGTGACGAGCTCGGCGTTGACAGCCTCGGATTCCTTGATGTCCCGAGCCTGTACACGTCCGTCGCCCAGGAAGGGCCGGGTTTCTGCACAGCGTGCTTCACGGGTGAATACACCGTCCCTGTCCAGGTTGAGCTTGATAAATTTGCGTTGGAGCGGCTCCCCCTGCGTGTCTGATTCGGAGTCGAGCTACGCGGCAGCCGGTGTGAACATCGGCGCGGGGCAAGAGGCCGTGCGCCTGATGCGCCCATTCGCTCAGTCCACGTATAACAACCGCGTTTTGGGCGACATCGGCGGCTTTGGCGGACTTTTCAAGCTGGATTCCTACCGTGAGCCGATACTCGTTGCCAGCGCCGACGGCGTGGGCACCAAGATCAACATCGCCAAGCAGGCCGGATCGTTCGCGAGCATTGGCGCGGATCTGGTGAATCACTGCATCAACGATATCTGGGTGCAGGGCGCCGATCCGCTCTTCTTCCTGGACTACATCGCCGCCGAAAGTCTCAATCCACAGGATGCCGCTGACATCGTGCGGGGCATTGCGGAGGCGTGCAGCGCTGCCGGCATCGCTCTCATCGGCGGCGAAACTGCCGAGATGCCCGGCACATACCGTGAGGGCCACTATGATGTCGCCGGATTCATCGTTGGCGCGGTGGAGCGCTGGGACCTCATTGACGGGACGGGCATCCGCGCGGGTGACGTCCTCGTCGGCCTGCCCTCAACGGGCCTCCACACCAACGGCTACTCGTTGGCCCGCCGCGTCTTTGATCTTGATGATCACCCTGAGAACCTTGACGAAAGACCGCCTGAACTCGACGGCAAGACAGTCGCTGAGGCGTTGTTGGCCGTCCACCGGCCCTATTATCAGGAACTGAAGCCGATGCGGCGGCGTGTCCGCGGGCTCGCCCATATCACGGGCGGCGGCTACGCGGAAAACGTGCCGCGCGTCCTGCCGGATAACCTGCAGGCTGTCGTCGACTGCGGCGCGTGGACTGTGCCCCCCATCTTTCGTCTCATCAGCAGTCGCGGCGAAATCCCGCTGACAGAGATGTATGACGTGTTCAACATGGGCATGGGGATGGTCGCCGTCGTACGCCCGCAGGACGCGCCGATGGTGATGTCCGCCATGGAGGGCAGCGCGCAGATCGGCACAATTGAAGAACGCCCGCCGGATGGCGATCAGATCATCCTCCGAATGGAGCGCGAATGACGTTTCGAGCAATCATCGCCCCATCGAACAAGGACGGCGCGGACGATCTCGCGCACGGACTGACCGATCTCGGGTGGGAGGTGTACGCGACAGGCGGCACCCATCGCTTCCTGACAGGCGCTGGCGTCGACGCGCGTCACATCGAGGACCTGACGGGCTTCCCGGAGATACTCGATGGCCGCGTCAAGACGCTCCATCCCCGCGTCCACGGCGGCATTCTCGCCAAGCGCGAGGAGCCGGCTCACGTGGCGCAGATGGAGGAGCATGGAATCGGCACCATCGACCTCATCGCCGTCAATCTCTATCCCTTCGCGGAGACCGTTTCGAAGCCGGACGTGACGCTCATGGACGCGCTGGAGCAGATCGACATCGGCGGCCCGACGATGGTCCGCGCCGCCGCCAAGAATTTCCCCGCCGTCATCGTCCTGATTGACCCCGCCGATTACGCGCAGGTGCTGGAGATGCTGCGCGCAGGCGTCGTCCCCGTCGCCGAGCGCCGTCGCCTTGCCCGCAAGGCATTTGAGCACGTCTCCGCCTATGACACGATCATCGCCAACTACCTCGCGCGGGACTTGGGCGCCGCCGGCATGGACGATGAGGCTGCCGCACTCCCCGCAGAGCGGGTGCTGGCTCTCCAATCCATTCAGTCGCTCCGCTACGGTGAGAATCCCCACCAGGCGGGCGGGCTCTACCGCGTCAACGACCCGGGCCGCCCCGCGCAGGGCATCCCGTCCGCGCGCCAGGTCCATGGCCGTGAGATGTCCTTCAACAACATCCTTGACGCGGACGCCGCGTGGAACATCGTCTGCGATTTCCCGGACGCCCCCACGGTTGCCATCATCAAGCACGGCAACCCCTGCGGCCTCGCCACCGCGCCCGACCTCGCCACCGCGTTTAGCCGCGCCCTTGCAGGCGACCCCGTCTCCGCGTTCGGCGGCATCATCGCCGCCAACCGCCCGATGGACAAGGCGACGGCGGAGGCCATCAACGAGGCGTTCTATGAGATTGTCATCGCCCCCTCCTACGACGATGACGCGCTCTCGGTGCTCACGCAAAAGCGCAACCTGCGCCTGCTTGAAATGGGAGATTCGTCCGCCGCCACGCCGTCGCTGGATATCCGCACGGTGCGCGGCGGATTCCTCGTGCAGGCGGCGGACATGGGCGAGATGGGCGAGTGGCAGACGGTGACGGAGCGCGCCCCGACGGACGCTGAACTCGCCGATCTCCGGTTCGCGTGGAAAGCGGCGCGGCATGTGAAGTCCAACGCCATCGTGATTGTGAAAGACGGCGCGTTGCTCGGCATGGGCGCAGGACAACCGAATCGCCTCATCAGCGTGGAGCTTGCGCTGAAACTGGCCGGGGACGACGTGCAGGGCGCGGTCGTGGCCTCGGACGCCTTCTTCCCGTTCGCGGACGGGCTGGAGATGGCGCTCACGGGCGGCGTCACGGCGGCCGTGCAGCCCGGCGGCTCCGTCCGTGACGATGAGGTCATCGCCGCCGCCAACAAAGCCAACGCTGCAATGGTATTCACCGGCATCCGCCATTTCCGACACTAGGCGGCAGTCATGACGGACACTCCTGCCGCGGATGCGCCTGAATCGCGCCCCTCCGCCGACATCGTTATCCCCGTCTACAACGAGGAGCACTCGCTGCCCGTCTGCCTTGAACGCCTGCTGCCGTATTGCCGCGAGAATCTAACCGACTACCGCTGGCGCGTCGTTATCGCCGACAACGGCTCTGTGGACGGCACGCTTGAAGTGGCGAATCAGTTGGCGGCGCTGTTTGAGGGTGAAGTCGGCGTCGTCCACCTGGAGCAAAAGGGACGCGGCAGGGCGCTCAAACGGGCGTGGAGCGAGAGCGACGCCGATATCCGCGCCTACATGGACGTGGACCTCTCGACGGACATCAACCGCATCCCGGACCTGCTTGGCGCGGTCAGGGACGGCCACGACGTGGCGACTGGCTCCCGCCTCAAGCGGGGCGCACAGACGACGCGCTCATTCAAGCGCGAGTTCGTCTCGCGTTCCTACAACCTGATGATCAAGTCGGTGTTCTGGAGCGGGTTCTCGGACGCGCAGTGCGGCTTCAAGGCCATCAGCCGACGCGCCGCTGACAATCTCCTGCCGCTCATCAAGGACAACGCGTGGTTCTTCGATACCGAACTGCTGCTCTTGGCCGAGAAAAACCGCTACCCGATTGCCGATTTCCCCGTCGCGTGGGAAGAAGATCCGGACACGAGGGTCAAGATCATCTCCACCGCCTGGGAAGACATCAAAGGCCTCGCCCGCCTCCGCTTCGGCGGCAGGCCACGGGTAAGGTGAGGGGGGCGTCATGGGCTCGAAAGGTTATGCTCAGCAATCCGTATAGCTAGCGATTTTGCACGAGGACTTGGAGAAGCAACAGCAAAGATCAGTTCGAACAATGGCGCGTTCTGGGAGTTCACAAGTAAGCGTCTAGTTGGTGCAATGGCGGCAAATATGGTCGCTAGTCTGTCTCGATATACCTCAGCAATCCGATACTGAGGCTCTCTAACCACAAGTTCTTCGTCCGGGAATAACGACTGTTGCTCCGAGCGGCGATAGAGATTGTCTTGCCAATAATGTCTCTCACCGAAAACCCGATCCAGTTCAAGCGAAAGGCTTTCACTTGGCCGTTCGTCTTTATCCATCATTCGAGTGAGCGCCATCAATGGAAAGAGTATCCAGCAGTCGATCTTTTCAGTCTTCGCAATCGCTTCTACTGTCACCCAATTAACCTCTGTTTTGTACGGGTCAAGGAACATTACTGCTCTGTCTCTCGGACCCATAGCCTCGCAAATCTTTGGTAGTTCTTCGTTGGCGTCACCCTCAATCACATCTATAGAGCGTTTAGGGTTCTGGCGCTTTATTGCATTTAGAGAAGTCACAAATTCGGGATTCTTCTCGATGTAGATAAGTCGGTCAAACGGCTTGTCGTCGACATCAAGGGCTAACCTGGCAGACCCTTGGCGATGGTCGTCAAAATCCTGATAAGGGCTGTTAGGGTCCAGAGTGCCCATCTGATAGGAACCTGATCCGGCGAAGGCATCAATATAAATGAGGTTAAAGGAAAAATTCTTGAGTGCAGTTGTGTACGAATTCAAGTAATGGCTCAGAATGTCAAGTTTTTCCTGAGTCCACGGGCCGCCGAATGAAGGGTGCTGGGTCATCGATTCAAACCGCGACCGGCATCTCCTGCCACGTCCTGCCGGCCAGGATGGCCTCTTCCCCGCTGCGTTTGCCCCGCCGGCCGCCCCACTGCTTGAAGAAGAAGCTCACCCTTGCATTTTGGGTCTGCTCCTGCAAAGAATTTGCCCATTCTTCGTCCATTGGTCGTGCGCGGGATCCGCTCTCACCACCGACGATGACCCATTGCAAGGTGTCATTCTCAAGCCAGTGTGTGAGATCCAAAGGCCCCAACAGAGGCTCAGCGGATACAAAGCGAACGTCGGCGGGAATCCGCCCAAGAACAGTCAGGCGTGGGGCGTACTTCTGGTTCTCGACCGATGTCCCGATCCACACGTTGGACGGCCACTCGCCGAACTCATGCTTGCCGCACTGCTCCCACCATCCCGCTGCCTTGCCGGGCCGCTTGGTCAGCACTTGGAAAATGTGCTGATCCGCTTGGCGCATGACGTCGAAGACCTGCGAGATGAACTCAAATGGCACCTTGGGATGGAACAGGTCGGACATGCTGTTCACGAACACGCGGCGCGGCTTGGCCCATGTTAGCGGGGCATTGAGGCGCTCAGGCAGCAGCTTGACCGTGTCCGCCGATTCCTCGTAGCCCGGCACGCCCATCGCGTGCAGCCTCGGGTACAGCGCGAACATGTAGCAATTATCGCAGCCCGGGGAGACACGTGAGCAGCCCGTGACGGGATTCCACGTCTCGTCCGTCCACTCAATCGACGATGCCACGCCGCGCCCCCTCACTCACTCCCGCCGCGAGGGGGAGAATAATACATGTGTTCTATAATGTCAAGCGTGCTAGCTAGTCGGTCCCCCGCCTTGAGAGAGAACCCCCACGAAGCCGCTCAGCGCCACTGCAAGGCCAATGAGAACCATAACAGTCAGGACGAATATGCGCCCGAACGTCCAGCCTTCGCCGCGGCGTCGCGGCCTGTTGTTGCCGCGCTGCTGCCCCCGCCGCATTCCCGACGGCGCGTCTGGTGCCACGTCCTCACGCACGCGCAGCCGCTCCAGGAATGACCGCCGCTCCGCCCGGTTCCCGCCCATATTTGGCTGGCCGCCGCGACCGGCGCGTCCATCGCGCCCGCCGCCCTGACCCGGCCTCGGAGTCTGATTTCGTCGCCTGCTCATGCCTCAATAGTACCCTCTATCGTCGAGTCTTCTCCAATGACGCCCCGTCGCAGCCGCTTGATCCGCGCGCCGACGGACAGCGCCGCCGTGCGTTTGTCCCCGCAGGCAAGGCGCAGCCCTTTCGGCAGATCGATCTCCGAGCGGGTGCGGCCCGTCGTGATCATCGCGTCGATATCCCGGTAGTTTCGCCGGCTGAACCCCTCTGCCGAGCCCAACAACGATATGATCGCCCGCTCGACGATGATGTGCCGCAGCGCCGCGTGCGCGCCGCGCATCACTACACGGTCGATGCGAACCGACTGCCCATCCGCCGCAATCTCGCACGCCTCCCCCCAGAGTTCGTCCGCCTGCGACTCCACGTACTCCAGCGCGAGCCGGGCATCCTCCGATGCCCGTCCAACGGCGTCCGATGCGCCCCCGCGGATGCGTTCCATCAGCGGCAGCAACTCATGCCTCACGCGATTCCGGAGATGCTCCGGATCCGCGTTGGACGCGTCCTGCCGGGGCCGCAGCCGCCGCTCTTTCAGATAGTCCATCACGCCCGCCCGCGTCACGCCAAGCAGGGGGCGGAGGATCGGCACGCGCTCCCCGCCGGGCAGTGTGAACGGCGATTCCGACTGCTCTGCCATCCCCGCCAGGCCGCGCAGTCCCGCCCCGCGCAGCAGGCTCAGCAGCACGGTTTCGATGTGGTCATCCGCCGTGTGCCCAAGCACGATGGCGTCCGCTCCTGACGCGGCAGCCTCGTCCATCAGCGCGTGATGGCGCGCCTTGCGCGCCGCCTCCTCAACGGACAACCTCTCCGCCCGCCGGCGCTCTTTAACATTCGCCCGCGTCACGTTACCGGGCACATTCCACCGGGCGCATAGACGCCTCACGTACTCCGCGTCACCCCGTGACTCAGCCCGTAGGCCGTGGTCCACGTGGACGACGCGCAGCTCAAGCCGGCAGTCGTCTCGCAGCTCAATGAGGCTCGCCAGCAGCGCGGTTGAATCCGGGCCACCGGACACCCCCACAAGGAGACGCGCTCCTCGTCCCAGAAAACCGCCGGATGCCAGCGCGTTATGGACACTGCCAACGAGGTCCGAAGCCGCCTGTCGGTTGGTTGAGGCCATCGTGAGATCAGTCCGCGGACGGCACGGGGGTGACGTTCAGGCTCGTCAGCGCCCATTGAAGCTCATCCGCAGGCCCGATGACGTTCGGCGCGCGCGAGACGAGGAGGCTGTACGTGCCCGGGGTGATCCGCAGCCGCCCGTAGTTGGACAGCGGCATCCCCAGCGCGCGGCACATGATGGAATACAGCGCGAAGGCGTGCGACACGATAATCACGTTGTCCTGTGTGTCATGCGACCGCGCGACGGCCTCCACGGCGGCCCATGTCCGATCCTGGAGTTGCTGGAGCGTTTCGCCGCCGTCCGGGAACTGCGCGGTGGCGGGATCGCGCGTCCAGTGCTCGAAGAAGTCCGGGAACATCTCGCGCATGTCCCGCAGCGGCGCGCCGTCCAGCCCACCGAAGTTGAGTTCCAGCAAATCATCTTTGGGGGTCACGGTGAGGCTGTGCGGTGCCGCGATGGCCTCCGCGGTACGGACTGCCCGCCGTGAAGAACTCGACATAACCGCTGCTACGTTCAGGGAAGCAAAGGTGTTCGCAAGCGCCTGCGACTGCGCGATGCCGGCCTCATTCAACGGAACGTCGGCGCGTCCCTGCGCGCGCCCCTCGCGGTTCCACTCCGTCTCCCCATGCCGCACCAGGTAGAGGTTCATTCTGATTCCGCGCCGCCATTCTGATCGTTGTTCTGCCATGCCGCGTAGATGGCTTGCAGCAAAGCGGTCAGGCGTTCCTTGTGAGTGTCCCAGCTTTGCAGGGTCAGGTGGAACTGAATCTCTGTCCTGGGGTCGTCCAAAGGGTCTCGATTTTTCGGCCAAGTTGCATATGGAATCTCTCGTACGGGTTCTCTGAACTCATCCAGGCACAGTGCCTTGGTACGGCGGAAGAAGACTACGCTTATTGTTTCGTCTCTCCAGGCGTCAATGCGTGCATGTGGCGTATATCCTTTACGGCGATCTGTATGGGGAAATCTAATGTGGAGTCCAAAGCGGTCTGGGCGTCCTGTCACTCCCGGCCAATGCTCTTTGAACATTCGGTGAGCTGCATCGACGAGATCACGCGTCCCATACTTTTCCATCTTCTCGTCGAAGTCCCGGTCTAACTCCGCTGGCGTCCGACGTCGCCTTGTGGGGCGGCGATCGGGTTCGGCCACGGCCTCTACTTCCACTTGCTTGGCAAGGATGGTCTTGCCGTCATAGTCGAACGCGTGAAAGGTCAGCAGCGAGATGTCCATGCCGCTGTTCTGGGCGAGAAACCGCACCATTCGTTCCGTTCGGTCGTCCGTCCCCAGCCCAACCAGGAACAGACGCAGGGGCTTCAGCGAGTCTAACTCCCCAAATTCCGCGCTGTACCACTCCTGAAAGTTCGCTATCTCCTCAATGCCATGATCGCCCGACTTTTTTGAGATGTGGTCGGCTAGGGCATCGAGATCCATATTGTCGAGGTCGGAGGCGTAATCGATGATTTGCGCGACGGCCTCACGCGAAAGCGTCCCGCGCTTCAACTCGAACACGACCAGCTTGCCGTCGGGATCGACACCCAGCAGATCAAGGGGTCCGCCTTCGGTGGGAGTCTGCCGTCCCACCAGTGTCAGACCGTCGATTAGCAGGTCCGGGTTGTTGACGAGGGTATCTTCGAGTGACTCCTCGGACTCCAACTGGTTATTCGAACCCAAAGGCTTGGCCTGGGTTCCGGCTAGTTCCCACAGTTTGACTTCTTCCACCAAATCCCCCCATGCAAGTTCAATACTTCCGTCACCCAGCGTCCTCCGTGCGCACCGTGACCTCGTCGATGCGCGCGCCGTGGATCTGCGCCACTGTGATTTCGTATGGGCCGTGAACGAGGGCTTCACCCTCCTCAGGAATCCGCCCAAGCTGCTTGAGCACGAAGCCGGCGATGGTCTCATACTCGCCGTCGCCGTCCGGCAGGTGGATGTTCAACTGCTCCGCCAGTTCGTCGATGTGCATGATGCCGTCCACGCGCACGGTGCGCTCATCCACCGCCTGGAACGCTTGCGGGTCGCCGGGATCATCCACACGTCCGACGATGAGTTCGATGGCGCGGCTGAGCGTCACGAGGCCGGAAATATCGCCAAACTCGTCGACCACCATCACCATTCGTGACCGCTGCGCCCGCATCTCATCCATGAGGTCGTCAATCATCTTGGTCTCCGGAACGAAGTGCGTCTCACGCAGGTCCGTGGTGATGGAACTGTTCATGGTGAGTTCACCCAAAGCGTGCTTGTGGAGGACGCTCTTGATGGCGAGGATGCCCGCCACGGTATCCGGCTCGTCTCCCAGGACGGGGAAGTGTGAGTGGGAATGCTGCGCGTATATCTCAAGAAACTCCGAGAGCGTCGTTCCGTTCCGCACCCAGATGATCTCTGTCCGCGGCGTCATGATCTCCCGGACCATGCGGTCGCCGAACTGGAACACCTTGTGGACAAGCTCCGCCTCCCGCTCCTCCATGGTTCCCTGCTCAACGCCGGTCCTGATCATTGCGCGGAACTCCTGCGCGTCCACCACTGCGCGGCGCGTCCCGCCCGTCAGCCATGCCACAAAGCCCGCGAACGTTGTGAAGACGATCGTGACGGGCGCGAAAACGAAGGAGAAAACACGGAAGGGCGGCGCGAGTATCACCATCACGCGCTCGGCATGACGCGCCCCAACCGTCTTGGGGGTGATTTCCGCGAAGACGAGCAGGGCAATGGTGGTGATAACCGTGGCGGCAACGAGTCCCTGCTCCGAGTTCTCGAGCAGCGTCAGGGCGATGCTGGTTGCGATGGCCGCGGCGGCCGTGTTGGTAAGGTTGTTGCCGACCAGCAGCGTCGAAAGGAATCGCTCCGGCCTTTCCTTCAACCCCGCCGCCATGCGCGCCCCTCGCGAACCGTTCTCGGCCAGGTGTCTCAGGCGATGCGGTTGTGACGCGAGGAAAGCCGCCTCCGTGCCTGAGAAGATTGCCGAAAAGAGAAAGGAGAGCCCCAATAGCGCAAGGCTAATGGTCTCGACCTCCTGCATGCGCGCGCGTCCCTCCTCCCTGATGGGAGATTGTTCTAGCTATTAGGTGACTATTCTACAACCCACACGGCAACGTTCGCGCCAAGCCGGGGGAGTAGCGCCCACTGGTATCATTAACGGGAAGCTATTTTGAGAGCGCGGGGATTTTTCGAATGGCAACATACGCGACGGCGAGTTTCAGCATTTCAGGCGGCGAGGCACAGCCGATGGAGCCCTATATCCGCAAGTGGGATGACGGGCAGCGAGACGGCATCGAGACCGTTTACGGGCTGGTTGAGGTCGTCTCAGGGCCCGTGGCAACAGTCTCGGACATCGTGTGGGAGGCGCTTGAGGAAGGCCTCAATGCGCAGCGAAGACTGACGACGACACGCTACCTGCAGAACGCGATTGAGTCTGCGCAATCAACCCTCAGCGAATACTCGGTGCGCGGCTGGCGCGCAAGCGCGGTGTTGGCCGCGATCACCGGGAATGAGGTCTACCTTGCATGGGCAGGCCCGGCGGTCTCCTGGGTTGTTACCAGGGAACAGATCTATTATCCGGGCTACGTGACGCCGGGTGACTCGGGTGTTGCGCTCGGAGAAGAGGGTGAAGTGCCCATCTACGTGGCGAACGAGCATATTGACGACGGCGATACCATCGTGATCGGCTGGTCGCAGATGCCGAATGTCATTGAAGAAGAGCACATATCGACGATCATCAAGTCCGGCATGGATCCTGCGGTGCGCTCGCTCTACCGCATGGCGGCGCAGGAGAATGAGTTCGCCATGTTGATGCTGCAGCTCACTGCGGCGTGAGCCGCGCAGGCTCGCCATGAGAGTCCTTGGTATTGAATCGTCTTGCGATGAGACCGGCATCGCCCTCGTTGAGGACGGCCGGCGCCTCATCGTCCATGGACTCTCATCACAGGCGGATATCCACGCGCGATTCGGCGGCGTGGTTCCGGAGATTGCGTCACGCCAACACCTGCTGACGTTCCCCACGCTCCTGCGTGACGTCATGCAGAAACATGACGGAGACCTCAATCTCGATGCCATCGCCGTCACGTACGGCCCCGGGCTGGCGGGCTCCCTGTTGGTGGGCGTCAATTTCGCCAAGGCGCTCGCCATGGCGTGGGACCTGCCGTTGTACGGCATCCACCACCTTGAGGGGCACGTCTATGCAAACTGGATTGTGGACGGGCAGTGGGACAGTGAGGAGCGGGGCGACCCGCTGCTGCCGTCCGTTGCGCTCATCGTCTCCGGCGGCCACACGGACATCGTGCTGGTTGAGGAGCACGAGAACTACCGGCTACTGAGCGAGACGAGAGATGATGCCGCGGGTGAGGCGTTCGACAAGGTGGCGCGGCTGCTTGGCCTTGGCTACCCAGGAGGCCCGATCATCGAACGCGTCGCGCGTGAGGCGACCGATCCCGTCCGTTTTCCCAGCCCGCTGATCAGGGACTCATGGGATTTCAGCTTCAGCGGCCTCAAGACGGCGGTGCTCCGCGTGGTGAACGAAATGGGCGGGACGGACGCGCTGACGCAGGAGGATGTCGCCAACATCGCCGCGGGCTTTCAGCAGACCGCCGTCACGGGCTTGGCGGACCGCCTGCTGGAGGTCGCTCGGGCGACGAAGGCAAAGTCGGTCATGCTGTCCGGCGGCGTCGCGGCAAACAGCGCCCTCGGCGAGGATGTTCTGCGCAAAGCGGACATGCCCGTATGGCGGCCCCGCCCCGGACTCTGCACGGACAACGGCGTGATGATCGCCGCCCGCGCCGCATTCGTCATCGAGCACGGCGCCCAACCCGATAACGGCAGCCTTGACGCCACCCCCAACCTCAGAATGACGGCGTAACCCCATAACCCCCGCCCCACCGTTCACCCTGAGCCTGTCGAAGGGCGAGCGCCCCCAACTGTCATTCTGAGCGGAGCGCAGCGGAGTCGAAGAATCTAAAGACGTGATTGCTCACCATCGTCATTCCCGCGCACGCGGGAATCCAGCGCCGCCCATACGTTCGCATTGACCGCGCAAAACCTGTACCCTGTCCCTATAGGCGCAGCAAACGCCGGAGAACACTACGCATGGCAGACCTAAACGTCCCCAACCGCACCCTATTCCACAGCGACAACCTGCCGTTCTTGCGAGGATCGAGACCATGACACCCAAGGAACCTGACCGCTACAAAACAGAGGCTTATCGGAAAGCCCGCGCTGAGGCTCAAGCGCGTAGCAACGGCCTCTGCCAAGGGTGTGGGCAGCGGCCCGGTGTCGAAGCTCACCACTACCACTATCCACCAGTGGGAACGGAGGTATCGGATGACCTAACGTGGCTGTGCTCAATTTGCCACTCCGTCATAACTGCAATCAGGCGGTTTGAGGGTGACATTTGGCAGTTCAAACAAGTCTTCGAGGAGGCAATCGACCAATGCTTTACGATGTCAGAATCGAGGGTGAAACGTCTCTCATCCAACACTCCAGTGACGGACTCTTACCCGGCAACCCCTTTACAAAAGAAATCCAGACCATCACCAGCAGACGTGGCACAAACCGAACTGAATCGGACGACGCCAGACTCCGACAACTCGAAACGCTCAACAGCCTCTGGCGCGAAGGGGATACGGTCACGGTCCCGCCCCAAGCCATCCGAGCTTGCATAGAAGAGGCAGCTCGAAAAACCCGTGAAGGTCCCGACGTGCGTGGAGGCTTGGTCGTACTAGAAACCACCTTCACGTACGATGTTAAAACCTATGGTGCTACGTTCGACGAGTTGATGAACAGTACACAGTTTCAGAGCGTCGTTGTAGTTCAACGCAGCAAAATCGTGAGGACAAGGGCGAAGTTCGATACGCCCTGGAGCGTAGATATTGTTCTGGACTGCGATGAAGAACTAGTGGATCACCAGAAACTTGAGACCTGGTTCGACGTTGCCGGCCGTCGCATCGGCCTCGGAGATTGGAGACCGTCCAAGAGTGGCACTTACGGAAGATTCACGACCGCGCACATCAAAGAGCGTTAAGCGTTTCTATCGCGGCAGGGTATAGCATGGCGGGGTAGCGCATGGCACGGCGCAGTCCGGCATAGCATGGCACGGCATGGCAAGGTTCCTCAGGACAAGGGCCATCGAGGCGAGGCGCGGCAATGCATGGTATGGCTGGGCCATGTTTGGTTGGGCAAGTCCCGGCTTGGCGAGGAACCTTCACGGCCCGGTAGGGCACGGTTAGGCCCGGTATGGCGGTGTACGGCAGGTCTCGGCAGGGCACGGCGCGGCAAGGAACTTCTTGGCAAGGCCCGGCAATGCATGGCTCCGCACGGCTAGGTGCAGCTGGGATCGGCTTGGCATGGCAAGGACTCACTCGTGGCACGGTAAGGCTTGGTACTGCATGGCCTGGCAGAGCATGGTTAGGCGCGGTAAGGTGCGGTATGGCAGGGCAAGGATAATCGTGGCGGGGTATGTCCCGGCATTGCACCGCCCGGTGTGGCTAGGCTAGGCCCGACATGGCGGGGCAAGGACATTCGTGGCACGGTACGGCGGGGCCCGGCAGAGCGCGGCAGCGTCCTGCAAGGCACGGTATGGCAAGGACATCAGGGCAAGGTATGGCTTGGTAGTGTGTGGCTTGGCGGAGCATGGCATCGCGTGGTTCGCTGTGGCTCGGCATGGCAAGGATAACCGCAGCGGGGCATCGCCCGGCATTGTACGGCCGATCCGTCTAGGTTAAGTTCGGCGGCACCCCCACCCTGGCCCTCCCCCATCAAGGGGGAGGGGACTCTGGATTCCCGCTTTCGCGGGAATGACGAGAGGGGGCGGGAATGACAGGGGGCGTTCGCCCTTCGACGGGCTCAGGGCGAACGGAGGGTGGAGGCGCGGCGGATTAGGGCGTCCAGTTGGCGGCCGAGGACGCGGATTTCGTGCTCGGTCATGGGGACGGCGCTGAGTTCCGCCACGGAGCGGGCAAGCTCCAAGCCGGTGCGGGCCCTCTTGCCCCGATTGTTGCCGGGTTTGGGGCGCGCTTCCACGATACTTCTCACGATTTCGATGGCGGCCATGTCCTTGGCTCCGCGCTCAGTGCGTCGGGCGATGGAGCGGAGGTGGTGGAGTCTGCGGGCACGTCTGCCACGACTCATTGGGTTTCTCCTTTCTGGGTTTTCCTTGGGTTCTCCTTTCGGTTTGGGGGGTTGGGGTTCTTGGTGGGGCGCATCGGTGCCTGGCCTTCGGTCGGTTGTGGGACGTTCGGTTCGGCGCAGTGGGAGTTTTGTTCCATCGCGTCGGCCACCGTTTAGGCCGCGCTCCGGTCTCCGGGTGTTCGTGCAAGTCTGCAAATCTTGCGCCGGACGACACTCGCTGCGCCGCGACTGCCGCCCGTCCGAGTTTGGCTCCCGTCAGCCCACCGTCACTGATCACCCGTGGCCACGGGCGACCCGTCGTGGTTTCCTGGCCGGGAAACCGAAGGTTTTTGGCACCGATGCGCCCCTCGAGGGAGCGCCCTCCTTTTTGCGCTCCCGGGGAAAGGTGACGGCGGGGGTGTCGACGTTCCCCGCCGCCGGGGTATGGCGTGTTGTGTGGCGACTTTAGGACGGGCGTTTTGTTTGGTGCAAATTGTGGTGTCACATGGGGGGAGTCCCGATGGATTCCGGCTTTCGCCGGAATGAGGGGAGGGGGCGGGAATGAAGGAAGGGGGGCGTTACGGGGTTTGGTTGGCTCAATGTGATTCAGATTCCCGCTTTCGCGGGAATGACGGAGTGGGCGCGGGAATGACGGAGTGGGTGCGGGAATGACGAGGGTTATCCCCTCCCCCTTGATGGGGGAGGGTTAGGGTGGGGGTGCCGGCACGGTTAGCCCCGGCCCAGGAAGGGCTGCCTGATGGGCAGAACCGTCGCGTCAAGCATGGTGGCGTACGGCGGCATCACCGCCATTGCCAATGCCGCGATGGCGATGTCGTCCACTGACATCGTCGCGTTCGGGTCCTCCGGCCCGCGCCATTCCAGGGTGACGCTCCCCGGGTGAAGAGCGCCCGCTGAGATGCCATAGTCCCTGCCTTCAAGCGCCGTCGACTTTGTCAGGCCGATGATCCCGTGCTTGGAGGTTGCGTAAGCGGCCGAATTCATCCTGGGGATACTGGACGAGATGCTGCCGATGTTGATGATTCGCCCGCCTCCCTGCGGCTTCATGATCTTCATGGCCTCTCTTGTGCAGATGAAAGCCGCGGTGAGGTTGATGCTGATGACCTTGTTCCACGTTTCCAACGAGAGCTCATCGACCGGGCCGCCGTCGAACACCCCAGAGTTATTCACGAGAATGTCGACTCGCCCGTATTCCGCCATTGTGGCCGCAAAGAGGCTCTTGATCTCCTCCTCGCTGGTCACGTCCGTCTGGACCACGAGGGTAGGCGATCCGTATCCGCGCATCTCCTCGGCGGTCTCATTGAGATACTCAAGTTGTCGCGAAGCCAGGACAAGGGTCGCGCCCTCCTTGGCGAATGCGCGCGCAATCCCTTTCCCGATGCCCCTGCCCCCTCCGGTAATGATGCAGACCTTGCCATCGAGCTGTCCCATGAGTTCACCCCCCTGCCTGATGGTACAAGCCGTTCAGCCAAACGACCAACCGCCTCCGAAAAAGAAGTACCCCGCTCACCGCACGGTGAGCGGGGTACTTGCGGTCTTGAATCAGGTGAGTCGGCCTAGTAGTCCATCGGAGGCTGCGGCGGCATCGCCGGGGTCTCCTCCGGGATGTCCGTCACGAGCGACTCCGTGGTCAGGACCATGGCGGCGATGGACGCGGCGTTCTCAAGCGCCGTGCGCGTCACCTTGACGGGATCGATGATCCCGCGCTCCACCATGTTGCCGTACTCGTCGCGTCCGCCGTCGTAGCCCTCGCCCTTCTCAAGGCGGCGTACGGCGTCGACGATGACGGAGCCTTCCTTACCGGCGTTCTCCGCGATCATCCGCATCGGCTCTTCGAGCGCGCGGCGGACGATGGTCGCGCCGGTGGACTCGTCGCCGTCGAGCTCTAGTCCCTCAAGCGCGTTTGCCGCGTGCAGCAGGGAGACTCCGCCTCCGGGGACGATGCCCTCTTCAACCGCGGCACGCGTGGCGGACAGGGCGTCCTCAACACGCATCTTCTTGTTCTTGAGCTCAACCTCAGTTGCCGCGCCGACGCGGACGACGGCCACGCCGCCGGCCAGCTTGCCGATGCGCTCCTGGAGCTTCTCGCGGTCGTAGTCGGAGCCGGACTCGTCCATCTGCGCCTTCAACTGCGCGATGCGCGTCTGGATGGCCTCGTCGCTGCCTGCGCCCTCGATGATCGTGGTGTTGTCCTTGTCGGCCACCACGCGGCGGGCGCGCCCGAAGTCCTCAGGCTCAACGCTGTCCAGCCTCTTGCCAACCTCTTCACTGATGACTGCGCCGCCGGTCAGGATGGCCATGTCTTCAAGCATCGCCTTGCGGCGGTCGCCGAAGCCCGGAGCCTTGACGGCGAGGCAGTTGACCGCGCCGCGCAGCTTGTTGACCACGAGCGTCGCGAGCGCCTCACCCTCGATGTCCTCAGCGATGACGATGACGTTCTTGGAGATGGCGATTGCCTTCTCAAGCGCCGGAACGATCTCGCTGACGGCGGACACCTTCTTGTCCGTGATAATCATCACGGCATCGTCGATGGCGGACTCCATGCGCTCGGAGTTCGTGACGAAGTACGGCGAGACGTAGCCGCGATCGAACTGCATCCCCTCGACGTATTCCGTCTCGTACTGGATGCCGCGGGACTCCTCGACGGTGATAACACCGTCCTTGCCGACCTTCTCCATGACCTCGGCAATCAGGTTGCCGATTTCGGAATCGGATGCCGAGATGGACGCGACCTGCGCGATCTGCTCTCGCCCGGAAACCGGAATTGCCAGGGTCTTGAGCTCGCCGACTGCCGCATTCGTGGCCGCCGTGATGCCGCGCTGCAGAACCATGGGGTTCGCGCCCGCCGCGACGTTCTTCATTCCCTCATGGATGATGGATTGCGCCAGAACGGTTGCCGTCGTGGTGCCGTCACCGGCGATGTCGTTGGTCTTGGACGCCGCCTCTTTCACGAGTTGCGCGCCCATGTTCTCGAACGGGTCTTTCAGGTCAATCTCCTTGGCGATGGAGACGCCGTCGGAGCTGACCGTGGGCGGGCCGAAGCGCTTGTCAAGCACGACGTTGCGCCCGCGAGGGCCCAGCGTGATCTTGACCGCATCGGCGACGGCGTCAACGCCGCTGCGCAGCGAGCGCCGCGCATCCTCGCCAAATATGAGCTGCTTTGCCATTGAGTGTGCCTCCTGTGCCTTTCGCTGCTACAGCTAACTGATCTTCGCCAGGATGTCGGACTCCCGGAGCACCAGATAGTCCTCGTCGTCTTCCTTCAGTTCCGTTCCCGCGTACTTCGCGTACAGAACCTTGTCACCGACGGCGAGTTCCATCGGAATCCGGCTACCCTCGTCGTTGAGGCGTCCCGGGCCGGCCGCGATAACCTCGCCCTCCTGAGGACGCTCCCGCGCCGTATCCGGCAGGACCAGCCCCCCCTTGGAGACCTCCTCCTGCTCAATGGGCTTGATCAGAATCCGATCCCCCAGCGGCTGAAATGTGCGCGCCATACCTCTCTCTATCCCTCCTGTAACCCTTGTTTTCGCACAATTAGCACTCTCAAGCCGAGAGTGCTAACACGCGCAGTATACGCATGTCTCCCCAACCCGCGCAAGTGTCAGAGGCCGCGCCGTTCAGCGCCCGCCCCGCAACAATTCACGCCCCACAGAGTTGATTGCTACTGTCTGCGTCAAGTGGCGAAATGCCGTCACTATCCCATCAGTTGGACTGCCGTGGCCACGATTGCTGCTATTGCGCCCAACCCAAGCAACTGCAACGTTACCATCCATTTGATCAAGCGCGATTCCGTCTCGGCCAGATCGGCCTTCGTGGCAAACTGATCCAGCTTGCCCTCAATGAAACTAACGCGCTCTTCCACCGTCGTCACCAGCCCAACTCCTTTTCAATCCCGTACTATCCGATTGTACGCCTGCCGGCAGACCCGAGGAATAACCTCCTATACGGCCTCAACGACCAGCGCGATGCCCTGTCCGCCGCCGATGCACAGCGATGCCATGCCGAACTGCGCCTCCCGCTTCTGCATCTCATGCAACAGAGTCACGAAGATGCGCGTGCCCGACGCGCCGATGGGATGACCGATGGCGATTGCGCCGCCGTTCACGTTCACGATGTCCGAGTCGAGCTCAAGCTCCCGCGTCACCGCCACGGACTGCGCCGCGAACGCCTCGTTCAACTCGATCAGGTCGATGTCCTGGATGGTCAGTCCGGCGTGGCGGACGGCCTTCTGCATGGCAGTGATGGGGCCGATGCCCATGATGCGGGGGTCCACGCCTGCGGCGGCGTAGCCGCGCACGCGCGCCAGCGGCTTGAGACCGTGCTCGTTGGCGAACTCCTCAGAGACCACGATGGTCGTTGCCGCCCCGTCGTTGATGCCGGAGGCGTTGCCCGCCGTGACTGTGCCGTTGTCCTGCGTGAAGGCGGGGCGCAGCCTGCCCAGCGTCTCGCTGGTGGAGTCCGGGCGCGGGTGCTCATCGGTGTCCACGATGACCGGATCGCCGCGCCGCTGCGGGATCTCCACGTTGACGATCTCATCCGCGAAACGGCCGCTGCTCATCGCAGCCCCGGCGCGCCGCTGCGACTCCGCGGAGAAAGCGTCCTGGTCCTCGCGTGTAACGCCGTATTCGGCGGCCACGTTCTCCGCCGTGATGCCCATGTGGCAATCTTCCATCGCGCACCACAGCCCATCGTGGACCGTCGCGTCGATCAGCTCGGCGTTGCCGAGGCGATAGCCGTAGCGGCCGTTCTGCACGAGGTACGGCCCGGCGCTCATGTTTTCCATGCCGCCCGCGACGATGTAGCTGGCATCGCCTGCGCGAATGGCCTGTGAGGCCAGGATGACGGTCTTGAGGCCGGAGCCGCATACCTTGTTGATGGTGGTGGCGGGCACGCTGACGGGCAAACCGCTCTCGATGGCGGACTGCCGGGCGGGATTCTGCCCCAATCCGGCCTGGATCACGTTCCCCATCAGCACCTCATCCGGCAAAATCTCGTCGGGAATGCCGGAGCGCCCGATGGCCTCCTTGATAGTGACTGCGCCCAGTTTTGGCGCCGCCACGCCTGAGAGGCCGCCGCCCATCGTCCCCACCGCGGTTCGCACCGCGCTCACGATCACTGCATCGCTCATGGTTTGATCCCCCCTGGGTTGTCCCCGGTAGCCAACGGAGTCCTAGCGGTAGTACATCCCGCCGTTCACGTCGATAGTCGCGCCCGTCATGTAGCTCGCCTCGCTCACGATGAACCGCACGACCTTCGCGATCTCCTCAACCTCGCCCAGGCGGCCAAGAACGGCCTCCTTCTTGAGGTTCTCCTTCATCTCCGGCGTCAGGCCGGAAATCATGTCCGTATCGATGAACCCGGGCGCGATGGCGTTCACTTGGATGTTGGTGCGCGCGCCCTCTCTCGCGGCCGTCTTGGTGAAGCCCAAAAGCCCCGCCTTGGCCGTTGAATAGTTGATCAGACCAAGCCGTCCGGCCTCGCCAACGATGGAACTGATGTTGACGATGTGGCCGCCGCCTGCCTCGCCCATGATGTTCCAGACCTTCTTTGTGACGTTAAACGTTCCGGTCAGATTGACCTCGATAACGCTGTCCCACTGCTCGTCTGACATGTTCCTGAGCGTGCGATCTGCGGTCGCGCCCGCGTTGTTCACCAGGATCTGGACCGGTCCGAGGTCGGACACGATCTGGTCGATCTGGGAATCAACCGCCGCGCGGTCGGCGATATTGAACTGGTACGCGCCCGCCTTGCCGCCCGCCCCTGTGATCTCATTGACCACCTCGGTGGCCGCGTCCGCGTTCGCGTTATAGTTCACCGCGACTGCCGCGCCGCTCGCCGCCAACTCGATTGCCGTGGCGCGGCCGATCCCGCGTGATCCACCCGTAACGAGCGCTACCTTGCCGTCCAACAGTCCTGCCATCGTCCTTACCCCCTGTTCCGTAACTCTTCTGTTCCGTCATTCCCGCGAAGGCGGGAATCCACGCGCGCCAAAGCGCGCTCGTATCTTGCCAAACCCTGATAATCGTAGCCCGTCTCCTAGACCTCCACCGGCGGCGTGTACTCGCCGAACACGTCTCTCAGCGCCTCTGAGATTTCGCCCGTCGTCGCGTACGCCCGCACTGCGCCCAATATCGGCTCCATGAGGTCGCCGTTTCCACGCGCCGCGCCTCGCAGCGCCTCAAGCGCGTTCGTCACGTCCTCCGCGCTCCGCTCAGCGCGTACACGCTCCAGCGATTGGTGCTGCTCCGCGACGACGCGGTTGTCCACGCGGAACACCTGCAGAGATTGGTCCTCGTTGCCGTCCGTGAATGAGTTGACGCCGACGACAAGCTGATCGCCGTTCTCGATGGACTGCGCTACGTCATAGGACGCCTGCACGATCTCCTTCTGAATGACACCATTCTCGATGGCAGTCACAGCGCCGCCAAGATCCTCGATCTGGCGCAGGTACTGCCACGCCTTCTCTTCCAGGTTGTTGGTCATCCACTCGACGAAGTAGGAACCTGCAAGCGGGTCTACGGTGTCGGCAACCCCCGTCTCATGCGCGAGGATCTGCTGCGTTCGCAAGGCAACGCGCTGCGCCTCATCCGTCGGGATGCCAAGCGCCTCGTCGTAGCAAGACAACGCAAGGCTCTGCACGCCGCCCAGCACCGCCGCCATGGCCTGGTACGCCGCGCGGACGATGTTGTTCTGCGGCTGTTGCGCCGTCAACGTGGAGCCGCCGGTCTGCGTGTGCGTTCGGAGCATCCATGACCGTGGGTCCTGCGCGCCGAACCGCTCTTTCATGATTTTCGCCCACATGCGGCGCAGCGCCCGGTACTTGGCGACTTCCTCCAGAAAATTGTTGTGCGTATTGAAAATCCATGAGACGCGCGGGCCCCATGAATCGGCGTCGACGCCGCGTTCCACAAATGCCTCGCCATACGCGATGGCATTGGCGAACGTGAACGCGATTTCCTGCGCCGCCGTGCTGCCGGCGTCGCGCATGTGATAGCCGCTGATGGAGATGCTGTTGAATCGCGGCATCTCCCGCGCGCAATAGCCGACGAGATCCGCGGCAAGGCGCAATGATGGCCCCGGCGGATAGATATACGTCCCGCGCGCGATGTATTCCTTGAGCACGTCGTTCTGCGCGGTTCCGGTGAGCGCGGCGGGTTCATGCCCCTGTTTCTCGCCAACCGCCACGTACATGGCGACCAACAGGGCTGCCGGCGCGTTGATGGTCATGGAGGTGCTGACCTTGTCCAGCGGGATGTCCTGGAACATCAACTCCATATCGCGTAGGGAATCGATGGCCACGCCGACCTTGCCGACCTCGCCAAGCGAGTGCGAATCATCGGAGTCGTAGCCCAGCTGCGTTGGGAGATCAAAGGCCACCGAGAGTCCCGTCTGCCCCTGCTCCAGCAGGTAGCGGAAGCGCTCATTGGACTCCGTCGGCGTGCCGAATCCGGCGTACTGCCGCATCGACCATAGCCGCCCCCGGTACATGGTTGGCTGCACGCCGCGCGTGAATGGGTACTCGCCGGGGAATCCAACTTCACTGAGAAAGTCCAGATTAGGGATGCTCTCAGGCGAATACGCCCGGCTGATCCCCTCAACTGAATCAGTGTCAAAGGACTCCTTGCGCTCACGGGCGCCGGCGGTCTTTTCCTCCCACGCCGCGTGCGCGGCGCGGATTTCCTCTTCAGAGCGTGTTGCCATAGCTACAGCCCCCGCAGAATCTCGTACACACGTGCCTCCGTTAGCGCATATCGAGCAGCGATTTCCTTGACTTTCTCGCCGCGCTCACGGGCTTCGATTATCTCCTGATTCCGTTCGGCAGAGGAATCGGGTCTCCGTGGAATCAGTACGCTCCTCTTGAACGTCATCACCGTCTCTTCGCGTTGGTTCTTGGCGCGTGTCTCTACCGTCACGACGCCACGATCCGGTCGTGTATCGCTTGATCGCACCGACAGCACTTCTGTCTCTGCATGAATGGTATCCCCGTGGAACGTCGGCTTGTGGAATCGAATCTCATCCAGCCCGAGATTGGCGATAGCGCGCCCGGACACGTCCGGCACGCTGAGACCAAAGGCAATGTCGACAACCAGGTTGCCCACAACGACGTTCTGCCCGAACTGGCTGTTCCTGCCGAACTCCTCATCGATGTGCAGTGGATGGTGATTCATCGTCAGCATGCAGAAGGCGATATCGTCCGCCTGCGTGATTGTCCTGCCGGGCCAGTGCTTGTACACCGCCCCCTCTTCGAACTCCTCAAGATACCGCCCGAATTGCATGCTTATCCCCCGATTAACTCACAGCGTACCGCTGCAGCACGCTCCGCGCGATGATAGTCCGCTGGATCTCGTTCGTGCCCTCATAGATCATCATGCCGGGCGCGTCCCGGAAGAACCGCTCAACCGGCATCTCCTTCGTGTAGCCTATCCCGCCATGAATCCTCATGGACTCCAGTGTCGCCTCTGTTGCAACCTCGGTCGCGAACAGCTTGGCCATGCCGACCTCCGTGTCGGCCCGACCGCCCTGGTCCTTGACCCCGGCAGCCCACCGCGCCAACAGCCGCGCCGCCGTGATGTTCGTGTACATATCGGCGAGCTTGAGTTGGATGGCCTGGTGTTCTCCGATGGGCTTGCCGAACGCCTGCCGCTGCTGGGCATACGTCGCCGCGGCCTCGAATGCCGCCCGCGCCACACCGACGGCCCGCGCCGCCGTATTCACTCGCCCAACTTCAACGCCGCTCAGTATCTGGAAGAACCCCTGTCCCTCCTCACCGCCGAGCAGGTTGCTCGCAGGGACGCGCAGGTCGTCCATCGATAGCTCGGACGCCTCGATGCCCTTGTACCCAAGTTTCTCAATGTCACGCGTGACGTTGAAGCCCTCAAAATCGGGCTGAACGAGCAGGCAGGAGATGCCGCGATAGCGAGGATCGACGTGAGGGTCCGTCTTGACGGCCATGGCAAACAGCCCGCCGCGCCGCCCGTTGCTCACGAACAGCTTGGAGCCATTCACCACGTAGTCGTCCCCGTCCTTCACGGCAACGGTCTGGATCGCCTGCACGTCTGAGCCTGCGTTCGGCTCCGTGATTGTCAGCGCGCCTCGCCGCTCCGCCGTTGCCAGCTGCGGCAGATAACGCTGTTTCTGGTCGTCCGTGCCGTACGTGGCGACAAGGTGCGTGATGATGACGTGGGTATTCAGAATCCCGCCAAGGCTCATCCATCCCCGTGCCAACTCCTCAACCACGCCGGAATAACTCACATATGTTGCGCCGATGCCGCCGTATTCCTGGGGAATCATCAACTCAAATAGGCCGAGTTCCCGCATCCCTTTCACGAGTTGGTCGGGGAAGGTGTTGTTGTGCTCAAGCTCATCAACGACCGGAATGACCTCTCGGTCAACCCACCGGCGCACCTCAGCCGCGATGGCGTCCTGCGGTTCGATGACGGGATCAGGCATGACGCTCTCGGACGGGGATTCCTCTAGGCGACGTGTCGGCCCGCCTGCCGCAGCACGTCATAGCCCGTGATTTCCGCGTGTCGCGCGGCGTGCTCGGACAGCCAGTCCGCTTCCACCTTGCCCGCCTGCGCGGCCTTTGCAAGGAGCACCAGATAACCCTTGGCCGTCGCCTCATCGACGAACTCTCCCGTCTCCTCGAAGACAAATGCCCCGCCGCCGCGCTCATGGTAGTTGTCAATCAGGCGTGAGGCGTATTCCGTAAGGGAGTCGCTCGGTGTGTAGGCCATGTTGGCCATCGGCGCCTGTTGCGGGTGGATGATCCACGTGCCGTCCATGCCCAGGTTCGCGGCTTCGACGTTCTTCTGGAGCAGGTCCTCATTGATCTTGGCCGCGTCCTCCTCCGTCGTGTCACGCCGGACGAGGGTGAAGAATACGTTGTCGATGGCGTGCAGCTCGGCAGCCTTTGCCGCCACCGCCATGTGCTGCTTGGCGTAGTGGAAGTTCTTGTTCTGGTTTTCAACGACGTCCACGACGCCCATCACCGCCGCGAAGTCCGCGATGCCGAAGATCAGTCCCGCCATCCGCGGCGATGCCGTTGCAATCTTGCTGACGTTGACCATCGCCTCGGGCGTCTCGATTAGAGTCTCAATGGCAACCTTTGTCGTCCATCCTGCCTCAAGCTCAAGCGCATCCAGAAGACGGGAGACGTAGATCACGTCCTCCGGTCCCGTCACCTTGGGCAGGATAATCCCGTGGAACTTGTCGACGGCTCCCCGCATGATCGTCTCCACGTCGCCGAGGAAGAAGCGGGAATGGATGTTGTTCGGGCGGAACGTGACGACCTTGTCGCCGTAATCGAGTGTGTTGAACGCCTCCATGATGGTGCTGCGGGAAGGATCACCCTTGAACTCGTAGGGGCAGGCATCCTCCAGGTCGGCCATTACGTGGTCGACGGGCGCAGTGGATGCATTCTCATGCATCCGCATGTTGTGGCCGGGATACGTCATTTCCGTCCGCGGAACGACAATTCGGCTGCCCTGATCAAGAACAAACATCTGCTAAGGCCTCCTGTGACGGAATAGCTGGTCCTCGACGGTGTATCTGCGCGGCTGTGGTTTTCGTGTTATTCCTCACCCAGCGCGTCGAGCAGCACCTGCGCCTCGCCGGTGAGAACTGTCTCATCGTTCTGGTTCGCGCATGTTGTGGAAAGGGTCGCCCGCCTGCGCTCCGCGTCCAGCGCGGTCACCTCAAGCGTGGCGGTGATGGTATCGCCCAGGTTGACGGGCCGCTGGAACTGGAGTGTCTGGCCAAGGTAGATGGCGATGCCGTCCGGCACCAGCCTTGTGCCGATGGCGGCGGATATGACGCCGGCTGTCAGGATACCGTGCGCGATGCGTTGACCAAAGCGGGACCGCTTGGCAATGTCATCGTTGAGGTGCAGCGGCTGATCGTCTCCGGACGCCTCTGCAAAGAGTTCCACGTCACGCGCCGTGATCTGCTTGGTGAACGTCACAACGCGCCCGATGGACACGCCCAAAACCTCATCCGCCAATTGGTACCCCCTTTGCGCAAGACAGCTCAGTTAGTCCCACCACTGATTCACGCTGCTCTTGGCAGTTTCAGACACGCCGTATCGTACCACGCGACTCCCGCGCGCGTCATTTTTGCCGCTAGCCGCGCCACTCGGCTCATTCCGCGCTAAACTGTGTGCTCAGAGTGAATGATTACGCGCGTCCAAGAATTGAATCGCATGAAACAGCACGCCCACGCCGGTCCCGGAGGGGAAAGGCTGTGAACGCATTACGCGGCGTCACATTGGCGTCTTTGATGATGCTTGTCCTCATTGGTGCCGCCGGCAGCGGCGAGCAGACCAATTCAGGCCGCGGCCTGTGGACCGTTTACAACGTCGAAAACACCAGCATCGCCAGTTTCTATCTGACGGAGGTCTACGAGGACACCCACGGGCGCAAGTGGTTCGCGGGCTTCGACAATGGCGCGTCTCTCTATGACGATGGGGCGCTCATCACCTATAACGCGACCAACAGCGGCATCACTGCGCGCGTGACCTCGTTCATCCATCACCCGCACGGCGCTGTTTGGGTCGGCACGGAGAAGGGCATCGTCGTCCTTGAAGATGGCCAATGGTCGCGCCTCGATGACGATGGCAGCCTCGGCCTGGATGAGGTGTTCGTCTCCGCGCTCTTGCTGGACAGCCAGGATCGGATATGGGTCGGCACGTGGGGCGAGGGCATCCGTCTGTTCGAAGATGGTGAATGGACGACCTTCCGCGCCGATGACGGCCTTCCCGACGATCGTATCTGGACGTTCTACGAGGACGCCGGAGGCCGCGTCTGGGTTGGATCAAAGGACGGCGTCGTGGTGTTCGAGGAGGACGGACGACGCACCGTCTATACAGAAGACAACAGCCCCCTGGCCTCAAACGAAGTGCGTGTTTTCCTGGAGGACTCCAAGGGCGATCTCTACATCGGCGCGTATGGCGGCGGCCTGAACGTGCTGCACGCGGACGGCGAATGGCGGGATGACCCATACACCACGCAGGAGGGTTTGCCGTCCAACTTCGTGACTGCGCTGGCCGTACTGGCGCCGGACGAGGACGCGGTCAACGATGCGGAGCTTCTGTGGGTGGGGACGGAGGCGGGCATATCGAGCTTTGACGGAACGATGTTCTCTGATCCGCTCATCGTCAGGCAACGAGCGCTATCGCACCACTTCATTGAGGACCTGCATGCCGACGACGACGGCACGTTGTGGATCGTGACCTTTGGGGGCGGAGTGTCCATCTACGACCCCGAAGAAGAGACCTACGAATATCTCTTCCCCTCCGAAACCGGCCTCCCCGCCAATGACGTTTATGGGCTCCTTGAAGACAGCCAGGGCAACATCTGGGTGGGCACGTCGGAGGGCGTCGCCAAGTTTGACGGGCGCAAGTGGGAGACCTTTACCCAGTTCAACAGCGGCCTTGCATATCGCTATGTGACCGGCCTCGCGGAAGACAAACAGGGCCGCATCTGGATGTCCACCCTCAGCGGCGGCTCCGTCTATAACCACGGCGAATGGATTGAATACGACAGGTTCGGTGACGAGGATAGGGAGCAGCGCCTCCCGAGCAATTCTCTTTTCAACGTCTACTACGACAGCCAGGACCGGGTATGGTTTGCCACCGGCCTCGGCGCGGCGGTGCTTGAAGACGGTGAGTGGACGCTCTACAACCGGGGTGACGGCCTGAACACAAATATCATCAGTGTTGTCACGGAAGATTCCGCGGGCCGTGTCTGGCTCACGCACTGGCAGGGCATCAACATCCTGGACAACGGCATCTGGAACAGCCTGAAAACGGAGAACGCCGATATTCGCACCGACCTCGTCCTTGCGTCCCGTGAGGACAGTCAGGGCCGCATGTGGTTCGGCACCATCGGTGATGGAGTCGCTATCTATGACGGCCAGCAGTGGACCAAGTTGAACCGGGCCAATGGACGCCTCCCTAACGACAATGTCCGGTCCTTCGCTGAAGACACGGAGACCGGCCGCTATTGGGTCGGCACGGACGGCGGCGTCATCGGGCTTATCAACGATGAACTCTGGATGGTCTATACGGCGGAGTCAACACCGCTGCCGCACAATCGCGTTTATGAACTCCTGCTTGACCGAAATGGCAACCTGTGGATTGGCACGGCGAACGGCGTTGCCGTCTTCCATCCCGGGGATGACTTCCCCTTGCTTGACACAGCGTCGAACGTCTTTCCGTGGCGAGAATCGGCCTGGAAGGACGCGAGTGGCCGCGATCAGGGCGACCTGGGTTAACTGAAACGCGGTTACTGCGCCGCCACAGCCTCCGCCCGCCCGTTTGACGATGTCGAGGCTGATGCCGTGGACTTACGTGGGGTGCGGCGCGTCGTCCCGTTCGTCGTCCGCCGCCGCCTCTTCCGCGCCGGCTCCTTGTTCACCCACAGGTTCTCCTGTGTAAGCAGATCCGGCGTGAGAAGCGTGCGCAGATCAGCCTTGTCCCAGAGATCCGGCGACTGATTCGATTCGAACGTCACGACCTGCACGTACTTGCCGAGGTTCTTGAGCGTCTGGATGGCATAGGCGAAATCGCCGTCACCGGATACCAGCACCGCCATGTCGTAATAGTCCTGCCACGCGTAGTACAGCAGGTCTGTGGCGAGCATGATGTCCACGCCCTTTTCGACCACCTGGCCGTCGCGGATGCGCGTTGTGCCAAAGCGGGTCTCCACGTAGGGGATCAGGTGGAGCGCCTGGAGAAAACGCTGTTGCTGCTGGAACTCGGCAGGGCGGCGCTTCTCATCTTGGATGATGTTGTAGTAGTACGTCCGGAAGAGCGGACGCTCACCCGCGATCCACTGGATGAATGCCGCGAAATCGAGATCTGTCCGTCCGCAGGATTCCTCAAGGGCGTGATAGAGGTTGCTGCCGTCGATGAAGATGGCGATGCGCTCGTTGCCCTCGCGCCACGGGCGGAGCTCATCAGTCGAGGCCGAGCTTGCTTTGTCAGGGGTCGTGGGGCACCTCCTCGGGTGCGAAACCGTTCATTTGAACCGTTTCAAAAAACTGTCTTGACGTAAGTATACCCCAACCTGCTAGATCAAACTCTTTGACTGTCCCCCGTCAATGTTGATGGTCGTGCCCGTCAGAAAACCCGCCCTCTCGGAGCACAGGAACGCAATGAGATCGCCGACAGGCTCCGGCCAGCCGAATCGCTCCATCGGCAGGTTGTTCTTGATGAAGTCCTGTACAACCTCCGGCTCGTTCTGCGTCTGGAACCGGTCCCAACTGCCGGTCGGAAACACGACGGAACCCGGCGCGACGGAGTTGATCAGAATGCCGTCCTTCGCATAGCTGAGCGCCGTGCTCTTGGTGAACGCGATGAGCGCGGCCTTGGTGGTCATATACGCAACGCCGCCGCCATGCTCACGCCCCCAGATGGAGGACACGTTGACGATGCGACCCCACCGCCGCTCCTGCATACCCGGCAGTACAAGGCGGCACAGCCGGATCGGGGCCATCGCGTTCAATGCCCACAGATCCGACCATTCCTCCTCGCCGATTGCCAGAACGTCGCCGCGGCGGCTCGCGCCCGCGTTGTTCACAAGAATGTCTATCGGCCCAAGTTGCTCAACGACGGCATCGTGCAACTGCTCAAGTGAGGCGGGATCAGTCACATCCGCCGCTATTGCAGCCGCGGAGGGCGCGCCCTCCGCCGTGAGTTCCGGCAGGACTGCGTCGAGGTTCTCCTGCGTGCGTGCGCAGATGGCGACTTTCACGCCCTCGCTCGCAAGGCTCAAAGCCGCCTGCCGGCCAAGCCCCCTGCTCCCGCCCGTGACAAGCGCGACCTTACCGGCGATTCCAAGGTCCATATCGTTGATTCTCCCGTTTCGTTTACAGGCCTTCGGCCGCGTTGGCCGCCAGGTGCCGCCACACGCCGCCCACCGCCGCCTGCGCCCGTGTGCCGCTCACCAGTTCCTTGAAATGGGGCAGTTCGGACGTTGGAGGCTGAGAATTGCTTTCGGCAATCTGCTCCTCGGTGATGCGGGCGTGATCAGGGCCTGCCGCCGCGTACGCGTACCAGTTCATCCGCGCCTGCTCCTCAAGGTGCGCCATATTCATGACGGCGTCGCCCGTTGATGTGCCGACACTCACCGCGCCGTGCCCCTGCAGCGTGAGCACCGTTGCGTCGCCCAGCGCCTCCGCCACTCCGACGCCGTCCTCCTCGGTCAGTATCAGCTTGCTGTGGGGATAGACGGGAACGGGCTGCGTCACGAGCTCCATGCCCTCGCGGCACATGGGCACCAGGTTGACGCCAAGAATGCCCATGACGATGGCGTAGCGCGGGTGGACGTGGACGATGGACTGCACGTCCGGCCTCGCGCGATAGATAGCGGAGTGGATCTTCACCTCAAAGCATTGCGTGATGCCGGGAGGCCCGCCGATCTTGAATCCGTCCAGGTCGCAGACCACCATCCCCTCAGGCTCGGCGCGGGCGAGCGCGTCGATGGCGTAGCCGCGGCCCTTGACCACGAACGTCTCCGGATTGTCCGGCACGCGCATGCTGACGTGTCCCAGTGAGCCGAGCACGCCGGACGCGAGTCCGATATCCGGCAGCACCCGATTCGCGATGGCCACCTCTCGCTTGACGTCGTCCAACTGCATCGTCATGAGTCACCCCCCTATACTCAGGCGTCTCAGCGAATCCTACGTGGACGGTGCGCCGCGCGTAAAGAAGTGCGCCCCTTCCCCCTTTGATGGGGGAAGGCCGGGATGGGGGTGAATCCCCCCATGAACGTCAACTAGGTTTGCGCCGAAACCCTATCCAACTCCGCCATATCGGCGTCCGTGAGTTCCCACCCCAGCGCCCCCGCGTTGTCCGTCGCCTGTTGGGCGGTCTTGGCGCCGGGGATCGGCAGCGAGCCCTTCTGGATCAGCCAGCGGAGCGCCACCTGCGACGGCGTCTTGCCCTCGTGTCGCGTGCCGATCTCGCGCAACGCCTCGACGATGGGCTGAACCTGAACCACCTTCTTGCGCAGCCGCCAGCCCCGATACCCGGCAGGGCGGCTCTCCGGTGTGTATTTGCCCGTCAGCAGCCCCTCCGCGATGGGACTGTAGGCGATAACGGTCACGTCCAGGTCTTTGCACGCGTCAAGCAGACCCTCGTGCTCGATGTGGCGGTCAAGCAGGCTGTAGGGCAGTTGATTGGACGCGAGCGGAATACCGGCGCGAGACAGGAACTCATGAGCTCGCTTGGTCAAATCGGCGTCGAAATTGGACACCCCGACCGCCGTAACCAAACCCTCGCCGTGCGCCCGGATCAGCCCCTCCATCCACTGCTTGAGCCGTGGGCGCGCGGGCACCACCGGCCAATGGATCTGATACAGGTCGACGCGTTCCAGCCCAAGCCGCCTCAGGCTCGCCCGCAACGCACGAGGCACGTCACCCGCCCGCCACCGCCACGGCAGCGGCATGTACTTCGTCGCCACAAACGGCTGCTCCGCGCCCATACCCTCATTCCGGCGAAAGCCGGAATCCATCGGGCTGCTTCCGCCGTCCGTGTCGTCTAACTCCCCCGCCATGCGCCCAAGGATGCGCTCCGAGTTGCCGCGACCGTATATCTCCGCCGTATCGAATATCGTGACGCCCGCATCCAGCGATGCCCGGAACGCCCCGCGCACGTCATCCTCGCCGAACGACTTACCGTAGCCCCAATACCAGGTGGACCCCCACGGCCACGCCCCCACCCCCAACGGCCCAATCGAGATACCAAGCTCCGGCGGACCGAAGGGGCGCGTTTCCGGTGCGTGTGACACTTGGCCGCCGTTCACACTGGGCGCACAGCCCAGGGATTGAACACCTCGATGCCGCACTCCTCAAAGTCGCTCACATTTCTCGTTGCAACTGGGATGTCGCACGAGCGGGCTATCGCCGCGATTTGGCAATCAGCCTGGCTTATCGGGTGGCCCGCAGCCCTCCTGTCGGTCGCAATCAGCGCATAGAACTGGGCAGCGACACTGTCAAACGCCAATACGCGATCGTCAAAGAAGGCAGTAAAGACGCGCTCAGCAGCGGCATTCAACATGCGCCGCCTCTGGCCGTCGGGCAGAATCGAGATGCCCGTTCGAATCTCAGCCTCTGTGACTGCGGTGATGAACAGACTCCCGGTGTCTTGGCTATCAAGCCATGTCAAGACACCAGTGTCGGGACGATCCCTCATCAATTCCGACACTACGTTGGTGTCAAGGACAAACATAGTTGGTGCGCTCAGTCGCTAAAGTCAGGCGACTCGCGCATGGGTTCACGAGGCGGAATCTGCAGGTCCACGCCGCCCAACGGCTTGAAGAGTTCATGTATCGCCGTGCCGAGGTTTCGGGCCGGCACTTCTTCTTCGTCAAGGGCAGCCCGCAGAATGTCCCGAGCCTCTTGCTCCATGGACCGACCATTCTCCGCAGCGCGAATTCGCAGCCGTCGCTTCAGGCTCTCATCCAGATTGCGCACAGTAATACTGGCCATCAAAGTCTCCTATCGGGCATATGATATCAATGATTGCAATGTTCTCACTGTAATCATTATCCGCCATCGCTCCTACAGAGACAACTCCACCGTCCCGAAGGGGCGGGTTTCAGTCATGCAGATTTGGGGAGATTAGTCCCTTGCCATCCAGCGCAGGACGGGCCGGCGTGCCGCCAGCGCCTCGTCGATGCGGCGGACGGGCGTGGTATGCGGGGCGGCGCGAACCAGGTCAGGATCGTCCGATGCCTCCTGCGCGATGGAGATCATCGCGTCGATGAACGCGTCCAGCGTTTCGCGGCTCTCCGTCTCCGTCGGCTCGATCATCAGCGCCTCTTCGACGATCAACGGGAAATATACTGTCGGCGCGTAGAATCCGTGGTCGAGGAGCCGCTTGCAAATATCGCCCGCCCGCACGTCATGCTGCCGCCGCTGCCGCGTGGCCGAGAAAACGGCCTCGTGCATGCAGATGCGGTCGTATTGCAGGTGATAGTGCTCCTTCAGCCGGGCGCGGATGTAGTTGGCGTTCAGGACGGCCGCCCCGCTCACCTCTTTCAGCCCGTCCGCGCCGTGCATCCGGAAGTACGTGTACGCGCGCAGTAGCACGCCTACGTTGCCCGCCGCCGAACCGATGCGCCCGACCGACTGCGCGGGGGCGGCGAGGTGGTATAGGCCGTCGCCGCGTTGTTCAACATGCGGCGTGGGCAGGAATTCCGCGAGGTGCTCCTTGACACAGACGGGGCCTGCTCCGGGCCCGCCGCCTCCGTGCGGCGTCGAGAACGTCTTGTGGACGTTGATATGCACGATGTCAAAGCCCATATCGCCGAGCCGCGCGCGGCCAAGCAGGGCGTTCAGATTCGCCCCGTCGCCGTAGACGAGTCCGCCCGCCTCATGGATGAGACGGCATATCTCCGCCGTGTTCGGATCGAACAGCCCCAACGTCGTGGGCATCGTCAGCATGATGCCCGCCACCTCCGGTCCCAACAGCGGCCTCAGCGCGTCCATATCGACGTTGCCGATGGGATCAGTCGGCACGGTGACAAGCGTGAATCCCGCCATCGCCGCCGACGCCGGGTTCGTGCCGTGGGAGGAGTCCGGCGAGAGAACGACGGTCCGCTTGCTGTCGTTCCGACTGCGGTGATACGCGCGGAACAGCAGCATGCCCGTCAGCTCGCCGTGCGCGCCTGCGGACGGCGCGAGGCTCGTCGCGTCCATCCCCACCACGCTCGCCAGCATCTCCTGCAGGCTGTACAGCGCCCCGAGCGTGCCCGCGCAGACCTCGGGCGGCAGATACGGGTGCGCATTGGCGAAGCCCGGCATCCCCGCCACCGTCTCATTGACGCGGGGGTTGTACTTCATGGTGCAGGAGCCGAGAGGGTAGAACGTGGTATCGACGGCGTAGTTCGACTGGCTGATTCGCGTGAAATAGCGCACCACGTCCAGTTCGCTGATCTCCGGCAGGAGCAGTTCCTTGCGCAGCGTCGACTCAGGGAGCGGCGGCTGCACCGGCGGGACCGCCGGAACGGGCGTTGTCACCCCGCGCCGCGCCGGTCGAGAGACATCGAGCAGCAGTGGGACGCGCTTCTCATTCGTATCGCCGATCGCGAGGATGAGCCCGTCACCAGCAGGCGCCGTCTCGACTGCCGGCCAATCCGCGAGGCTTGTCGCACCCGCGTCATCCTGGCTGTCCTTTTCGTCAGATACGCCTGCAATCCCCGCCAGCGCTCCCACAAGCCGATCAATGTCTGACGTGGTCGAGGTTTCCGTGATGCAGAGCAGCAGACCGTTGGGAATACGGTCGGACACGTCGATGCCGCCGATGATGCCGTGCTGTTCCCACAGCCGCCGGTTCACATCTGCGGGCGGGACCGGGCACTCGACCACGAATTCCTTGATGAACAGAGCGTTCTCGCCGCCATAGATAGAGAATCCCGGCAATTTGCTGATGCGCCTCGCCGCGTTGTGCGTGGCCTGGTAACAGCTGAACGCCACCTCCCGCAGCCCCTGTGGGCCGAGAGCGGCGGTGTGGACGGCCACCGCGATGGCGGCGAGTGTCTCCGCCGTGCAGATATTGGACGTGGCCTTTTCGCGGCGGATGTGCTGCTCGCGGGTCTGGAGCGTGAGCACAAAGGCATCGCGTCCGTCCACGTCCACACTGCGTCCCACGATGCGTCCCGGCATCTGCCGCAGGTACTCGTTTTTGGACGCAAAGAACCCCACGCCCGGCCCGCCGAATCCCAAAGCGATTCCAAGCGGCTGCCCCTCGGCTACCACGATGTCCGCGCCGTACTCGCCCGGCGGTCTGATCAGCGCGAGAGACACCGGCTCAACGGCTACAACCAGCAGCCCACCGCGCTCATGAATCGCGTCGGCCAGTGAATCGGGAGCGTCATCTATGAGGCCGTCATATGAAGGCTGCTGGATGATCAGGCAGGCGGGTTCACCCTCCGCCGCGTCGTCAATTCCGTCGACGACTGTGATTTCCTGCGCGCCCGCATATGTCTCAAGCGCGGCCTTATAGAGCGGAGAAACACTCTCGTGGACGGCTACCGTGCGTCGGCGTGTCAGCCGGCACGCCATCAGCGCCGCCTCCGCCAGCCCGCTCGCCCCGTCGTACATCCCCGTGTTCGCGGCGTCCATGCCGGTGAGTTCACAGACGACCGTCTGGAACTCGAAAAGGGCCTGCAGGATGCCCTGGCTCGCTTCCGGCTGGTACGGAGTGTAGGGCGTCAGAAACTCGCCGCGGGAGATGATTGCTCCGACCGCGTTAGGCACATAATGGCGCGCAAAGCCGCCGCCCAGGAAGGATGGAGCCGCGTCTGCGGACACATTCATGGCGGCCACGTGGCCCATGTGCGTAACGACGTCGTGCTCGGACAACGCCGGAGGCAGGTCTAAATGCGGATTGCGGTAGTCAGCGGGAATATCAGCAAACAGGTCGTCAACGGCGTTGACGCCGATGACATCGAGCATGTGCTGCCGGTCGGCAGCGGTCATGGGTACGAAGGGGGCGGGATTGCGCTGCTCAGTCACCGCCGCTCAACTCCGTCAGAAATGCCTGGTACTCATCGTGCGAGAGGAGGCTCTGCAGCTCACGCGCATCCTCAATGGTCACGCGCAGCATCCACCCCTCGCCGTACGGGTCCTCGTTCACCAGTTCAGGTTTGTCCTCAAGGGTGGAATTGATCTCGGCGACCGTGCCGCTGACGGGCGAGAAGAGGTCCGAAACCGACTTGACCGACTCAACCTCCCCGAACGTCTCGAACTGCTTGACCGACGCCCCGGCATCCGGCAGATCCACATAGACAACGTCGCCCAGTTCGCCCTGGGCGTAGTCCGTGATGCCGACGGTGGCCGTGTTTGGGTCGGCATCATCGCGCGCCACCCACTCATGTTCACGGCTGAATAGCAGTCCTGCCGGATCAAATGGCATATTACGTCCCCCAATCACTGCCGCTCCGCCCCACGCGGAGCGGCAAAGTGCCCATTCATTCTAGCCGCTGAATGCAGAGATTTGCCCAGTGTTCCCGGGACGTTGTTAACCGCGATTCGCCTGCAAGAACGGCAACGACGCCGTTGTCGCGCGGACGGTGCGGCCACGGATATCAACATCCACTTCGTTTCCGGGCTCGGATACATCGATCGGCAGATACGCAAGCGCGATGCTGTAGTCCAGCGACGGCGAGTACGCTCCACTCGTGATGACGGACTCCCCGCCGCCATCCAGGCGCACCGTATAGCCATGGCGCGGCGCGGAACGTCCTTCCACGGTTAGGCCGGTGATGCGCTTGTCGATGCCATTCTCGGCCTGTTCCCGCAGTCTCGCAACGCCCAGGAAATCCTTGTCGAGGTTCACGAACCGATCAAGGCCGGCCTCCAGCGGCGTCACCGTGTCGTCCATGTCCTGCCCATAGAGCATCAGTCCTGCCTCGAGCCGTAGCACGTCACGCGCCGCAAGGCCGCACGGCGCAACGCCGCGCTCCTCGTTGAGCGTCCGCCACACGCGCTCCGCCTCCGCCGACGGCACGATTGCCTCAAACCCATCCTCGCCCGTGTAACCCGTGCGTGAGATGAGCGCCGAGGTTCCCGCGACCGTTGTTGGGCGGCACGCAAAGCGGCCAACATCGCCAAGTTCAAGATCAACGAGCGGCTGCAGCGCATCAACCGCGCCGGGCCCCTGCACGGCAATCATGGAGGTCTCATCGCGTTCGTGGTTGATAGCGACACCTTCGCAATGTTGGCTGAGCCAGCCTGTAATGCGGTCCCAGCTTGCGGCGTTGCACACCATCAGAAACTCGTCATCGCCGAGCCGCATAACGACAACGTCGTCGAGAATGCCGCCCGATTCGTTGCAGATAAGCCCATAGCGCGCGCGTCCGGGGCGGAGCTTGCCGATATTGCTGGTCACGACGCGGTCAAGCGCGTCCGCCGCGTTCTCCCCGGTCAGCCTGATGCGCCCCATGTGCGATACGTCAAACATGCCCACGCGCTGCCGTACGGCAGCGTGTTCGGCGAGCACGCCGCTTGCATACTGGACAGGCATCTCCCACCCGCCAAACTCGACAATCCGCGCGCCAAGCCCGACATGAGAATCAAAGAGAGGTGTCCGAAGGAGAGTCATCAGCTTTCAGATGCGGCTGCGCTTACTTGCTCCCGCAGTTCCTCTTCCCGCGCCGCCTGCTCCTCCGTCATCTCAGGAGCGAAGTCTTCAGTCTCATAGAGCGGGCGAATCTCGATCTCGGCCATCCCGGGCATCGGCTGTGGACACCGCTTGACCCACTCAATGGCCTCGTCCATGTCCGCAACCTGCCAGATCCAGAATCCGGCAATAAGTTGGTTCGTTTCGGGGAACGGGCCGTCCGTCACGGTGTTCTTCTCTCCATCGAGGGCTACGCGCTTGCCGTGCTCGGAGGGTTTGATGCCCTCGCCGCCCAGCATCACGCCCGCCTGCGCGAGTTCCTCGTTGTACCTTCCCATGGCCTCCAGCAACTCCGTGGAGGGCATGATCCCCGCCTCGCTCTCGGCGGTGGCCTTGATCAGCACCATAACGCGCATCGCGTAACTCTCTCCTGTTATCTACCCCTGTACTGCCATGATACCGATGCCGCGCATCCCGCTCACCCTGAGCTTGTCGAAGGGCGAGAGGGGGTTGCCACTTGACGGCATATTGCAGATGTTGAGAATGTAGCGCAGGTACAGCTTCTCCGGTGAGAAGCAAAAGAGTGGGGGCACACAATGGCTGATTACGCAAATCCCAATGCACTGGTGGACACGGAGTGGGTCGCGCAGAACCTTGACGCTGCGGGAGTCCGGCTTGTCGAGGTCGATGTTGATACGGCGGCATACGACCAGGGGCACGCGCCCGGCGCCGTCGGCTGGAACTGGCGATCCGAACTCCAGCAGAACGTCGTGCGTGATGTCGTCGCAAAGGGCGACTTTGAGCAGCTGCTGGGGCAGTCCGGCATCGGCAACGACACGCGCGTCATCCTGTACGGCGACAACAACAACTGGTTCGCCGCATGGGCGTACTGGCAGTTGAAGTACTACGGGCATGAGAACGTCCAGCTGATGAACGGCGGGCGGGCCAAGTGGCTGGCGGAAAACCGCCCAACGACGACGGACGCTCCGTCAATTACCCCGCAGACATACGCCGCCAGTGATCCGGACACGTCCATCCGTGCGTTGCGGGATGACGTCCGAGCCGCCCTTGGTTCCTCGGTTCTCGTGGACGTTCGCTCTCCCGCGGAGTTCAGCGGTGAGTTGCTCGCGCCGGAGAATCTCCCGCAGGAGGGCTCCCAGCGCGGCGGCCACATCCCGGGCGCGGTCAACATCGGTTGGGCGCAGGCCGTCAACGAGGACGCCACGTTCAAGTCCGCCGACGAACTCAACGAGATCTATGGCGGGCGCGGCGTGACCGCGGACAAGGACGTCATCGCCTACTGCCGCATCGGCGAGCGCTCCTCGCACACGTGGTTCGTCCTCAAGGAGCTGCTTGGTTATCAGAACATCCGCAACTACGACGGCTCCTGGACCGAGTGGGGCAGCGGCGTCGGTCTCCCCATCGAACGCTAACCCTTGGTAACAACGGCGCAACTCTACCGCAACGCGACCGGCCTTTCAGAGGTCGGAGAGTCGTTGCAATCGGGCGACATCGTGCTGGCCGGGGAAATCCCGATGGCGGCGCTGACCGAGGCCGACCGTTTGCGGCTGCTTGCCTACCCCGGCTCGCTCGCCCGCCACATCCGCAGGGGCAGTCAATCGGCGCGGCTCAGAGTGGTCTATGTCGTGCCCGACTGCGCCACGGACGAGGCGACATTCGAGCCCGGTCGCCCCTTCAACCTGACGCCCCGGGGCCGTGCCTACAATCGTCAGCCGGACCCGGAGGCATCCGACCAGTCTCGCGCCCACTATTGGGAGGCGTTGTTCGACGCGCACGTGCAGCAGCTGCAGGAATCCGCCCGCTCCGCTGACGTGGAGATTGTTCGGGCCTCGGAACTCGTCAATAACCCCGGCTTTCTCTCCGTGCTGCGTCTCGCATTGCGCTCCTCGGCGCAGATAGCAGAGGCGATTCGAGAATCGGGCGCGGCGGCTGAGATCGACGACGAACCGTTGAATTTTGCCGGAGTCGCCTGCCGGGAATGTGGGTCCATAGCAGGAACGACAGACTACGACCCCGACTGGGACCGCGCCCAATTCGACTGCGAGGGATGCGACGACGCGCAGGAAGCGGACATCCAGGAACAGCCCATGTGGATGCAGGAGGACGTGCTGCGAGCTGCCGTCATCGCTGCCATCAATCCCACCGTCGTCATTCGCCGCCCCGGCGCGCGGTGGGACACGCGGGAGAGTTTGATCGATTCACTCCTGATGCTCTCCATCGGCGAAAACGCCCAACTCCCCACGCGGCTCGCCCCCCCAAGCCTGGACAGCGAGCAGGGCGGCTCCTCCCTCACAGACCTCATCCGCCTGGCAGAAGACTGGGACGAAGACTTCGCAGAACTGCCGTAACGGCCAACCCCCTCCCCCTCGATGGGGGAGGGCCAGGGTGGTGGTGACTCATGCCCCCCATTCACCCCGAGCGCCCCACCCCCCGCTCGCCCTGAGCCTGTCGAAGGGCGCACCCCCTCCGTCATTCCCGCCCCTCACTCGTCATTCCCGCGAAAGCGGGAATCTGAATCACATTGAGCCAACCAACCCCCGTACCGCCAACCGACCGGACTTCCCATGTCATTCCGAGCGCAGTCGAGGAATCTAAAGCCTCAATTGCCCCAACCATCCGACTACTCCACAATCAATCAGGCAGAACAAACAGGAATACGACCAAATGCTCCAGTCAATCACATATCACATCCGGCAATGGGACTACCGCCTCTATGCGGCCATCCTCCTATTCCTGTCGCTCCCCAATATCTACAACCTCTATCGTGTCAGCCTGATCGGGAACGAGATTCCGGACACGGGCAGCTTGGCTATCGTCGCCCAATGGCAGTTCGTCGGACTCATCGTAGAGGTGTTCCAGGAAGCAACGGTCCTGGCCGTCTTCTTCTTCTTGGGCTCACAAATGCGTTCCCGAGTCGACATCCAGCTAGACCGCGCCAAGAGCGTCATGTCCTTCATCTTCGGCGCATCGTTCCTGTTTGCCATCGTTGTATTCCTGTTCCGAAGCGCATTTGTTGACCTCATTGATACACCGGATGAAATCCGTGCTCAGACCGGCGCGTTCCTTGCCGTTAACGTATTCAGCATCCCGTTCATGCTGCTTTCCGCCGCCATCGTCGTCCTGTTTCAGGCATTGGGGATGCGTAGAGTCGTATTCGCGCTGGCCATCCTCAACGTGCTGTTGCTGTTCATCCTCGACAGCCTGTTTTTCGGCGGACACAGTTTCTCGCTTAACGCCGGTGTCGTCGGTGTTGGGTGGTCGACCTTGCTATCAAGCGCAATTCTCTTTACGGTTGGCGTCGGCCTCCTGCTTGCATCGCGCCGGATGCCGAACGGCTACCTTACTACGCTTCCGTCCTTTGCCGATATGCGGCAGTACCTGCGTGTTGGGTTGGGCAGCGGTGTGGACAGTGCAGTCCGTAATGCCGCTTATTTCATCATGATTATTCGACTGGTCAACACGATTGGCACTACTGAAATCAGCGGCTACTACGTGGCGATCCAGATCCTCTGGAGCTTCATGCTGGTGCCGATTCTTGCGTTCGCGGACTCTTCAAAGGCTCTCGTTGCCCAGGATTCGGCCAACCTGGAACGTGTCCGCCTGCTATGGCGCTCGTCGATGCTCATTACGGGCGCAATGATGCTCGTCTGGATTGCGCTGACCCCGTGGCTCTCAACATTCACCAACGCCCTGTCCGATGATCCGGATATCGTCGACGCCGCGATTGTCGCATTTGGCATTCTGTTCGTCCCGTACATCATGTTCTGCTTCAACACCGTCACGGATGCCGTGTTCTACGGCTTGGGAAAGACCCAGTACATGGCCTACCAATCGATATTGACTAACGGCACCGTTTACGTCATTGCGTTCATTCTCTACGTAACCGGCATTTGGGAAGTCACTTATGTCGGTGTCATGGTTCTGTTTGCGCTGGGGATTCTCGTTGACAGCATCCTGACACTGTGGTTCCTCTGGCGTGTATTGACCTCAGACGGCGGACGTCCCTTCGCATTCGCCGCCGCACGCCCTGCCTAGCTATCTACCCCTCGTAAGGGATGCTCTCCAGGTCCTCGATGCGGCCGTCGGCGTTGAAGCGCCAGGTGCCGATGTAGCCCCGGCGCGGGTCTCCGTGCTCGTCCCACTCAAAAACGCCGGACGTGCCGCCGTAGTCGATGTCTCCTCCGTCTCCCAACCGTTCCAACGCGTCCGCTACGCCAGTGGGTGTACCCGGGATGCTGAGGCCGGGGGCGTTGGCAACAGGACGCAGCTGATCGCGGATCGCCTCACCGTCGACGCTTCCCGCCGCCTGCGCAGCAAGGGCGAGGGCAATCGTCGCATCATAGGTTTCCCTAACGTACGCGAGAACCGGCAACTCACCGTATGCGGATATGTAAGACGCGTTCCATTCTTCGATGGTGGCGCTGTGCGGGGCCTGGGCGCTGCCCGTTCCATTTGTGCCGGCCAGCTTCTCCGCGCCGATCTCCTCAACCAGGCTGATCCGCTTGGCCGCGTCACCCAGGACGAATTGGCTATAGACGCCTGTGTCCAATGCGTGTTTGATGACATCTGTGGTCAGTCCGCGGAATGCGATGACAACCAGAACCTCCGCGCCGTCGCTCGCGGACTCGGGCACTGCCGCGAGGATATCGGGTTCAGCCGGATCGACGGCAACGGAACGCAGGTTGCCCGTCCAGGAGGTGGCGAAGGCTTCGGCAAGGGCTGCTCCGTACGCGTCATCCTGGTAGATCATTCCGACGTTATCGAAGCCGCGTTCCCGCGTGATGTCAGCGAGAACGGGTCCATGCACGACATCCGAGAGAGACGTTCTGAAGAAGTAATCATCGTCCTCAACATCAGTCAGCCACGCGGAGGTCGCCGAGGGGCTAATGGTCGGAATACGGTGAACGGCGGACACGGTTCGAGAGACTGGCAAGGCGGCGGAGCTGGCGTTCGGCCCCACGATGGCATGAACACCCTCAACCTCCACAAGACGCCGCGCCTCCGCAACCGCAGTCTCGGGGTCTCCCGTGGCATCCGCGACCACACCCATAACCGGAACGCCAAACACGCCGCCGGCATCGTTCACATGCTTAAGAGCCAGCTCGAACGCCCGCTGCCTGTCCGCCGAGGCCTCTGGCGAACCCGTGAAATTGAGCAGCAGGCCGATCTTCAAGGGAACCGCATCGGCCTCTTCGTCCGTTTCAAACACGCCGCACCCGGCGCTCATGCCGATAACCATCAAAAGCAGCGCTGCCATCGCGCCCGTCATTTTCAGCGTGCCTGCCGTCATTCTGAACATGCCCCCGCCGTCATTCCCGCGAAAGCGGGAATCCAGAATCTCATCCCCTGGTCACTCTGAGGGATCTCCTATCATTCTAAGTGCCACCGCTTGTCATTCTGAGCGCAGCGCAGCGGAGTCGAAGAATCTAAAGCCTCAATTGCGCCAACCAAACCCCGTAACGCCAACCACATAATCCCCCCGCCCCCTCCCACACTGCTAGACTCAAACCATGACCGTTTCCGACGCCACTCTGGCTGAACTCTCCCTTTCCCGCGACGAATACGATGAGATCGTGCGCCGCATGGGACGTGAGCCGAATGAGGTCGAGCTCGGCATGTTCGGCATCCTCTGGAGCGAGCACTGCGGCTACAAGCACTCCCGCCTGCTGCTGCGGCTCTTCCCAAACGAAGCGCCGTGGGTTCTCATCGGCCCCGGCGAGGAGAACGCCGGGGCGGTTTCCATCGGCGACGGCCTCGCCGTCGTCATGAAGGTGGAGTCACACAATCACCCCTCCGCCATCGAGCCGTACCAGGGCGCGGCGACGGGTGTCGGCGGCATCATCCGCGACATCTTCAGCATGGGCGCGCGGCCTATCGCCCTCCTCAACGCACTGTTCTTCGGGCCATTGGACGAGAGGCCGCGCAACCGCTATCTCTTTGAGGGGGTCGTGGCGGGCATCGGCGGCTATGGCAACTGCATCGGCATCCCGGACGTTGCGGGGCAGGTGACGTTCGCGCCCGCCTACTCCGGCAATCCCCTCGTCAACGCCATGTGCGTCGGCATCGCGAAAGAGAACGAGATCATCCGCGCAAGCACCGGCGGCGCAGGCAACGTCCTGCTCCTTGTGGGCGCGGATACCGGCCGCGACGGCATCCACGGCGCAACATTCGCCTCCGTCGATCTCTCCGAGGAATCCGCCGCCCGCCGCCCCGCCGTGCAGGTCGGCAACCCGTTCCTTGAAAAGCTGGTGCTTGAGGCGTGTTTGGAGATTGCCCAGGCCGGTCTGCTCGTGGGAATGCAGGACCTTGGCGCCGGAGGCTTGACGAGTTCCGTCATCGAATGCGCCGCCCGCGCAAACAACGGCGTTGATATTGACGTGGCGCGTGTCCCGCGCCGCGAGGACGGCATGTCCGCCTACGAGGTCATGTTGTCCGAGTCGCAGGAAAGGATGCTGTTTGTCGTTCCGCCCGAAAACGTCGCGGCGGCGAAAGCCATCTGCGATAAATGGGAGCTTGACTGCGATGAGATCGGCGTGGTCACGGACGGCAACAACGCCGTCATCCGGGACAACGGCGAGATCGTTGGCGACATGCCCATTGCGGCCCTGACCGAACCGCCGGCCTACGAACTGTCAGGAGTAGAGGACGCGGGGATTGCGACGCTTCGCGACCGCAATCTCCTGGATTTGCCCCAGCCAGCCGACTGGAACGCCACGCTGCTGCAGATGCTCGCCGCTCCCTCGCTCGCCAGCAAGCGTCCCGTCTATCAGCAATATGACCATCAAGTGGGCAACAACACCGTGCTTGCGCCGGGTCAGGCGGATGCGGCCGTGCTGCGCATCAAGGGAACGGGCAAGGGCATCGCATTGACCATCGACGTGAACTCACGGGCCTGCTACCTGGACCCGTACGTGGGCGGGGCGCTGACGGTGGTTGAGGCGGCGCGCAACCTATCATGCGTGGGCGCTCGACCCCTTGCCATCACGGACTGCCTCAACTTCGGCAATCCGGAGCGCGACCCCATCGCCTACCAGTTCGAACAGGCCATCCGTGGAATGGCAGAGGCGTGCCGCGCCCTGAACATCCCCGTCATCAGCGGCAACGTCAGCCTCTACAACGAGTCCGTCGACGGCCCGATCGACCCCACGCCGACGGTGGGCATGGTCGGCGTGCTTGATGACCTGGCAGCCAGGTGCGGCGCGGGGTTCGCCACTGATGGCGACACCATCGTGCTTATCGGCACATCCACCCCGGAACTCAGCGTCGACGCTCTTGGCGCGAGCGAATACCTTTCCCGCGTGCATGGAATCGTCGCGGGGCGGCCTGATCTGGACATCGGGGCAGAGGCAAGCGTGCAGGCCCTTGTGCGAGAGGCGATTGGACGCGGGCTGCTGAGATCGGCGCATGACGTCTCCGAGGGTGGTCTTGCTGTGGCGGTGGCGGAGTCATGCGCCATCGGCGGCATCGGCGCGTCGCTTGATCTTGACCTCGATGAGGATGCCCGCATCGATGCTGCGCTCTTTGGCGAAAAATCCGCCCGCATCGTTGTGTCCGCCGCCCCTGATGACCTCACTGCGCTCCGCGGATTGTGCGAACAACACGGCGTCGCCATGTGCGAGATCGGCACGGTGTGTGGTGATGCGTTGCTCATCGGCGAAGTGATTGATATGCCGCTTGGTGACGTATCAGGTATCTGGGAGGGGGCGCTGCTCGACGCCTGATTTTGGTGGAAAACTCGTAGTGAAAGTCTTGCGAGTCACTCGCCCGCCACATAATCTTGATTCTTGTGCGGCGTCCCGCGAGACCAATCATCGAGTTGTCTGAGCGGTTGACGGATAAGAACGAACGTACTACTATTTGCTGAAAGGACACGTTGATGAAAGTCGTGCTGATTGATGAGGCGCCGGGTCTTGGCATCGCCGGTGACGTCCGTGATGTCAAGGATGGCTACGCCCGCAATTTCCTTATCCCCAAGGGCCTGGCCGTCCTGGCCACCCCGCAGGAACTCGCGCGTGCTGATGCTCGCAGGAAGGCCGAAGTTGAGCGCCGGACCAAGCTCAATCTTGAGATGGAAAGCGTAGGCGAGCGGCTTGCTGAAGAGCGGGTGCTGATCGCCGTCCGTGTTGGGCCCGGCGGCCGTCTCTACGGCAGCGTCACGGCGACCGAGATTGCAGAGGCTGTGAACGAGGCGATGGGCGTCGAGATTGACCGCCGCGCCGTGCAGCTTGCACAACCGATCCGCGAACTCGGGCACCACCAGACCCCAGTCCGCCTTGCGCCGGATGTCATTCCCAGCGTGACCATCACTGTCTACCAGGAGGGAACGGATCCGCCGCCCCTCGTCGAGGAAACACCGGAGGAGGAACAGGAAGGCGCAGAGACCGCCGAGGCCACCGGAGACGACGTGACCGCAGAAGCAACCGATGCTCCAGAAGCGAGCGAGGAAGGTTCGGAGGCCGCTGAGCCTGAGGAAGGGGAGGCAGAGACAGCCACCCCTGAAGAGGGCGAGGCCGAGGCCGCTGACGAGGATGACTCGTAGAAGCGGAGTGCTCGGCCCGCAGTCCGCGGGCGACCGTAGCTTGCGGATCAGAAGGGGCCGAGGTGTCACATGTACACCGAGCAGCTACCCCCACACGATGATGAAGCTGAGGAAGCAGTCCTCGGTTCGATGCTCATTGACGGTGAGACCGTCCCCGGCGTCCAGATCATCGTTGAGGCCAACGATTTCTACCGGCAGCGGCATGCGTGGGTATTCGAGGCCTGCGTAACCCTCTTCACGCGGAATGACCCCATAAGCCAGATAAGCGTCGCGGATGAACTTGCCCGCCATCAACGCCTCGAAGAGGTCGGCGGGCTTCCTTTCCTGAGCCACCTCATCGCCGTTGTTCCTACGTCCGTTTATGCGGACAACTACGCGCGCGTCGTTCGACGCCTCTCCATCCACCGCCGGCTCATCGATGCCGGAGGCCAGATCGCGGGGATCGGCACACGCGCCGAAGAGGATGAGGAGGAATCCCTCCGCAAGGCGGAGGAGCTGCTCTACAGGATGCGGCTCGGGCAGAACACGCGTGACCTTGAGGCGCTGCGGGATGCCCTTGATAGATACGTTGAGGACAGTGAGCAAACGATCGGTGGACGCGTCGGCGGCGTTGAAAGCGGCTTTGTTGATCTTGACCGCCAGCTTGGCGGAGGGTTTCAACCCGCAGACCTGCTCATACTTGCCGCGCGGCCCGGTGTCGGCAAGAGCGCATTCGCGCTCAACGTCGCCAAGGCTGCCGCGCAAACGCAAAAACCGGACGGCCGTCCCCGCATCGTCGCGTTCTTCAGCCTTGAAATGGCGTCGGAACAGGTTGTTGAGCGGCTCCTGGCGGGCGAGTCCGGCATCAACTCAACGCGCATCCGCGGCCACATGTGGACGGATTACGAAGAGGGCGCAATCATGAACGCCGTTGGGCGGTTGGCCGATTTGCCCCTGTATATCGACGATTCGGTCAATCTGAACGTCGTGGCTCTCCGTTCCAAGGCGCGGCGTCTCTTCCTTGAAGAGGGGCTCGATCTGATCGTCGTGGACTACATGCAGTTGATGTCCAGCACGAACACGTTTGGGAACAGGGTGCAGGAGATTTCCGAGATATCACGTTCTCTCAAGGCGCTCGCCCGTGACCTGAACGTTCCGGTGTTGGCTCTCTCGCAGCTCTCCCGCGCGGTGGAAAATCGACCCCGCCATGAGCCGCTCCTTTCGGACCTCCGCGAGAGCGGCGCGATTGAGCAGGACGCGGACGTTGTGCTGTTCCTCTACCGCCCGGACATGGTCTTCACGGGAGAGGAATGGGAGCGGCAGCATCCCGACCAGGACTATCCGCGCGGCATCGCGGACGTCATCATCGCCAAGCACCGCAACGGCCCGACGGGGAGGATGCAGGTCGTCTTTGAAGAGCAAACCACCACGTTCCGCAGCGCAGCACGCGCCGGGGGCGGCGCGGATGGGTACTACTAAGTGATGTGCCAAGCAGGCCGCCATGCGTGACATTGACGCCTTTCAGGGCTTTCCCACTCCGACACAGGCCACTCCGGTCCCGGAGGCGTTTTTCGCGGAGATCCTCCCGCGCCTGACGAGCGTTGAGGAGATCAAGCTCTTCCTTGTCGTCCTGCGCCGCATCCGCAGCCGCAAGGGCGCGATTCGTTTCGTCACCGCTCACGAATTGGCCGATGCGCCCGAACTGGGCGAGTTGACAGGCGCAATTGCCGCCGAGGCTGCTCAGGATGATTGGGATTCAACCAGGGCCGTGCCGCGTGTCATGGCCGACTTTGTGCGTGCCGGCGTGTTTCTCGAGGTTCCACTCACGGATGGAGACACGGCGTATTTCATAAACGACTCTGAGGGACGACGTGCCGCCGAGCGGGTCAAGGCCGGTGATGCCGCGCTATCGCCGCAGCCGGTGAGAGCCCGACCGGAGGAGCCTCCGTCGCAGCCCGGTGAGATATTCCGTCTCTACGAAGACACCATCGGTCCGATTCCCGGGGGGGGCATCGCGCAGGAGCTTTCAGAGACAGAACAGGAATACCCCGCCGCCTGGGTCCGTGAGGCATTTCAGGAGGCGGCAGCACAGAACGCGCGGCGCTGGGCGTACGTGCGATCGATTCTTCGCAATTGGAGAGACAGGGGTAGGGGAGATGGAACGACTCAGCGACGTCCTGCGAAGGACCGCTATCGCGGAGGGGAATACGGGCAGGTCGTTCGCTGGCGCTGACGCCCCGAAAAGCGATACGGCCTCGGAGGTTGAAAACTGCCCCGTCTGTGACGGCTTGGGGTGGGTCAGTCGTGAGCTGCCCCTTGACCACCCGGACTTCGGCAAACTCATTCCCTGCGTGTGCCGCGCGGAGGAATTGAAGAAAGAGCGGTTCCGCCGCTTGCAGCGTTATGGACAGCTTGAGCCGTTCAGCCATATCACCTTTGAATCACTTGAGTCTGAAGCGGCGCAGGCGCCTGCCACTGAACGGCGTGGGCCGCATGCCGATGCTCTCGCCGGAGCCAGGAAGTATGCCGCAGACCCGGATGGCTGGCTTGTTCTCCACGGCCCCTCCGGCAGCGGCAAAACGCATATCGCTGCCGCAGTCGCCAATGATGTCATCCGGCGCGGGGTGCCCGCCCTGCTCGTATCCGTTCCGGATTTCCTCGACTACTTGAGGGGCGCATATGCCCCGAACGCGGAGACGCCGTTTGACTCTCTCTTTGAGCAGGTGAAAGACGCGCCGCTGCTCATCCTGGACGACCTCGGTGTTCAATCCGCGACGCCGTGGGCGCAGGAAAAGCTCTTCCAGGTGTTGAACCAGCGATTCATTGAGCGCCGCCCGACCGTCGTCACGCTCAGCAAGCCCCTAATGGAGATGGAACCGCAGCTTCTCAGCCGTATCACCGCCCCGGGCCTGGCAACAGTGCTCGCCACGGGCGCCGTCAGCAGCCGCCTCCGCGCGACGGACGCGCTGGACCTCCCGCGATTCGCAGAAATGACCTTTGCGAACTTCGATTCACGGAGGTATGACGCCCTGGATCGCCACCAGCGCCAGAGTATCGAGGGCGCGATAAAGACATCGCAGAACTATGCGGAGCAGCCCGATGGCTGGCTGGTATTCACCGGCGACAACGGTGTTGGCAAGACACATCTCGCCGCCGCGATCGCCAATCAATGCCGCGCCAAGGGAATCGAAACGCTGTTCGTTGTGGTGCCGGACCTGCTGGACCACTTGCGATACACGTTTGGCCCTCAGAGCGACGTTTCCTATGACGAGCTGTTTGAGGGGGTGCGGACTGTCCCACTGCTGATTTTGGACGATCTGGGCGCGCATGCCACCACGCCCTGGGCGCAGGAGAAGCTGTATCAGATCATCAACTACCGCTACAACGCGCGCCTGGCAACAGTTGTGACGATGAACATCTCCCTCGATGAACTGGCGCAGGATGAGCCCCGTGTCGCGTCGCGCCTTGCCGACCCGCGTTTCAGCATCGCCTTCAACATCGACGTGCCAAACTACCTGTTGCGCCGCAACGTTTCGCAGCCCATGTCTGAGTCGCGAGCGCGGCGCGGTCGCGGTTAGACTTGTTGAATGACGGGTTCTGCGGGAACGTATTGTGTCTTCTGTGAAATCATCGCCGGCCGCGAACCGGCCGAGGTCTGGTACGAGGACGAGAGCCTGATCGTCTTTCGCAACCACCTGCGCTGGCTGCCGATTCAACTGCTGATCGTCCCGAAAGAGCACAAGACGCAGGAACAGTTCTGGAAAGAGGACATGGAGCGCGCATCCGCCCTGGCCGTCGAACTCGGCAAGCAACACGCGCCGGGCGGTTTCCGCATCCTTTCCAATTTCGGTGAGGACGGGATGCAATCGCAGCCCCATGCCCACCTGCACCTGCTGGGCGGGCGGCCGCTGGGCATGTACGTGGAGGCTGCTCGCCGTCCACAGTTCTGGCCCTGAGCGCCCGCGGACGGCGGCAAGGCGTCATGCCTGCCGCGCAGCAGCGCTGATGAAGGCTACTGTGTGATTTTTGGCACAAGCCCCCTGCATCTTCCGTCCACGTGGAGGGCACGCGCTTAATGGCTCTCAATGCGTCGCAAATGGGGATTGACACCGACTCTTGGCGGCGTGTACCGTTTTTTATTGATGCGTATCATAATGTCCTGCCCGGGGAGTGCTTAATCCGTGACTGAAATCGACCCGCAGTCATTGACGTCCGCAGACTGGGATCAGGTTCAGACCACGCTGGTCTATCTGTGGGTGCTGTGGCTGGCCGTCATCGCAATGGCGCTTTCTCTCCTCGTCGCCCACGCCATCATCCCGTCGCTCGTTACCACCGGCCACGCCGGAGCAAGCGTTGAGCGCGTACGTCCGGTCTTTTACGCGGCGGCAGTGGCAGCCGCTGCAGTCGCCCTCTTTGCGTTCTATGGATTCTTGACCGAATCGGAAGTCCTCAGGACGATCTACACGAAGGTCTGGATCTAGAGGCGGGGCGTTCATTCAGATGCGACAGCGATTAGGGAACTTGCCACTCCGCCTTGTCGGCGTGCTTATCGCGATTCCTCTTGCATTGCTTATTGTCGGCGTCATCGCGTTTTCCGGTGGAACCGCCGCCCTCGGCGCAGTCTATTCCGTGCCGGAGAACGAGATGGAGTTCCCGCACGATCAGCACGTAACCTCGCTCGCCATAGAGTGCGAGTTCTGCCACCGAGCCGCGGACACGTCACGAACGGCGACGGTGCCGTCCGTGGAGCAGTGCATGTTCTGTCACAAGGCCGTTGCCACCAACAATCCCAACCTTGAGCCGCTGCGCGCCGCGTGGGAGTCCGGAGAGCCACTTAACTGGATACGGCAGCATCGACTACCCGACCACACCCAATTCCGGCATGAACCCCACATCACTGCCGGTTTTGAGTGCTCTGAATGCCACGGTGATGTGGGAAGCGTGAGACAGGTTGAACAGGTGCGGATTCTCAAGATGGGAGACTGCGTTGCCTGCCACAAGGAAAACAGCGCGCCAACCACGTGCTCCACGTGTCACTCTTGAGGAACTGAAGAAAGAGAAACGGACGGATAACGCGAGATGGATCTGACAAGGCGAGACTTTCTGAGAGTAGCCGGAGCCACATCCGTGGCCGGCGTCCTCTTTGCGGGTTGCGCTATTCCCGAGCGGGAGCTCATCAAGCAGAGTCCGCGCGATCTGCCTGAGGACCTTGCCCAGGGCCTTGAGGACATGTACGCCACCTCATGCACGTCATGCAAGGGGGGGTGTGGCATCCTCGTGCGCGTCGCAGAGGGCCGCGCCAAGAAGATCGAAGGCAACCCCGATCATCCCCTCAACCGGGGCGGACTGTTGACCGGCTGCCTGGCCGGAGTTCAGTCGCTCTATCACCCGGACAGATTCAGCGGCCCGACGGAGAACGGTCAGAGCATAACGTGGGGCAATGCTCTGGCCCGTTTGAACGCTCTGCTCAACGAGGCCGATGCGTCCCGCACGTTGCTCATTACCAGTCCCAACCGAGGCCATCTCGGAGCGGTGACCCACGAGTTCTCGGAGGGTTCCGGCATTCGCCACCTGCAATTGGAGCCGCTTGAGAACGCCGCCGTCCGGCAGGCTGCCAAAGACGTGTTCGGCCAGGACAGGCTCCCCTTCTTTGATATTGCGAATGCCGGCTCCGTGCTCTCCATCGGGGCCGATTTCCTTGAGTCATGGCTTTCGCCCATCCACTACAACAAGGCGTACGGCCAGTTCCGCCGGGGAGATGGCAGGAGCCGGGGGACGCACGTCCATGCCAGTTCCCGCTTCTCCATGACCGCCGCGAACGCGGACACATGGCTGCCCATCGCTCCCGGACGTGAAGGCATCCTGGCTCTCAGCATCGCCTACGTCTTGGCCCACGAGGGTCTTGCGGATGAGGCGACGGTGAATGCCATGACCGATGGCCAGGGCGAGGGCGCGCTTGCCGCCTATCGCCCGGATGCGATTGCGGACCAACTCGGCGCGACGCCCGGCGTCCTGACCGGTCAGATGATCACGGATGTCGCGCACAACCTCGCTTCGCACGGCCCAACGGTGGTTCTTGTCGGCAGTTCCGCCGCCGCCCAACCGAACGGCCTCTTCAATGCCAAAGCCGGAATGATTCTCAATGGCGTGCTTGGCAGCGTTGGCCGGCGCGGCGGCGTGCAGTTCAACCGTGACGCCTCGCTCCCTGAATTGCGGGGACTGCCCGCCCCAACGACGTATTCAGAATGGCGCAACGTTCGCGACCGACTTGATCGAGGCGATATCGATCTTGTGCTCGTCGATGGCGCCAATCCAGTTCATGCATTGGCCAGCCTCAAGTTCGGGCAGGCGCTCAGCCGCGCCCGAAACGTTGTAAGTTTCTCGTCCGAACCGAACGAGACAACTGCAATGGCCTCTCTTATCCTTCCTGATCAGCATTACCTGGAATCCTGGGGGACGGACGTGCCTGACCCCGGCCCCGGCTACGAGGCTCTCACGGTGCAGCAGCCGGTTGCCGCGCCTTTACTGGATGACTCAAGGCGTCCCGTCCATGACTCTCGAGCGATGGGCGACGTGTTGATTTCACTGATGCAGTCCCGCGGAATGAACCGGAAGACGCGTGGTGACAGCATGGAGCAGGTGGTGCTGAACGGCTTGGCGGACCTGCACGCGATAAATCCCGGCCGCGGCTCCGTGCAGGGCTCAACGCTGGCAGCTTTCACCACGGGCGTGCTGCAGCGCGGCGGTTGGTGGAACATAGGCGGACGCGGTGTGACCGTATGGGAGCGTCCCGGATTTGACTTCGCCCCTGCGCTCGCTGACATGCCTGAGCGGATCGCGGAGAACTCTGATCGGTATCACCTGATTCCGTTCGCAAGCTCCACGGTCGGCGATGGCAGCGCCGGACACTTGCCGTGGACTCAGTCCGCGCCCGACCCGGTGACGTCCATGGTGTGGCACAGTTGGGTGGAGGTGAACAACCGCGAGGCCGCCCGGCTGGGCCTGCGGGATGGCGATCTGGTCGCATTGGAGTCCGACAGTGGTGCTGTCGAGGTTCCGGTCTATATTCATCCCGGTATCCCGCCAAACGTTGTCGCCGTTCCGTTTGGACGCGGACGAGCGTTTTCCGGCCGTTACGCGGACAACCCAAACGGCAATGTCAACACCGTTTTGGGAGACATCGAAGTCGAGGGCACGGGCTCCCAGGCATGGGGAGCGACCACGGTAACAATTCGCCCCCTCGGCCGCCGGATGCGCATGGCGCGCATGGAGGGCGGCTTCACGGGACAGCAGCTTGAGGGAACGCACATCATCCAGTTGGAGTACACATAGCCGGGGAAGGGCACGGAGACTAGCGCGATGACAATGTCGGACTACAAGTGGGGCATGGCAGTCGATATCGACGCCTGCTCGGGTTGCCAGGCGTGCGTGATTGCCTGCGCCGCGGAGAACAACCTACCCATCAACCTGGAGCGTGATTTCACGGAACGGCGCGCAATCGCCTGGATCCGCATCGAGCGCTACTGGGAGGGTGAATATCCGAACGTCAAGGCGCACTTCCTGCCCGTCCTGTGCCAGCACTGCGGCAACGCTCCGTGCGAGCCCGTCTGCCCCGTTTACGCCACGTATCACAACCCCGCCGGCCTGAACGTGCAGGTGTACAACCGGTGCGTCGGCACACGCTACTGCGCCAATAACTGCCCGTACCATGCCCGATTCTTCAACTACCGCCGCCCGACGTGGCCGGAGACGTTCCACAACTACCTGAACCCGGATGTGACGGTCCGCGAGCGCGGAATCATGGAGAAGTGCACCTTCTGCATCCAGCGCATCAACGCTGCCGTTCGCATCGCGAAGCGCACGGGCACGAGCGCGCCCGACCACTTCATGACGGCGTGCGAGCAGGCGTGCCCGACGGATGCGCTGACGTTTGGGAATCTGAATGATCCGAATAGCCGCGTTTCGCAGCTGTTTGCCGACGAGTCGAGGGCGTACACGCTGCAGGGGGCCATCGGGACGGAGCCGAACGTCAGGTACCTCAAGGGCGTCGCCACGTCCAAGGCGGATTCGGACGAGATGACGGCGGCAGCGCACTAGAGCGGTGACACGATTCGCAAATGAGATTCTGAAATCGACACGAACTGAGCAACGAGGAGAGGATGCAGAACAGCCACAACGGTCATGAGGCGCCCGGGCCTCCCGCGACACAGGAGGAGCTGACACAAGAGCTCATCCACGACGCGCGGGAGACCAGCCCGCGGATGCGCCGGGCGCTGTGGATCCTGGCCGCGGTCACTGTGCTGGGCGGCGCGGCGGCCATCCTCATGATGCTGGGCGGCCTGGATGATCACACGCGGTGGAAGTACTACGCCGTCGGCTATTTCTATGTGTTCTCACTGGTGATGGGCATACCGATGGCCGGCATCGGTCTGCGGTTCGCCCGGGCGCAGTGGCGTCGACCCACGAGCCGGGCTGCGGAGCTGTTTGCGCTGGCCGGGCCCGTCATGTTGGTGTTCTTCCTGCCGATCATGGCTGCGCATCCCGGACTTGAGGGGCGCAACAGCCTGTGGATGGACTGGCGGCTTGGGCCGTGGTTCCCGGACCTGCTCATGCTTACCACGTTCGTCGGCATTGGGCTGATATTTGTCTACGTGTCTGTGCTGCCGGACCTTGCGGCCGTCCGTGATCACGGCAGCGGCCGTTCTCGCGGCATCGCGGCATCGCTCGCATATGGCTGGATCGGCACGGCGCGGCAGTGGGCAATGCACAAGTCGGCGCTCGGAATCCTCGGTGCGATGTACATCGCCGCGTACGCGACGACACACATGGTCTTCGCAACGGATTATGCCATGGTGCTGACACCGGGTTGGAAGGATCCGATTTTCCCCGCATTCCACGCCGTAACGGGTCTGCAGATGGGACTCGGCCTGTTCATCGTGGTGCAGTTCGCGCTGCGCAAGTGGGGCGGCCTTGCTCGCTATTTCGAGCTTGAGCAGTTCTGGGCATACGGGCGGCTGCTGCTGGCGCTGACACTGTTCTGGTTCTATTTCTTCTGGAGCGGATTCATCCTGTTCTGGTACGGACGCCTGCCGCATGAACAGCAAGTCATTGCGCTGCTGGCGTTTGGCGACCCTGCGGTGGAGAACTTACTGGCGCGTCCGCAACTCTGGATGTTCGTGGGCGCAATCGGCCTGTCGTTCATCACTGCGTTCCTGCTGATCATGTGGAACCCGGTGAGGCGGAGCATCCTCGGACCGGCGGTGGTGGGTGTGGTCATCGTCGTCGGAAACTTCTTTGACAGGCTCCGCATTTATGCGAATACGTGGTCGATCGAGCAGGTCGGCGGCCACGAGCTGCACGAGATTCCACACAACATCGGCTACCCGGGCATCCTGGAAATCCTTGTGTTTGCCGGAATGCTGTCCGCGGTTGCCCTGATGATCCTGTTGGCCTCGCGAGTTGTGCCGTTCGTATCCCTGTGGGAGACGCGAGAGGCGCTGCTGCTGCGCGTGGTGAGGCCATTTGGTGTTGGACACGCGCACGTTGTGGCGAAGCCGGACTAGCGGAGAGACGGAGTAATGCGAGATCGACCGGTCCTGACGGCCAGCCAGATCAACGACGAGTTGCTCTGGCCGGTCTTTGAACTGCGGAGGCGGCATGTGCTCGCCTTCCTGCCGCCGTTCATCCTCGTCATGGCGGGCGCGGTCGCCGTCACTATCCTCATCTGGCAGGGGTTGTGGGTCACGGGCCTGAACCGCCCCGCATTCTGGGGATTCTTCATCGTCAACTTCGTGTTCTGGATCGGTGTGAGCCACGCCGGAACGATGATCTCGTCCATCCTTCGGCTGACGCAGGCTGAATGGAAACGTCCAATCACACGCGCGGCGGAGGTGATGACGGTCTTCGCCCTCGTCACGTCCCTCATCCACCCCGTGATCCACGCGGGACGGCCATGGCGCATCGTCTACTGGCTGCTGCCGTATGACTTCACGCGCGGCGTGTGGCCGGACGTTCGCTCCCCGCTGGTGTGGGACCCCGTCGCGATTACGACGTATCTGACAGGCAGCATCCTGTTCGTCTTCACGGCGCTGATCCCCGATTTCGCGATCATCCGCGACCAGAGCACGGGAATGCGGCGGACGATCTACGGCATGTTGGCGATGGGCTGGCGCGGCACGCCGCGGCAGTGGCAGCTGCAGGGCATCTTCGGCATCCTGATGTCCGCGCTGATCCTGCCGGTGTTCGTGTCCGTCCACAGCATCGTGTCATGGGACTTCGCAGCGTCCGTGGTGCCTGCGTGGCACGTGACGGTGTACGCGCCGTACTTCGTTATCGGCGCGGTGCATTCCGGCGTATCCATGGTGCTGACGCTGATGGCATTCATGCGCTGGATCTTCAAGCTGGAGAACTTCATCTGGGAGGACCATTTCGATGCGGTTGGCCGGCTGCTGATCTTCATCGCGACGGCCTGGCTGTTCTTCTTCTTCCTGGACTTCGCCTTCTCGTTCTACACACGGGAGGAGCAGGAGATCGCGGTGATGGAGCGTCGACTGCTTGAGTGGCCGTTCAACGCCATCACGATCATCATGGTGATGACCTCATACGTGATACCAATACCGTTATGGTTGAACCGGAAGGTCCGTCGGAACATCGCCTTGATGTTCTGGACGTCGATCCTGGTCAACATCGGCATGTGGCTGGAGAGGTTCTTCCTCATCATCCCGGCCATTGAACGGAAACAGGAGCTCACATTCTTATGGGCGAACTATGTCCCGAGTTTGACGGAGAGCGTAATCGTTCTTGCCTCATTCGGGATGGTAGCGATGCTGCTCATCATATTCGCCAAGCTGGTGCCATTAGTACCGGCGTGGGAACAAAAGGAGGGGCAAGTCTTCCGATCCGAGGTGCAAATCGGTGAGGTGACGGTGCCCGCCATCGTACGGGAATCAGAGGAGCCGCGGGCCTGGTAGCCCGCATGTTGGGAGCGGAAGCAATGGCAAACCAGAGTGTTCTCGGCTTGTACGAAAACGCGGACACCGCCGCGGAGGGAGCGCGCAACCTGCGCGAGGCCGGTTTCACCAGTGACGATTACGAGGTGATGACCGGCAATCCGTACCCAGAGGGCGCGTTCGGAGAGCATGTCAAGAAGAACAAGCTCTTCCGATTCTCCCTGTTCGGGGCGTTCATCGGCTTCATCACCGCGTTCCTCTTCGTGTTCGCAACGCAGACGGCATTCCCGCTTGTCACGGGCGGCAAGCCCATCCTCGCGATTCCGGCAAGCATGATCATCATGTACGAGTTCACGCTGTTGGTGGCGATGATCTTCACGGTCATCGGCGTGATCTTTGAGAGCCGCCTGCCGCGCCCCGGCGGCGCGGGCCCGTTGTACGACGCGCGCATCACGCTCGGCTACATCGGCCTGCTCGTCACGGTGGATGAGTCAAAGATCGGGGACGCGCAGCAAGCCCTTCAGAGCGGCGGCGCGGAAGAGGTCATCAACGAGCCTGCATAGATGCAGGAAAGACATACAAGAGAGTAGAAACAGCGGATAGACGCAGTGATCCAGAGAGCGCACAAGAAGCCAGGTATGCGAGGGCGACGAGCGGCCATGATGGCGCTCGCGCTTGTTGCGGTCGCCGTTATCGCGCTGACCGGGTGCTCGACGGGCGCCTATCCGGTGGACGTCTTCCAGGAGATGCACTATTCCCCTGCCGTCCGCAAGCAGGAGGGGCCTTCCATGTCCGTGAGGCCCGGCACGGTGGCGTACAACAGCGGCGGCGCGCCTGAGGAGACGCTAAATGCGGACCTGCGCCTTGAGCACTTCGACCTGATGCCGGACGACGAGCTAAATGCCGTCGACGGCAACCCGATCGTTGTGACGCCCGATGTCCTGACATACGGTGATCTCCTGTTCCAGCGGAATTGCTCCATGTGCCATGGGGCAGCCGGGGACGGCGAGGGCCTCTTGCAGGTCACGATCGCCTTTGAGGCCGGCGGCGTGAATGTGCCGAAGAACCTGCTGGAGGACGATACGCAGGCGCGGACGGACGGTGACCTTTATCGGATCATCAGTCGCGGCAACGGCGACTTCCCTGCTCCGGCGTGGGCAAGCAATCCGTCAGCGTGGGAAGGGCACACAAATATGCCGCGATTCGCACAACTGCTCTCGCCCGCCGAGCGCTGGATGCTGGTGGCGTATATCCGCACGCTGGATAACTAGCAACTCACTTGGGGGAGACCCCGCTGGTGTCAAAGGCGCAGGCGGTCGACGGGTGCAACTCTCCCATTCACAGGGTCTGCGATAAGCCGCAAGCTTTCAAGGGCATGGGCGCCGAGGATCGGTTCTGTTCCCTCATCTCCAAAAGCGATGATGGTCCACGCAGCGCGCCCGTTGATGTAGATACGCGCCTCGGTGATGTCGCGCGTGATGATGCTTCCATCGGCGAGCTCGAAACGCTCGCTGTCAGTCGGCAGAATCCCCAAGTCGCGAAGCGTTGAGCCGGCTATCGATGAGTACGTCGATCCGGTATCGACCATGCCCTCGAGTGTTCGCTGATCCATGCCTTCGGCCCTCGCGATACGAAACTCAACGTCAAAGGTGCCCATACAGCCTCACTCAAAGCGGCGCGACAATGTGCTTCCACTGAACCGACAGTATATCCTGCCGCACATCTTCAATACAGCAGACGGTCTCCGCAGCCGCCGCAGTAAGCGGTACGTGGCCCCGCCCGGCGACAATTTCCGCAGACGATTGTCGAAGCGGAATCGACTATGACCCTGAAGCCGCATTCATGGCAAAAGCTATTTGATACACGTGTAGGTGTTGAGCAAGCCACACAAACGACCAGAGGCACGTTGCGCCGATAGCGGAACGGCGAACCACTCTCTATCCGCTTGAACTGCTTGTAGGCCATAATTCCACCAACCAGAATAATCAGCGCAGCCCACAACAATCCGATCGGTAGGTCAGTGGACACGTTATAGAAACCATGCAGGAGAGCTGCGAGGAGTAAGCCGCGCCAAATAAGCCCCGCGCTGCCTCCTTCATGCCTAAGGCCCAGCGCATGTCCCCAGAGGCTGCCGAATACGAGGTGACCTACTGTTGACAAAGGGGCGCGAACGATCATCACCCATGGACCATAGAGGAGAACGTAGCCAAGGTTCTCAAGAGAGGCGAACCCCAGGCTGGCAGCCGCGGCAAAGACCAGACCGTCCATTGGTTGGTCGAACCACTGCGAGCGATAGGCAAACCACCGCACGGCCAGAAACTTGCATGTCTCCTCCACCGGCCCGACGATGCCGAACATGACCGCGGCTGTAAGCGTGAGCGGAGCGCCGGGTTCATACCACTCCTCAAGCCCAATGATGGCGTAAATGATGCCGACGGGAATCGTTGAGACCATCCCCAGCACAAAGCTCCAGGCAATTAGTCTGCGTGGTGCGGGATGGTAACGGCTCAGCCGGGTATAGAACCATAACCAGAAGAGACCGGGTGCAAAGGCGATGAGTGGGAGTGTGAGCCAGTCCACGCGCTCAGTTTCTGCGAACGACTACAGTGCCCGCTATCAGATCGTGTAGGCCGCGCTTGTCTTGACTGAACGCGACCATGAGAAAGCCAATAAAAAGAACAAGCATTGAAATGTATGTCGCGAGATAGCGCCCCAAGGCACGGCCGTAGCCCACGCGTTGACCGTCCTGCTGAACAATCTTGATGCCGACCACCGCTTTGCCCACTGTAGCGCCGAACGCGCCAACCAGAATCGTGTCGTACAGAATAACTCCTAGGAGATTTACGGTATCGTAAGTACTCCAGCCATCTATCGCGAGGTAAGCGTCAAGTTCTCCGATAAGAGCGAGGATGATAAAGAACCCGACGTACAGCACAATGCCATCAATGATGACCGCCACCACCCTGATCCAAAACCCCTGATATGGCGTACCCGTGGGCCCAATTGAGGGGTCTGTGCTCAAGAATCGGGGAGCATTCTCACCCTCGAAAGGCAGGCCGCAACTGACACAGAATCTGGTTTCCGGTTCGTTGTAATGATGGCAGCGTGGACACATTCTATTTGTGGGCAAAGAAGATGGTAATACCCCGTGTGATACTTCGGGGGCATCTGCCTCCGCCAACCTTTCACCTTCTTGCTCATACGCGGGAACTATCCGCCCGCTTGTGTTCTGCTCCTCTTGCGCACTTGTCGCAAGACCCGCGCCGCACATGACGCAGAATGATGCCCCGGAGAGGTTTGAGTGCTGACACGATGGACAGATGACGCGCAAACTGGCGCCGCAAGAGGCGCAGAAAAGCCACTGACTCTCGGTCTGGATCCCGCATGATGGGCAAGGGGGCGATGGGGTTGATTGCATGAACCACCCCTACATACCACGCGTGGAGAGTTCAGTGGCGATATCCTGCTGGAGTTCCGCCAGAGCCGAGGAGATTTCCACCGGATACGTTGCCGCGCCGGTGAGGGCCTTGACGTCCTCGGGCAGGGCGGCGAATCCACGTTTGAACAGTTCGCGGGAGTCTTCGAGTGCCGGGTGGGGCCGCAGGGCGCGGCCGTCCTGCATGACGTCTTCCAGCAGAGAGGCCGCGCCGTCCGGCGGCGATTCATCCGCCATAGCAATCACATCACGCAGGTAGCCGTCGTTTTCGTTCTCGTAGCGGTAGATCTGCTTGCGTCCCGGGAGCGTCTCTTTGCCGACGCTGAGCTTTAGAACGGGCTCACCGGCGTACTCGACGAGCTTGTAGACGGAGTCCGTCCAGGGGGCGTCGGCTGAGGAGCCAATGCGCGTGCCGACGCCGAAACCGGCGATGGGAGCGCCGTCTCGCAGCAGGCTGTCGATGACGAACTCATCCAGTTCGCCGCTCGCGACGATGTCCACTTCTTCCAGGCCTGCCCCGTCCAGCATCGCGCGCACACGGCGTGAGAGGTTGAGCAGGTCGCCGCTGTCCAGCCGCACCGCGCCGAGACGATGGCCCGCCTCTTTCATCTCCAAGGCGACGGTGATGGCGTTGCGCGCGCCCTCGATGGGGTCATACGTGTCGATGAGGAAAGTGGAGGCGTCCGGGAAGGAGCGAGCAAAGGCGCGAAAGGCATCGAGTTCCGTTGGGAAGGACCCAACGAATGAGTGGGCCATGGTGCCCATGGGGGTGATGCCGTGCTGGGCGGCGGCGAGGACGTTGCCAGTGCCCGCAAAGCCGGTCATGGAGCCGACGCGCGCCATCTGCCCCGCGGCATCAACGCCCGGAGCGCGGCGGGAACCGTAGTACGTCACCGGCCGGCCGCGGGCGGCGTGCATGACGCGGGCGGCCTTGGTGGCGAGCATCGTCTGCAAGCTGATGCGGTTGATGACGTAGTTCTCAAGTATCTGGCACTCGATGACGGGCCCGGAGATTTCCATGACGGGCTCATCGGCGAAGAAGATCTCGCCCTCGCGCATGGCGCGGACGCTGCCGGTGAATCGCAGATCCGCCAGGAATTCCAGGAAGCCGCCGTCAAAGCGGCCGAGTGAACCGAGATAGGCGATGTCCGCATCGGTGAATCGGAAATCGGCCAGGTAGTCTAGGATGTCGTGGACGCCCGCGAGGACGAAGTAGGACCGGTTGGGCGGGAAGCGCCTGATGAAGAGGCTGAAGGTGGCGTCGTGAGCGTTGCCGCTTTGCCACCATGCCTGCGACATGGTCAGCTCATAAAGAGCCGTGAAGATGGCTAGGCTGTGGCCGGAGGAATCGTATGCTCCGCGAGGGGACATCGCTCCGCCCGACCGCGCCGCCTGGTTCATGTTCACAGGCCTCCCAAGGATTCCTGACGCCTATTATGGCAGCGCGATCTGTCCGGTAGTCGTCACGGTTGTTCCGGGAACACGATTACGCAACGCCCGCGTGTGCCACCGGCCTCAAGCCGCGCATGCGCAGCAGCGGCCTCCTCCGGTGGGTACGTGGCGGCTACACGAAGTGTGACCGTGCCGTTTTCGGCTTGCTCACGCAGTTGTCCAAGGAGGTCAGCGCGATGGTCGTAGTTCGGCACCATCGTGCGGTGGAAAACGATGCCGCGCTCGCCCGTGCCGCGCCAGCCACGCACGGATGCGAACCCGCCGCCGTCTCGAACAGCTGCCACCACCAACTCGGCCTGTACTGAACCGTCCGCAAGGCCGTCGACGCCGTCCGGGGCGGCCTCACGGATGCGCTCGGCGACATCGTCGCCGCGCCGCACAACCACATCGGCGCCGAGAGCGGCGACGAGTTGTTCGTCCGCTTCAGAAGCATCAGCGATGACGCGCAAACCCTCTGCCTTCGCGAGTTGGACGACGTAGCCACCGTAGCAGCCCGCCGCGCCGGTAACCGCAATAGTCTGGCCCGGGCGGAGGGCGAGTTGGTCAAGCGATTGGCGCGCGGTAAGGCCGTTCATCGGCAGCGTGCATGCCTCGACGTGTGTCGCTCCGGCCGGAGCGCGGACGACGGAGTCCGCTGCGAGCACGATGCTCTCACGGTACGCGCCGTGGGTGGCATTCGGGACGACCATCGCCATCACAGCGTCGCCCACGGCGAGGTCTGTGTCGGTTGACGGCCCCACCTCGTCGATGACGCCGGCAAGATCCATACCGGGAACGTAGGGCGGAGGAACGTCTGCCAGCATGGCCGCGCGCGAGCCGTTGCGCAGCCCGGTGTCAGTGGGGTTTACGGCGGCGGCGTGGACGCGGATACGGACCTCGCCGGTCCCGGCGTGTGTTTCCGGTAGGTCAACGACCTGCAAGGCCTCCGGCCCTCCGAACTCAATCACCCCAACCCCGCGCATATCTCAACTCCCTCGGTGATTCCGACTCGGCACAGTGACGCAGCGCTCTATGAGCGGCAGGCCCACCGGCCCGCGCTACGGCTACGACTCAGACTCAGGCTCCGGCGCTGCCAGCGAGCCGAAATAGACGATGGAGTTGAATGCGACGACGGCGGTGAATCCCACAAGGAACCCCGTCACCGTGTCCGCGCCGGCCTCAAGTGAACTGAACATGTAATGTCGGATTAGAATGGTAGCAACCATTGTGCCAACCAGGATGCTCACGTCAGCGGCGAGCAGCCGAAGCTTGGCCTCAAGGCTCGGAATGAAGAAAAGGTACATTGCGTAGAGATAATTCACCCGTGCAAACCTCATTGAACGTCAATTGCTTCTGTAGCGGCGAATTGCGCATGACGATGATACGCGGGCAGCTTGAAAGCGGTCAAGACAAAGCGGGCCGAGTATGACTCGGCTCCTGCCTTTGATGGGCATTCTGCTGTTGACGGCGACGGCGGTTCTGGCGGGGGCGTGCGGCGAGCGGACAACGCCGGTTCCCACGGACATGCCGGAGCGTCCGGAAGGCGCGCCGTTCTCGGTATCGTCGCCGACTGCGGCGACTGAGACCACAGCGCTCCCAACGCCACGGCCAACGTTCAACACTGTTGCGACGCTCAGTACGGAGCAGCTGCGGGAGTCGCTGACGAACGCTCTGCATGCGCGGCCGGATATCTCGACGGGAGCGTCGATGACGGACTTTCTTGCGCCGGGCGTTGACCTGATCCGCCTGACGAGGGACCCGCATAACGCGCCGTTCCTGGTCGATATGTTGAACGTGTTCCCCTATGGGCAGATCTACAGGACACATCTTCTTGATACGCTTCGCGACCTGACGGGGGAGGATATCTTCGCGCAGGACGGTTTCCCATGGCTCCAATGGGTGGGAGATCACCCGGAGTATGATGCGCCGCCGTCGGTCTATCCCTGGTGGAAAGGCGAGGTGCTCAGCACGCTGGATGAGCGGTTCCGCGAATTTTTGCCAGAGGACGGAGTTGCGCACACTATTCGATTGGAAGAGATCGTGTGGGGCGGGGTGGTTGTGGACGGCATCCCGTCGCTGGACAACCCCGCCGTCATTCGGGCCCATGAGGCGCGCTACCTAGAGGCGGATGAGCAGGTTTTCGGCGTATTCCTGAATGGGGAAGCGCGCGCCTACCCGCTTCGGATCATGAACTGGCACGAGATGACGAACGACGTGGTGGGCGGGCAGCCGTTCGCGCTGGCGTACTGCACGCTGTGCGGCTCCGGCATCCTGTACGACACGCGGCGCGATGGACAGGAGCCTTATGTATTCGGCTCTTCCGGCCTACTGTATCGATCAAACAAGCTCATGTATGACGCCGACACCAAGAGCCTCTGGAACCAGTTCACAGGAATCCCCGTTGTTGGGGAGCTGGTCGGTGAGGATATCGAACTGCCGATCCTGCCGGTGACGCTGACGACGTGGGGGGAGTGGAACAGGCAGCATCCCGGCACGACGGTGCTGTCGCTCGATACCGGTCATGAGCGGCCGTACGAGAAGCCCGGCACGCCCGGCGCGGCCTACTATGACTATTTCTCCAGTCCCAGCCTGATGTTCCCGGGAGGTCCCGGCGCAAACAATCTGAGCCTGCGGCCAAAGGACCAGGTCTTTGTGACGATCCTGGACAGCGGGGAGGCAAAGGCGTATCCGCTGGAAACACTTGAGGAGCTGGGAGCGGCGGCCGTCCTGAACGACGCAGTGAGCGAGGTTCCCATCGTGGTCGTCACAGACGAGGGTGGAGGAGTGCAGGCGTTCCTGCGAGAGAATCGCACGTTCGAACGTGCGTCGGACGGCGGGCTGATCGATGGAGACGGCGGTAGGTGGCGTGTGACGCCGGAGGGGCTGAGCGGGCCGAACGGAGAATTGGCCGCCCGCGTCTCTGGCCACGTCGCGTTCTGGTTTGGCTATGCATCCTTCAGGCCGGGCGGGGAGTTGTATACGGACACCTAGGGGCGGCTGCCTCCACCCTAGTCTGACTGCCCTTTATGCTCCTGTTGCCGGATGTACTCTTGCAGGGCGTTGTTGATGAGGGTCTGGTATCCGCGGCCGTTGCTCTTGAGCTTGAACCACGCGATGATGGTGGAGTCCAGGCGCAACGTCACTTGCTTCTTCACGGGCCGATAGAACACACCGCGCAGCGCGTTAGAAAAGTCTGTGACCTCGGGGATGTCGCTCAAGTCAATCTCACTGTCAGGCATGTCTTGAAGAGCCTGAAGTGTTTCCCGCACAGACTCAGGCAAATCATCGTAGTCCCGCTTCATAGTTCCTCCTTTCATACGCGGTGGCTTTTCGAGCACTGATTACACGCCCAACAAGCGTCTCAGTCCTCTGCTCAAGCTCAGGCCAAGTATGCACAACTACTATCAGAAGTCGATCCACCATACCCATTGTTCGCCATCTGCGTTCGTACGGATGCGGATCCTCCGCGATTACTGCCAATGGGTCGTCGAAGACAAGTCGAGCGGTGGCGAAGTCCAGTCTATGTTTACGCCGGTTCTCCTCGTCCTTGTCCGCGTCCCATCGCCATTCAACGTTCTCTTCCATGCGTCACTACAATAGTGTACCTACAATTCTGTCACTACGCAAGGCTGCCCTGATCTCCTCCAACGCAGTCTCATCCTGCTCATTGCCGAGGGCGTCTCTTAGCGCCGCCACAGCATCCTTGGTGGCGATACGCCCCAGCGCCCAGGCGGCGTGGCCGCGGACGATGGGGGAAGAGTCTTCTCGCAGGACGCGGGCGAGTGGGGGCACCGTCGACGGGTCCGCAATGTTGCCGAGGGCGATGCACACGTTGCGGCGCATGCCCTCCGGTTTGGCGCGCAGGACGGCGCTCTGCCGGAATCGCTCGCGGAAACGGTCGTCATCCAGTTCAAGCAGTTCGACGAGTTCCGGGCGCGCGCGATTCTCCGCGTCTCGCGTCAGTTCCGTATAGGCCTTTCCGACCTGCGCCTTGCGGTTGACTGGGCACACGTCCTGGCAGATATCGCAGCCGAATATCCAGTCGCTGATGAGGGGGCGCAGTTCGCGCGGTATCGGGCCGCGATTCTCGATGGTCAGATAGGAGATGCACTTGCGGTTGTCCAGCACGTAGGGCGCGATGATTGCGCCGGTTGGGCAGGCATCGACGCAGATATTGCACGCGCCGCACGTCTTCTTGAGCGGCTCATCCGGCGCAAGGTCAAGCGTTGTGATGATCTGCGCCAGCAGCATCCAGGAGCCCTGCGATGTCAGGATGTTAGTGTTCTTGCCGAACCACCCGACGCCCGCCCTTTCAGCCACGGCGCGATCGAGCATCGGCCCCGTGTCCGTGTACCAGCGCGTGCCGATGTCCTCCACGCCGGTGATCTCCGGCAGCGACTCGATGAATGCGCGGACCTTGCGGGCAAAGACGCGGTGATAGTCCTCGCCCCACGCGTAGCGGGCAATGCGCCCGCGCGGCAGCGTGTCACTCGCCTCGGCGATGTCCTCATGGTGATGGCTGAGCGCGAGGGAGATGATGGAACGGGCGTTGGGCAGCATGTTGGCCGGATCCATGCCGCGTTCGACGCGCTGCTCCGTGAACCACGGCAGACCGTCCATAAAGCCTTCTGAGACACGCTCTTTTGTTGCCTCTCCGCGCTCGCGGAACACATCTGCGGATGCAATGCCGACCACGTCAAAGCCCGCCTGCACGGCGGCGTTCTTGACGGCCTGCGCCAGGGTTTCGGGATCACTGCTACGATTCATACGTGATTGTTGCACGAATCCACTCATCTTCCGCCGCGCCGCCGCGCAACCTCTGACCGGAGCACGCATTGGTCACCATCGATCCCAACGCGCGAATCTTCATGGTCAACGTGGGAGTGAACGCCTCGCATGGGGCGCTCCGCAGTCCGATCTTTCCCGACGGCACGTTTGAGTTTCTGCCGATACCTGAGGAACGCCGGCTGTGGTCGCCCACCCTGCCCGCCTACCCCAAGCTCGGCGCATACAACGATCCGGACAAGACTCTTGCGGATTATGCTCCGGTGTCGCGGTGGAATGACCGCCTGCACGACGATCCGGAGTTCCGGACGTTCACGTATGGAGACGATCCACAGAGGACGGGGCGCGGCGCGGGACTGAAGTCGTGCGGCTCCGGCGACTACATATTCTTCCTGGCACGGCTTGTTGGGCATGACGGCGAAGATCGATTCGTCGGGCCGCCGGGCTTCTACCTGATCGCGTTCTTTCGTGTGGTCGATGTCCTGCGTGACGTGGAGACGTATCCGACGGGACGCGATTTCACCGTCTTTGGCGCGAACGCGCATATACGACGCGCGGCGTATCACGCACGGGCGCTGGATACGTTCTGGGTCTGGAAGGGCGATCCTGACGCCTCGCTGCGGCTGCCCATCGCCGTGCCGTTTGACCGCGAATTGGCTGAATCAACGCTTCGTGATGCTCGCGGCCGCCCGTGGACATGGAATCCCAACCGCAGCGAACTGCAGACCATCGGCTCCTATACGCGTTCAGGCAGGCTTGTCATCGACCCTACGAAGCAGGGGGAAGGAGAGAAGTCGCGACGATTGTGGGAGGCGGTGGCGTGGCGGAACCCGGAAGTGCAGGTTAGGTAAGCCAATTACGGCTTGTGGCTTACTGCAACCTCGGCGCGCAGCTGTAAACCCAACTCACGCACCCGTTTCAGAACGGTTGCAATGTCCGTAGATTCGTCGAGAGCGATATCAGACATCTTTTTTTTAGTAGAGGTGACACCTGTCTGCCCTGCATCGAGTCGTGCCTTTGCTTTAGCTATGTCGTTCAGAGTGGCGAGCAAAAGACGTGGGTCATCATCTTCGAGGGCGATGCTCAGACTGAGCGCCATATCCTCTTCCGTTTCGATGCCCTCCGAATGGTCCCAGGGAAGTGTCTTCACTTTGACCATGGCTGCCTCCTCAGAATTCCATTGCCATTGCAATCGCACGGGGGATGTCGCGATCCTGACTGTCCTTGTCTCCTCCTGCCAAGAGGATAATCAGGGCCTCCCCTCGTTGTATAAAGTACACCCGATAACCGGGGCCGTAGTCGATGCGCATTTCAGATACGCCTGCACCAATTGGCCGCACATCCCCGGGATTGCCTAGCGCCAATCGACGGACTCTTCGGCGAATGCGTTGCCTGGCCTCTCGGTCTCCCAACCTCCTCAGCCAATTTGCAAAGACTTCAGTTTGTCGAACTTCCACAGCCTCTATACTAATCGAGTAACGCTATGACCAGTAACTTTGCTCCGTTCACCGCGCGCGCGCCTGCTTCGACGGCGAATTTCGGCTCTGCCTTTGACGCTGTCGGGATGGCGCTTGACCTCTGGCTGGAGTTGCGCGTGCAGCCGGCGAACGCCAACCGCTTTGAGATACGGGGTGAGGGCGAGAACGAGATTTCGGGCCCCGCCAACGCGAATCTTGTCTTTCGCGCCGCCTACATCGGCGCTGCGAATCTCGGGCAGACGCTGCCGCCGCTTCATGTTTCCGCCACGAACGATATCCCCCTGGCGCGCGGGCTGGGAAGCAGCGCCGCAGCCTGTGCCGCAGGCCTGCTCATTGCCAACACCGTTGCGGGACGTGAACGAGGAATGGACGGCATGATTGCCGATGCCACCCGGATTGAGGGGCACCCCGATAACGTCTCGCCGGCCCTGAAGGGCGGTGCATGCCTGGCCGTCATGTCTGAGGACGGTGGACCCGTCGCGCGGCAGCTTGATTTTCCCGTCGACCTGGACTGTATCGCGTTCATTCCTGACGAACAGTTAACGACCTCGGATGCGAGGGCGGCTTTGCCACGCCACGTCCCGCTGCGTGATGCCTCATTCAACGTGGCGCGAACGGCGCTGCTCATTCACACATTCAATTCGCATCATTGGGCGGACCTGGCATTAGCAACGGAGGACCGGTTGCACCAGCCGTATCGCGCGGAGCTTGTGCCCGGGCTCGCCCCTCTTACTCAAGCAGCCAAGCAGGCAGGCGCATATACGGCATTCCTCTCCGGCGCGGGGCCAACAATCATGGCAATGAGTCCGCCGAGAAACTCCGAAGCCGTTGCTGACGCTATGGCGGAGTCCGGGCGTAAGCTAAACATCCACGGTCGATCGCTCGTCCTTTCCCCGTCAGAACAGGGCGCGCACGTCGTCTCGGAGTCGTAGGCTCCATGCTCCGGGTTCAGAAGTACGGCGGGAGTTCGGTCGCCTCCGCCGACCACATAAAGCGCGTTGCATCCCGGGTGGCCAAAGAGCGTTCCGCCGGAGACGATCTCGTCATCGTCGTGTCCGCCATGGGGCAGACAACCAACCAGCTTATTGAGTTGAGCCGCAGCATCTCGCACAATCCCGCGCCGCGCGAGATGGATCTGCTCCTATCCACAGGTGAACTCGTCTCCGGGGCGCTGCTGGCCATGGCGCTGCGGGACCTGGGCCATGGCGCGGTCAGTTTGAGCGGATTCCAGGCCGGTATCCGCACGGATACTGATTTCTCGCGAGCGCGCATCACGCAGATTGAGCCGAAACGACTGCAAGACGAGATTGGGCGCGGCAACATCGTCATCGTCGCGGGATTCCAGGGCACGACGGATGATTTTGAGGTCACGACGCTGGGAAGGGGCGGGTCGGACACCACAGCCGTTGCATTGGCCGCGGAACTCCGCGCGCCCGTCTGCGAAATCTATACGGATGTGGACGGCATCTACACGGCAGATCCGCGCATTGTGCCGGACGCTCGCCGCCTGATTGACATCAACTACGATGAGATGCTGGAGATGGCCAGCGAGGGCGCGCGCGTCATGCACAACCGCGCCGTCGAGCTTGGGTGGGTCTACGATGTGCCCATTCTTGTCGCCTCAAGCTTGCTGGATGACCCCGGCGGCACGCGCATACACGGAGGAGAACTCATGGAGAATCGCAACAAGGTTCGCGGTATTGCGCATGACGCGGGGATCGCTCGGGTTACGTTGCTGGGCGTGCCGGACCGCCCCGGCATCGCCGCGCAGGTCTTCTCCCCGCTCGCAGACGCAGGCATCAGCGTCGATATCATCGTGCAGAACGCGGGCCAGCATGGACTCAGCGATCTCTCTTTCACCGTCACTCGTGATGATCTGGCCGAGACGCTTGAACGGACGCGGGAGATACAGGCCGAACTTGGCGCGGCGGACGTGACTGCGGATGACCATCTTGCCAAGGTGAGCATCGTCGGCGCGGGCCTGACCAACTCACCCGGCTACGCGGGCGCAATGTTCCGCGCCTTGCGCGACGCCAACGTCAATATCGAGATGATTACCACGGCGGAGATCAGCCTCACGTGCGTCGTGCACCAGGACCACGTGGAGGATGCCGTCCGCGCCCTGCACCGCGCGTTCAGCCTCGAAACGCCGGACGAAATCCCTCTCTAAGGCGATGCGAGGCGTCCCGTGACTGAATCGGCTGGGCCCTCGCTGTCCGTCATCATTCCCGCCTACAACGAGGAGGCGCGCCTGCCGGACGCCCTCGATGAAGTCACAGCCTATCTGGACGCTCACTATCCCGACGCTGAGTTGATCATCGCGAGCGACGGCAGCACGGACGACACGGAGTCCATCACGCGCGAATTCGCCGAGAAATCACCTCGCCTTCGACTGCTCTCACTGCCGCATCGGGGCAAAGGGCATGCCGTCAAGCGGGGGATGCTGGAAGCCAAAGGCGATGTGCGGCTGTTCATGGACGTTGACCTGGCCGTGCCGCTGAGGGCTATCGCGCCATTCGTGGAAGCGACGCAGAACGCGGATGTTGTGATTGGGTCGCGGTCTATGGCGGGGGCGGAACGGAGTGGGGAGCCGCTGTCACGCCGCATCGGCGGGCGCGTGGTGGGCGGCGCGACGCGGCTCATTCTGGGGCTATCGGTGTCAGACACGCAGTGCGGATTCAAGGTGTTCCGGGCGGAGGCGGCGGAACTGCTGTTTGGGGCGCAGCGGGTGAACGGTTTCGCGTTCGATGCGGAGATCCTCTACTTGGCGCGTCGGGGGGGAATGCGCGTCGTCGAACTGCCCGTCCAATGGAGCTACGGGGAGATGAGCACCGTGCGCCTCCATCACGGCCCGCAGACGCTGGCAGAGATCGTGCGAATACGGCTGCGGGGAATGCCAAAGCACATCGCCATGTTGGGACGAGAGGAATGAGGCTACCTCTCCCCATTCGCTTGACAGTTGTTAGACAATAGATTTTGAACTGAGTTTGAAAACTGCCGTCCAATGGCGCGGGGAGGCGGCAGGGATCACGACTCGGAGCCTTGACCGTCACTGCGGCGAAAAGCAGCCGTCGGCGATGGATGGCGGCTGTGTTGTTGTGGTTTCGCATCTGCGGTTGTTCTCGCGCCCAAAGGCGTATCGCGAGGGACAACGGAACGCAGAAGGCAGGTCATCCGCCATGGCGACTACACAGATTGATGAACACGTCCAAGCCCGTGAAGTAAAGACGCAGACTGACGCAGCTATCGCTTGCGCATTGGCGCAGGACTGGGGGAAGGCCGTTGAGGCCAACAGGGCCGTCCTGCAGATTGCGCCCAGTAACATCGAGGCGCTGAACCGGCTGGCCAAGGCGCTCCTTGAACTGGGTGAGCTTGCGGAGGCACGGGATGCCGTGGACGGCGCGCTCCAGATCGATTCGGCGAACACTATCGCTCGCCGGAACCGGGATCGCCTCGAACACGTTGCAGGCGCGGCGAAATCGTCAACCCCCCGCAAGGTCATTTCCGCCCATCTGTTGATGAGTGAGACGGGCAAGAGCACCATCGCGACGCTCATTGACGCGACGGACCGCACGGCAGTCGGTCACCTGAGCAGCGGCGAAGCCCTGACGCTCAGTCGAGAGGCCAACAGGCTGCTGGTGCATTCAAGCCGCGGCGAGCCGGTCGGCCGTGTTCATCCCCGCCTTGCCCAGCGGATATTCTCCCTGATGGATGCCGGTAATCAGTACGAAGCCGCGTTTCTGCGGGACCACCCCAAGGAGGGTGTGCAGGTAATCATCGGCGAGGTCTATCAGCATCCGTCGCAAGAGGGACGGCCATCATTTCCATCATCAGGCGCATCCGATTTCCGGGGCTATGTTCGCAACAACCATGAGTTGGTGGACAGCGGCCTCGGCGGCCCGCCCGCCCGCGACATCTCCGACGATGAGAATGAGCCCCCTGAGTTTGAGGCACTGGTGCGCGCCCACGATCGCGGCGAACTGGGACGGTCAACCGGCGCGGGAAGAGACGGCATGGAGTAGGCGCTACTGAGTCCGGTTGCGTAATGCGATTCAGATTCCCGCCTGCGCGGGAATGACGGACGGGTGGCGGGGATGACGGGTGAGGGCGAGGCGCACCCTTCGACAGGTTCAGGGTGAACGGATGGGGGGCGTGCTACGCTTGTGGCGGTATGGCTCAGGTTGGAAGTACTTCTCAAGAGATTTCGGTGAGGGACGGCGTGGGAGCGGCGGACGTTAAGCCCGTCGTAGCGCAGAAGCTCGTCAAGGAATTCGGCGATCTGGTCGCGGTGCGCGGCATCGATTTTGAGGTGCGACCCGGCGAGTGCTTTGGATTTCTCGGCCCGAATGGCGCGGGCAAGACGAGCACCATGCGCATGATCACCTGCGCCTCGCCCGTCACGTCCGGCAGCCTGCTCGTGAACGGTTTGTCGGTGCAGACCCAAGCGCGGGAAGTCAAGTCAATCATCGGCGTCGTGCCGCAGGGCGACAACCTGGACGATGAGATCTCGGTGATCGACAACCTGCGGCTCTACGCCGGTTATTTCGGCATCCGCAGCGCAGAGGCCAATGCCCGGGCGAGGACCGCGCTGGAGCTCTTTCAGCTTGCGGATCGCGCGAACTCAAAGGTGGACGAACTCTCCGGCGGGATGAAGCGTCGGCTGCTGATTGCCCGGGGTCTCATCAATGAACCGGCAATCCTGGTGCTGGACGAGCCGACGACCGGGCTGGACCCGCAGGCGAGGCACCTGGTTTGGCGCACGCTGCGCCGCCTCAAGGACCAGGGTGTGACGATGCTGCTCACCACGCACTATATGGATGAGGCGGCGACGCTCTGCGATCGGCTGATCATCATGCATGAGGGGCAGATTCTCGCGGAGGGGACGCCATTGGAGCTCATCCGGCGTATTGCGGGCGAAACGGTCATTGAGGCGCACTCCCTGGACGTCGCGGCGCTTGATCGCATCGCCGAACATCTGCGTGATGCCGGCGCGGAGATTGAGCAGACGCCGGACACGGTGCACGCGTTCGGTCTCTACGGCACCGATGTTACTGAATCCACCGTGACGGGCGCTCAGATCTATTCACGCCCCGCAAACCTTGAGGACGTTTTCCTGCGTCTCACGGGTCGCGGGCTGGAAGAATAGTCATGATATTGACGCCTGAACGCGTTCCGTTCGGCTTCCGCGTCTGGCGGCGGAACTGGACGGTCTTCAAGAAGTTCGCGATGGCTGAGGTGGGGCCGCTGTTCGTCGAGCCGCTGGTCGTGCTGGGCGCGATGGGGCTTGGTCTGGGCACATACGTCTCGCTGGGCGGCGAAGTGAGCTACGTGGAGTTCATCGGGCCGGGCATCATCGGCGGGTATTCGCTCTTTGCGGCGTTCTTTGAATGTACCTACGGTTCCTATACGCGCATGGCCATACGGGGCCTGTATGAGGCCATGATCGCCACGCCGTTGTCCATTGAGGACGTCATCACCGGCGAGGTCTTATGGGGCGCAACACGGTCATTATTCAGCGCGACCGTGATCCTGTTTGTGTTAACCGTGATGGGATTCGTCGATTCCCCGTTGGCCATCCTCATCCTGCCGCTCGCATTCCTTGGCGGCATCCTGTTCTCGTCGATGGCGCTGCTGGTCACGGCGCACGCGCCGTCATTCTGGACGTTCAACTATGCAATCACGCTTGGTGTGATGCCGATGTACTTCTTCGGCGGTGTGTTCTTCCCGCTGGAGCGTTATCCGGACGTTGTGCGTGAATTGGCATGGGCCATTCCGTTGACGCCCTACGTGGCAGTGATACGTGAACTGGTTGCCGGCAGCCTCTCAATAACCACCGTTTGGGGACTTCTCTATCTTGTCGTCCTCGGCGCAGCGTTCTACTACCTCGCCGTCGCGAGGATGAAGGCGCGGCTGATTAGGTAGGACTGCCGCGATCGTCATTCTCGGTCGACTCTAAGCAGCGCGCTAAAGCCCGCTTGCTCAAAATCGCGGTCATGCGCGAGCGCATCGGTTATGTTCTGCTCTTCCATGACCATGAAGCTCGCACAGTCTGTGAGGCTCCACGTCTGGTCACGACGAGAGTTGTACCGTTCCACTGCCGCCCGGAATTGAGTATCTGTCTGTGGGATGATTTCGACGTTAGAGTTGTCTGCCAGATCGAGTATCATCTGCGCTGCAAGCGTTCTGAAGCGCTCTCCCGCATCTGAGTAGTAATTGAGGACTTCCACCAGCACCATCTGCGTGGTCACGATTTCCAGAGGCGCCAATCGCCGGGTTATGGCCTCGACCCGCGCGTGCAGTCCGTCGTCCTCATTGAGGCTTGCAATGAAATAACCTGCGTCTGCGAAAACGACTGCCACTAGTCATCCACCTTGGGATGACCATAGAGGTAGTGCTTGTAGTTCTTTGCGCCGTCCGTAGGGGGGACATCCCATGCTTCCAGTGGAATGGACTTTCGCAGCCTCTCGAACATTTCGAGGATAGACTCAGCGGCGCCCTCGGAATCCTCAACTGGTTTCTCGGTTATAGACTCCGCCAGGTCCTCAACCGACACCACGACCTCCTTGCCCTCTTCAAGGTCAAGAGGCTCCAGTGGCGTCAGCACGCCCTTCTCATATCTCGCCCGCACAGTTGCCACGATTTTAGCTCCCTTCGGGACTCAACTGGGCTGACGCTAGCACCTGCACACCCCATCCCGTTGCGCCATTATAGCCGCGCCTGTTTATCGAAGTGGCATGTCCATCCTGTTCGCGCGGATGAAGGCGCGGCTTATTCGCTAGGGTGACGTTCGTTCCCGGCGAGTAGGCGCCAGGCCATCTCCCTGGCCTCGTCCAGCGTGTCGACAAAGCGATCCTCCGGAATGTCCCTGAGAATGCTGAGGGCATTGAGGGTCGTTGCGGGAAGACCGTCAAGAGCTAGGATGATACATTCAGTGCTCTCCATCTTGGCGATATCAACCAATCGTTCGATCACCAGGGCCGCGCTATCGTCCATATAAACCGTGTCGTTGAAATCGAGGATGACGACCTCGTGGTCCTTGATGTCGTCACCGATAGTGCTCATCAGTTTGGATGCGGACGCGACGGAGAATGTTCCCTTGAGCTGCACCAGGCCCACACGCGCGCTGAATGCCTCATCAACATCACTCGGGTCGAGGGCGTCCCTAAAGAAGATCTGGTCGAGGAGCGGCACTGAGACAACGCTGTCTACTTCCAGCCGCTCGATCTGGCGCGCGCTCGTTACAGCCGCCGTGATAATACCGACGGCTACGGCGGTGATCACGTCGAGGAAAACCGTGAGGATGAGGGTGATGAGCATGACCAGGAGATGTTCTCGCTGAACATGGTGCATCCGCGTTATAAAGCGCCAATCAATGGTGTCCCAACCGACCTTGATGAGGATGCCTGCGAGAACGGCGTTCGGAATCTCCGAAACATAGCTGCCCAACCCAAGGACGATTGCGGTGAGTATGACAACGCACAGGACCCCCGCCAGTGCGGTCCGTCCCCCCACCCGGATATTCGCAACGGTTGCGGGCGTTGTGCCTGCGCCGGGCAGTCCGCCGATGAATCCGGCCACCATGTTGCCCATGCCCTGGCCGATCAGTTCTCTGTTCGGGTTGTGCTGCGATCGCGTTCCCGAGTCTGCCACCAGGGACGTGAGCAGGCTATCGACGGAGCTTACCAGCGCAATGACCAGGGCCGGCTGCACGGCGCTCAGCAGAACGTCGAGCGAGATGAGCGGCAACTGAATCTCCGGCAGGCCCGTTGGCACATCGCCGATGGTGGACGTGTCGGTCAGCCAGAGAACGCCGATTGCGGTGCCGACGGCCAGCGCCGTCAGCGTGGATGGCAAGTATTTGCTGAGCCTGGTCGGCCACAGCACGGCCACGGCCAGCGTCACCGTGGCGATGCTCAACGCGTTCGGGTTGAATCCACTCAGCATGTCAGGGATGGCCGCCATGACATCCCTCGGTCCGCCCGTAACGATTTCAGCGCCCACGAATGGGAGAATCTGCACGATGATGATGATTATTCCAACGCCCGACATGAATCCTGAGATGACCGAATAGGGCGTGTACGCCACATAGCGCCCGATACGGAGAACTCCAATGAGAACCTGGATGAGGCCCGCCATGATGACGATGGTGAACGCTTCGACAAGATTGTCCGCGTGGGCGCTGACAATGACCGTCATCGCCACCAGCATCAAGCCGGTGGGGCCGGAAATCTGACCGCGCGTGCCACCGAAGACCGCAGCAAAGAAGCCCACCGCGATCGCACCATAGATACCGGCAATCGCGCCCAGACCGGACGCTATGCCGAACGCCAGAGCAACTGGCAGGCCTATGACTGCGGCGGTGATGCCGCCAAAGACATCACCGCGCAACGTGATCAGATCGTAGCGCTTCCCATTACGCCGCTCCGCCACTCCTTACCCCCCACTACCCGTATTCAGGATTGTGGCAGAAAAACATGGTGTGCGGCTATGCGGACTCCCCATATCCTCTGGGGCCGGGAGCCTGTTCGATCTCATAGATGACACGGGTTTGGCGGTCAAACGTCGCCTTCACCCACATGCCCTCTTTCATCCAGTCGTAGCCGCCGCGTCGCAGCGGGGCCGGATTCAGTCGGTATCGGATGCCGCTGATGATGATGACAAGGACTGAGTTGTACTTTGGGCCCGATGAGAAGAGCCCGGAGGTTGAGCCCTCAATCTCAACATCTTCGACCGCCATGCGATCGATGCGCCCCTCAAGCTCGGCTGGTTCAAGGAGCGGCCCGGCGGGCAGCGGCGCGGGCGGCGTTTCAGGCCGTGTTTTGCGGAACAGGATGATGAGTCCGATCGTAAAGAGGATCGGCAGCCCGATGAGCATGGCGATGTACAGGTTGCCGGTGAGGAAGATGACGAACAGTCCGAAGATGACAATGGTGGCGAATATCCACGAGTTTGGCTGCATGTCAGTTTCGCTCCCCGCGCCCGGCTGCTCTTGTGGGCATCCGCCCAGCGTACCTACACGCTATAGTTTCATTAATGCTTGACACAGACACTCCCGGAACTGAGACCAGCGAAGCTCCTGCATATCGATTCGTCATTTATGCGCTCGTCGTCCTCATGCACTTCGTGCTGGGGATGGCGTTCCTTGCCCCGGCGTCCGTTCTGCCGCTCATCACGGAGTCCTGGGACCTTACCAAGTCGCAAGGCGGCTTTGTCGTCACGAGCATAACGCTCGTGTTCACAGCCGGAACCATCCCGGCCTCCATCATTCTTGCACGATGGAATATCCGCGCAGTGTACGGCATCGGCTGGGCTCTGTTGGGAATCACGGCGCTCACGCCGTTTCTCACGGGGTTCTGGTGGTTTATCGCCCTGCGTTCCGTGCAGGGGATCGGGGCGGCCGCGATCACGCCGCTAACGGCAGCCATCATCATGCGGTGGGCGCCGCCTCGGGAAGTCCCCATCGCGAACGCTGTCGCGCTCGCCTCTATAACGGTGGGTCTCGCCGCGGCGCAGTACCTTGGTCCGGTGTTGGCAGGCTGGACCACCTGGCAGTGGGCCATCGGCATAGAGGGCTTCCTGACAGCCGGCAGCGCAGTCTTGTTCGTGGTCTTGTGGCGGGAGAGAGAGGCGCTGGGCGGCGTGCCGCCGGATCCGGTGAAAATCGGCGCTATTCTCGGTGTTTTCCGACGGCGAGAAACATGGTTGATGTCTTTTGCCGTTATCGGGCCGTGGGCGCAGTTCATTACGTTGAACACGTGGCTGCCAACCTTCTATGAGGAGGAGCTTGGCCTGAGCCTTGCCATGGCGGGGCTGATGGCGGGAATCTTCTCATTGGCGGGAGCGCCGGCGAATGTCATCGGTGGATTCATCGCGACCCTCATTGGGAAGAGGCGGCCGGTCATCATCTGGTCCGGGCTGATCGTGGGCGCCGCGGGAATAACCACCATCTACGCCCCTGTCGGGATACTGCTGTTAACGGCCGTTATCGTGACCGGTTTCCTGCACTGGTTATATGAGCCATCGCTCTTCACCATCCCCATTGAGCTGCCGGGATCATCACCGGAGCGTGCGGTGGCAATCTGGGCGGCAATCCTGACGGCGGGCAACGCATCGAGCTTCATCGCGCCGGTCATTGCCGGGTTCATCATCGATGAGACCGGGAGCTTCGTGATCGGTATTGGGGTAGTTTGTGCGACGTCGTTTACGTTACTGATCGCGGGGGTGTTGCTGCCGGAGACGGGGCCGGGTCGGCTCAATTCGCCTCGGCCTGTCAACTGAGGCGTTCCTAGCTGGAGTGCTACACTACAAACGTTCAATCCAACCCAAGATTACGTTGCCTGTGGAGTTCAGTGCATGACGTCATCGTCCCGCTCGGCGCTGTTGGGGCCGACGCCCGCCGCGCGCCGCTACTTTCAGCAGTTCCTTGGTGAACTCGCCGAAATGACCGACGATGACATGCGGCTGGTTGCGGCCATCGAGCCAATGGACAAGGACACTCTGCTGGCGCTGGGCGACGCGGTGTATACGGCCATCGGCAATGACGACGCGCCGCTCCCCGGCGATGGCGTGTCCGCCGCGCTGCCGGAGGGGCTGGACGGGTCGGGCCTCCGCACTGCGCTGTACATCACCCTGATGAACACCGTCACGCGGGAGTTGGAGATCGAAGCGCCGATTGAGGCGCGGGCTATGCAGGGCGTTTGGATTGAAGGCAACGTGCTGCCGCGCCTCGGTCATGACCACCTGGTGCTGTCCGCCCGGTTCTCCCTGGACACCATCCAGGCCCCCAAGCCTCCGGGCACGTTCCAGGGGATGGTCGATCTGACGGTGGAACGGCTGTCGTCGCTGGTTGAGTTGGCCTCGCAGGCGATGATGGGCGCGGATGTTGATCCGTTCGAAACGTTTGAACACAAGGACTGCGAGAAGTGCGGGCACCTGCTGCAGCTGCACGTCGGCTTTGAGAGCTGGGACGACGTGATGGCTGAACACAACGCGTGGTGCCCGGGCAAGGGCGGGGCATGAACTCTCCGCGGCATTCACTAGGCAGATGACGGAGTCCACCGGCGTCCGTGTCACGGCTCTGCTGCTGGGGCAGGACTCATTCCGCGATGAGCGTGGTCGAGCGCACGTCATCGGCATCTTTGACACGGTTGGCGCGCAGCAGTTTCCGATGGCGTTCCAGTTCTCCATCTACTGCCGCCTGCACGGCGAAGGCTCGCATGAACTCATCCTGCGCGTGCTGGATCCCAACGGCATGGAGATTGTGCGCAGTGAGCCAATAATGGCGAATCTTCTCCCCATCCAGGGCCATCAATTCTTCATGAGCATCGGCATACAGGCGGAGTCCGACGGGTTGTTCCTGGTGCAGGCTGTGGTGGACGGGAGTATCGCGCAGGAGGCGCCGCTGCTGGTGGAGTCCGGTGAGAATGAATGGCACCACGACCCGGACCCACTGCACCTGGGCGGGCCGCCGCCGTCCAACTAGCCGGAGAACCGTCCCATGATTGGGATCGACACCGGTGGAACGTTCACGGACGTTATTCGCATCGATGAGGACGGCTCGATTCGCCTGATCAAAGTCCCGTCCACTCCCGCGGACCCGGCCCACTCTTTCCTTGCCGGTGTGCGGGAGATTGGCAGCGACAGCGAACAGAGCGACGAGATCGTTCACGGGAGCACCGTCGGCACGAACGCGGTGCTCGAGCGTCGCGGCGCGCGGACGGCACTCGTGACGACGCGCGGCATGGCAGATGTCATCGAGATTGGCCGGCAGGCGCGCGATGACCTTTACAGCCTGCGCGTCACCCGCCCCGTGCCCCTCATACCCCGTGAACTGCGCTTTGAGATCGATGAGCGGGTGACGGCGGACGGGGAGGCGCTCAGGGCACCAAGGGAGGCTGAGCTTGAGGCGCTCGCTGAGGCGGTTGCCGCTTCAGGCGCGGACTCCGTGGCGGTCGCTCTGCTTTTCTCGTTTCTTCGGCCGGAGCATGAGCGGTTGATCCGGGATGCATTGAAACGCCGTTTGGCCGCAGACGCGCCCATCTCCATCTCAAGTGACGTTGTCCCGGAGTTCCGCGAGTTCGAGCGAACGTCAACAACCGTCCTGAATGCCTATGTCGCGCCCGTCATGCAGTCCTATCTGTTACGTATCGACGAGACAGTTGAATCGGCAGTCCGAATCATGTCGTCGAACGGCGGCAGCATGACCATCGAACAGGCGAGCAGCTTTCCGGTGGAGACGCTGCTGAGCGGCCCGGCGGGGGGTGTTGTCGGCGCGTTCGAGGTGGCACGCGCGGCGGGCTTCGACCGCATCATCACGCTGGACATGGGGGGCACGTCAACGGACGTTTCGCTGTGCGACGGCGAGGTGCAGCGCACGTCTGAGGGCAGCATCGGCGGGTATCCGCTGCGAGTTCCGATCGTCGACATTCACACAGTCGGGGCAGGCGGAGGGTCTCTCGCAAGCGTGGACGCGGGCGGGGCGCTGTCCGTTGGACCGCAGTCGGCGGGCGCAGACCCGGGGCCTGCCGCGTACGGTCGCGGCGGCGGGCCAACGGTGACGGATGCCCACATTGTGCTGGGTCGGCTGCCGGCGGACAGGCCGCTTGCCGACAGGCTTACCCTGGATGGCGGCGCGGCGACTGCGGCGATGAGCGCACTTGCGGAGCAACTCGATATAACGCCGCAACAGGCCGCAGCGGGTGTGGTGCGAATCGCCAACGCCAACATGGAGCAGGCGCTGCGTGTGGTCTCGCTGGAGCGGGGCCATGATCCGCGTGACTTCACGCTTGTTGCGTTCGGCGGGGCGGGGCCTCTTCATGCGTGTGAACTTGCGGACGGACTCGGCATCCGGAGCGTGCTCATACCGCGTCTACCCGGGGCGCTGTCCGCTTGGGGGATGCTGACCGTGGATGTCACGCGCGATTATTCGAGAAACGCCATGCGTGATTTGTCAGATATGTCACCGCAGGAGATTGCGCGTCTGCTGAGTGAGATTGAGCAGGACGCGCGAGAAGACCTGGAAGCCGTTGGCCTCCCTGCCGCCCAAGCGACATTTTCCGCTTCGGCAGACATCCGCTACCAAGGGCAGGGGTATGAACTCTCAATCCCATTGGATGCACCGGACGGCCTTTCTTTGGAGGAGCGATTTCACGCCGCGCATCAGCGACGTTTCGACCACAGCCATCCCGAGTGGCCAACGGAGATCGTCACGCTGCGGCTGCGCGCAACCATACCGGCGCGCCGCCCGCCGTTCGTTGCCGCCGATGCGGAAAGCGGGCCGGATGCGAGCCATGCGCTGCTTGGCGAGACCACGCTGATAACAGACGAGGGAGAGGTCACCGGGCCTCTCTATGACCGGAATGCGCTGCTTGTTGGGAATCTAGTGGCAGGCCCGGCCGTGCTCACACAGACTGACTGCACCACGTACCTCCCACCGGGGTGGGTTGGACGCGTCGATGAGCACCTGAACCTCATTCTCGAAAGGGCGTCGGAATGAGTGTGGATGCGATCTCACTGGAGGTCTTCCGACGGCTCTTCGCGGCCATTGCGGAGGAGATGGGAGCGGTGTTGGGGCGGACAGCGTGGTCGCCGAACATCAAGGAGCGGCGAGATTTCTCCTGCGCCATCTTTGATTCCAACGGCCGAATACTGGCACAGGCGGAGCACATCCCCGTCCATCTCGGCGCGATGCCCGCCTCCGTGCAGGCCGCGATCGAGCGGTTCGATACGTTCGCGCCCGGCGATCTCATCGCCCTCAACGACCCCTATCTCGGCGGCACGCATCTGCCTGATCTGACGCTGATATCGCCTGTGTTCATTCCCGAGGGCGTCACGGATGGGGATGCCGGCGAACTCGCGGGGTTCGTTGCCTCGCGCGCACACCACGCAGACGTGGGCGGCATGGCCCCCGGCTCGATGCCCGCGTCGACGACCATCTACCAGGAGGGGTTTATCATCCCGCCCATCAGGCTGGCGCGTGGGGGCGTGCTCAACGAAGAGGCCGTGGAACTTTTTATGCGGAACGTCCGCACGCCGGAGGAGCGGCGCGGCGACCTGGCTGCGCAGATTGCCGCCAATCGCATCGGCGAGGGGCGCTACGAGGCACTCATTGAGCGGTATGGCTGGGAAACGGTGACGGAGCATGGTGATGCGCTCATCGACTACGCCGAACGCCTTGTGCGGGCCGCATTGCGTGAGATACCGGCGGGACAGTACACATTCACGGATGATATGGAGCCGTCGACACTCGACGATGAACGCCCCGTCATCGCAGTCACCATCACGAGTGACGGCGACGGTTCGCTCATCGTGGACTTCGCGGGCACGTCGGCGGAGCAGCCCCTCAGCAATAACAACGCGGTGCGGGCTGTTACCGTCTCGGCTGTGCAATACTGCGTGCGATGCCTTGCTGGTCCGCGCGCGCCCGCCAATCACGGCTCGTTCGCGTCCGTGGAGGTGATCACGCCGGAGGGATCGCTGGTCAACCCGCGGCCGCCGCGCGCGGTGGCTGCCGGCAACGTGGAGACATCTCAGCGCATCGTAGATGTCGTATTTGGAGCGCTTGCAGATGTTCTGCCCCACAAAATTCCCGCCGCAAGCCAGGGGACGATGAACAACGTGACTATCGGCGGCACTGATCCACGTACAGGTCAGCCTTTCGCCTACTATGAAACGCTCGCGGGCGGCGTCGGCGCGAGCCCCGACGGCCCGGGAGAATCCGCCATCCACAGCCACATGACCAACACGCTCAACACGCCCATGGAGGCGCTGGAGTACCAGTATCCGTTCCGCGTGCTGGAATACGGTGTGCGCCGCGGCTCCGGCGGTGAGGGGCGATTCCGCGGCGGGGACGGCCTCACGCGCACGGTGGAGTTCCTTGGCGATGCGACCGTCTCACTGCTGACGGAGCGGCGATCGCGCGGGGCGTGGGGACTTGCGGGAGGGGCGGACGGCGCGCCGGGCCGCAACACGCTGCGTAGAATGGATTCTGAGCGGGATGACGAACTGCCGGCCGCCATCACCATTGACGTTTCGCGTGGTGACAGGCTTACCATTGAGACGCCCGGCGGCGGCGGTTGGGGATTGCCCGACTCTCCGCCATGAACACGGAGGAAACCGGCTTGTGAGCTTGCGATTGCAGACGTGGCCCGGCGTGCTGCTCGGCGCTCTGTTGGTGGCGGCGCTGATGATGCTGGCCGTCGCGTGCGACAGCGAATCGTCGGATGACGCTCCGGAAGGACCGTCCGGCCCGGCGAGTGAAGCTGCGCCGGAGGTGGGCGACCGTGTCGGCAATCTCGCGCCGGACTTCTCCGTCACCACAACAGACGGAGTCACTCGCTCATTGACCGATTTCAAGCAGGCCAATCAGCCTGTCGTCGTGTATTTCTTCGCAAGCTGGTGACCTTCTTGCCGGTCTGAGTTGCAGACCGCCAAGAGTGTTTACCCCGACTACCAGGATGAGGTCGCGTTCATCGCCGTGGACGTCGATCCGTCCGAAAGCGCGGACACGATCATTTCGTACGCGGAACGACAGGGATATCCGTGGGAAATGGCGGTCTATCACGGTGATGTCCAGTCCGCCTTTGGCGTCAGTCGCCAGCCATCCAAAGTCTTCATCGATGGCGATGGCATCATCACGTTCCGGGCGGCGGGGAGAAGTCATGGTGCTGATCAATGGCGCGAGGCGCTGGACGCGGTGACGGCGTAGAGTTGCCTGAGGGGAATCAAGCAATGACGTTACAAGTCGTCCGCCCCGCTGTTGTAGCGCAGGTCGTTGTGCTCATCATGGCGGCGGCGCTCGTTATTGGTGCTGTTGCCTGTGAGCAAACCGTCGAGACGGGACCGCCGGCCACAACTATTCCGCCAACGCAACCGGCTACAACACCAGCGCCTGACACTCCCGCGCCCGAGGGTACAGTTAGCCTCGGGACGCCGGATGATGCGGCCTCACTCTCGCCGGAGGAGACTCCCGTCTTGGGCGGCTCGCTTTCAGCACCGCCGACAATCACTCCTCCCGCGCTGTTGCCGGGAACGGCGGAGCCAACTGTTCCGGCGCTGCAGCCGGCCGTAACAGCGGAGAGTGAGGAGCCGTCGCCGACGGACACGCCGGTGCCGCAGCCTCCAGCAGAAGCCAAACCCACCGATACGCCGACACCAGTTCCGCCGCCTGAGCCGCCCGCTCCGCCAACGGGCAACCGCGTGGGGCAGTCCGCGCCGGACTTTACAGTGGAGACCATCGATGGCGACGCGCAATCATTGACGGACTTCAAACAGGCGAACCAGTCCGTCGTCCTGTATTTCTTCTCAAGCACTTGACCGATATGCAGTTCCGATTTGCGGAACCTCAAGGATGTGTACGGGGACTACGAAGATCAAGTCGCCGTTCTCGCCATCGCCTTCAGTCCGTTCGACGATGAGAGCAGCATCCGCCGCTACGCCGAGAGCCGAGGGTATCCCTGGGACATGGCGGAATCCGATGTGCTTTTATCAAATGAATACGGCGTCAATTCTCACGCGTCTGCAGTCGTCATCAACGGCAGCGGCGTCATCACGTACCGCAAGGGATACCCTAACGGCCTATCTACCCGAGAGTGGCGGGAGGTGCTGGACGAGGTGACGGGCGGGTAGGCCTACACCCCCAAAAACTCCCGGGTGACGGCGATGAACTCCTGCGGCTTGTCCACTGTGACGACGTGGCCGGCGTCCGGCACGTCCACCCATGAGAGGTTCTTCGACCTTGCCATCATGCTGTCTTTGATTGCGTCGTCCAGCAGGGGGCTTTCCAGCCCGCGCACCTCCAGGATCGGCTGCTCGATGGTCTCCAGCGCCTTCCAGTAGCGGTTGATCAGCGTCTCATCCGTGCCGTCCGCGAGCGGCACGTTGAACAGCGCCGCGTCGGCCTTCCACGTCCATGAGCCGTCCGATGTCTGCTTCACCTTCGCCTCGATGTCCTGGCGCAGCCGCTCCTCGGATGCCCATGGATTGCCCTCACGCGCCCACGCGAAAGCCTCATCGACGCTTGCGAACGACATCGGCGTCGGCGGGCGGTCGCCCCACTCCACCTTTGACCGCTCGCTCGGTTCCGGGCCAATGTCGACGATGACGATGCGCTCCACTTTCTCCGGGTGCTTCTCGCCGGTGTAGAGCAGGGAATGCCATCCGCCCATCGAGAGGCCGACGAGGACGAATCGGTCGAACCCCAGCGCGACGACAAGCTCATCCAGGTCCTCGACGAATCGATCCCGCTCATAGCCGGTGGAGGCGTGCTCGCTCTCCCCGTGTCCGCGCTGATCGATTGTGACGACGTGGAAATTGGGCGCCATCGCCTCCGCGAACTCGTCCCAGATATGGGCCTGCCCCGTGTGGCCGTGCAGGCACACCATGGGCATCGCTCCCTCATTGCCGTAATCGAAATAGCGAAGCTTCACGCCGTTCACGGTGACGTGCTTTTCCTGAACCTGCGTTGCAGTCATGATTTTCCTCCTACCCCTGATGGCGGTCCAATGTTGGCCGACTGCCTATTGTAGCAAGGGCAGGCGCGGAGTGAGCGCCTTACTCGCCCCACACGGTGGTGTCCGGGAAGAGGTCTACCCACGCGAACCAGAATGAGGGCGTTGTGGGTATCTGGATGAGGCGTGCGCCCTCCAGGGGACCGGAAACCGCCTCACCCGTGCTTGCGCTCCAGATGGAACCCGTCTCGCGGTCACGCATCACGGGGCCGGAAACCGCGGGCGCGTCCCCCAACTGGGCCTCGTTGGCCTGCTCGAAGGTCAGGACGTCCGGCGCGTTCATGCCGAACGGCCCCTGCGCGATGGCGTATGCCTCATCGTCGAGCAGCCGGCTCCACGCCGCCGCGAATCCGGCCTCGGGCTCATGGATGACGACGATTTCGCGCCCGCCGAGCGTGTCGTTGGCGATGGGCGTCTCCGCAAGGTCATCGTAGGCGTAGGCGCGCTTAGCCGTGCCGATCTCCACGCCCAGGACAAGGTCTTTGAGTTCCAACCTGAAGTCACGGACGCGGCGGCCCAGGATGCCGGCGTCGAAATTCGTATAGTACGTTTCGTAGTTGTCTCTGCGATAGAGACCGCGCTTGTCCAGCACCTGCGTCTCGGGATAGAGCGCCTTCCACGCCTCCCACGACATCAGCCGCGATGCGACAAGCTCCAGTTCCGTGCCCTCAAGCGGGCCGGAGAGAGCCGTGCCGTATGCCTGGCTCCATTCCGAGTCCGTCTGGTCATCGAACATGATCAGGTTGTTGAGGGTGAGTTTGCCGGAGACGCCAAAGGTCAGAAGCTGCCCCTCCACCTCTCGGCCATACACGATGGCCGTATAGCAGAGAGGTCACCACGTTGCCGCAATCGGCGCTCCTCCCACGGTGTCGTTCACAATCTCGTGGCGGCTGAGCATGGCGACGGGATAGGCGCGGGCGTCGCCGTCGATCTCCACGCCGATGATCGGCTCGTCCGCGTTCATCCACTCCTCGGCTCCGGCGGCGTCCACGAACTCCGGCGAGCGGATCGCGGGGATGGCGTCCTTGGCGAGAACGGTCACGATGTCCAGATCGCGCTCGATGGTGGACGGCGTCGCGGCCGGCTGCCCCGCGGAGGGTGTTGATGCCGCAGATTGGGACGACGACGTTGCGGCGGGCGATTCCGGGGTGGCGGTTGGGTTCCGCGTCTGAACGACGGGCTCCGCCTCATAGGTGACCTGTATGGTCTCCTGTTCAACACCGCCGATGTTGCAGCCGGCGAGGATAAGGACTACAAGCGCGGCTACAGTTCCAACAACCGGCGCAACGCGCGCCGATCCAATCTGCATTCGGCTTTGTAACATACATTCAGCCTATAAGGATGACGGCGACAACTGCCGCGCTGGCACAGGCCGCGGAGGTGATGATTGCTGAGCGGAGGAGGCCTTTTATGTGTTCCATATTTCCAGTGTAGAACCGTGCTCCAAACCACATTTGGCCAGGATTCACTGCTTTCTGGAGATGGATAAGAGTGGAGAATTTCCCCACAGAGAATAGCATTGCGTTGACGCTATGCACGGGCGCTCCTATTCTGAGCGTGACTCTGCGGCCAGAACGCGAAATGAGGATGTTATGACAAACGGGACCAGCCCCGCCGGAACAGGAGCGCTTCATGGGCTGACCGTGCTTGATCTAACCGGGCCGCAGGGACAGCCGTGCGGGCGCATTCTCGCCGACCTCGGCGCGGAGGTCATCCTCATCGAGCCGCCGTCCGGCAGCCCGTCGCGCCGCATGGCCCCGTTCGCGCACGGCGAGCCCGGCCCGGATCACAGCCTCTTTTTCATCCATTTCAACACCAACAAGCGCGGCATCACGCTTGATCTTGATTCGGAGCAGGACAGGGCGCGTTTTCTTGAACTGGTGAAGGGCGCGGACGTTGTTCTCGAATCCGGCCACCCCGGCGAGATGGAGGCGCGCGGGCTCGGCTACGACGATCTTGCCGCCGTCAATCCCGCCGTCGTCGTCACGTCTATCACCCCGTTCGGCCGCACCGGCCCGTACCGCGACTTTGTCGGCGCGGACATCGCCGTCACCGCATTGAGCGGCTCAGTGTACCCGGAGGGCGAAGCAGAGGGTCCCCCTGTCACCATGCCCCGCTACCAGGGCTTCCAGTTGAGTTCCATCCATGCCGCGTTCGGCACGCTCATCGCCCTCTGGCATCGGCGTACCACGGGCCGCGGACAGCATCTCGATGTTTCCATGACGGAGGTGCTGGCGCATAAGACCATGAACCTCATGCGCTATGCCGCAATGAGCGAGGTGATGCCGCGGCGCGGCAGCAAGGGCGGAACCGGCCCCACGCAATATTTCCAGGCCTCCGACGGTGTATGGGTGCAGCTTGCGCTGACCTCACCGCGGCAATGGGTGGAGTTCGCCAACTGGGTCAACCACCCGCTGTTGCTCGACCCGGCCATGCGTGAGTTGAGCGGGCGGGACACTAAAGCAGACGAGATCACGGCCATCGCCGGAGAGTTCATCAGCACGATGACCGCGGAGGAGTACCTGAGCGGCGGCGTGGAGAGGCACGTCACCGTGGCCCCCGCCAACTCGCCGGCTGATTTCGCCGCCCACCCGCACCCGGAGGTCTACGGATTCTTCTCGCCAATGGAGCATCCGGTGCTGGGCAAGTACATGATTCCGGGTGGGACGGCGCGTTTCGGGGCGAGTCCCCTCAGCGTCCGCCGCCCCGCGCCCACGCTGGGACAGCACCAGGATGAGATTCTTGGCGCTGCGCCCGCAGAGCGCCGGGCTGTCCCTGTCGGGGGCTCAAACGGCGCAAGCGAATCCGGCCTCCCGCTGGACGGCGTGCGGATTCTCGCATTTGAGCGCGTTTGGGCTGCGCCGTTCGGTACGCGATTCATCGCCGACTATGGCGCGGATGTCATAAAGGTCGAGTCCACCAAGTTCGCGGACGGGCGCGTTCATGACCGTGAGAGCAATCCGACGGCATGGCGCAGCACCAACGCTAGCTACGGAGAGAACAACCGCAACAAGCGGTCCATCGCGATCGATCTACACACGACTGAAGGGCAGGAGTTGTTCAGGCGGCTTGCCGCAGAAGCAGATGTCGTCGTGGAGAACAACGCGCCCGGCGCGATAGACCGTTTCAACATCAACTGGGACGCGCTTAAAGAGGTGAACCCCCGCCTGATCATGGTCAGTTGCCCCGGCTACGGCGCGATGGGGCCGATGAGGGATTTTACTGCCGTCGGCCAGTGCTTGACGTCGTTCACCGGACTTGGTTACCTGTGGGCGCAGCCGGACGCGCAATGGCCCGCCCGCGGCAGGAATGCCTACCCGGACTTCATCACCGCCGGCAACCTCGCCCTCTCCATCATGGCGGCTCTGCACTACAGAGATCGCACGGGGCAGGGGCAGTACATCGAGATTCCACAGTTCCAGGCCGCCGCGAGTATGATCGGCCTTGCGTTCCTGGAGGCGCAGTTCGGCGTGGGGCCGGCGGAGGCGTGGGGCAACCGCGATCCGAATGCCGCGCCGCAGGGCGTCTACCAATGCGGCGGCGGCGACCGCTGGTGCGCCATCTCCTGCCCGGACAACGGTAATGCGTCATGGCGCGCGCTGACAGAAGTGATGGGGCGGCCTGAGCTTGCCGACGATCCCCGTTTCGCAACGTTCGCGGATCGGCAAAGCAACCACGATGCGCTCGACGCCGAGATCACGGCATGGACGCTCACACGCTCCGCGCACCAGGTTATGTACGCCTGCCAGCGCGCCGGGATTGCCGCGGGCATGGCGGCCACCGGCGAGGACCTGTACCTCGATCCGCAGCTGCGTGAACGGGGCTACGTCGTTGAGGTAAACCACAACGTGCCCGGCCCCATCGAGCACCCCGGAATGACGATCAAATTCAGCGAATCGCCCGGCCGCGTTCGTATGGGCGCGCCCACGCCCGGCCTCCACACCCGGGAGGTTCTGACCGGCATCCTGGGGATTTCCGACGAGGAATACGCGGGGCTCGAGGAATCCGGCGCAATCGGTTAGCGCCGCCGCTCGTGCGACTGCTCGCCACGTCTCTGCGCAGCCCGCCATGACAGGTCGGCGGCTCCCGCGGCAGATGACGGTCGTCCCTGCCTATCGACTTGAGGGGTATTTTGCCGAGCAGGCGCTGGACCAGGTTCAGCAGCCCCCGCTTGAGCTGTTCAAACAGCGGCTGCGGCTCTACATACACCGCCTGCTCGCCGGAGAGCAGCCCACGTTCATCGACATCGGCGAGCACTGGACGATGACGCAGACCGGCGATCCTGAACTCAACTCGTTCATCCGCGCGGTGAATGCCACGAACGCTGCTTCGCCGCGTGGCATCGTTGAAGACACGCTGTACAAGTGCTCACAGGCCCTGCCGCGCCCGGACCTCATCGCGCGTGTGGTCATCCTGATGGGGGATGGCGAAAGTCGCGGACTGACGCAGGCCATGCAGCACGTGAACGGCGTCAGCCTCGGCTCCGGCGTCACGCTCCTGTTCGTGTGGCCCGCGCACAACTGGACGGAGACGCTCGCCTACATCACGGCTCACGAATACGTCCACCTTGTCCGCAATTGGCTATTCCCGCGCGGCCTGACCGGCGGTCGCATGATCTACGTCAAGAACAATGAGCCGGACACGCTGCTGGACGCAATGCTGACCGAGGGATTGGCGGATGTTTTTGCGGGCGGCATCGTGCCGGAGCATCGGCCGCACTGGATCGGGGCGCTCGCGCCGGACGTTGAACGCGCAATCTGGCCCAACGTGGAGAGTCGGCTTAACGATACCGACCCGCTGGAGATTCGTCGGTACCTGTTCGGAGACGACGACCGTGTTCCGGTGTGGGCGGGCTACTCCATCGGCTACTCCATCGTGCGGTCCTACCTGGAGACACACCCGGAGGCGCGGGTGGCGTCAATCATCGGCCTGCCGGTGCGCACCCTCTTTGAGGAGAGCGGCTACGTGCCCGGCGAGACTAGGTGAAAGGCGGCACACCCATTCATCGGCCACATCCGTTCATCCTGAGCCTGTCGAAGGGTGAACGCGGGGCGGTTAAGTGAGAGGAGCGCGGCAACGCCGCGCCCCTCTCTGCTATGACTCTGGGCATTCCCTGCCTGCCGTGTCCCGCATCAGATGGACGAAACGCGGGACGGGGAGGTATGGCAGGTCAGATTATCACGCCCTTCGTGCTAACTCAATTGCCCCGGCTGTTGGGCATCACGGCCGGTCAAAGATAATAACGCCGCGCCGCGTCGAATGGTTAGCACTGCGCGCCGCCGGAGCGCGAAGCGAGAAAACAATTTGACCGGCTTTGCGCGGCATAACTAGAATGATGCTCACCCGCAAATGTCAGCCGCGCGGCGGTGGACACGGGTTCAGTGGGCGGTTAGCTCAGTTGGTTAGAGCGCAGCGTTGACATCGCTGAGGTCAGAGGTTCAAATCCTCTATCGCCCACCACCCCCGGTCATTCCCGCGAAAGCGGGAATCTGAATCGCATTGCGCCAACCAAACCCCGTACCGCCAACCGCATAATCCCCTCCTCCCCGCTCGCCCTGAGCCTGTCGAAAGGTGAGCGGGGGGCCTCCCGCCTGTCATTCCGAGCGGAGCGCAGCGGAGTCGAGGAATCTAAAAACTCGTCCGGGAGCAAATGGAGTCTTTGGATTCTTCGTTGCGCTCAGAATGACACGAGAGGGCGGCGCGAATCGGCGCGTTTATACGTCGCTTCATCCATTAAGAAGGGCGCATATACCCGCACCGTATGGATTGTCGGCTATACTATCCGCGAAGCACACCATTGCTGAAATGCCGATAAGGAGCCGCGATAGCCATGTTGTCCGACACCGGGAGCAGCAGCAGTAGAGTGCGCCGCCTGCTGAACGCGGCCCTTCGACGCTTCGACGGGGCTCAGGGCAGGCCTAGGGTGGCCATGCCTTCTACCCCCCCCCCAGAATGTTCGTTCTAGTCTAGCCCTCCGCCGCTCTCCGTTCCTGCTTCTGGCCGCCATGCTGATGGCGCTCGCCGTCTTCTTTGCGCCCGGCGCACAGCCCGCCCAGGCCCAGCAGTCCTTCTGGTCCGCCACACTCAACCCGGTAAACCTTGGTGTCGGCAGCATAGGATGCTTCCATGTCGCAAATATTCGCTGCACATTGACCAGCAATCTCTCGGACAACGATTTCACGTATGGCACCGCAAGCTACGGCTTCAGCCAAATCGTTCTCAACTCCGGCACACTCTATATCACCCTCAACAAGGCAGTCCCGGACAGCCTCAAGAACTCGAAGGTGGCGCTGGTTGTCGACGGCGCAACTTTCTCCTTTACCGACGCCACGCGGAGTACCGGACTAAATAACAACGACAGGCTGACGTGGACCAGCACCGGCCTGAGCTGGATGGTCGGAACCGGCGTCTCGCTGAGCCTGACGGAGCCCATCACCATGACCGCGGCGTTTGGGGAGGGCGTGACCATCGCCGACAAGACCTACCAGGTCGGCGTCGACGTGAACGAGTCCTACACCAGCGCCCACGACCAGGGGCTGCCCCGCCTGCCGGAGGTCGACGTCGAGTTTGGCGTCGACGCGGGCGAGGGGCAGTACAAGGTGGTCTACACCGCCACGGACCTGCCCGCGGGGCTCACCCTGGGCGCCGGACGAGTGGTGGAGATCCCGGACGAGGACCCGGTGGAGCTGCCCAGCGACCGGGTGATCTACGGCGTCCCGACCGAGGCCACCA
>DAOUJJ010000005.1:0-157594 GCA_034422835.1 Dehalococcoidia bacterium | reverse complement strand
GGGGGGGGGGGGGGGGGGGGGGGGCAAAATAGAGGGGGGGGGGGGGGGGGGGGGGGGTAGAAGATGGCATGGCCGCCCTCAGCAGGCGGCGCGGAACTGAGTGGGTCCGGGTGATGTTCCTCATCCTGCTCTACCTCCCTGTCTCTATCCTCCCGACGGTGACGATGTCGGTGTCTACTGTTGGATCAGAGACGATGATAGCACATGGTTCTCTATGGTGGGTATGGGGGTTCGCCGACTGCGGGCAGGCTCAGCGCGCGGTCCTGGGAGGGCTTACGCCTGCGGCCCCCGTGTCGGGATGCGGGGGCTGCGCATGGCCAACGAGCGGGTGTGGAAACGGGTGTAAGTAGGGCGCGCTGAGGCGCAGCGAGCGTGAGACATCTCAGTCAGGCCGCTTGCCACCGGTTCTGATGGTGTTGGAGGCAAAGGCTTTCACAGCACAAGGACCAAGGGGCACCTCCCGACAATGTACTGCGAGTCTCACCTTGCGCCACTATACCACCTGGGTGTAACCATTCTGTGACAATCTGGTCGATTTTCTGTGACCTTTTATGATTATCCGGGGAACTGCGCAAAATTGCTGCCGTTGCCCCCTCATGCGGCGCCGAGAGGGAGGGCGGCTGTTGACAAGCTGATATCTGCTTGATACGGTTCTTTGTTGAGTCGTTTCGATTTCTATCACTGACCACCGAAGGGGGAACGTTGGATGTCAATGATACATAGTCTCAAAATACACTGGGGAATTCCGACCCGGGCGTTTGTTCTGGGTCTTCTCTTATTGAGCGTGGCTCTTGTGCTTGCCTGCTCAGATGACGAGAACACCGCAACACCGGATGCGCCGCAGCCAACCCAGGAGCCCTCGAGTTCCACTGGCAGCGGATCCTCCATGCCCACTGAGCCCTCGCTTCATGTGGTGGGAACCACCAACTTTGTGGCTGATTGGGCACGAGTGGTAGGCGGAGACAACGTAGAGGTATTCGGTCTGCTGCCAGCGGGCGGCGACCCTCACACGTTCATACCGGGAACCCAGGACATTGCCAGGGTGGCGGACGCGGATGTCGTGTTCACCGTCGGCCTTGGCCTTGAAGGTGACTGGATTGACGGCCTGCTGCAGAACGCCAGCGCGGACGAATCCAAGATAGTGGCGCTTGGTGACGGTGTGAACCCCATCGAATCCGCCGTGGGTATGCATCACGATGAGGACGAGCATGAGGATGAGCACGAAGACGAGCATGAAGATGAGCATGACGAGCATGAAGAAGGGATGGGCCACGAGGAACTAACCGGCCGACTTCTCATTGCGGACGGACAGCTTCCCGCGGTGTCGGTCCTTGACCTCACCACGGAACAGTTGGATGTGCGGAGCCTGCAAGTGGCGGCGCCCGCGGCAAGGCTCTATACGAGCCCAAGCGGACGTTTTGCCTATGCTCTCGCGCGCGGCCCGGGGGACGATGCGGCCAATGACGACCGCGTCCACATCTTCGATGGCGGCGTCTACCTTGAGGAACACGGCGATCACTTTGATCTGGTTACGGACCCTGTTCGCCTTTTGACCTTGGGAACAACTGACAACCGGCCCGTCCACTTCAACACTCATGCCGGCTGGACGGCAATCTACCATGACGGGTCCGGCCGCATCGCTCTGTTCGAGGAGCATGACCTTTCGGAAGAGCTCAATGACTATGAGCCGATCTGGCTGGATGCAGGTCTGCAGCACGGCGCAGCCATTGTGCTGGAGGATGGCAACGTTCTGGTGACGACCAACAATCCGGACTACCCGAGTGTTGCGGGCACAAGCAGCCTGCCGCTCGGCGTGGAGGTCTGGACGACGGACGGCGAGGTCGTCTCTGAGGACGCGGCCAACGCGTGCCCGGCCCTCCATGGCGAGGCCAGCAATTCGCATGGCGTGGTGTTCGGCTGCGCCGGCGGCGTGCTGTTCATGCATGCCCATTTCGGCGAATACGAGCATTCGTTCATCTCGAACCCGCCCGGTATGAATCCGGCCGCCCGCATCGGCACTCTGTGGGGGCACCACGATGCCGAGTACTTCTTCGGCTCTGCCTCGTACAGGGATGAGAGCGGCACTCGCCTGAACGGCGGACTCTGGTCGATCGACGCTGAGGGCGGGGAAATGTCACTCGTCCTGCCTCCAACCGCTGAGAAGAGCGTGAGCGGCGCCGCTTTTGACGCTCATGGTGAGCATCTGCTGGCACTGTCATACGATGGGATCTTGAACGTCATCCATGTGGAGACAGGCGAGATAGAGGCAAGCCACGAAATTGTGCAGGCGTTTGACAGCAGCACCTCTCCATCATTCATCATTGTTGGCGAGAATCTCTACCTTTCCGATAGGGTTGGAAATCAGATTATTGAGTTCCACATCGAGGATGGTGAGATTGAGCACAGGTGGCCCATCAGCGGGCAGCCCCGCAGCCTCGCCTTCGTCGGATTGGGCGTTGGTGAGCATGAGGACGAGCACGATGAGCATGAGGACGAGCATGACGATCATGAGGATGAAGAAGGTCATCACGACCATGATCACGGGCCGGAGGATCCTCACTTCTGGTTCGATCCACCTCGGGTGAAGATCGCAGTCGGCGAAATAGCCGCCCGCTTTGCGGCCATCGACCCTGCGAATGCGGAGACCTACTTCCAGAACGCAGCGGACTACGGTCAGCAGCTCGATGAGCTTCACGCATGGACGCTGGAGCAGGTCAGTTTGGTGGCGCCGGAGCGCAGGCTGCTGGTAACATCACACGACAGCCTCTCCTACTTTGCTGAGCTTTACGGGTTTGAGATAGTCGGGCTGGTCATACCGTCCCTGGCGACTCACGTGGAGCCTTCAGCGGAGCACATTGCGAGTGTTGTCGACGTGATACGTGAACACAACGTGCCGGCGGTATTCGGCGAGACGACGGTCAGTGAGAGGCTGGCGCAAGCCATAGCGAACGAGACCGGCGCGGAACTGGTTCAGATCTATTCGGGATCGCTCGGACCTGAAGGGAGCGGCGCCGAAACGTACCTTGGCATGGCGAGATCGAACGTGGAACGCATCGTAGAAGCATTGAGGTGACCGCCATATCGAACCCACACAACGCGAGCGTTTCGCTCAAGGACGTAAGCGTTGAGATCGATGGGCACCTGGCCCTGAGCAGCGTCTCCTTCGAGGTGGAGGCGGGGACGCTCATGGGCGTTGTAGGACCGAATGGAGCCGGCAAGAGCACGTTATTCAATGCTATTGCCGGACTCCTTCCGGTCCGCCGGGGGAAGGTAACCCTCAACCGTGTTGACCAGGGAGGCGGGGCTTTGGCCTACGTGCCTCAGCGAGAGAGCGTCAACTGGCGGTTCCCGGTCACCGTGATGGACGTTGTGATGATGGGCCGGTGTTGCAGGCTGGGGTGGTTTCGGCGGCCCGGCAGGAAAGATCGCGAACTTGTGAATGCGTGCCTGGGCCGCGTGGGACTGTGGGACCACCGCTCCGCTCTGATGACGGAGCTTTCAGGAGGGCAGAAGCAGAGAGTATTCGTCGCCCGAGCGCTGGCCCAGGAGGCGAGCGTGCTTCTCCTGGATGAGGCATTCAGCGGAGTTGACGTGGGCGCGCAGGAGGACCTCATCGCGGTTCTCCAAACGCTGAGAGATGAGGGCCGCATTGTCCTCGTGGCCACCCACGACCTGACCAACCTGACCGGCCGTTTCGACGAGGTGCTGTGCTTGAACGGTCACGTATGCGCCTGCGGCCCGCCTGAGGAAGTGTTTACGATCGAGGTCATGGAGCAGTTGTACGGGGCTCACGGTGTGAGTCTTGTGATGGACGGGAGTGGCGCCGGGACAACGTGATAGATTTCGTTATCGCGCCACTTGAGTACGGCTTCATGATACGAGCCCTGATCGGCTCGGTGCTTGTGGGAGTGATGTGTCCGCTGGTTGGAGCGTACGTCATCACCAGGAACCTCGCCTTCATAGGGGATGCTCTCGCCCACGCCGTGCTGCCGGGAATGGTGGTTGGGTTTCTGGTGGGCATCAACCCCGCTATCGCGGCCGTCCCAACAGGGGTGTCCGTTGCCGTGCTCGTCAGGGTTGTGAGCAGGCGCGCGGGCCTCAGCACGGATACGTCCATAGGCATTCTCTTCGCCACCATGTTCGCCCTGGGCCTCGTGCTGCTGGCAGGCGCGACGACCATCAGGGTTGATATGGAAGACCTGTTGCTGGGACAACCCCTGGCGATTACTGCAACCGACATCTATGTGGCCCTTGGCGTAACCGCGATAGTCATCCTTGGGCTCTTCGCTCTTCACCACTGGCTGATGTTCGCGAGCTTTGATCCCGTAGGATCGCAGGTCTTCGGCAGGCGCACCAACTTCGTCGACTATGCGTTCCTGGTCATTCTTGCCCTCGTTATCGTGATTGGGATCCAGGCAGCGGGCATAGTTCTCGTCATGGCAATGCTGGTAACGCCTGCTGCTACCGCGCATCTGTTGGTCAGACGATTCGTTTCGATGATGTTGGTGGCGGCGATGCTGGGAACCGCAGCCGCCATTACAGGCCTCTATGTCTCTTACCACTTCAATCTACCCGCCGGTCCAGCCATGACGCTGGTCTCAAGCGCGATATTCGTACTCGCAGTTGTATCCAAGCGAAGAGCCACCATCTGAGAATCCTCTCCAACGGAGATTCTCCCTGAACGGGGCCAAGAGCCGGGGTTCGCAGCGTTATTGTCCAGCTGGCAGGCGAATGATGAACCGGCTGCCCCGTCCCACCACGCTCTCGGCTTCGATGGACCCGCCGTGGGCCTCAACGAGCCTGCGGGCTATGGTGAGCCCGAGGCCGGTCCCCCCGGTGCTGCGGGAGCGGGAGGGGTCGGCGCGGTAGAAGCGATCGAACACCCGTTGTAGTTCATCGGGAGCAATCCCCGGGCCGGTGTCGGCCACCACCACCTCGACAGCATCGGCGTTGGCGTGGGCCGACACCGTTACGTCTCCGCCCTCCGGCGTGTGGGTGACGGCGTTGTCCAGCAGGTTGCCGACCACTTGTGAGATGCGGGCCGGGTCAAGATCCAGCTCAGGCAGGGTTTCAGCCACGTCGACGCCCAGAGCCACGCCCTTGGCTTCGGCCCGGGGCCGCTGGGCGTCCACGCAGGACTGCACCAACTCTTCCAGGCGCGTCTGCGTCCGTTGCAGCTGAAGCTCGCCGCCGTCAACCTGGGCAAGGAGCCGCAGATCATCGACAAGCCGCGACAGCAGTATGACCTGCTCGTGGATGGTGTCTACTGTTTCCGGCGTGGGCTGAAACACTCCGTCCTTGATGGCCTCCATATACCCTTGGATATTGGATGTCGGAGTGCGTAGTTCGTGGGCGATGTCAGCGGTGAGGCTGCGGCGGCGGCTCTCCGCCTCTTCCAGCTCTGCGGCCATGGAGTTGAAACTGCGGGCCAGATGCCGGATTTCGGTAGGGCCGGAGACTTCAGCCCGTTGGGACAGGTCGCCCCGTCCCAGCAGTAGGGCGGCCGTCCCCAACCTCTGCACCGGGGCCAGCGTGCGCCGCGCGAGAATCCACACCACCGCGGTACCCAGAAGAGCGACTCCGATTCCGGCCCACAGCAGGTAGCGGTCGACGTGGTGGGCTATGCGTGAAACATCCGGGTCGCCGATCGCGAATTCCCCGGCTTCCGTCCCAAGGCCAAAATCATCGGAGGCGGTGATGGAACCCACGACCTCTCCGTCAGCTAGAAGCGGAAAGAAATCCGCCTCTGTTGGCCCATAGTCGCTTACGAGGTCGTTCGATATGTAAGGAGGGTTGGAATCGGCGACCACGTTGCCCTGGGAGTCGAAGGTGGTTATGCGGAGGCCGGAGATGTCGGCGGCCTGTTGGACGGCCGATTGCAATTCCTCGCCGGGTTCGGCCGGGTCGTGGTTCTCGATGCTATAGTTTGAAATGAACTCGCTGACCCGCTCGACCTGCGCCATGGCCTGATCGGTCTCGAACCGTTCGACCTGCGTCTCCGTGGCAAGACTGATGAAGATTCCCGCTGCGGCAAGCGTCAGCACGATGGTCAGCGCGAATCCCGTGACCAGCCGGAATTGCAGGCTGGAAACGACATCAAGCATGTCAGGCGCTCCCGCCATGCCGCAGCCGGTAGCCGCCGCCGTACACGGTTTCGATATGCCCGGCGCTCCCCGGGCTTTCTGCTTCGAGCTTTCGGCGCAGACCGGACACGTGGGTGTCGACGGCGCGGTCGAAACCATCGAAGTCCTCGCCAAGCGCCCTATCTATGATGTCGTTGCGGGAGAACACCCTGCCGGGTTCCTGGAGCAGGAGGGTCAGCAGCCGGAACTCCGTTGGTGTCAGGCTCAACTCTCCTCCGTCCACCGTCGCCGTCCGGGTACGCAGGTTGACCCTGATCGCGCCAAAGGAAAGCTCCGGGTATGCGGACACGGCGCTCTCCCGATCCGAGCGGCGCAGGACGGCGCGAACCCGTGCCGCCAATTCACGGGGGCTGAAGGGCTTGGTGATGTAGTCGTCGGCTCCCAGGTTCAAGCCCTCCAGCCTGTCCGCCTCCTCCACACGCGCCGTCAGCATGATGACGGGCGCCATCGACTCCACCTGCAATCTCCGGCAGACCTCGAGCCCGTCCAGGCCGGGGAGCATGAGGTCCAGCACCACGAGTGAGGGCTGCTCCGTTCGGGCCAACTCCAACGCGCGGAGCCCGTCGCCGGCCTCAGACACCCGGTAGCCGTCCCGCTCCAGGTAGGCTCGCGCCAGCGCGACCACGTTGGGGTCGTCGTCAACCACCAGCACCAGAGGCCTCTGTCCGTCGTTTTTGCTGTTGGTGTTCCCGGAGGGCATCACACTCTCCCCTCTCCTGCACGGACCTGTGTTGTGCCATGGGCCGGGGCGGGACTGAAACCCGCCCCGGCCTTCGCCTTGCGTCGCAGGGCGCCGGGGTTATCCGGCGGGATGCTTGTCGGATTCGTACTTGCTTTCCGCGTCCCGTCCGCTCCCATTATCCCGGATGTCCCGCTCTATCGCGTACAACTCCTCGTACGCCTGGGCGATGGCCCGGGCGATCCTCTCCTCATCCATGCCGAGGATTGCGCCGATCCTGTTTCCGTACTCCAGGTAAGACAGCCCTTTGGCTTCCATAGACATGGAGTCCGCATCCCCCGTGTCCGCGTGGCCGTCCGTATGGAGCGAGCCAAGCTCGACCTGGTCCGCCTGCACCATGGCATCATGCGCCGCCTGCGTGTCGATGCCCAGAATCTCCGCGACCCTGACGGACAGATCATCCGGCTCTCCCGAAGCATCAACGTCGTCGTTGACGATGCTCGCGATCGAGGTGTCCGTGTCCCTCACGATGACCTCTTCCCGGGTTTCGCTTCCGTCGGGGGCGCCGTTTCCCGCCTCATCTCCGCTCTGTGCCATGACGGCGCCGCCGGTGATGGCTGTCAGCAGCAGCCCCACTATCAGTCCTGCCGATACCCATTTCCTTTTCATCCCGACACCTCCTGTTTCCTAAACTCGCCTGGCCTTATGGCCCCGCCGGAGGTGTCAATCTATCAGCGAATCTTTAGGAAATTTTGAGGATTCCGGCATCTTTTGCGCGCGGTTTATTCCTCATCGATGAACGTCCCGCCGTGGAGCCGCCGGTACACGTCCTGGAACGCCGCCTCGCGGTCCGGCGAGGTGTGCTTGAGGAAGATGCGATAGACCTGTTCCTCGGTTGGGTGATGCTGAAAATCCAGGTAGCGCTCATAGAACTCCCGCATCGCCGATGAGAACCCGGCCAGCCCCATGACGTCGTACAGGTGGGTCAAGAAGTATTGGCCGAGGTGGTAGCCGCAGGATTCCGAGAATTCGCCGGGCTCCGCCAGGTCGGCAATGGTGGCGAGGCCGTTGTTCACGCACCAGACCCTGCCCGCGTACTCATTGCCCTCGAACAGCGGCACCTCACCTTCCCAGTCCTCGGAGCCGTCCCACGCCTTCCGGTAGGCCGCTATGAAGTTGGCGCCGCCCTCAAACAGCCAGTGCGGCCCGATCTCGAACGCCAGGTGGTAGTGGGCAACCTCGTGGTGGATGAGGCCGGCGAGGGCAAAGCCCTCCGCGTTGCTGTCTGTGGACAGCACGATGGAGTCCACGAAATTCTTCCCTCCGTATCCGTAGCCCTCGTAGTTGTCCACGTTGACCTGGAGAATGATGATGTCCGTCACCTGGAAGGGGCTGGCCATCACGCGCTCAGTGGCCAACGCCCCGTCCGCGGCGGCGGTGAGGATGCCGTCCGTTATCGCTTCGTGCCCGAAGGCCCAGATGCCGACTGAGCCGCTCAGCGGCAGATCGACGGTGCGTGTCTCGGTGAACCGTTCTTCCAGCAGATCCGTGTAGATCGCGTCATCGTTGGTGATCTTGGCCAAGACGATGATGAACGCCCGCTCCTCCAACGAGAGGCCGTCGGCGAACCACTCCTGCGCCTGCAGCCGTCTGAAGCTGTCCGGGTACTGCCACGATATGTCGCCGAGGGCGTAGAGGACATCGACGTTGATCGTGCGCGCCGGCTCCTCCACGCTGTGGGCGAACATCCGGCGCGCCAGGGCAGGGTCCCGATCATAGAGATACTGGAGGCCGTAGACGGCGCTCGATTCCAGCGAACCAATACCGTCCTGGACCCACGGCGCGTTGGCAAGCTTCCGGCCAAGCTCGGCATCCTTGAGCCAGACCTCGAGGATGGGCAGGACGGCAAGCGGGTAGGGCGGATCGTCGTGCCACGGCAGCAGCTGCGAGAGGGCGGCCTCGGCCTCCTCCCGGGGCGTGAGAGTCGGCGTCGGAATAGGAGTCGGCGTTGGAGGGGCTGTCGGCTCGGGAATGAGAGTCGCCGTGGGTGCGGGAATTGGTGACGTGAGGGGCGCTGCCGTCGGCAGGGGGGGCGGGTGTTGCCGTGGGTGTGACATATCCCATTGCTGTCGGCGTGGGCGCAGGCGCGGGAGTCACGGTTGCCGTTGGGGCGAGGTCCGGCGTCGACGTGGACGTGGGAGTCGTCGGTGTTGGTGTCAGCAGATCGCCGCAGCCCGCCGTCAACAGGAACAGAAACGCCAGGGCCAGCGCCAAGGCCGGGCCGGCGCGAACCTTGCCCTCAAGCGTCATTCCTCATCCCTCGTCTTCGCCTCTGCCATCCCATAGCCCAAGCGTGGCTCGGTGATGAATGTGCCTGGGGTTGTCCGCGTCGTCATGCAGCAAGGCTCGAATGACATTATACAAAGCAGGCAGCAAACCATAAGCGCGTGATGGCGCGTCGGGTATAGTTTTGGGAGAGGCATCATGGCCGTGTTGGACATAGGCGGCGTATAGGAGGGAGCGAGCATGATTGGCAGAGGTCGACGCATTGCACTGGCCGCCGGAGTATTGGCGCTCCTCGTCTCCGCGCTCTTCTCCGCGTGCAGCAGCGAGGGAGGGAATCCGCTGGCCAATACGGAGTGGAGGCTGGTCGCGCTGGGCGATGCCGACGCGCCCGCCGACGTGGCGGGGGGCGATCCAACCATCGAGTTCACCAACGAGATGGACATGACGGGGTGGACGGGCTGCAATGCGTACGGCGCGAGATACAGCGCGTCGGAGCCGGAGTTGAGCCTTGATGAGCTGACGTGGCAGGAAGCGGGCTGCCCGACCGATGCGCTATTCCAACAGGAACAACGGATGCAGGACTCGCTGGCGACAGTAGAGCGGTTCGAGGTCATGGAGGAACAACTCACCCTCCACAGCGAGGGCGGGCAGGTGATGGTCTTCGAGCGGGCAGGGGAGTAGCCGTACTTGACGGAGAACGTACATGCAGCGGGTTGTCATCATTGGTGGAGGAGCTGCCGGACTGAGCGCGGCATACACTCTTAAGAAGCAGGGGATCGACCCCATCCTTCTTGAGGCCAGCGATCAAATAGGCGGACGCATGGGCGGTGAGAGAATCAATGGGTTCTCAACCGATAAGGGCGCCGACTTCTTTCCATCCAGCTACGATGTTGCTTTTCAGATGTGCCAAGAGCTGGGTTTGCCCATGGTCCGCATCAACATGGACATCGGCTGGCATCGAAACGGACGCTGGGCCGTTACCACTCCCATCGTATCCCTTCCTAGCTTGATCAAGAACATCGGGCCATTCCGGACCTTGGAGTTCCTGTCGCTTCGCGGAATGTGGCCGACTTTGAAATTGGTCAGGGGCATCAAGAAGGATGCAAAGTACCTGAATTATGCCAGCGACCATAGGATCTCCGAACTGGACACTGAAGAGACCTACGGTGATTATCTCGATAGGCTTGGCATACCTGACTATCTACGGGTGACGTTGGAGGGATTCCTGGAACTGACGATGGGCCACGTCGAACAGTTCGGCGCGACCTGGGTACGGGCATTCCTGGGCGAAGTCCTCCTCAAGCCCGACAAGCTCTATGTACCGGCAGGGGGCTGCAGCGCGCTGTCACAGGCGCTGGTTGATTACTGTGGAGATGCCATTCAGGTCTCAACTCCTGTCGAGCGCGTCATCATCGAAAACGGTGTGGCGACAGGGGTTGTCACTGATGCCGGGCGGATTGAGGCGGACGCAGTCATCTGCGCAGTGCAGGCGAACAAGGCGCTCGATATTATTCCCGACCTGCCCCCCAGGATTCGCCAAGCACTCGGCACAGTAAAATACTCAAGCGGTATTCGAGTTGTAGTCGGCCTCAACCATCATGCGCTTCCTCCCGGCTGGTCTGCGGCGTTGTACCCCGAGGACAACACACCGGCTCTCCTGGACCGTACCGTCAACCTGCCCGAGTGCGCTCCGCCTGGCAAGAGCACTCTCGACCTTTGGATCGGAAAAGACCGCGCTGAGGAATTGCTTCCCCTGGATGACGATGAAATCACGCGGCAGATGCTTGCCGACGCTCGCCGCGCCCCCCCCCCGATCCAGGATACCTGACGATGATGAAGTGCTCTTTAGCCGCGTGTACCGATGGCATGAGGCTGTCTGTATGGCACAGCCCGGAATGTTCACGGCTATCCTGGATATGCGCAATCAACTCAACGAGGATGTTAGGAACCTCTTTTTCGCAGGCGATTACATGCGATCGCCCATCGTCAACGGAGCCTTGGCCAGCGGCATCTCCGCCGCCGAAGATGCCCTGGGCCTGTTGAAAGTTGAAGGATAGTCCCACAGGGAGCCTTGCGCCGCGTTCACTGCAATGCTCCGTTATAGAGACAGAACGCGCTTATTCTAACATCGCCAACCGGAAAGCCTCAAAGGAAGACCCTCAAATTAAGGGTTCTTGATTGTCTCCAGGATGGTGGGCGGCGAGGGGCTCGAACCCCCGACCTTCTGCGTGTAAAGCAGACGCTCTAACCGGCTGAGCTAGCCGCCCATATGTTGAAGAAGTGGCGCGCTTGGCGGGACTCGAACCCACGGCCTCAGCCTCCGCAGGGCTGCGCTCTATCCAGACTGAGCTACAAGCGCGTGTCACGTGCGGCCATTTTCGACCACATTTTGTCCAGTCTGTCGTGGTGCCGAGGGAGAGATTTGAACTCTCACGCCCGCTAGGGGCACTGCGCCCTGAACGCAGCGCGTCTGCCGTTCCGCCACCTCGGCCCGAATTTGATGACTCGACTGTCCGTTGTGCGCTATCCATTATGGCACGGCGCGCCGCCAGGTGGGGAGGCGTGCGCCCTTCGACAGGCTCAGGGTGAACGGCCCACTCTGTCATTCTGAGCGCAGCCGAAGAATCTAAAGCCTCCATTTGCTCAGCAGACGAGTTTTTGGATTCCTCGACTCCACTGCGTTCCGCTCGGAATGACAAAGAGGCCTATTTGGCTTCGAAGAGGGAGATTAGTTGCTTAAGGCCGGCGTGTGTGTCTGTGCCGAGATTTACACGCAAGAGGCGTCGCCCGCGTTGGATCAGCGCGCCCGCATCGCCCGCGGCCTGTGCGGTAAGCAACTGCCCGAATGTGTAATCGGTTTCCGGCACGGCGACATCGCTTGCAGTGGCATCATCCACAATCTGGAGGAAAAGGCCGTTGTTCGCGCCGCCCTTGTGAAGCTGCCCGGTGGAATGGAGGAATCGGGGGCCGTAACCGGCGGTCGTCGCGACACGGGCCTTGCTGCCAAGAGCGCTTCTGAGCGTCTGAATCCCCTCCGAGGTTTCGTTGCCCGGAGCGAGGTAGACGTGCAGGCCGATGTAGTCGCCTGCCGATGCCGATTCCAGCCAGCCGGACGCCGCAGCCTCCAGATCGGCATCGTCAATGGAGATGATGCGCCCCGAATCCCGGGATGAGCCGCCGCCCGCCATCGCCTCACGCGCCAGGTCCTTGGCTAGCTGCACATCCGGTTGGTCGAAAGGGTTGATGCCGAGCACGGTACCTGCGGCGGCGGTGGCGATCTCCCACCGCATCATGAGCCTGCCGATCTCATGCGTATCCTCAATGATCTGGGCAACGTGCGCCCACTCCGGCACAACGGCTTTGACCGCCTCCCGTTTCTCAGGTTCCGGTTCGGTACTCAGCCCGATGTAGACCATGACGCGGTCGTGGCCGTAGTCGGGGTAATCCCATATGGGTTCCTGGTCGACGGGAACGATGCCCACATCGAGCTTGCCGGTGCTCTCGGCAATGAGCTGCTCAATCCACGTTGGCAGGCTGCGCAGGCTCGGCGAGGTCACAAAGGTCAGCTTGTCGCGACCTGCCAGAGCACATTCGCCGATGGTGGCTCCCAGCCTCAGAGCTTGCTCAATCTCTTCGTCCGACGCGCTCCTTGCGGAGCTCACCGCGGTCAACAGCTTGCCAATGTCAACGCCGATAAGGGCGGCGGGAACGAGTCCGAATTCACAGAGGGCCGAATAGCGGCCGCCAACGTCCTCAGGGGCGGAAAACACGCGGCGGAATCCACGTTCATTCGCCAGCTTTTCAAGCGGGGTGCCTGGATCAGTCACAGCAACGAAGTGCGGACCGGGTTGGATTCCTGCTTCGGCTAACCTCGCCCAGAAGTAGTAGAAGAAGGAGAGCATCTCCGTCGTGGTGCCCGACTTGCTAGATACGACGAATAGCGTCTGTGAGAGGTCGAGCCCATCTGCCAGGGCGGTCACGGCGGCCGGATGAGTGCTGTCAAGTGCGGTCAGGCGAGGATGACCGTTGGCGTTGCCGAACGTGGTCTGAAAGACCTCCGGGGCGAGGCTTGAGCCGCCCATACCGAGAACGACAACGTGGGCGAAACCTTCGCTCGCCGCGTCCCGCCCGAATTGGGTCAGATCCCCGACCTTGGGCGCCATGGTTGAGGGCAGGTCGAGCCAGCCGAGCCGATTCTCGATCTCCGGCGTGCCGCGCGGCGCCCAGAGCGTTGGGTCATGCTCCAGCATTCGCCGGACGAACCCGTCCGCCTCCCACTGCCACAGCCGCGCCTCAATGCGCTCGGGAACCGCACCCGCCTGTGCCATGCTTCCCCTCACCCTTTAGTGCGTGTCAAATATCTGCTGATAGCGCCCAATCTCGGCCAAGAGTCGCTCTCGCTCCTGCGGCGTTGGGTTGTCCGCATCCACGAAAGGAGTCAACGGCCCCAGTGTCCGAATCGCCAAGGTCAGCAGTAGGCGGGCTTTCACACCCGAAAGGTTGTCCCCCGTGATGAACGTGTCCTGCGTTGGTTCTTTGGGAATGCGCCCGCGCAGTCCGCGGCTGGTCAGGACGACGGGGATGCCATGTTTCCTGACAGCCTCCTCAAGCGCAGGGCGCTGGAATCGGTGGGGCACGCCGCTGTATGCGAATCCCTCAATGACGATGCCGTGGCCGGGATGGTTAGAGTCATGGAACTGTTCTTCATGGGCGCGCCTGATTAGCGCTCGAACCTGCACATCGTCCGCGCCTGCGTATGTCTTGACGATGTCCACAGTGGGTAGTGTCAAGGGCAGGGGGCCGTCGCCGCGCACGCGGGATTCGGCGGTGTGCAGCCGCGTTGGTGAGAAGTAGAACGAGACCTGGTCAGCTTCGATGGAGCCGATGGCGGACGCCGAGCCGCCAAGCGACGCGAACCCTCCCGGCTTTTGGTTCGTCTTGGTCACGTCCCGCGCCGGAAAGATCTGCTCATCAAGGATGACCACGACGCCCTTGCGGGCGGCATTCTGCGATGCTGCCACACGTACTGCGTCCCACAGATTCCAGTCGCCGTCGTTGCCGATGCTGCCGTGCCTGCGCTGCGATGCCGCCACGACCACCGGCTTGCGCGAGTTCACCGTGTAATTAAGGAAAGCGGCCGTCTCCTCCGTCGTGAATGTTCCGTGTGTGACAATGCAGGCGTCCACGTCCGGTTGGGCGAGCGCCTCGTTGACCGTGTTGGCGATGAGGACCAGCTCCCGCATGGAGAACGTTTCGCCACCGCGCCGCAGTTCGCCGCCGGTGTCCGGGTCAATGACCATCTCCACCCGCAGGTCAGCAACGTCAGACAGCAGCCCGTTGCGGCCGTTTGTGTCCACGCTAAAGCGATCGATTTCCTCGATGACCCGCTCAGCGGCGAGATGGAATTGAGAATACGTCTGTGGAGGCTCATGCCCCGGCTCCATGTAGGGCAGGAGATAAAGGCCGTCCTCCGGGGTCAGCGTTACCTCATGGAACTCGCCATCTCCGTCGGCCACGGGGTTGCCGTCCCGGTCCTCACGGCGAATCCGCACGGTGACCGGCTCATGCAGGCGCTGCGCTCGGAGGACGTTGAGCGGCCCGCCCGCCTTGCTCGACGTTACAAAGGGGAGGCCGTTCTGGATCGTGCCGCCCGTCGGGACGATGGCGATTGTGGGCTTGGAGGTCATTCTCCAATCCCGAACAGCCGTGCCGCGTTGCCGCCGAGGATGGCGGCGCGATCATCTTCCGGCAAATCAAGCTCTGTCACGTCGGCCTTCATCGGCGGGATCTGCGCATACGGATAGTCCGTCCCGAACATGATCATGTCGTTGCCCATCAACTCCCGGGCGAACATGATGGCCGGACGCAGCCGTGACACAGTGTCAATGTGGACCTTCTTAAAATATTCCCAGGGGCCTTTGTCGTTCTCGCCCCAGTGGCCGGCGCGTGGGCCGCCGGTGCGGTTCAGCCGTCCCATGAGGAAGGGCAGTGTGCTGCCGAGGTGGCAGAGAACGAACTGAAGATTCGGGTACCTCTCCATGACACCACTGAGGATGATGCGCATCATGGCGGTGGATGAGTCAAAGAGGAACCCCATATTGACGGCCATCGTCCAGCCCTCAAGGTGGTGGGCCATCACCGGCCAGCTTGGGTGGATCATCATCACCACTCCGAGTTCCTCAGCCCGCTCATAAACGGGCCAAAGGTCCGGCTCATGGAGCTGCTTGCCCGCCACGTTCGACGTCAGCATCATGCTGCGCAGGCCGAGGTCGTTCACGGAGCGATCCAACTCTTTCAGCGCCGCGTCCGGGTTGAGCAGCGGTAGCGTGCCCATTCCGACAAATCTGTCCGGGTTGTCTTTCTGGATCTGCGCGATGCCCTCATTCGCGGCGGCGGCAAGCTCCACGTTCAGCACGGGATCATCGGCCACCTCGCCAGCGGGAACGACGCAGCTCATCACGTGCATGTCCACGCCCGCCTCGTCCATGTCATTGACGCGTGTTTCCAGCCTGAACATGCCTGCGGGCATCGTATAGGTGTCCATGTCCGAAACGTGGAAGATGATGTCGTCGCCGCTCCGCTCCATATACGGGAACGTCCTGCGGTTCAACAGCAGGTTGATGTAATCGGGAACGGCGAAATGATTGTGCGTGTCGATGTGCATGCGCGGAAACTCCAGACTCCCCCAATTGCGGCCGGTCGATCAATCGTTATTGTAGCGCCCACGCGCCCGAGCGGGCGCTGCTTGGCGAATCATCTGTCATTCTGAGCGCAGCGAAGAATCTAAGAACGTGATGGTCAGGCTGGCAGAAGACGCCTAGCGCCGTCATTTCAGTAGCCACCCAATTGGTATGGAGGCGAGTCTACTGGTTGGTCAGATACTCGATAAAGGCTGCGTCCAGCAGTTGTGCGGCCTGTCGTGGTGAGATGGGGGGAGATGTGTCGGGCCGTACGAGACTCACGACCGTTCCAACGTACTCTCCTCTCACAAACATGACTAAGCTAGCTACAAGGACTACTTCTTCGCCCATCTCAAACCAAACGCCAACCGCATTTTCCCCGACGGAACCGACATCGAGTGTCCCGGAGTCGATTATGTCTCGATTGTCAAATCCCGCTTGCGCGGTCATGTATTTGAGAAGCGTTTCGGGCGATCTGGAGAGAAGCTCAATGCCCAGCCTATCTTCTTCAGTGGAGATTCCGCTGTACGCCAGCATAATTTGGAGGGGGTCGTCGACACTAAAGCCAATGCCATGCTGTAAAAAGTCGTCGAATTCCTCGGGAGGGCGCGACAATCCTTCCTCTTCAAGGTCAAGTTCACCAAACTCCGGGGGCAAATTGTTGAACGCCGCTCGCAGTTCCTCCGGGCCGAAGCTCGTTGCCCTTTCCGGGAGGTCAAAGAGGCTGGCAAAGGTTGTTTGTGTTAGTTGCGCCGCTGGATCGGCATCCTTGATTGAGAGCGTGTAGCCGCCGGTTTCATACCAATTGTCGTCCACGACAATGAAGTACTCCCGTACCCGAGACGCGCGAAAGATGATTTGGGCGTCTGTCTCAAACAGTCCACCCCCACTATCATCGTCAAAGATGATTTCCTCATATGACGCTCCATAGAAATCAATGCTGAGACGTGTGTCGAGCGCAAATGATGTTGTCTCCATTTGGATCTTGTTCGCGCTGCTCAGGTGAATGGTATACGTGTCGATGTCGCCGGGGTAATCTAGGCTGCCCTGGATCGCCTGCCCAATTCGCAGGTCTGTCTGATCGTCAGGATCCGGCACGGGTGTGAGCGCGTGTGTGGCGCTGATCGTGAACGTACCCTCGCTCTCGTTTGATTGGCCTACAACCACGAAGTAGGACTCTGCGTACTCAATGATGAAAGAACCTTCTTCCATCCCTGAAAATGAGGCATCTACAAAGAGCACCTCCAAGCCGGTAGAGTCGAACACGGTGAAATTGAAATCATTGTGTCCATCCAATGTGATGCTCACACGAGTACCCATGGGTTCTTGGATAACGTAGCCACTCGTGTCCCAAAATGTTCCCAGAGTCCCGCTGTGGCGAATGTCACCACCAGTAGGCAGGAAGAGTCGTTTGCCTATTCCAGAGGGGTCATTACCGGCGATGATGCTGCGGACACGCAGAGCGACATCGGTTGATGCGAGTGCGAGACCCTGATTAGTTTCTCCGGTTGAGTAGGTCGTTAGGCCAACGACCTCGCCGTTCGCGGATATCAAAGCCCCGCCGCTTTGGCCTGATTCAATGGGAGCGCTCGACTGTATGTAGGTGAGTCCGGCTTGCTGCCATTCGCGATGACGCGATACCAGTCCACTTCCCAATGTAGGTTGAGGGAGGTCTCCTGGTGAGCCGGGGTAGCCAACAGTAAGAACTTCGGAGCCTACGGGTGGCGCAGAGGCATCAGACAAGGCAACCGGTCTGGCGGAGACACTAACGGGGCCAAGCACTGCCAGGTCGGCCATCAAGTCCCAACCGACCACCGGAGTATTCTGGACGACAGTGCCATCAGGAAATGTGACTTTCACGGCGGTATTGGGCCAAACGACGTGTGAGTTGGTGACCAGATAGCCGCCTTCAACCAGCAACGCACTCCCCGAAGAACCTGCAGTCTCAACGTACGCAACTGCTGGGGAAACGCTGGCGAAGACTTCAGCGGGGGTCTGTGGTGATGGTGTTGGGGCGGGCGTTGGCGTATCGGTGGGCAGGGGTGTGTGCGTCGGCACTGATGTCGCGGTCGCCGGAGCGGCAGAAACAGATGTGGGAGTGGCATCAGAGATTGCGGTAGGCGAAGAGGTACTCTGGGCCAGATCTTCCTCCCTGCAAGACATCGCAAGCAGCACGAATAGTAAGGTGCTTGATAGTAGGAAAGGGAATCGTTTCATTTGGTAGGAGTTCTTTGAGTACGCCGGCTAGCTCCGTCGTTATTGTAGCGCCCGCGCCCGAGCGGGCGCTGCTTGGCGAATCTAGTACCATTAACGGGACGCCTGTGGCGTCATCTGGATAGACAGCGCGGAAAGGAGACCTGTACGTGGCGACTTTGAGCCGGTCGATAGGGCTGTCGCGTGAGCAGCGCATCTCGGAGCTTGGCCGTGATCTGCTCAGCGCCGCCTACCTGCGCGGCAGCTTTGTTCTCCGCTCCGGCCGCACCAGCAACTACTACTTCGACAAGTACCTCTTTGAGACCAAGCCCAGCATCCTGCGCCGTTTAGCCGCGTTCATGGCAGAACTCGTGCCGCCCGGCACGGACCGCATCGCCGGGCCGGAGCTTGGCGCGGTCGCCCTTGCCACAGCCCTTTCCCTCGAGATGGGCCTGCCATTTGTCATCGTCAAGAAAGAGCAGAAGGCATATGCGACGGGCAATGTTGTCGAGGGAGAGCTTTTTGCGGGTGAGCGTGTCCTGCTGGTGGAGGACGTGGTGACAACCGGCAGCCAGGCCATCGAGGCGGGCATAGCCCTCCGGGCCGCGGGCGCGACCGTTTCTGATGTCCTTGTCGTCATTGACCGCGAGGAGGGAGCACAGCAGATGCTCGCCGCCGCGGGCTACCAACTACGCGCGCTGTTCAAGCGGCGCGACCTCGGAATCTGAATGTTTTAAACTTGACAACACGCAGCCCGGTAAACAAGAAAGATACGCCACAACACCTAGTCCAATGAATGACACGAATATTGTTGACCTTTTAAAGTCCACCGGCTGCCTTATTGAGGGGCAGTTGGAGGATTCCGACGACGGCCAAAGCGGCTGGGTTGCCGGGGCGATGGAGCCGCTGGCGAATCCCACTGCCGTCTCTGAACTGGCCGGATGCCTGTCGGACGCGCTGCCATCTCCTGCGCCTGATATCATCGCCGCGTGGCCGGGGCTGTCCAACGTCGTGTTAGCATTTGCCATCGGCGTGCGAGTAGACAAGCCTGTCATCCTGCTGTCTGATGCAGAGGGGCTTGTCACGGCTTCCGGCAACGTTGGGGCGGGGCAGGAAGTCGCCTTGGTGGGCGTTACTCTCAGCGAACGCGACGCCAATCTTGCCAGGGCTTTCGTCGAGAACAGGGGCGGCAGGTTGGCGGTTACCGCCTCCCTGGTTGGGGTGGGTGAGGTTGCAAACGAGCTTTCGCTCATATCAGTAAGGGTGAGGGTTGATGGCAACGACTGAGCAGGAGCTCGCGGCCGGATCGGCGGACGCGGCGGAGGAATCCGAGGTCGCTGTCTCTGAGCTGCGCGCCGATCCCGGCCGTATCGCAGCCGACTTGGAACGCTTGTCAGAGATTGGCGCAGAGCCGGGCAGCGGCGTCTCGCGCATTGCGTTTTCGCAGGAAGAGCGCGCGGCCCACGATCTTGTCTCAGGTTGGATGGTAGACCTCGGCCTCTCCGTCCGCACGGACAGTTTCGGCAACACAGTCGCAACACTGCCCGGGACTGACCCGAACCGGCCCGCTATCGGTTTCGGCTCACATCTTGATTCCGTACCGCACGGCGGGCGATTTGACGGAGCCGTTGGCGTTCTTGCCGCGCTGGAAGTCATCCGCATGTTCACTGAAGCAGACATCAAAACAGCCCATCCGCTCATGGCGATTGCATTTGCCTCTGAGGAAGGCGCGCGATTCGGCGAGCCGTGCCTTGGCAGCAAGGCTATAGCCGGTGTCCTGCAGGAACGCGATCTTGAGCGACTGCGTGACGCGAACGGCACCACGCTCGCCCAAGCGATGCGCGCGCTGAGCTTCGATCCTCTTGCCTTGCCGCAGGCGCGATGGGCTCCGAACACTCTTGCCGCCTTCCTTGAGCTGCACATTGAGCAGGCGCGGTCACTGGAGGAATCGGGAGAGCGCATCGGCCTTGTGGACGCCATCGCGGGAAACACCCGCATCCGTCTTGTGATACGAGGCCGCCAGGACCATTCAGGCGGCACCCCCATGTCCCAGCGGCGTGATGCGTTGGCCGCCGCAGCTGAAGTCATTCTTGCAGCGGAGTCCATTGCTAATGAGCCGCGCCGCCGCGCCACCGTTGCTACCGTCGGACGTCTCCACGTCTTTCCCAACAGCATCACCACCATCCCCGGCGACGTGGAGTTCTATCTTGACGTGCGCGACGTGGACAGCGACCGCCAACGGCTGACGACGAATGACATTGTTACGCGCGCTGAGGAAACGGCTGCCCGCCGCGGACTGCGCTGTGACTGGGAGGTTGTGTCGGATACCTCACCCGTGGTGCTGCCCAAGTGGCTGCGTGATCTCACCACCGCAGCCACGGACCGCCTTGGCGTGCCGCACCGAGTGACGACGAGCGGGGCGGGGCACGATGCCGGCATCCTCTCTCGCACCATCCCTGCCGCAATGCTCTTTGTGCCGAGCCGCGACGGTCTCAGCCACTGCCCGGAAGAATGGACGAGCATGGAGGACATCGCCATCGGCGCGCAGGCGCTCGCGGAGAGCATCCGGGACATTGACTCCTTCCTGACGAAAGAGGTTGCCGAATGACAGCTGAACTCATGGACGCCAACGGGACGATTCCCGTTTTCGCGGGTACGCACGTCCCGCAACTACGGCTGCCGTCCAGCGTGCGGCTGGAAGTGATGCGCACGAACGGGTCGCATACGCCGCCTGCGACATTCGTCGAAACCGAGATCATCTCCAACGACGAGATCGCGCCGGAGCACTATCTGATGCGCGTGCGCTCCGAGGCATTGGCGAACGGCGAGCCGGGTCAATTCGGCGTGATCCGTCCCGGCTCAGCGACGGACGTCCACCCCATCCTGCCGCGCCCCATGGCCGTTTATCGCTATGACAAGGCGGCGGGCACTGCTGATTTTGTCTATCGCGTTGTGGGGTATGGAACGGCGGCGATGGCACAGCGCAGGGCGGGGGATATCGTGGAGATTGTCGGCCCCGTAGGGAGGCCATTCCCGATTTCCGATGACGCCAACGGCATTCTTATCGTGGGGCGCGGCATCGGCGTGTGTTCCCTGACAACGCTTATCGACGAGGCCAAGCAGCGCAATATCGAGATATACGCGGTGTTCAGCGCCCGCAACAAGAATGTCATCCTTGGGCAAGACATCATCAAAAGGGCTCGCGGCCACGCCCTCTATGTCGACGATGCTGATGGGAGCAGCGACGTCAGGAACGTGGAGCCGTGGATCAGCGAGATCATTGACTCGGGCCGCGTCGACCAGGCCTACGTCTGCGGCTCTAACCGCCTGATCGAACTGACAACCCGACTCGCCGCTCCTGCGGATGTTGAGACGTACGTCTCCCTTGAGGCCCATATGGCCTGCGGTCTGGGCTACTGCCATTCCTGCGCAACGGGCGCGTTTGGGGAGTCGGCGGAATCACCGCTCGTATGCCGTGACGGCCCCGTCTTTCGCTGTCACCCGGCAGGCGTTACTGTATAGGGGATGGCCGTACAGGACACTGAGACCGACAGCAGGCTAGGGGTTGACCTCGGCGCCGGGCTGACCCTCAAGAATCCGGTCATGCCCGCATCCGGCTGTTTCGGGCCGGAGATGGGAACCCTGTTTGACCTTGGCCGGCTCGGCGCGCTCGTTCCCAAGACCATCTTCTACGGTGAACGCGCAGGCAATCCCGCCCCCCGCACCGCCGAATCTCCCGCCGGAATGCTCAACTCCATCGGCATCCCGTCGCGCGGCGTCGAGCATTTCCTCACCGAGCTCCTGCCCGAGTATACGAAGTACGATTCGCCCGTCGTCGTGAGCATCGGCGGGCTGGGGATCGAGGAATACGACCGCCTTGCTGAGCGGCTGAACGGCGAACCGGGCGTCGCGGGGCTTGAGGTCAATATCTCCTGCCCGAACCTTGAGGCGGGCGGCATGGAGATCGGCGCAAGCCCGGCCAATGTTGAACGCGTTGTGCGCGGCGTGTCGGACCGTTTCGATGGCCCCGTCATCGCCAAGCTCACGCCGAATATCACCAATATCGCTGATATCGCGCAGGCCTCAGAGCAGGGCGGTGCGACGGCCATCTCCGCCATCAACACCCTGTCCGGCATGGTTATCGACGTGGACAATCAGAGAACCGTCACGGGCACGATGACCGGCGGCGTCTCCGGTCCCGCCATCCGTCCCATTGCCGTTCGCATGGTCTGGCAGGTGTGCGCTGCAGTTTCGCTCCCTGTTATCGGGATGGGCGGCATCACGTCTGCCAAGGATGCGTTAGAGTTCATCCTTGCGGGCGCGACGGCCGTCGCGGTCGGCACCGCCAATTTCACACGTCCCACAACGATGCTGGACGTCATCGACGGGTTGAAGACCTATGTGGAACAACATCATCTCACCAGCATCGACGATGTGCGCGGGCAACTTGAAGAGGGAATGCGCGTGGCTATTGAGCCGCCGCGCCCGGCCACACCCGTCGCAGGACCGACTGACTAACCCGCATGAACATCAGCGGCAGCCATACCGTCCATGCGCCGCGTGAGCGTGTGTGGGAATTGCTGCATGACCCCGTTGCTTTGCAGCGGATGGTTCCGGGATGTCAGAGCCTTGACGTGGAGACGCCCACAAAATTCTCCGCGATGCTTGCGGTTGGCGTTGGTCCAATCAGGGGACGATTCAACGGCACGGTGGAAATTGAAGACATTGCCGTCAACGAGTCATACAAGATGACGCTGAGTGGGCAGGGGCCGACAGGTTTCGTCTCCGGAGAGGGCGCGATCACACTCTCCCCCGACGGTGACGGCACGCTTGTCGCTGTTGAGGCAGACGCGCAGGTGGGCGGGACGTTGGCGCAGATCGGATCGCGCATGATCCAGACCGCCGTGCGGATGCTGATGGGGCAGTTCTTTGAGGCTCTCTCACGAGAGGCTGCTGCGCAGGGATAGCCTTCCCGCTCGCCCTGAGCTTGTCGAAGGGCGTTCTGTTCATGGTTCGACAGGCTCACCACGAGCGGTTGTAAATAGTTGACCGCCCGCGCACAGTGGGAATAGCATCGGCGAGGGTAGCAAACGGAGGGGAGGCTTGCTGCGCTATGGCTGATTTGGTGTCAATTACGTTAACCGTCAACAATACCGAGCATTCCATAGACGTTGAGCCGCGCTTATTGCTTGTTCACGCCATCCGTGATGTCATCGGCCTGACGGGCACACACGTCGGTTGCGATACGTCCCAGTGCGGCTCATGCACGGTTCTGCTTAACGGGGAAGCGGTCAAGTCATGCTCGATGCTTGCCGCGCAGGCGGACGGGCAAGAGATTGAGACCGTGGAGGGCCTTGCCGCCGCGGATGGCGATCTGCATCCCATCCAACAGGCGTTTGCGGAGAAGCACGGACTGCAATGTGGTTTCTGCACGCCCGGCATGTTGATGCTCTCCAAGGCGCTCCTCAACGAGAACCCGAACCCCACCCGTGACGAAATACGTCACGCGCTTGCGGGCAATATGTGTCGATGCACGGGGTACCAGAACATCGTCCTGGCGATCGAATTCGCGGCGGAGCAACTTTCCAGGTGAGGTGAGTGTCATGACCACAGACAGCCCGCCTCGTCAGATCGGCCAGTCGCCCCGGCGCAAGGAAGATGATCGCCTGCTGCGTGGGCAGGGCGCGTTCTCCGACGACATCAACATACCTGGAACCGTCTGGGCGCACTTCGTCCGCAGCCCGCATGCTCACGCCCGCATCCTCAATATCGATTCTTCGGCTGCGCTGGCTCATCCGGGAGCGCTGCGTGTTCTCACCGGAGAGGATGTCCATCCGCGCTATAACCCGATTCCGCCCGTTCTCGCCGTGCGAGACGCGGAGAATCGCGACAACGAAGGCGGCGCTCCCGCGTTCACCCTCATCGCCAGGAACAAGGCCAAGTACGCCGGGGAAATCGTTGCCATTGTCGTTGGAGAGACGCGGGAGGCGGCGCGCGACGCGGCTGATCTGCTGAGAGTCGACTATGAGCCGCTGCGGGTAGCCAACACACCGGAGCAGGCGATGGAGCCCGGCGCGCCTGAAGTGCATGACGGCCGCTCCAATGAGCAGGTTCGGTGGCTCAAGAGCACGGAGAATGTGTCCCGCACGTTCGAGGACTCCGAGATTATCCTGCGGCATGATTTCAACAACCAGCGAATTCACGCTGTCCCCATGGAGCCGCGCGCCGGCATCGCCCACTGGGACCCCGCCACGCAGTTCCTGACTATCTGGGCATCCATCCAGGGTGCGCATGAACTGCGAACGCAGATGGCGGAGGTGCTGGGCATTTCTCCCGATCAGATTCGCTCCGTCGCGCCGGACGTCGGCGGGGGATTTGGCGCGAAACACGGTGGAGAGGTCGAGTACTTCCTTCTGGCCATCGCGTCAATGGAGCTCGGCTTGCCGGTCAAGTGGGCTGCATCGCGCACGGAAGAGTTCCTATCCCTCAGCCACGCGCGTGGAAAAACCTCGGAGTTTGAGATTGCCGCCGATCGTGACGGTCGCGTCAAGGCGCTGCGCCTCCGCCACACTACGGATTTGGGCGCGTTTCCCAAGGGCGCAACTCCAATCGTCGCGCAAACATCCGCCATCATCGCGACCGGTGTCTATGGCATTCGAGAGGCCGCGTTTGAAGTCCATTCCGTCTACACCAACCACACGCCGGAGGGGGCCTACCGCGGGTACGGTCGACCCGAGGGAATCTACCTGATCGAACGCGCCATGGACATGCTGGCGCGTGACCTCGACATCGACCCTGCGGAAATCCGCAGGCGGAACATGATCCAACCGGAGGAGTTCCCGTACTACCGCACGCCCGGCGGAGACATCTACGACAGCGGAAACTACCCCGAGGCGCTGGAGCGGGCTCTTGAGGTCAGTGACTACGAGGGCTTGCGCGCGCGGCAACGCGAAATGCGCGAAGACGGGAAATATCTGGGGATCGGGCTCGCGTCCTGGGTCAAGACCGGCGGCTTCGGCCCGTCGTCCCTCGACCCTTCCTCGTCCATGCCTGAGTGGGCGCGTGTGAAGGTGTCTCCCGCTGGAGCAGTGACCATCTACACGGGTTCCTCGCCGCACGGGCAGGGCAACTACACAACCTACGCGCAGGTGGCAGCGGACACTCTTCATGTCCCACTGGACGACATCTCCGTCACACACGGTGATACGGCGACAGTGACGTATGGCATGGGCACATTCGCCAGCCGGAACATGGTTGTGGGCGGAATGGCCGTGCTCCAGGCTTCCCAGAAGATCCTCGCAAAGATGACCCGGTTCGCTGCCCACACGTTGGGTGCAGAGCCGGACGGCGTGCAGTTCACGGACGGCGTGTTCGCAGCCAACGGCTCGTCAATCACCTTCCGCGAGGTTGCTGCCCGAATCAACCAGGTCTTGGAGCGGCCGCCCAGCATGGAAATGGGACTGGACGAATCGTCGTTCTACCAGCCGACTCACCTCACCTTCAACTACGGCACATATGTCGCTGTGGTGGAGGTTGATCCTGAAACAGGCGACGTAGACCTGCAGCAATTGTTCTGCGTGGATGACCAGGGCGTGGTCGTGCATCCGGTCATCGTGGAGGGGCAGGTTCACGGCGGCGCAGCGCAGGGAATCGGCCAGGCGCTCTATGAGGACATCGTCTACGACGAGAACGGCCAGCTGCTCAGCGGGTCCCTAATGGACTATGCGCTGCCGACGGCGGAGATGATGCCGGAATTCATCTCCGAATTCATCGAGACTCCGTCGCCAACTAATCCACTCGGTGTCAAGGGCATGGGAGAGGGGCCGACGACGGGCGCGCCCCCCGCCGTGGTCAACGCAGTTGTTGACGCTCTCGCCCCGTTCAATGTTCGTGACATCGCGATGCCGCTAACGCCGGAGTGCGTGTGGCGCGCCATACAGGACGCGCAGAATGGAGATCAGTCATGATTCCCGGAGCATTCGACTACGCCGCCCCTGATTCTGTTGCGGAGGCAATCATCCTCCTTCAACAGCGGCCCGGCGAGGGTAAGGTCATTGCCGGTGGTCAGAGCCTCCTTCCGATGATGAAGCTCCGCGTCGCCATGCCCGGCCTCGTGGTTGATTTGCGCAAGACGCGCGGCGAGTTGTCCCACATCAGCTCGGACGGCAACAATCTGCGAATCGGCTCGATGACGAGTCATGCTCACGTCGCCGGGTCCGACGTCGTCCTTGACACGATTCCGGTCCTGGCTGAAACGGCCGCGGAGATCGCAGATGTGCAGGTGCGGAATCTCGGCACGCTCGGCGGCAGCATCGCGCACGCCGACCCCGTCGCCGACTATCCCGCCACCTTGCTTGCGCTTGACGCGCAGGTTGAGATTGCAGGGCCGAACGGCGTGCGCGTCGTATCCGTTGATGAACTCATCATGGACGCGTTCATCACAACGCTTGCCGAGGACGAGATCATCACGGAGATTATCATCCCCATCTCAGAGGGGCGGACGGGCGCGGCTTATCTCAAATTCGCGAACAAGGCGTCACACTTTGCCATCGTCGGCGTGGCCGCGGCCGTTTCGTTGGATGACAGCGGTTACCTGTCCCGTGTCGCCGTGGGCATCACCGGCGCGGCGTCGCGCGCAGCCCGCGCAACGGCCGTCGAAGAGACGCTGAGAGGGCAGGTGCCGACACCGGACGCCATTGCAGCGGCGTCCGCCATGGCGGCGGATGGCCTTGAGTGCATTGCAGACCTGCACGGATCCCCGGAGTATCGGCAGAATCTGTGCCGCGTGCTGACCAAACGCGCGCTCACGCAGGCGGTGGAGCGCGCCCGGGAATAACCGCGAGAAAGGACAAAGACATGGCCACGGATACGAAACTCGTTGGTCAGTCGGTCGCCCGGCGGGAGGATGACAAGCTCCTGCGTGGCCGCGGCGCGTTTGTCGAGGACATCAAGGTTCCCGGCATCCAATGGGCCAGCCTTGTCCGCAGTCCACACGCCCATGCGCGCATCCGCAGCATCGACACCTCGACAGCCTTGCAGACGCCCGGCGTCACCGCAGTGCTGACAGGAAAGGATATTCACCCGCGATTCGGCACCAATCCAACCGTCTCTCTGAAGTTTTACGACGCGGAATCGGCTCCATATGACCTGATTGCAGTCGATAAGGCGCGACATGTCGGCGAAGTTGTCGCTGTAGTCGTTGCTGATACCCGCTACGGAGCGCGGGACGCGGCGGACCTCATCTTTGTCGACTACGAGCCGCTGGAGGCGGCAATCGAGGTGGAGAAAGCGCTGAGAGACGATGCCCCGCGCGTCCATGACGACCGACCGAACGGGATCATCCACTGGCGCTATCAACTCGGGAACGTCTCCCAGGCATTCGAGGAGGCCGCGGTTATCGTTCGTGAACGGATCGTGAACCAGAAGATCCATGGTGTGCCGATGGAACCCCGCGCCGGCCTCGCGCACTGGGACGCCGTACAGGAGACGATGAGCCTGTGGGCGACGGTTCAAACGCCGCACGCGCTGCGTGATCACCTTGCCGAGATCCTGCATCTGACGAATGACAGCGTCCGCGTGGTTGCGCCGGATGTTGGCGGCGGTTTCGGCGTGAAGCATGAGGACCCGGAGTATGCGCTCATCTGCATCGCCTCGATGCAGCTTGGCGTGCCCGTCAAGTGGGTTGCCACGCGCACCGAGGACTTTTTGGCGATGCACCAGGCGCGCGGCAAGACATCCTACCTGGAGGTTTCCGCAGATGCGGACGGCAAGTTGACCGGCCTCCGCGTGCGCCATCTGCATGATCTCGGCGCGTACGCCAAGGGGCCTGAGCCGTCCTTGTCCGCCTCATCCGCCATGATTTCAACCGGTGTCTACGACATACCCAATGTGGAATTCGAGGTCGAGAACGGCTACACGAATACAACGCCGCAGGGACCGTACCGCGGCGCGGGCAGGCCGGAGGGCATTCACCTCATCGAGCGCGGACTGGACCGACTTGCCAGTGAGCTTGGCCTCGATCCAACAGAGATTCGACGCCGCAACTACCTCCCGCCGTTTGATCAGCCGATGCGCTCGGGCGGCGGGGATGTTTTCGACAGCGGAAACTACGAAGCCTCCTTGGATCAAGTCATGGAGCTCAGCAGCTATCAGCAACTGCGAGAACAGCAGCAGCAGGCACGGGCGGAGGGGCGTCACATGGGCGTCGGCATCGCCTCTTGGGTCAAGACGGGCGGCTCCGGCCCCAGCCCGGTTGATCCCAGCAGCAGCCGCTACGAATGGGGCAGGGTGCGTGTTGACCGCGGCGGCAAGGTCACGCTGTTCACCGGCTCGTCCCCACATGGGCAGGGCGGCGAGACCGTCTTTGCCCAGATAGTCGCCGACGTTTTTGGCATTTCAGATGCCGACGTGACCGTTCTCCATGGCGACACGGCCACCATCGCGCACGGAGTCGGGACATACGGCAGCCGCGCGCTTGTGACGGGCGGCATGTCCGCCAAGATCGCCGCCGAAAAGGTGCGCGACAAGATGCTGAAACTCGCCGCCCACATGATGAACTGCGAGCCGGATCAGGTAACGCTGGAAGGCGGCGTGTTCATCTGCACCACGGACGGGGAGCGACGACTCCCGTTCGCCGAGGTTGCCGACGCGTCTTTCCAGGTGCTCGCGCGCCCGGCGGATATGGAATTCGGCCTGGATGAGGACTCGTTCTTCCAGCCGAGCGGCCTTACGTACAACTTCGGCACGTATATCGCCGTCGTTGATGTAGACATCGAAACAGGTGACGTTGACCTACAGCGCCTGTACACCGTCGACGATCAGGGTGTCATCGTGAACCCGATGACGGTGGTGGGGCAGGTGCATGGCGGCGCGACGCAGGGCATCGGCCAGGCACTGTACGAGATTTCCGAATACGATCAGGCCGGACAGCTCCTGAATGCCTCGCTGATGGATTATGCGATACCGACGGCTGAGATGACGCCGGAATTCGTCGTGGCGTTTTCGGAGACGCCCTCCCCGCTGAACTCACTGGGTGTCAAGGGAATGGGCGAAGGCCCGACGACGGGCGCGCCGTCCGCCGTGGTAAACGCGGTCGTCGATGCACTTTCTCCTCTCGGTGTCAGCCACATTGAGATGCCGCTAACGCCCGAGCGTGTCTGGCGCGCCATCCAGGACGCGCAGGGGTAGTTACCGCCCTGAGACGTTGAACAGGAACGTTACGACGTCTCCGTCCTGGATGATGTAGGTCTTGCCCTCCTGGCGGAGTGTGCCGCGGCGGCGCGCCTCGGCGAACTTGCCCTCCACCGCGATGAAGTCATGGTAGGACGTGACCTCAGCGCGGATGAAACCACGTTCCATGTCCGTGTGAATCTTCCTGCCCGCTGCCTGTGGGGCAGGTGTGTCCGTCTCAAGCTGCCATGCCCGTGTCTCGTTTGGCCCAACCGTGTAGAACGTGATGAGGCCCGCCACGTTCTGGGCAAGTCGTGACAACTCGCCGGTGGCATCATGCGGCGCGCCCATCTCCTCACGGAACGCTGCGGCCTCCTCCGGCTCAAGCTGGGATAATTCCTCTTCCAGCCGGGCTGAGAGCGCGATGCAGCCTGTAGTGGAGCCGCCGTGTGTGGTGTTCCACTCCATCGACAATTCATCACTGCGTGCCAAATCGTCCTCTGAAATGTTCAGCACGATGATCAGCGGCTTGGTCGTCAGGAATGTGAAACCGGAGATCATCCGCTCCTCGTCGGGAGTCATGTCCACGCTTCGGATAGCTTCGCTGTTTTCGAGCGCGCCGTGGAGTCGACGTAGCAGATCAGCCTCGGCCAACATTGTGTCTCGTTCCGTGGCGCGGGCCCCTTTCAGGGAATCATCGATGCGCTCAAGCCGCCGTGTGACGATGGCCATGTCTGCGAACACCATCTCCATGAGCATCGTTTCGACGTCGGTGTCCGGCGTCGGATCGGGCAGAGCCGGAGAACGAAAACCGCGAACCACCAGCAGAAGCGCGTCGGCCTGGCTCACCTCCAGCAGGTACTGCCCCTGGATGCCGCGCGACTTGCCCATCTCCGGCGGCTGTCCCGGAATATCGATGAACGAAAGCTCTGCCTGCACAACGCGCTTCGGTTCAACCAACTCCGAGATGCGGTCCAGCCGGGGATCAGGGATGCGGACGACTCCAAGGTTGGGCTGTTGGGCGGCGCTGAATGCGCCCGTCTCCGCGTGGGCATGTGTGAGAGCGTTGAGCAATGTGGTCTTGCCGCTTGAGGGCAGGCCGATGATGCCAACGTCCATGGCGGGGCTACTCGAAAGCGTAGAGCGTGCCGTTGTCGGTCAGCACAAAGAGGCCGCCGTCAGCATAGGCCGGCGCTGAGGACACCGAGTACTCGAGGTCAAGGCTCCACACGTGGTCGCCTGTGACTGTGTCAAGAGCATAGAGGCGCCCGTCTTGTGATCCGACGTACAGCACGTCATCTACGACCGTGGGCGAGCCGGCCCAGGCAGGCTCGTCGCCCAGCGCCGTCTTCCACAGTTCCTGGCCGCCGGTAAGAGTGAAAGCGTAGACATTGCCCTCTCGCGTTGCGAAGAATGCGCGATTGCCAGCGATGGCTGCGTCAGCCCAGACCTCTTCCCGAATGCTGTGAGTCCATGCCGTGCCGCTCTGCGCAGGCGGGAAAGGGGCGAGACCCCAGATGGCGAACTGGGCCCAGAATCTGAGAACTGTCTTTTCGAATGGAAGGTTCTGTGCTCGGATGTCGATGGCGTAAATGAATCCGCGCACGTCGCCGAACGCGGCCGTACCGTGACTCACCGCAGCGGCCCCCTCAACCGCGGCGGGAACAACATAACTGAGCCGTGTCTGCCCCGTCTCGCCGACGAGAACAAGAACCTGGTTGCCCCGCGTCGGGATGATGACCATCCCCTCGCTGATGGATGGAGGCGCGAACATACCGTCTCCGGTCTCTATCTCCCATCGCTTCTCGCCTGTTCCGGCATCAAACGCCTGGATCACGCCGTTCTGGGACGAAAGGTACACGCTGCCATCAGCAACGTTGACCCAGGAGAAAAGCGGGTTCGAGATCACGGATTCCCAGATTGTCTCACCGGTGTCGGCTTCAAGCGCGGCCAATCTCGAATTTCTGTATGCGATGTAGAGCCGATCATCCGCGACTATTGGCGACGCGTCCATTGGGCCGGGCCCCGGCCGTTCCCAGATCAGTGAACCGTCTTCAGTCGAATATGCAAAGATCCGGGCATCGAGAGTCGTGACGAATACGCGGCCATCGGCGATTGTCGGCGACGACGTCACCTCCGCCCCGATTTCCGTGCGCCAGCGCTCAACTCCCTGCGGCACGGCATCTACGGTAGTGGCGCTGCCCATGCTGGCGGCCCCGCCACGCGGAGTCGTCCACAGGCCGTCGCCGATTTGCGCCGTTAGCGTGGTTGTTGGGGGGCCGGTCAAAAGGCCGGGCGGAGCGCCGCGGTCATAGATGAACAGGACGAGCAGGGCGAGCACGGCAAAGGCGACTGCTCCGCGGCGTACCCACTTCTGTCTGGTTCGCCGGCGTTGAGTGCCCTGCGCAAATTCCTCTGCCTCAGTGCGACTCAGCACGGGCGCATCTCGAATATCCCGCCAGCACACAGCGCAGCGTGTCACGCTTGCAAGATTGATGGCGAGGCACTCCCCGCAAACGCGGAACTTGCCTGTTCCGTCCCCATCCACGCTCATGCGCGTTGGCTCGAATTGAGCGATGTCCTCCAGGATCTCCTGCCGCGCAGCCTCGTCGGGGACAACAATCTGCGCCTCCGGCATGGGGAGGTTGTTCCGAAACTCCAACAGCGTTTCCCGCATCTCCTGCGCGGATGCGAAGCGCTCGTTCGGGTCCCATGCAAGCGCCCTGCCCACAATCTCGTCCAGCGCGGCGGGCAGTGCAGGGTTCAGCGCGGTAACAGGCGCGATACGCCCCTCCTGCTGCTTAACCCGCACGGTGTCACGATTGTTGCCGGTGAAGGGCAAATGGCCGGTCAGCGTCTCATACAGCACCATGCCGAGTGAGAAGATGTCCGACTTTGGCCCCGGCTCGGAACCGCGCAGGACCTCCGGCGCCATGAATGCGGGCAGAGGAATCTGCAGAGACGACTGCAGGCCGCTCATACTGATAGACAACTCGGACAGCCCGGCGTTCCGGAGCTGCGCGCCGGACACGGGCGTGACAAAGACATCGCGAGAATTAACGTCACCGTGGATGAGGCCTGCGTCATGCAGCGCCTGTAGTCCCGACGCTGCCTGAGCTATGAGCTGCAGCGCCTCATCAAGCTGCAGCCCTCGTGTGAGCCATCCGCGGAGCTGCTCGCCGCGCGCCGGCTCATACACCATCCAGAATGTCTCGCCGTCCGGGTGGATTTCCAACAATCTGCCCAGATGCGCATGATGGACATCCAGATGCCGGTCCATGAGCGAGTGAAACGGCCCCAGCGTGGACGTATTCTCAAGGGCGCGAACACGCGGCTCTCGGATTTCTACCGCATCGCCGCTTTCACGTTCGATGGCGGAATAGACTGAATACAGGGATGTCCCGGGCAGGGCGGCAATAATGTCGTATCGCTCTTGCAGCGACGCGGGCGATGATGTCATAGGTATTGCGGCATATTGTACGGAGACGCGTGCCGCGCGGCAACAGGAAAAGCAGGGAACCGTCATGCTTGAGATCTACTACGGAGAGGACGACTATTCCCGTAAGCGCGCCATCGATGCGCTCCGGGAACAGCTCGGCGACCCGGAGATGGCGTCTCTCAATTCCGTGACGCTGAATGCAGCCGACACGACTCCGGCGGAAGTTGTGGCACAGGCGGGCGCGGTGCCGTTTCTCGCCAATGGCCGCCTTGTGGTTGTTGAGGGGCTGCTGGGCATGTTCTCCCGTTCACAGGGCGGCGGGGGCGGCAGAGGGGCTGGGCGGTCTTCACGTTCCCGGCAGACTGCTCTTCAGGATTCTGAGCCACAATCAACAGACTCGTTTCGTGGGTGGGGCCAACTGAAGGACATCGCCCCGGGCTTGCCGGAATCGAACGTCCTCGTGCTGTCGGATAATGCGGCCACGGACTCCAATCCGCTGCTGCGGCATCTCGCGCCCGTTGCCAACGTTCGTGTGTTCGCGCCCATGCGCGGCAACGATCTGACCGGATGGATCGGCCAAACTGTCCACGAACGAGGAGGCCGAATAGATAATGCGGCCCAGCGCGCGCTCGCCGATGCTCATGGCAGCAATCTTTGGGCGCTCTCCAACGAGATCGACAAGCTACTGCTCTACGCTGGACCCGACAGGCCGATCACGGTTGAGGATGTTAGCTCCATGACCGGGGCAACGCGTGAGGAAAACATCTTCGCGATGGTCGATGACGTGATTGAGCGCCGCTACCCCCGCGCCCGGGAGCGAATCGAGAGGCTGAGAGCGGACACCGGGGCAGCCGTGCCGCAGATCATGGCCATGCTTGGCACGCAGGTCAGGCGGCTACTGGCAGCCAAGGACGCGACGGATCGCCGCGTCTCACAGTCCGAACTCCAGGATGCTATCGGCACGCGCTCCGATTTCGCTATCCGCAAAACGGTGAACCAGAGCCGCAGTTTCACGATGCCCCGCCTTCGTGAGATGCACCGGGCCATCCTGGACTATGACATCGCGCTCAAGACCGGCCAGCTCAACGAGGACACGGCGATGGAGCTGCTCATCGCAGACCTCTGCGGCGTTGGGACGCCGCAGAGGGGCTAATGGGTTAGCGTACCCGCGGCTCTGTGAGGGGGTTGTAGCAGGCGAGGGTGTGCCCCTCATCGATGGTGACCAGCGGCGGCATCGGATTTGTGCGGCAGACGACGGTTGCCTTGTTGCAGCGGGGCAGGAATGGGCACTCGTCCGGCGGGTCAAGCAGGTCCGGCGGCGCCCCCGGAATGCCGTGCAATGGCCTGGTATCCCTGTCCAGGCGGGGTACGGCGTTCAACAACGCCGCGGTATAGGGATGCCTGGGGTTGTGGAACAGCGTGACCGTGTCGGCGGATTCCACGATGCGCCCGCCGTACATCACCAATACCTTATCCGCCGCCCGCGCAATGACACCCATATCGTGGGTGATGAGGATGATTGCCGTGCCGGAGTCTTTCGCCAACCCCATGATTCGTTCCAGAATCTCGGCTTGCAGCGTCACGTCGAGCGCGGATGTCGGCTCATCCGCGATGAGCAGCTCCGGTTCCAGCACCAGCATCATCGCCAGCATCGCCCGCTGGCACATGCCGCCACTCATCTCCCACGGATAGCTTTGCATGACGTGCTCGGGGTCCGGCAGGCCGAGCGAGGCCAGGGCCGTCAGCGTTTGCTCACGCACCTCATCCGCGTCAATGCGCCCGTGCGCGTTGAATATCTCCGCGATCTGGTCGCCGATGGTGATAAGGGGATTTAGCGCGGCCTGCGGGTCCTGGAATATCATGGCCATCGCCTCGCCGCGCAGGATGCGACGATCGTCCTCGTCCATCTCATCCAGGTCGGTTCCCCTGAAGCTGATGCGCCCGTCCACCACCCGGCCGGGGTAGGGCACGAGTCCCATCACGGAGAGGCCCGCCGTCGTCTTGCCGCAGCCGCTCTCGCCGACGATGCCCAGGATTTCCCCGGGGCGAACGGCAAAGCTCGTTTCCTGAACGGCCTTGACGGTGCCGTCCTGGGTGAAAAAGGACGTGTGCAGATTGTCCACGCTTAGCAGCGGTTCGGCAGGAATTGTCATGCGATTAGGATACGGCACGTTTCGACCCATGCCATTTGACATGGCCGCGCGCGCGTACATAGAGTGAGCTATGGTGCCAAGCGGAACCCGACCTGCCTAGGGAGCCTCGACAGTGGTTGAGAGTGGCAAGTATTGGATTATCGCGGCTATGGCAGTTGCCGCCGTACTCGTTCCGCTGAGCCTGATGATCTTCTCCGGGATGCTTCAGCGCATCCGCATTCGACCCTCCACACCCGCCGACCAGGAGCCCCGGTTCATGCGCATGACGTATGAGTCCGGAATGGTCCCAACGGGAGAGGCAAATGTGCAATTCAACTTCCGCTTCTACCTGTTCGCCCTGCTCTTTGTCATCTTTGACGTTGAAGTGATCTTCCTGCTGCCATGGGCGGCGCGATTTCTCTCACTGGGATGGGTGGCGTTCATCGGCATGGCGATATTCCTCCTGTTTGTGCTCGTTGGATTCCTCTATGAATGGAAAAAGGAGGCGCTTGAGTGGCAGAAATGACCCCCACGCCGCCCGGGCCTGAGCAGCTGCCCTCGCCCTACGGCATTCCTCTCACAGTTACCACGAACCAGTTGGACAATGAAGAGGGAGAGGTTATCGAGCGGCTGCGCGCCCTGGCGACGGAGCAGCACGTCGATGAGCCGATTGAGGTTCCCGAGTCGCTCAAGCGCTCGGTTCTCGTCACATCCCTTGATGCGCTGCTGGATTGGGGCCGCTCCAACTCCGTGTGGCCCGTTACGCTTGGCCTCGCCTGCTGCGCCTTTGAGATGATCGCCGCCGTGATGCCGCGATTCGACCAAGCGCGATTCGGCATGGAGATCTTCCGCGCCTCGCCGCGACAGGCTGATCTGATGATCGTCTCCGGCACGGTGACGTGGAAGATGGCGCCCGTCGTCCGCCGCATCTATGAGCAGATGCCGAACCCCAAGTGGGTCATCTCCATGGGTGTCTGCGCCACAAGCGGCGGGCCGTATTACCAGGGCTACAGCGTCGTTCCGGGCGTCAATCGCTTGGTGCCCGTCGACGTCTATGTGCCCGGCTGCCCCCCGCGTCCCGACGCCTTGCTTCACGGCCTCCTCAAGCTGCAGGAAAAGATCAAGCGCGAGTCCCTTGTGAAAGAGAGTGGGCCGCGCCTGAGAAAACTCATCTCCTGAGGCCGTATGACAACCACCCTGTCAGGTCACGACATCGCCGAGAAACTCCGTGCCGCGCTGCCGGACGCAGTTGAGGAGGAGCGCGACGAGTGGGTTGTTGTCTCTCCTGAGTCCATTGCAGACGTGTGCCGGCTTCTCCGGGACGATGATGAGACTGATTTCCGGATGCTCCGCTCTATCGACGCCGTCGATTTCATCGACCGGTTCGAGTTGCGCTACGGCCTGCTTTCCATCCGCCGCAACCAGGAGGCCACGCTCAAGGTCCGTGTGTGGGGCAGGGATGAGCTCAGCCTGCCGTCCGTGACGCCGGTGTGGGAGGGCGCGAATCTGCAGGAGCGCGAGATCTATGACCTGTTCGGCATCGAGTTTGACGGCCATCCGAACATGAAACGGATCCTGCTGTGGGAGGGTTTTCCGGGCCATCCCCTGCGGAAAGACTTTGCGTAGACCTGCCATGCAGTCGCCACAACAACCCAACACGGTCGACTCGCCCGACTATGATATCGAGCCGGTGCTGCTCAACCTGGGGCCACAGCACCCGTCCACGCACGGCGTGTTCCGCATACGGGCGCTGTTGGACGGCGAGGAGGTTGTGGACGTTGAGCCGGTGTTCGGTTACCTGCACCGGGGCAGTTCCAAGCTCGCGGAGGAGCGGAGCTACACACAGGTCATCACGCTGACGGATCGCCTCGATTATCTCTCCGGCATGACCAACAACCTCGCCTACGTCCGCGCCGTGGAGGCCTTGGCGGGAGTCGAGGTGCCTGAGCGGGCGCAGTATCTGCGCGTGATGACCGCCGAACTGATGCGCATCGCCAGCCATCTGATGGCGCTCGGATTCCTCATCAACGACCTCGGCGCATGGGTCACGCCGCTCATGCACATGTTCCGCGAGCGCGAGAAGGTGCTGGACCTGTTTGAGATGATCTGCGGCGCGCGCATCACGTTCAGCTATATGAGAATCGGCGGCGTCTCCCACGACCTGCCGCCTGGGTTCGACACCGCCGTCAACGGTTTCCTGGATGATTTTGAGGAGCGCGTGGCGGAATACGAGAAACTGCTGCTGGAGAACGAGATTCTTGTCTCCCGCATGAAAGGCATCGCGTCGTTGACGGGTGAACGCGCTATCGAGTGCTCCGTCACCGGCCCCAACTTGCGAGCATCCGGCGTCAATTTCGATCTCCGCAAGCAGGCGCCGTACGAGGTCTACGACCGCATGAATTTTGATGTTCCTGTAACGCAGAACGGGGACAACTGGGATCGCATGTGGGTGCGCCTGCAGGAGATGAAAGAGTCCGCAAAGATGGTGCGGCAGTGCATGGCCGAGTTGCCTGAGGGCATCACGCGCACACCCGCCGACTTTTTCATCCGGCCGCCCGCCGGCGAGGTCTATAGCGCCATCGAGGCCACCAAGGGCGAGCTTGGTTTCTACCTTGTCAGCGACGGCACTATTGCGCCGTACCGCTGCGGTATCCGCGCTCCGTCGTTCATCAACCTGACCGTCCTGCGCGAACTCTGCATCGGTTGGAAGTTGGCCGATCTCATCGTGAATTTCGGCACGCTGGATATCAACGTGGGCGAGGTTGACCGATGATTGCCGACCTTACTCGCGACATCCTTGAGGGATACCTGCCGGTTGATTGGGTTGACATCCTCATGCCGCTGCTGGGGCTGTTCATTGTCGTCAACATCCTGCTCGGCAGCGCCGTCATGCTGACCTACGCCGAGCGCCGACTCGTCGCCCGGATGCAGAATCGCATCGGCCCCAACCGTGTTGGTCCGTTCGGCCTGCTGCAGGGTGTCGCCGACCTCATGAAACTGGTGCTCAAAGAGGACTTGACGCCGCGCGCGGCCGACAGACTCGTCTTTCTCATCGCGCCTATCCTCTTCTTTGCGCCCGCCATCGCCTTGTTTGCCGTTGTGCCGTTCTTCGACGGCTGGACGGTGGCGGACCTGGACGCGGGCATCGTGTATGTCATCGCTGTGACGTCCATATCGTCGCTGGCCGCGTTTGCGGCGGGATGGGCATCCAACAACAAGTATTCACTCTATGGCGCGGTGCGCGGCGTGGCGCAGCTCGTCAGTTATGAAGTTCCGCTGATCCTGGCCGTCACGTCCGTCGTTGTGCTGGCCGGTTCCCTGAACCTGCAGGAGATTGTCGAAGCGCAGGGCATCCCCTTCGTTCTCGTTCAGCCGCTCGGATTCCTCATCATGCTGATCGCCGTGACGGCGGAATTGAACCGCACGCCGTTTGACATCAACGAGGCCGAGTCGGAGATCGTTGCCGGATTCCACACGGAGTACACGGGCACCAAATTCGCGCTCATCTACGGCGCGGAGTATGTCGCCGCGCTCGGCTGGTCGGCCGTCATCGTCACGCTGTTCTTCGCCGGCTGGAAGCCGGATATCGGCGGCGTTATCTGGTTCGGCCTCAAGACCTCGGTGATTGTGTTCCTCTTCTTCTGGTTCCGCGGCACATGGCCGCGCGTCCGCATCGACCAGATGCTTGCGCTGGCGTGGAAGCTGCTTTTCCCGCTCGCGACGATCAACATCCTTGTCACGGCAGGAGAGATCTTGGCGATGCAAGCGCTGTTCTCGCTGGAGCCCGGGGAGGCGCTGCCGACCGCCGCGCTGGCCATCATCGCAGCCATCAATATCGGCCTGACCGTGGTTGTGTTGGCGCTGTTGGCGCGCGTGCCCGGCCTTGCGAAATTCGATCAACAACTGGCTGCGCCGGCAGGAGCGCAGGTGTAGGAGGAGGCCATGGCTCTATTCGGCGCGGGAGCAATCAAGGGGCTGATGGTGACGCTCGGCTACCTCCGCCGCAAGCCGTTCACCACGCAGTATCCGGAAGAGAAGCTGGAGCAGTCGCCAAGATTCCGCGGCAACACCTTCGTCTGGTACGAGGAGCGCTGCACTGGCTGCGCCACGTGCGCCAAGGGCTGCCCGCTCGGCATCATTCGCATCGTCACGCACCCGGAACCACACTCACAGGTAGGCAGCGACTATCACGTTGATGTTTTCGACATCGATACGGGCCGCTGCATGTTCTGCGCGCTCTGCGTGGAGGTCTGCCCCTACGATGCGCTCCACATGGGCGGTGATTTCGAGCAAGCGTCATACGGCCGTGAGGACATGGTTATCAGCGTTGAGGACCTGAAGGCGATGCCCAAGAAGCCGCGCACGCAGTTCCGCCCGCAGATGGAGATGATTGGGCACACAGGCAAGGACGAGCTTGAGGAGCACGAGGCGGGACGTTGGTCACTCTAGCTTTTTTCTTTCTCGCCACCGCCGCCATGATCGGCGCGCTTGCCGTCGTGACAGCGCGCAACCTCTTCTATGCCGCGTTGGGCCTGCTTGTCAGTCTCGCAGCCGTCGCGGGCATCTACATCACGCTGGACGCCGACTTTCTAGCGCTCGCGCAGTTCCTGATTTACGTTGGCGGCATTGCCGTGCTCATCGTCTTCGCGGTGATGATGACGGCGCAGATCAATAGGGCGAGCAACTCCCACCGACTCTGGCCGCTCGGCCTGCTGACCGGAGCGGCGACGCTCGCCGGGTTGGCGTACATCATGATCAACACGGAATGGCGCAGTGAGGACAGGGGTGAAACGATCTCACCCATGGTCGGCGACGCGGCATCGGGAGGCGTCCACCTGCCTGACCTGTTGTTCAGCACGTATCTCCTGCCGTTCGAACTGGCGGGACTTCTGCTGCTTGTTGCGACGATTGGCGCGCTCGTGATCGCGCGGGAGCGGTGAGGCGGGCAGGGCATGGACGCGCTCGCGCTTGAACACTACCTCCTGCTTTCCGCCGGGCTATTTGCCGTTGGACTGGTCGGCGTTCTCGCCAAGCGCAACGTCGTTGTGATTCTCATGGCCATCGAACTGATGCTGAACGGTGTTAACGTGGCGCTCGTGGCGTTTTCACGCTACTCCCCGGTGGACGAGCTTGCAGGCCATATCTTCGCCATTTTCATCATCACCGTGGCGGCGGCGGAGGTTGCCATCGGCTTGGCGATTCTGCTGACCATCTTTGCGCGGCGGAACACGGTGGATGCGGCGGAGATCAATCTGTTGAAGTGACGGACAGGAAAGAGACATGTGGGTTGAGTTCAAGCGGGTGAAGGGACTGAAGGCCGCGGAGATGTGGAAGACCCTCTATGAAGGAGAGGGCCTGCCCACACGCATCATGCCCGACCGCGTGGAGCAGTGGGGCGACGAGTTCGCCGAGTTCAAGGTCTGCATCCCCCGTGCCCGTGAACACGTCGCCGAAGAGATTGAGCGAAAAGTCTAATGCCCGAGGCAGCAGTCTGGTTGATCATTGCCGCGCCGCTCGCGGCGGCCGTTTTCAACGGCCTGATTATCCGTCCTCTGCGTGGGCCGGTGTCGCGTGTCGCATTCGACGCGACCGTTGGCGCCATCGGTTTGTCGTTCATTCTCTCGCTCTGGGCGCTGTACGCCGTTTGGACAGACCAGGAGGTTGTGCTACCCCTCCACGAGATTATCCGTGTCGATGAATTTTCGCTTCGAATAGGACTACTCCTCGACGGCCTGACGGCCATCATGCTGGTGGTCGTCACGTCCGTGAGCCTCCTCGTGCAGATCTATTCACATGGCTACATGCGCGACGACAGGAGCTACGTCCGGTACTACACATTCATGGCCCTGTTTACGGCGGCGATGCTGACGCTGGTGCTTGCCAACAACCTGATCCTGCTGTTCGTGGGATGGGAACTTGTTGGGCTGTGCTCGTATCTGCTGATCGGGTTCTGGTTCACGCGGCCGAGCGCGGCGGCAGCGGCCAAGAAGGCCTTTATCATCACAAGATTCGGCGACCTCTTCTTCCTACTCGCCATTCTCGGAATCTTCCTGCTGTGGCCGGATGACCAACCTGTCACGTTCGCCCTCAGCGCCCCGAACGCCTCCATGGACCTGCTCAGCGCGGGCGGGGCGGCGTTGACGGGAACGGGACTGACACTTATCTGCCTGGGAATCATGGCGGGCGCGGCGGGCAAGAGCGCACAATTCCCTCTCCACACGTGGCTGCCGGACGCGATGGAGGGTCCCACGCCCGTCAGCGCGCTCATCCACGCCGCTACGATGGTTGCCGCAGGCGTATTCCTCGTGGCGCGATTCCTGCCGCTGTTCGAGGAGGCGGAGACTGCACGGACCATCGTGGCGCTCATCGGCGGATTCACCGTCGTTTTTGCGGCGTCGATGGGCCTCGTGATGAACGACATCAAGCGCGTTCTCGCCTATTCCACCGTCAGCCAGTTGGGCTATATGTTCCTGGCACTCGGCCTTGGCGCGCTCGGCCCCGCGCTGTTCCACCTGTTCAACCACGCTTTCTTCAAGGCGCTGCTGTTCCTCGGTTCCGGCTCCGTCAACCACGCCACCGGCACGTTCGATATGCGCCTGATGGGCGGGCTGCGCCGTGTCATGCCGTGGACTTACGGCGTCTTTCTCATCGGTTCGCTGAGCCTTGCTGGCATCCCACCGTTCTCTGGCTTCTGGAGCAAGGACGAGATACTCGGTATCGCGTGGTCATACGAAGGCGCACTCGGAATGATCCTGTTCGTGCTGGCCATCGTGGGCGCGTTCATGACCGCCGCCTACATCTTCCGCGCGCTGTATATGACTTTCCACGGCCAATACCGGGGCGGGGAGGTGCAGGAAGCTGACGGCTCCGCTGATGCCCATGAAACCCATGACGAGGGGCATGGCGCGACCCCGCACGAATCGCCGTGGGTCATGGTCATCCCGATGGCGATTCTCGCGGTGCTGGCCATCGGCTCCTGGTTCATCAATTTCCCGGTCACGCACTGGTTCACCGATCTTCTGAAGCCGCTGGGCGCGCACGTGGAGGAGATTCAAGTCATCCCCGCCGCTATCGGACTTGTGGCCGGACTGCTTGGCATCAGCGTGGTGACGGTTCTATACCGGGGCGGGAGGACAAGCGCGCCGTCCGTCAGCGGCCCGCTAGCACCAATAGCAAACCTCATCACCCGCAAGTACTACATGGACGAGCTATACGAGAACCTGTTTGTCGGCAAGGCGTTGTACGGCTGGATGTGGCGGTTCCTCGCGTGGTTCGACAGCGACAAGGGAGTCGTGGACAGGGCGGTCAACACGCTTGGCCTGGTGGGGCGCAACGTGGGCAAGGGCATCCGCGTGGTCGAGAACGGGCAGCTGCAAACGTCCATCACCGTGCTCTCCATCGGCGCGGTGATCATCATTGCCGCATACATCGCATGGGGAGGCGTGGGCTAGGTCATGCAAGCCTTCGACGGCCTCATAACCCTCATCGTTTTCCTGCCTGTGGCGGGAGCGGCGGCCGTCGCGATTGCGGGACGCGAGCAGATGTTGGTGCGGCGCATCGCGCTTGGAGCGATGATCCTTGACCTCATTCTCGCAACCTACGCGTGGCTCTCCTATAACGCGAACGGCCCGATCATCGAACAGCTTGGACAATACGGGTCAGACCCGTGGATTCCGGGTGTCAACGCCTCCTATCTGCTGACCATCGACGGCCTCTCAATGCCGCTCGTTTTCCTGACGGCGCTGTTGGGAGTCGTGGCCGTGCTCGGGTCGTGGCACGTCAAGGAGCGCGTCCGCGAGTACCATGTCTGGCTGTTGCTTCTGCTGACCGGCGTGCAGGGAGTGTTCGTGGCGGGCGATCTGCTCCTCTTCTTCCTGTTCTGGGAGGTGGAGCTGGTGCCGATGTATTTCCTCATCGCGATGTGGGGCACCGGCCACCGCGAATACTCCGCCATGAAATTCGTTTTGTATACGCTCTTTGGGAGCGCGTTCATGCTTGTGGGCGTGCTTGCGCTGAGATTCGCCATCGGCTCATTCGATATGGGCGCGATGACGCTGGCAGGGCAGGAGGACACTCTCCGCGTCGCCTTCCTCGGGCTGGATGCCATCTTCCTCATGTTCCTGGCCGCGTTCGCCATCAAGCTGCCGGTCTGGCCGCTGCACACGTGGCTGCCGGACGCGCACACGGACGCGCCGACCGCCGTCAGCGTGCTCCTTGCCGGCGTGCTGCTAAAGATGGGCGGCTACGGCCTGATCCGCATCAACGTGGGCATGTTCCCTGCTGAGATGGAGCAATGGGCGCCGGTACTCGTGGCCTTTTCCGTCATCAGCGTGCTCTACGGCGCGGCGGTGGTGTTCAGACAGACGGACCTCAAACGACTTGTCGCGTACTCAAGCGTGAGCCATATGGGACTGGTCTTATTGGGTGTGGCCTCGCTTGGCGCCGTGAGCGTGACGGGCGCGGCCTTGCAGATGTTCGCGCATGGCACGATCACCGGCCTGCTGTTCCTTGTCGTCGGAATCATCTATGAGAACGCGCACACCCGCCACATCCCGGACCTCGGCGGTCTCATGGCGCGGATGCCCATTGTTGGCGCGGTGTTTGTCTTTGCCGGACTCGCGAGCCTCGGCCTGCCGTTGTTGAGCGGATTCGCGGCGGAGTTGATGGTCTTCCTCGGCAGCTTCGACGCCTATCCATGGCAGACCGGTTTCGCCGTGCTGGGCATCGTCCTGACTGCGGGCTACATCCTGTGGACGGTGGAGCGCGTGCTGCTCGGCCCGTTGAAGGAGCGGTGGCAGTCCGTAAAGGACGCATCACGAGCCGATTTCGTGGCGATGGCGCTGCTTGTTCTGCCGATCATCATTGTCGGCGTCTATCCCGCGCTCGTGGCCGACGTGTTCCGTGACGGCGTGACCCTGCTGGTGGGCGGAGGGTAGGCGGTCATGCCGACGCAGATAGACGCCGCCTCTCTGGGCATCGACTTTGGGCATCTCGCGCCGGAGATCATCCTGACGCTTGCCGCCATCGCCGTTGTCCTGGTTGACCTCATCGCGCGGGACAAACGAGTTCTCGCGTGGCTTAGCGCTCTGGGCGTAGCCATGGCGGGCGGCGCTGCCGTTTGGCTCTGGACGTCCGATGCCTCCGGCACAAGCTACTCCGGCATCGTCGTCACAGACCTCTTCGGCACGATGTTCAAGCTCATCGTGCTTGGCGGGACGCTGCTGGCTATTCTCTTCTCGCCCGCCTACGTTGAACGCCGCCTAGCTCGTTTCCACGGCGAATACTACGGCCTCCTTCTGCTGGCGACCGTCGGCATGATGCTGCTCGTCTCGATGGGTGACTTGATCTCCATCGTTCTGGCGCTTGAGATCCAGACATTTGCGCTTGTCGCCCTGATAGCGCTGCTCAAGGACGAGCGCTCCACGGAATCAGCCCTGAAATTCCTGCTGCTCAGCGCCGTCGCGACGGCCGTCATGTTGTACGGAATGGCGATCCTGTTTGGCCTGACCGGCACGACGTTCATCGCGGACATGCCGGGTGTGGTGGCGGAGCGCGTCGCAGAAGGCGGCGTAGCCAACAACCTCGCGCTAGTCATGGCCGCCGTGCTGATTATCGTCGGGTTCGGCTTCAAGATCTCCAGCGTGCCGTTCCAGATGTGGGTTCCTGCGGTCTATGAGGGCGCGCCCACGCCCATCGTTGGTTACCTTTCCGTGGCATCCAAAGCCGCCGGATTTGCCGTCCTCCTGCGGTTCTTCATCGTTACGTTTGAGCAGGCGGGGTTGGATGCGCTGGACTGGCCGCTGCTCATCGGCGCGCTTGCCATCGCCTCCATGACCATCGGCAACGTGGTTGCCATCATCCAGACCAACATCAAGCGACTGCTAGCCTACAGCACGATAGCGCAGGCCGGTTACATCCTGATCGGCGTTGCCGTGATGGGCAACAGCGCGGCGAACGTCTATGAACTGGCAACGAGCGGCGTCATCTTCTACCTCGCGGCCTACACGTTCTCAAACCTGGCCGCGTTCGGTGCTCTCATCGCCCTCAGCCGGCCCAACGGCAACGACTCCATCGAGGAATTGACAGGTGGATTCTCCCGGTCGCCGTTCGCCGCAGTTGTCCTGACGGTGGCGCTCATCTCACTGGTGGGTCTGCCGCCCACGGGGCTCTTTGTTGGCAAGATCTACCTCTTCTACGGGGCGGTGCAGGGCGATCTCTGGTGGCTGGCGCTGGCGGGCGCCCTCAACAGCTTCGTCTCCGCGTACTACTACCTGCGCCCCGTGCGCCGGCTGTGGCAGTCCGGCGGTCCCGCCGCGACAGAGAGCGAACCCGGGCGCTCCCTCTCGCTGCGGGCATCAATGGCCGTCAGCCTCATCGGCGTCATTATCCTGGGCATCGTTCCGTTCTGGCTCATCACCCGCGCAACGGAGGCCGCCGCGTCCTTCACACCATAAATCTCATTTGCTCTTGGTGTTTCAGGACCCGTAATTCCCGCTCCGCCACTCGTCATTCCCGCGAAGGCGGGAATCTGAATCACGTTTGGTCAGCTACGTTCAATAACGCAAGTCCGCGCCTATGCGCTATGATTTCCTAACAAGTGACGGCAACAGCGCCATTGCGGCCTGAGGCCCGGACACAGAACCTATCGGAGGTAAGCAACTATGTTTGACCGTGTCCACCACGCCGGAATCGCCGTTGGCGATCTCCAGGGAGCTACGGACATCTTTGCAGACGCACTTGGGCTTCGCGTCGACGGGATTCGCTCTCCACGGCCCCAGGGTCGAGCGCAGCGAGGGGCGGACCCGACGGACATCATCGATATTCCCATCGGGCACTCAGAACTTGAACTGAACGCCGCCGCCGCAGAGGGCACGGGCGTTCATCGGTTTGTGGAATCACGCGGTGGGCTGGGCGCGCTCCACCATGTGTGCCTGCATACCACCAACATGGCAGACGACGTAGGCCACCTGCGGGCCTCCGGCCTACAGCAGGTTGCCGCGCCGCTGGAGGTCCTTGCCGAGAACGAGCCGTGGACGGACGTTGCATTCTTCCATCCGCGGGACTGCATGGGCATCCTGTTTGAGATATGGCCGACTGAGAATCACCGCGTTGATATGCGCTACCAGGGTGAAGGCCTATTCACACGGATGGCGCACATCGGCGTCGTGGCGACAGACATCGAGAAGTCTCGCCACTTCTGGACGAATATCATTGGCTTCCGTGTCGATATGTTCAGGTCGAACGTCCTCAAGGGCGGCCGGCACGTGGAATCCGACAACGTGACTGTTCTGAATCTGCCGATGGGCGATTCCGGCATCACGTGCGTTCATCCCGACGACAGCGAGAGCGGCACGGCGCGTTTCCTTGAGAAGTACGGCGCGCGGGCCGGTGGCACGATGCACCACATCGCGTTGGCCACTGCCGACGTCAAGACCGCCGCGGACGTTGTGCAGTCACGCGGCCTTCAGCTCATCGGCGCCGCAACTGACGACAGCGCATGGATTCATCCGAAGAGCGCCTCAGGCGTCCTGATCCAGATCGTCAAGGACGATCTGGGCAAACCCAGGCCGCTCAGCCCATCAGAGCGAGCGCGCGCAATCCGGCAGGGCAAGACGGTAGGCCGAACAAATAGGGAGCTTGCGAGCGAATACGGCGTGACTGAAGCTGAGGTCGCCGAGATAGTGGGCGAGTAAGGCAGCCGGAACTGACGACAACACACAATCCATAAGGAAATACAACATTGTTTGACAGAATTCACCACGCAGGAATCGCCATCGCCGACCTCGTGACGGCCAAGAACGTCTTTGCGGACGGGCTCGGCCTGAACGTCGACCAGACCCGCTCACCGCTGCCGGAGGGCAGCAAGCAGCGCGGCCCGGATCCCACGGACATTCTCGATATTCCCATCGGCAACGCTGAGCTTGAGATGAACGCTCCGCCTGCGGACGGCACCCCGCCCGGCGGAACGCATACATTCATCGAGCGGCGCGGCGGCGTTGGTGCGCTCCACCACGTCTGCCTGCACTCCACGAACGTGCCCGATGACGTTGCGCACCTGCGCGCGTCCGGCATCCAGCAGATTGCCGCCTCACCGGAGGAGCTTGCCAGGAACGAGCCATTCGACAGCGTTGCGTTCTTCCACCCGCGCGACTGCATGGGCATCCTGCTGGAGATCTGGTTCACGGACGACCATCACGTCGGCAAGCGCTACCAGGGCAAGGGCGTTTTCACGCGGATGAACCACATCGGCGTCGTCGCAGGCGATATGGAGAAGGCCCGCCATTTCTGGTGCAACGTCATCGGCATGCGAGCCGACATGCTCAGGACGAACGTCCTCAAGGGCGGTCGAAAGATCGAGTCGGACAACGTCCGCGTGCTGAGCATCCCTGCCGGCGACAATGGCGGCGGGATCCTCGCCGTCTCGCCGGATGACAGCACGAGCGGCACGGCGCGTTTCCTGGAGAAGTACGGCGGCAGCGCAAGCGGCACCATGCACCACATCGCTTTTGCGACGAAGGACGTCAAGGCCGCGGCCGATTTCGTGCAGGGCAACGGCCTGAAGCTCATCGGCAAGCCGAATGACGAGTTCGCGTGGATTCATCCCAAGAGCGCGGCGGGAGTGCTCATTCAGATAGTGAAGGACGAGGCATAGCGGCGGGGCAGGGGCGCGAGACGGTTTTCGCCTGATCTAGAGAGACGAGACCGCGCCGACCGTCTGACGCCGCCGCGCAATCCCGGCATAATGGCGTTCCCATGAAACGAGTCGGCATCCTCTACCAGACACGAACGGCGGAACCGGAAACGGTTGCGTCGATGCTGGCCGACCAGGCGCGGGCGCTGGGCCGTGATGTGTGGCTCCAATCGTCCTGGGATGACGGCATCGATCAAATCAACCGGGGTACGGACCTGATCGTCAGTGTGGGGGGTGACGGGACCCTCCTGCGGGTTGCCCGTGTCGTCGCCCCTTCGGGCATCCCCATCCTCGGCGTCAACGCCGGTAGACTCGGTTTCCTTACGGAGATTGACGCATCCACCTCGTCTGAACTGTTGCCGCGGGCCCTGAACGGTGAAGGCCGAATCGAGGAGAGGACGATGCTGGCAGTCGATCATGACGACGCAACGTCCTATGCCCTCAATGACGCCATCATCAGCCGTGGTGGCCCCGCCCGCACTGTGCAGGTCGGCGTCACCGTGAACGGCGTTGAACTGCTTGCCTTTCGCGGCGACGGCGTTATTGTCGCCACCGCCACCGGCAGCACCGCTTACAATCTCGCCGCCGGAGGGCCCGTGTTGCCGCCCACGACGGCAGAGTTAATCATCAATCCCGTTTCGGCGCACCCCGTGTCTGAGTCCCCCGTCCTCGTTGAGCCTGACGCAGAGATTGTGATTCGCATCAGAACGGATCACGGCGCGGTTCTCAGCTTTGACGGGCAGGATGATTTCGATGTCCATGACGACACTGTTGTCACCGTTCGCCGGAGCCCTCATCAGGCGCGCCTCCTGCGATTCCGTGATTCCGGTTACTTCTACCGCAGCCTCGGTGATCTGTTGAACCGCCGCCGCCGTCACCCAGACTTGCTGGATGTGGACGGCGCTGGTGATGACGTTGCCGCGCCGCAGGGAGTTACGGCGCCATGACCACCCTTTCTGAAGCGCTTGCCGTCAGGGAAGCCGCCCTCGCGCAACGCGGCTTCCGCGTCAGGTCGGCGCGCCTGGCTGATGTTCCCCGGATGGCCGAGATGATCAACAACTTTGCCAGCCAGGGTGAGATGCTGCCGCGCAGCGCGTCCGAGCTCTATGAGAATATCCGCGATTTCCTCATCATTGCGGATGAGAACGACGAGGTGGCTGCCACCGCCGCGCTCCATATCCTCTGGGACGACCTGGCCGAGATAAAATCCGTCGCCGTCAGCGAGGCTCTGCACGGGCAGGGCATTGGCGCGTACCTCGTGGAGAAATGCGTTGAGGAAGCGGCGCGGATGGAGCTGCCGACTGTCTTCGTCCTGACGCACAAGCCCGGTTTCTATGAAAAGCTGCAATTCGAGCGTGCCGATGTACTCGCATTTCCGCGCAAAGTGTGGTCGGAGTGCATCCGCTGCCCCAAGTTCTCCAACTGCAACGAGATCGCGATGAGCAGGCCGGTGGCCCGGGAGTTCACGGCTGACCTGCCGGACGACGATGATCTTCTCGATCCCATTCCAACCCGCGCTTAGCGCTTAGGCAACCGGAGGACGCTATGGAACGCCTTTCACGCCGCGCCGTCCATGAGGGCCGCATTGTCACCGTCTATGAGGACCATATGCGATTGGACGGCGGACGGGAGCAGATGTGGACGACCATTCAGCATCCGGGCGCAGCTGTCATGGTGCCCGTCGATTCTGATGGCAACATTCTGCTTGTGCGCCAGCCCCGTCCATCAGCCCGTGATGTCTTGCTTGAACTCCCCGCCGGAACACGTGAAGAAGGCGAAGAGCCCGAGATAACGGCGCGGCGCGAGCTGCAGGAAGAGATTGCCCACGATCCGGGGGCGATGGCGCCGCTGGGCGGTTTCTACAGCGCCCCCGGCTTCTGCGACGAATTCCTGCATCTCTTTCTTGCTACAGGTCTGACACCCATTGAGGGTGTGGAGCCGGACGCAGACGAGGAAATCACCGTCGTGCCGACGCCTCCCGCCGATATCCCGGACCTCATCCGCAGCGGCGAGATCCGTGACGCCAAATCAATCGCCGGCCTCCTCCGCTATCTCTACATGGAGGGGGGACTGACCTAAAGGTTTGATTGGAGAAGGCGTCACCTTCTCCCAGCAACCGTCCCCGTTGCGTTACTATGTCAATGATTATCATCGGAGGGCGGGATGCTCTACATATTCCTGTGTACCGTCACTGAAGAGGGCCAGCAGGCGATGCTGCGCGACCCGGAGATGTTTTCTCACGTCGCCGACGAGGTTAACGTGGATGGCACACAGTTGCTGGCGCGCTACGCCGTCCTCGGACAATACGATTACGTTGCCATGGTCGAGGCCCGCACCCATGAGGATGCCGCCCGCCTGTCACTCGAACTCGGCGCCCGCGCCCACGTCCACATAGAGACGCTCGTCACCATTGCCGTCCGCCAACTGGCCGACGGGTCCGATGAGACGCTTGAGACGCTGACTTCCGTGCAACGGCCGGTTCTTGCAACTGATGACGGCGATGATTCGCCAGACTTTGCGGGGCCGGTGTCCACCTAGGGAGACCTGCGCCCCTCCCTAGCGGCGGATAATCCGTTTCCCTATACTTTGTTACAGGAATCACACAGTCGGCGGAGGCCGTCCGGCCTCCTTTTTGACGAGGTAAACGGGTAGGGGAGAAACACACAATGGCAACAGCGCAGCAGCCTGCCGTCGGAGCGCCGATAGGTCGCTCGGACGGCCCGGACAAGGTGACGGGAATCGGTCAATACGCGCTTGACGTGACGCTGCCCGGGATGTTGTGGTGCAAAGTCCTCCGATCCCCGTACCCGCACGCCCGCGTTAAGTCCATAGACACCTCCGCCGCGCTCGCGCTGCCGGGAGTACATGCGGTTCTGACGCCGGAGGACGTGCAGGGACTGCGTTTCGGCAAGCGGATCATGGATGAGCACGTTTTGGCGTATGATGCGGCGCGCTATATCGGGGACGCAATCGCAGCCGTCGCCGCTGAGGATGAGGACATCGCCGAGCGAGCGCTCGAACTCCTCGACGTTGAATACGAGGAACTTCCCGGCGTGGTCACGATGGACGAGGCGCTGGCCGACGGCGCGCCGATTCTGCACCCGGAATTCAATACGTACTTTGGCATCCCCGGTGAACAGGAAACGCCGTCCAATATCTTCGCGAAGGGAACCTGGGGCAAGGGAGACGTTTCTGAAGGGTTCGCGGAGGCTGATCTCATTGTCGAGCACGAGTACACAACTCCCCGCACGCACCAGGGCTACCTTGAGGTCCACAACACTATTGTCTGGATCGATGAGACCGGCCACGTTCAGGTCTGGCTGGGATCAAAGTCGCCATTCGCCAACCGCCGCGCAATTGCACTTGTTATCGGCGAGGAGCCGGACAACATCACTGTGAATTACGCGTACGTGGGTGGGGATTTCGGCGGCAAGGGCGACATCAACGGCGCGCCCATCTGCTATTTCCTTGCAAAGAAGACGGGCAGGCCCGTCAAGCTGGCGTTCGATTACTCGGAAGAGTTCTACGCCATGAATCCCCGTCATGAGAGCACGATGCGCGTCAAGGCAGGCGTCAAGCGTGACGGCACTCTCACGGCATGGGAGGCAGAGGTCTATTTCAACTCCGGCGCCTATGGCAGCTACAAACCCGTGCCCGGCTCCAACCTCCCCGGCATCGCCGAGATTGCGGGCCCGTACGTGATACCTCACGTCCAGATTGACGCCTACCAGGTCTACACCAACACGGTTCCGTGCGGATTCCATCGTTCGCCCGGCGAGGTGCAGGGCATCTTCGCCGGCGAGTCCCACATGGACCTCATCGCGCAGGAACTCGGCATGGACCCGCTGGAGCTGCGAATCAGGAACGTCCTTCATGACGGCGACGAGACGCCGGTTGGCCGCGTTTTCCTCGACGTCAAGGCCGAAGAAGTTCTGCGTGAGGCCGGGCGGCTATCCGGCTGGGACACGCCCAAGGCTGAGAACGTTGGGCGGGGCATCGCCTTTGGGCATCGCACGCAGGGCGGCGGTCAGACCACCATCAACATCACTGTCAACGCGGACGGCAGCGTCCTCGCCGCAAGCTCCATCTACGATCCCGGCATGGGCAACCACACGATGATGCAGCAGGTCACGGCGGATGAGTTGGGCATTGACATCTCACGCGTGTCTGTTGTTCCGCTCAACACGGACCAGGCGGATTTTGACACCGGCGTTGGCGGCAGCCGCGGCAGCTTCATCATCACGGAGTCGGCTTTCATGGCCGCAGATGATGTCCGTGGCAAGCTCAAGCGGCTGGCGGCGGAGTTCAATGGCTGGGACGAGGAGATCGTCGAGTTTGGGGCGGGCGCTCTCACCAACACGCGAACCGGCGAGTCGGTGCCGATGGAGCGAATTGCCGAAAGATCGGGCGAGCCGGTGTCGGGTCTGGGTAGGCTGGAAGAGGCCGACCAAAGCCCCTATACGTCCTTCGTGGCGCAGGTTGCAGAGGTTGAGGTCGATCGGGAGACGGGCGAGCCCCAGGTCAAGGTCATCACGGCAGTCCATGACACGTCCCGCATCATCAATCCCGTCGGATTCTATGGACAGATCGAGGGCGGCATGATCAACGCCTACGGCTTTGCAATGATGGAGGAGTTGACGGTGGATGAGGGCGGCCGTGTGACGAATCCGTCGTTCGCCGATTTCAAGATGCCCACCGAGCCGGACATTCCCGAACTCCGCGTGGGTATCGTTGAGACGAGCGAGGGCAGGGGTGCGTACCGCGTCAAGGCCGTCGGCGAGCATTCCAACCTGACCACTCTCCCGGCTATCGCCAACGCCATCGATGACGCCGTCGGCATAAGGCTCAAGAGCGCGCCGTTCACCGCGGAGAAACTCCACCGCGCATTGAATCAATAGACAGGCAGGACTGCTCTGCCGGAGCGGGCACATGCCGGTCACGGTTGAATCCATCCTGCGTTCGCTTGTAGAGAGCGAACAGCCTCTCCGCAGGCCTGTCATGCGTGCGGTAGCAACTGCCGCTACTAAGCAACTCAAGGCCGACGGCGTGGATGCCGAGTCGGTATTTGCTCTGTGTGACGCGCTGATTGAAACTGACGAACTCCATGATGCTGCGCGAACGGTTGCGTTTGAGATTGCATATCGTCATCGCGGACTGCGGGACTCCCTGGATGGGCGGATGCTGGAACGACTTGGCCGAACGCTGGACGGGTGGGCATCGGTCGATCACTTTGCCCGCAAGCTGAGCGGCCCCGCTTGGCAGCGTGGCCAGATCGCTGATTCCGATGTGCTGGCGTGGGCACGGTCAAAAAACTTCTGGTGGCAGAGGGTAGGGCTGGTCTCGACCATCGCTCTGAACGAACGGCATCTTGGCAAGGGCGATGCCGCGCGAACGTTGGCGATCTGCGAGTTGTTCATCGATGAACGGGCGGACCTGCACATAAAGGCGCTGAGCTGGGCATTGCGTGAACTCGGCCAACGCGATCCCGCGCCCGTCCTGGCGTTCATCGAGCGGCATAAGGGCAGGCTCGCGCCCCGCATCATCCGGGAAGTGCAGAACAAACTCACCACCGGCCACAAGATGGCCAAGCCATCCGAGGCCATGCAACGGCGGATGCAGTCTCGCGCCCGTACGTGACACAATACCGGCATGACGGAGCCTACAGAGGATCGGCTAGTCGCGCCGGAAACGCAGAACGAGGACACCGCGCTTGAGAGCGGTCTGCGCCCTCGCCGCCTGCCGGACTACGTCGGCCAAAGCCGCGTCATCGACAATCTCAAGGTCTCCATCCAGGCCGCCCTGCAGCGGAATGAGCCGCTGGATCACGTTCTCATGCACGGACCTCCCGGCCTCGGCAAGACGACGCTCGCGTTTATCATCGCGGCAGAGATGGGCGTCAGCGTCCGCGTCACCGCCGGGCCGTCATTCACTCGCGCGGGCGATCTCGCGCAGATGCTCACCCAACTCCGTCCGCACGATGTGCTGTTTGTGGATGAGTTCCACCGTCTACCGCGCTCCGTTGAGGAGGTGCTCTATCCCGTCATGGAGGATCACGTGCTGGACATCATGATCGGCAAGGGGCCGGGCGCGCATTCCGTGCGCGTGAGCCTGCCGCCGTTCACGCTCGTCGGCGCCACGACGCGCTATGCTCTCCTCAGCAACCCCCTTCGCGACCGTTTCGGCGCGACGTATCGGCTGGACTTCTACTCACCGGAGGAGATCGAGAGGATTCTCGTTCGCTCCGCCACTGTGCTGAACGTTGATGCGAGAAGTGACGGCCTTGTGGAGATTGCGGGGCGGTCCCGGGGAACGCCGCGTGTTGCCAACAGGCTGCTCCGCCGCGTCCGTGATTATGCTCAGGTCAAGGGCGATGGCACGGTGACAGGCGAGGCCGCGCGTGAGGCACTGAACAGTCTCGGCATCGACTCGCTCGGGCTCGATGACACGGATCACCGCGTTCTGGACAGCCTCATCAATACGTTTAGCGGGGGACCGGTGGGGCTGGAAACATTGGCGTCATCCATTGCTGAGGAGCCGGACACCGTGATGGATGTCTATGAGCCGTACCTGCTGCAGCTGGGCTTCCTGGACAGGACGCCGCGAGGCCGTCGCGCCACTCGCCGCGCCTATGAACATCTCGGCGTCGAGCCCCCCGCACAGGACAGTGGCCCGGACCCGAACCGCCCTCAATTGTTGTAGTTGGCGGCTCAGCTATAATCTAAGTTGCCGCTTATGAGTGTCATTCCCGTTCGTCACATACCTGACCCCGTCCTGCGCGAAAAGACGAAGCGCGTGCCAAACGTTACACCCGCACTGCGTGCGCTTGTCGATGACATGATCGAGACCATGTACAAGGAACACGGCGTCGGAATCGCCGCCAACCAGGTGGGGCGCAGCCTGCGTATGACGTACATCGAGGTTCCTGAGGAACGCGATGAGGACGGCAACGTTGTGCAGGAGCACGTGTCGCACATCTTAATCAATCCGGAGATCATACGGCGTGTGGGCGAGCGGGAGGTTGAGGAGGGCTGCCTTAGCATCCCGGGCTGGCGCGGCAAGCTGATTCGCTCAGAGCGTGTGACCGTCAAGGCCCTTGACCTGGATGGACAAGAGGTAAGGATAAAGGCGGACGGACTGCTGGCGCAGGCGCTGGAGCATGAGACCGACCACCTCAACGGCATTCTGTACATCGATCGCATGGAACGTATCGAGGACTTGTACCCTCTCGATTTGCGGGCAGATGTAGACGTTGAGAGGCAGGCGTCTGAAGATGGGGAGCCAAAGCCGCCGCCCGACCCAAACCTTATTTGGCGACTGCGCCGGCCCGTTGCGCCGGTCGTGCGTCGACGGTGAGCGTGATGGTGTCTCCCGCCGACGTTCGCGGGACAGCTATCGGCGAGATGCTCGAACGCGCCCGCGTCTTTCTTGCCGGGCGGCAGGCCGCAGCGTGGGTAGTTGGCGGCTCCGTTCGCGATATGCTCCTTGGCGTTCCAACCGCGGACGCCGATCTGGTGGTGGATGCGGCGAACGTTCCGCAGCTGGGCAGACAGTTCGCGGACGAGATCGGCGGCGCGTTCTATCACCTTGACCAGGACCGGAACTATGTCCGTGTGCTTTCCGCGGTGGATGAAGCAGGGGAGCGCGCCACTCTGGATATCACGCCGCTTGGGAATCGGGACATTGCCTCGGAACTTGGGCGGCGTGATTTCACCGTCAACGCAATGGCGCTGCCGCTGGATAGCTGGCAGACACCGGATGATCTCATCGATCCGCTCGACGGCTGCGCTGATCTCAAGGAACGTGTTCTCCGTGCCGTCAAACCCACCATCTATGCCGATGATGGGATTCGACTCATGCGCCTTGCGAGACTGGCAGGGCAGTTGGGTTTCGCTGTCGATGAGGGGACGACGGAGCTGGCCAAGCGCGACGCCGCCCACATCGCGGATGTTTCACCGGATCGGCTACGTGACGAGTTCTGCAAGCTGTTGGGGCTGAGCGATACAAAATCCGCCCTGCGCCTTCTTGATGACATCGGCGTACTCAGCCGGATTCTGCCGGAACTTGATGCCGCGCGCGGTGTGACGCAGCCGATTGAGCACTACTGGGACGTGTTCGACCATCTTGTGGAGACCGTCGGATTCATGGACGGCCTGCTTGACGGTGACAGACGGATCGCCGATCCCAGCCTGTCCCAGATGCCGTGGAGCGAGCACGTTGCCGGCTATTTCGCGGAAGAGGTGTCCGGCGGAGTAGACCGGGCCGTTCTGACCAGGCTTGCATGTCTGCTGCATGACATCGCCAAGCCGGAGACAAAGACCGTTGAAGAATCCGGCAGGACGCGCTTTCTCGGCCACCCGGAGCAGGGAGCCGATGTGACGGAGGTCGTGATGGAACGGCTGCATTTCAGCCGCCGCGCCAACGCCTACGTCACCCTGCTTGTGCGGCAGCACCTGCGCCCCATGCAGCTCAGCAACAATCTTCAGACGCCAACGCGCCGCGCTCTCTATCGTTTCAAGCGTGATCTCGGCGATGCGGCAATCGGAGCAGTGTGGCTGAGCATGGCCGACTTTCTGGCCGCAAAGGGCCCCATGCTCGACCCCAATGAGTGGCGAAGGCGGGTCAGCCACTGTAGCCTAGTGATGGAGTCGATTCTCGCCGAGCCCGCTGATGACATGGCCGCGCCAATGGTGGTGAATGGCCACATGCTCATGAAAGCTCTTGGCGTTGGCCCCGGCCCGCAGTTGGGGCAGATACTTGAGGCTGTCAGGGAGGCGTTGGCCGCGGACGAGGTGTCGACCCCCGAGGAGGCGCTTGGGTTTGCCCGCAGGGAATGGGAGGCACGATTCGGCGCCCCGGCAGGTGAGCGCGGGGAGACAATGCAATGAGGAGAGGGAACTGAGTTGGAGCGATTGAGCGGCTTACTGGGCGCAGTCGGCCTTCGGCTGCGCAGATGGATCATCCCCGGGTTTATCGTTCTCTTTGTTTTGTTTGCGGCGCTCAGCCTTGTGCGCGATGAGTGGCGCATCCCCCTGACGGACATCGAGCGGGGCCAGCAGGATACGCCGCTTGGCCTCACACTCGGACTCGATCTGCAGGGCGGCGTCCATCTCGTTTATGAAACCGTCGATCCGAATCCCACCCCCGAGCAGCTGCAGGGCGTGGTGCAGATCATCCGCACGCGCGTCGACCAATTCGGCGTGGCGGAGCCTCTCATTCAGACGCTCGGCGCAAACCGCATCGTCGTTCAGCTGCCGGGCGTGCAGGACGTGCAGGCGGCCAAGGACCTTATCGGCGCTCCCGCCGTCCTTGATTTCCGTGAGCTTATCCCGATACCCATCGAACCCGGTGAGGAGACAGTCACCGAAACCGAAACGGAATCCGATGACGCGACTGATGCGGAGGCAATTTCTGAAGCAGAGCCCACCATTGGGGAGGGCGCGGAATCGACACCTGCGCCCGCTGACCAAACTCCGTCCGATGCCGCGGACTCAACCGCGGGGCCCTCGGACGGAACGACATCGGCGCCCAAGATTGCAAACGTCTCTCAATCAATAGCGGCTCAGACAACCCCTGAACCAACCGCCGATACTGAGCCAACTGTCGTTGCCGAAACGACCCCGGAAGCGACTCCTGCGGAAGGCCAAACCGAAGCGGTGGAAGAAACGCCGACGCCTGAGCCTGAACCGGAGTTCCGTCTGGAATGGGAGATTGCGACGGCGGTTGTCGATGGAGAAGAGGTTGAACTGACGGGTGACCGGCTTGAGCCGGGGTCCGCGCAGGTGGGATTCAACCCCACAACGGGCGCTCCGGAAGTCTATTTCCAGATGGACAGCCAGGGCCGTGAGGCGTTCAGGCTGGTGTCAAGGCGTATGGTTGGCCAACTGCTAGGCATCTTCCTTGACGGCGAAGCCATCCTCACCCCGCGCATACAGTCCGAAATCCCAACGAGCCCCCGCATAACCGGACTCGATCTTGAAGAGGCGCAGATCCTCGCCATCCAACTCAACGCGGGCGCGTTCCCGATACCGCTTGAAAAGGAGCCGATCCTTGAGCGTGACGTGGACGCATTCCTCGGGGCCGACGCGCTTGAGCGCGGCCTCCGCGCCGGCATGGTCGGTATCCTGCTGGTCGCGCTGTTCATGGTGCTCTACTACCGCATGAACGGGGTTGTGGCGGCAATTGCGCTCATCATCTATGCGCTCCTCGTGCTTGGCGTGTTCAAGTCGATTCCCGTCGTGCTAACCCTCTCCGGCCTCGCGGCATTCGTTCTCTCATTCGGCTTGGCTGTTGACGCCAATGTCCTGATATTCGAACGGATGAAGGAGGAATTGCGGGCAGGCCGCAGCATGGGTTCGGCTATCGATATCGGATTCAACCGCGCATGGCCCGCCATCAGGGACGGCAATTTCACGACGCTTATCATCGCCGCCATCCTCTTCTGGTTCGGCGAGCGGCTCGGCGCAAGCCTCGTGCAGGGCTTTGCGCTTACTCTTGCTATCGGCGTTGTGCTCAGCATGTTCAGCGCCCTCGTCATCACACGCCGCCTGCTGCGCCTCGTAACCAACTTTGAGCCACTCCGCAAGACGAGGCTCTATATTCCGTAAAGGGAAGCCAAGAATGATCAACTTTGCCAAATACCGCGCCACGTACTTCCTCTTTTCCCTCGTGCTTATCGCCGCCGGGCTGGCCGCGCTGTTCCTCGGCCCCGGCCTGAGCTTCAGCATCGAGTTCAGCAGCGGCGCCGCCGTTGACGCGACGTTCGTCAATGCAACTGAGCAGGAGGACGTGGACCTCGCCATTGAATCACTCGGATATGAGGGCGCGGTGGTGCAGGGGTTTGGCGACCGCGAGTATTTCCTGCGGCTGCCGTTGGCGGACGCCTCCGAACGCCAACAGTTGGACGTGCGCAACGCGTTGGAGGAATACGCCGGGCCACTGCAGGGTTACAGCTTTGACCTGGTCTCACCCGCCGTCGCCCGTGAGACGGTGCGGAACGGACTGATCGCCGTCCTCATCGCGGTGGTCGGCATTCTCGGCTACATCGTCTACGCATTCCGCAGTATCCGGCACCCGTTCCGCTATGGCATCGCGGCCATCATCGCCCTTGTGCATGACATCGCCGTTGCATTTGCCATGGCGGGGCTGTTCATGCTCGTGGGCTCTCAATGGCTGCATCTTGAAATCAGCAGCATGTTCCTCGTCGGCGTGCTGACCCTGCTCGGCTACAGCATCAATGACACCATCGTTATCTTCGACCGCATCCGCGAGAACATCCTGCGAGATACGAACCGAGACATCGTCGCTACCACCAACTACTCGATCATGGAAAGCATGGGGCGTTCAATCAACACGAGCTTTACGACCCTTGTGGTGCTGTTGGCACTGTTCCTGCTTGGCCCGGCGACGATTCGCGATTTCCTCTTCGTGATGATCATTGGCGTCGTGTCCGGAACGTACAGCTCCATCTTCACCGCCTCGCAGGTGATCGTGTCATGGGAGACGCGGAGTTTCGGCAGCCTGCCGTTCATCGGCGGCGGACGCGGCGGCTCGACTCCATCAGCAGCCCCATCGGCTAGCGCGCCCTAGCAAGCCGGCAATAGCGAGGGCAGGGCGTTCGCGGAGGCAAGATCATGCCCGTCACGACTGAACGCATAACAATCGACAGCGACGGCATTGAGCTGGTCGGCGCTATCTCCATACCGGACGGGCAGGGGCCGCATCCGGCAGTGGTTCTCTGCCATGGGATGCCCGCCGCCCGCCCCACGCCAACGGCGGATATCACACTGTCCGCGCCAACAGATGAGGGCCTGACGTACGCCGAGATTGCGGAGCTATGCGCCCACCGCGGCCTTGCCGCCGTGATTTTCAATTTCCGTGGGACGGGCGAGAGCGGCGGCAATTTTCATCCGCTGGGATGGGCGCAAGACCTGGAGGCCGTGCTGTCATGGGTGTGGGAGCGTCCCGAGGTGGACATCGACCGCATCGGCGTGCTTGGCTCAAGCATGGGTGCGCGTGTGGCGATCCATGTGGCGGCACGCAGGCCGGAGGTTGCGGCTGTTCTCTCGTTCGCCTCACCGGCCCGCTCGCGGTGGAGCCGCTCACCGGAGGAGATGGTGCAGAACGCCAGAGACGTTGGCATCATCCGTGACCCCGACTTTCCACCGTCCGTTGAAAAATGGGCTGATGAGTACGGGGAAATGGACGTGACGCAGTCGGTTGCCCGTGTGGCGCCGCGGCCTTTGCTGCTCATGCACGGCGACGCGGATGACGTTGTGCCGCCGGGGGACGCTCACGCGCTGTTGGCGGCGTCCGATGAATCCGTGACGGAGTTGATGATGCTGCCGGGGGCGGGGCATCGATTCCGCAGCAACGTGGAGGCCGTGGACATCGCCGTCAATTGGTTGGTGGAGACTCTCAAGGCGTAAGCCGTGACCGGCATCATTGAGACTCTGGGCGGGTGGATCCAGGAAGTCATCCTTGCCATCGGCTACCCCGGAATCGTTTTTCTCATGGCCGCCGAGAACATCTTTCCTCCGGTGCCGTCTGAATTCGTTCTCCCATTCGCCGGCGCGCTCTCCGCAAGAGACGAGCTGAACTTCTGGGGCGTTGTTGCTGCCGGCACGGCGGGCTCCGTGATTGGGGCGCTGGTTCTCTATGGCGTAGGCTATTTCGCCCGGGAAGCCGGCGTGCGCCATATTGTCGCCGTATACGGGAAATATGCGTTTATCTCCGAGAACGACCTCGACCGCGCAACTGCGTGGTTTGAAAAGTACGGGGAGGCTGCCATCGTCTTTGGGCGGCTCATCCCCATCATCCGCAGTGTGATTTCGATTCCGGCGGGCTATACCCGCATGAATCTTCTAAAGTTTCTGCTGTATACGACCCTCGGAACATTCATCTGGAGCCTCATCCAGACCTACATAGGCCGGGTGCTTGGCGAGAATTGGGAGAGAATCACGGAGATTACGGGACCTTATCAGAACGCCACGCTGATATTGATAGCGGTGGCTGTCGTGGCTTTCTTTGGCTGGCGCGCCTACAGGTGGAGAAAACGAAAGAGGGGTTAGGCAAACGCTCGAAAAGGCTGATGTGCCTAACGACGTCTAATGCGCCAGCGGCGACAGATCGGGCATGTGCTCCCCGTGGTGGATGCGCGAGCGGCGCGCAACACCGGTTCGCAGAGCCGCCTTGCTCACGGCGCGTGAGACCGCCGTCACCACGCGTGAGTTGAAGAGGCTGGGGATGATGTTCTCCTCGCTCAGTTCGCGATTGGACACGACGGCGGCAAGAGCCTGCGCCGCCGCCATCTTCATGTCCTCATTGATGCTGCGCGCGCGGACGTCCAACACCCCGCGAAAGAGGCCGGGGAAGCAGAGAGCGTTGTTGATCTGATTCGGGTAGTCCGAGCGCCCCGTCGCCACCACGCGCACGTATCGATGCGCCTCTTCCGGCGACACTTCGGGATCGGGGTTGGCCAGCGCAAAGACGATGCCGTCGCTGTTCATGCTTGCCAGGTCTTCGGGTTCGATGACTCCCGGCCCGGAAAGGCCGATGAAGAGGTCTGCGTCGTTCAGGCCGGCTCGAATATCACCGGCGAAGTTGCGTGGGTTTGTGTTCTCCGCAAGCCACATCTTGCCAGTATTGCCTTCAATATCGCCGCGGTCGCGGTGAATAGCGCCCTGCCGGTCAAAGACGATAAGGTCACGGAGTCCCGCCGCAACGAGCATCCGCGACGTGGCCACGCCGCTCGCCCCGGCGCCGGTCATGACGGCGCGAAGCTGGCCGATGTCCTTGTCGACGATCTTGAGCGCGTTGATCAGGGCTGCGGTCACGACAACCGCGGTCCCGTGCTGGTCGTCATGGAACACGGGGATATCCAGCTCCTCCTTCAGCCGCTCCTCGATCTCGAAGCAGCGCGGCGCGGAGATGTCCTCCAAATTGATGCCGCCGAACCCAACAGCCAGCGCCTTGACCGTGTCCACAATCTGGTCCGGGTCACTGGTGTCCAGGCAGATCGGCCATGCGTCCACGTCAGCGAGTTCCTTGAAGAGAATGGCTTTGCCCTCCATGACGGGCAGGGCGGCCTCAGGCCCGATGTTGCCGAGTCCCAACACCGCCGTCCCGTCCGAGACAACGGCCACGGTGTTTGCTTTGGACGTGAGCGACCACACGGACTCCGGGTTCTCACCAATGAAGGAGGCCACGCGGCCAACACCCGGCGTATACACCTGCGAGAGATCACGGTGGTTCTCAACGGGTGTCCGCGTGTGCATCTCGATCTTGCCGCCCGTGTGGACGAGGAACGATGGGTCTGTGAAAGCGATGATCTTTGCGCCGGCCTTGCGCAGCGCCCGCGCGACGCGCTGTCCGTGCTCCATGTTCATCACGCCGATGGTGAGGTCACGGACGATGCGCTTACCCCGCGTGCGAACGAGATCGACGGCAGTGATGTCGGCCTCGTGCTCGCCAACAGTGGTTGTAATCATGCCGAGCATTCCGATCTTGTTCGGATACTCCAGGCGTATGGTGACGGTGTAGCCATATTCGGGATAGTCGGATGAGACCACGTACACCTCCCCCAAGGCGCATTGCGCTTGAGCAGTCAGTATAGCCGCCGCCGCGCCCCATGCGCCAATGCGCTCGTGCGATATTTCAGTCTCATTAGCGCCGCTGCTCGGTTCTCTGCCTCACTCCCCGAACGTCACCATCTGTGCAGCGTCCGCGCTCATCCTGACCAGCTCGTCCACGTCCAGCACGTTTTCCATGCGCTCAGCCTCGCCCGGCGAAGACCGCAGAACCGGATGTTTCGGCACGAAGAGTGAGCAGCAGTCCTCATCCGGCAAGATTGAAATATCAAACGTCTCCAGCCTTCGGGCCTCTGCGATGATCTCGTTCTTGTCCATGCCGACCAGAGGCCGCAGCACGGGCATAGTAGCCACCGAGTCAATGGTGGCGATATTCTCCACGGTCTGGCTGGCCACCTGCCCGATGCTCTCACCCGTTACAAGCGCTAACGCGCCGCCGCGCCTCGCGAGTTCCTCCGCCGCCCGCACCATGAATCGCCTGTAGGCAACTACCCGATACGCCGGGTTGACCGCCGCGACGATCTGCCGCTGCGCGTCCGCGAACGGAACGAGGTGCAGCCGTGACCCGAACTGTGATTCATCCAGAACGCGCACGAGGTCTCGTGCCTTGTCCCGCGATGAACCGTCCACGAGCGGGAAACTGTGGAAGTGGACAAAGTCCACCGTGCACCCACGCCGGAACATACGCGCCGCCGCGACCGGCGAATCGATGCCGCCTGACAACAGCGCCATGACGTGGCCGGAACTGCCAACCGGCAGCCCGCCCGCGCCGGGAATGGACTCCACGTAGACAAACGCGCCCTTCTCCCGTACGTCCACACGCAGATCGATATCCGCTCCGCGCAGCTTGACCGCCGCGCCGGTCTCCTCTTCCACGAGAGCGCCGATACGGTTGTTTAGGTCGACAGAGGTCAACGGATAGCGTTTGTCTGACCGGGATGCGGAAACGCGGAAGGTCTCTGCGCCGTTCCATTCGGCGCGAATAACGTCCCTGACACCGTCGACGATCTCGTCAAACTCCAGGCCTGTACGGAGGGCCGGTGCGATGCGGGCGATGCCATAGACGCGGGAAAGCGCGCTCAGGGCAGGGGAGGCATCTGCCTCGTCCGGCAGATCCACACGAATCTGGCTGCGTTCCTGCCGAACGGGATGATCCAGCCCGGCCCGTGCCAGCGCCTTGCGCACGTTGTTAGCCAACGCGCCGACAAACACGCCGCGGTTCTTGCCCTTGAGCGCCACCTCGTGGTAGCGAATCAGCAGGTGTCTTGTTGTCATTCCTCTTGCGCCGTTCCGTGTTGCATGACTGCCCATCAATACTAACGTGGTCGCTCCAGGACACGTCTCGCTTCTTGACATGCAATTGGGCGGCGGCGTACAGTCGGCATGAATTATTGCCTTGAACACGTAGAAAGTGGGGGAGTGGGGATGGCTGAAACAGATCCTGTTACCGGGTACGAGTTTTCCGACAGCGAGGTTACGGAGATCGACAACGGCAACAACCGCGTCGGCACCAAGTTCCGCCATGATGGCAGGTGGTACTACTTCAGGAGCCTGTCCGAGCGGCAGAAGTTTATCGGCAACCCCGAAGCGTATCTCGGCGGCGGCGAGGGTTCTGACAGCAACGACTAGTCGCGCTCACGCCGCGGGCGCTGGCGCGAGTTCATCAACAAGGTCCCAATAGGCTGTTGCCAGCGACGGATCACGATCATTGATGTAGTCGCCGAGCGTTGGGACTATCACTACGTTCGGTGCAATTCCTGTTTCCTGGATCTGACGTCCTGACGGCGTGTGCCAATTCGAGACGGTCACGTACAGTGCGGAACCGTCGCTCAGTTCCTGGAACGCCTGCACGCTGCCCTTGCCGAATGTTCGGGTGCCGTATAGTGTGGCACGTTCATGATCCTGCAGGGCGCCGGCCACGACCTCAGACGCGCTGGCCGAGAATCCATTGACAAGAACCGCCAGGGGTAGTTCATAGGCCTGTCCGTCCTCGTCGACCTCCCATTCGATGCGGCGGCCCTCGCGCGTCACCTCGTACATCGCGAGTCCATCCGGAACGAATTCCCCGACGATGCTGACTGCGCCGGACAGTGAGCCGCCGGGATTCGAGCGAACATCCAGGATCAGCCCCTCGATGTCTCGCTCGAGCAGGTTTCCCAGCGCTTCACGGAAATCATCCCCGGTTTCCCGGTGAAAGCGTTCGACTCGTATGTAGCCGATCAATGGTCGTCCTGTGTCCTCGCCAAAGATTCGCGTCTCAAGGGATGTCGCTACCACTCCACGCACGACCGTGACGCTTATCCGGTTAGCGGGGTCGTCCCATGGCCGCCTTATCTCAAGCACGACCTCAGTGCCGCTCTCTCCCTTGACGATTTCCACCAGGTCATTGACTGCCATTCCCGTCACGTCCACGCCGTCTACCGACACGATGCCGTCGCCCGCCTGCAGTCCTGCCGCTTCCGCGGGGCCGCCGATGAATACGTCCGAGATTACGTTGATCTCACCCGTGTTTCCGACACGCGCCCCGATGCCCTCATAGGAGCTCTCCGCGAAGAACTCCTGCGCATCCTCATACTGTCCGGCATCCAGGAACGTGAGGGCAGGGTCTTCGCCGCGCACAAACAGTCCCCGCCGCGCAGCCTCCGTGACCGCCTCCAATGGCGCGTCAGGGTAATCTCGCCGGAGGATCTGCATCGCCCGCCAAACGTCCTCGAGGCCGGGAGGCACCGCGGACGGCACTTCCTCACTCGAACTTTGCACTTCGGACAGGATGCGTTCGGCGGTATTGAAACCCCGCTCGCCGGAAGCCGCAATGGTCATGAAATAGATGGTGCGGTCGATGTCGTCCTGGTCGGGACGCAGTGGAATACCCGTGGTCTCTTCAAAGACACGTATCGCCTCAGAGAGAATGCCGAAGGTTCCCGGGCCGCCGAACGATATCCGATCAGCGTCCCGCACAACGAACGTTTCACGCACGCCGGCGACCAGGACGATGAACACCAGGAGCAGGGACAGTCCAACCGTGAACGACAGCGCACGGCCCGGGTTCTGTCGAGGCTCAGGAGAGCGGTGTTCGGACTCAGGTTGATGCAGATTCATGACCTGATTTCATTCTACGCGCGCCACATAAGGTGTACGCCAAGATGGGTTTGCTGCCGTTGCATCGTATACTTGAACGCACAACGACCCGTGAGGGTAGTCGTTACAAGGGACATACGCGGAGGCAGATGAGCAAGCGACGCAACAGCAGCAGCCCGGGGTCAAACGGCCATGCAACGGCCCGGCCCGACGAACGCGCGCTGCTCATCGGCGCGGCGGTCAAGGGCAGGGGAGCGTCCTCGTTGCTCGATGAGTCTCTTGAAGAACTCAGCGCCCTTGCGCAGAGCGCCGGCGCCACAGTCGTGGCTGTTGAGCGCCAACGGCTCGATCGTTTCACCGCTCACTACATGGGCAGCGGCAAGCTCGAAGAGATGCTCCACCTCGCGCGTGACGAAGAGATTTCCACTGTCATTCTCGATGACGAGCTGACCCCAACGCAGCAGCGCAACCTCGAAGAGTCCTTCAAGGTCAAGGTGCTGGATAGGACCGCGCTGATCCTGGACATATTCGCGCAGCGCGCCCAGTCCATGGAAGGGCGGCTGCAAGTTGAATTGGCGCAGCACGAGTACCTGTTGCCGCGCATTCGGGGGCAGTGGAGCCACCTTGAGCGTCTGGGCGGCGGCATCGGGACGCGAGGCCCCGGTGAATCTCAATTGGAAACGGATCGCCGCCTTGTCCGCAACCGCATCCACCGTCTCAAGGGGCAGTTGGAGGATGTGCGCCGCCGCCGCGCTCAACACCGTGAATCGCGCAAAAACAAGGGCCTGCCCACCGTCTCTCTCATTGGCTATACGAACGCGGGCAAGAGCACCCTGATGAACGCGCTCACGCGTGCCGACGTGCTTGCGGAGGACAAGCCGTTCGCGACGCTTGACCCCGTCACACGCATGATGCGGCTTCCGGCCGGGGGTGAAGGACTGCTCACGGACACGGTCGGTTTCATCCAGAAACTCCCGCACAGCCTCGTCGCGGCCTTCAGGGCAACGCTTGAGGAATTGCAGGATGCCGACCTTCTACTCCACGTGGAGGACGCCAACGCGCCTGCCGCGTCAATGCACTACAAATCGGTGCTCTCGCTCTTGGACGAGCTTGAGGTGGCGGACAAGCCGCGCATTCTCGTCATGAACAAGATGGACCTCGTTGATGCAGAGTCGTCGCCGGAATACCGCGCGCTGCTGGATCAGGCTCTCGGCAAGACGCCAGACCTCACAATCATCCCGGTATCGGTGCTCTCGGGCCGCGGCCTTGATGACCTCCGCAGCGCCATCGAGTTCAACCTCGCCGCCTCGACGCGACGCTAGATTCTTCACTCCGCTGCGCTCCATTCAGAATGACAAAGCTCCGTTCACCCTGAGCCTGTCGAAGAGTGAACGGAGCTTCCCAGCTTGGCCTCAAAACTGTCGGGCAGGGACTCACGGCCTGTTTTCTTGATGCCGTACCCAACTTCGCACAATAGATATTATGTTGTTTTCAAATAAGGGTGGGCAAACGTGAACCGAAAGGGATCCGTGATTCTCGCCGTTGACATCCCCTAACCCCTGACCCCACGATAATCCAACATGAACAAGGTCTACCGAAACTACATCATCGGCCTCGTGGCCGTGGGCTTCATTGTCTTGAACCCACTCCATCTGCCGTGGACGATGCAATGGGTCATCGACAATCGGTCCGGCACTCCGCTGGGCGATTTCGTCGCCACGTATGAGTCACAGATCATTGTTGGCGCGACAGTTTACTTCACGGCGGTGATGATTCCCGTCTACATCTGGCTGTGGCGTCGGAGGCGCAACGCCGGACAGACTCCTCGCAGAGAGGCGCCCGCGCCGATTGAGAACCCGGAGCCCGGTGAGCCGTCCTATCGTGGTCCCGGCGGCGGCAAGCGCCTGCCGCCAAGCATGAGGCCCAACGCCAACCGCCGACGCCGCAGGCGCTGATTATCCGCGGGCCATGAGGCGTTACGAGCCGGAGACCGTTAAAGACGTCGTTCTCGGCTATCTCGGACGCGGCGGCTACATGCTGCCCACCAATGAGTCCGGCGAGGAGCCGCCCATCGGCGATCTCGTTATCCTTCACGGTCGCGGCCATCGCGCAATTGCGCGATTCGAATTCGGCGTGTCGCCTGGAAAACTCGACCCGTCCGTGGTGGAGGAGTTCAGCAACCAAAAGGAGTCGCTCCAGGCGACAGCTGCCTTTCTGATCACTGACGGAGAGCTTTCTGATGCCGCGCGGGAGCGTGTGGAGGAGGCCGGCGTCACGGTTATCGCCGGCCAATCATTGGAGAACCTGGTTCTGGCCTATCGTGGCGCGATGTGGCCGCCGTTGAGGCGACCTGAAGAGCCGCTGCCGTTCCAGAAGTACATCCCGTGGTTCGTTGGAATCTCGCTGGTTGTTATTGTGGCGATCGTTTTGGCTCTTATCTCCGCCGAATTGACCATACGACCGCCGGATCTGGGTGGTTAACCGCGTCTGGCCCGCTGCCTGTCCTCGCTGTCGATGATGATCGTCACTGGCCCGTCGTTGACCAGTTCCACGTCCATCATCGCCCCGAAACGTCCCGTCTCGACTGTCAGCCCGTGCTCGCGCAGCTCGCTGACCAGCAGTTCATAGAGCCGCTCAGCCTCTGCGGGCTGCGCCGCCTCCACGAAACTCGGCCTGCGTCCCTTGCGCGTATCCGCGTACAGGGTGAACTGGCTGACGACAAGCACTGAGCCGCCCGTCTCGGCCACGGAGTTTTGGAAATGGCTTTCGCCGTCGGCAAAGATGCGGAGCCCGGGTATCTTCCCCGCGAGGTAGCGGACGTCCTCCTCGGTGTCGCCGTCCCTAACACCTGCCAGGATGAGCGCCCCGTGCCCTGTCTGACCAATAATCTCGCCGTCAACGCGCACGCTCGCCTGTGAGACTCGCTGAATGACGACCCGCACGGATGTTTAGTGAGGATGGGGATGGGGGTGGGGGTGGGAATGGTCCGATGCGCCGGCGGAGGCATGGTCGTGATCATCGCCGCTTGAGGCGTCTCCGCCGGAATCACCGCCGTCGTCGGACTCTCTTGCAGGCGGCTGCCCGGTCTTCCTGCCGCCGTAATCGTTCACATAGAAGCCGCTCCCCTTGAACACGACGGCGGGCATGGAGATACGCTGCTTTGCCTCGTCGCCGCACTCCGGGCACGTCGCCTTCCGAGCATCGTGATACCCCTGCCGCACGGTAAAGCGATGCGGGCATGATGGGCACTCATAGTCGTACATCGGCATGACTGTTATTCCCGTTGATTGGTAATTGAATCGAAAAGGCCTGACAGAGACGGCCCTACAATCTAGTAAGCGCCGACTCCCGTGTCAGGGTCCATCTTGCCCTGGTCCTCGGCCTCCGCCTTGCGATTCCAATAGCTGCCAAAGCCGGTCTTCTTCTGCTCACTCGTATAGAATCCGTCCGCGTTATAGACAACCTGCGGAACGTGCAGTACGCGCTTGCTCTCCGCCTGGCAGGTTGGACACGGCGCGACGGGTTCCGCATCGAAACTCTGCCGAAGCTCAAAGCGCAGGTCGCATTCTGGGCAATCGTAGTCGTATCGTGGCACGATTATTTCCCCGTTCCCTCGTGGCCGGACTGACCCGGTTTCGTGTCAACCGCCACCGGCCATACGGGCATATTTCCGATTCCAATTCGTATTTGGCGGCACATAAGATTGTATGTGTGGTTGTATCTGCGGTCAACCTAAGCATCTCATGGCTCGCATGCTATACTGAGCCAGATATGCATTGCGGATTCAAAGGGGTGGCTCTTGACGACTGACGGTGAGACAACAACGTCCGGCGAGGAAACGACGACGATTCAGGCTGCGGCGGAGACGCCGCCGACTCCGGAAGACGGGGATAAGCCTGAAATCACGATGAAGACCCTGTTGGAGGCCGGAGTCCATTTCGGACACCCCACACGCCGCTGGCACCCCAAGATGAAGCCGTTCGTGTTCACGCAGCGCAACGGCATCCACATCATCGATCTCCAGAAGACCCTCAATCGCCTTGAGGCGGCCGCTGAGTTCGTCCGTGAAGTCGCTATGTCCGGCAAGAAGGTGCTCTTCGTCGGCACCAAGAAGCAGGCGCAAGACGCGATTTCATCGGAGGCTACACGCGCCGAACAGCCATGGGTCAACCAGCGTTGGCTGGGCGGTACTCTCACCAATTTCCGCACCATTCAGTCGCGCATCGACTACCTCGTGCGGCAGGAGGATCGCCGCGCCAAAGGAGAGTTCGCATTCCTGCCCAAGAAAGAGGCGGGACGGCTTGAAGATCGTATCGCCAAGCTCAACCGTTATCTCGGCGGAATCAAGGAGATGACGGAGATGCCGGGCGCGATCTACGTCATCGATGCGGCCCGCGAGAAGATCGCCATTGCCGAGGGGCGCAAGATGGGGATCCCAATCGTCGCCATCGCCGATACGGACTGCAACGTTGACCTCATTGATTACCCGATTCCCGGCAACGATGACGCCATCCGCGCCCTTCGCCTGATGACCGGCCGCATCGCCGATGCCGTCATCGAGGGCGCCACCGAGGGACAGAACATGAGGCAGGAGGGCGAGGCCGCCGCAGCGACTGCCTGACCCCCTACCCTGATCCAACTCAACCACGTAAGACGCAAGCTTGCAATCGCGCGGGCTTCGATGAGAAACAGGCGCTGACCGCGCTGCTCGCAACGGCGGCGCGCAGAAAATAACGGCAGGAGTATGAAGTGACGACAATCTCAGCTGATGCCATCAAGGAACTGCGGGAGCGCACCGGCGCGGGCATCATGGACTGCAAACGTGCACTTGAGGATGCGCAGGGCGACATGGACAAGGCAAGCGACTTGCTCAAGGAGCGCGGCATCGCCACCGTTGCCAAGAAGGCCTCACGCGCGGCAAACGAGGGACTCATCGAGACCTACGTTCACGCAGGCGGGCGCATCGGCGTGATCGTTGAGCTCAACTGCGAGACGGATTTCGTTGCGCGCACCGAGGATTTCAGGGAGCTCGCCCACAACATCGCCCTACAGGTCGCTGCGATGAATCCGCAGGCCATTGATGATGAAATCCCTCTCGATGATCTCGATACGTCCTCCGGCGAGCCACGTCTTCTCCACCAACCATTCGTCAAGGACGCAAGCCTCACAATCGGCAACCTTCTCACCGACACCGTCGCCAAGGTGGGTGAAAATATCGTCATCAGGCGATTTGCCCGCTACGGCATCGGCGAGGAGTAGCCAGGTACATCTCCTCTACTACCCGTCATTCCCGCGAAAGCGGGAATCCAGAATCTCCTCTCCCGCTTGGAGAGGGTTTAGGATGAGGGCGAAAGAGAAAGGAACGGGGCGCTGGACGGCGACAAACCGCGGCGAGTCCTCCTCAAGCTCAGTGGCGAGGCGCTGATGGGCCCTCGTGCGTCCGGCATTGACGTTGATACCGTCCGTGTCGTCGCATCCGAGATCTATGACGTTCTGCAGACCGGCGCGCAGATGGGCATCGTCGTGGGCGGCGGCAATATCTGGCGCGGCAGAATCGCCCAGGAGTCCGGCATGGATCGCGCCACCGCCGATTATTCCGGCATGTTGGCCACCGTCATCAACGCCCTCGCGCTCCAGACGACGCTTGAAAGCCTCGGCGCGGATGTCCGCACTCTCTCCGCCATCGCCATCCAGGCCGTCGCGGAGCCGTACATCCGCCGCCGCGCCATTCGCCACATGGAGAAAGGCCGCGTGGTCATCTTCGCCGCCGGAACCGGCAACCCGTACATGACGACGGACACGGCGGCCTCCCTGCGCGCCGTGGAAGTGGGCGCGAACGTCCTCCTCATGTCCAAGAACAAGGTGGACGGCATCTACGACGCCGACCCCAATGAGAAACCTGACGCGAAGCGGTATTCCGCCATCAGCTACATGGAGGCCCTCAATCTGCGGCTTGGCGTCATGGACAGCACGGCGCTGACCCTCTGCATGGACAACAGCCTGCCCATCGTCGTCTTTGACATCTTTGACGCGGGAAGCGTTGGCAGAATACTGAGGGGTGAAACGGTCGGCACGCTCGTCAACTCAAGCGGAACACGCTAGGCGCGCCCGGAGGGAGGACAAGCCATGACGCAAGAGATTCTCGACGGTGCAGAACACCGAATGCAGGTCACGTGCGAGGTTCTTGACCGCGAGTTGGCAGGCATCCGCACCGGCCGCGCCTCCCCTACCCTGATCGAGGAACTCCGGGTCGATTACTACGGGACGCCCACTCCGCTCAAACAGCTGGCGACCATCACCGCCCCGGAACCGCGCCTCCTCGTCGTTCAGCCCTATGACCACTCCGCCATGACGGCCATCGAGCGCGCCATCCTTCAGACAGACCTGGGACTATCCCCCGCTGCAGACGGACAATTGCTCCGCATCCCGATTCCGCAGATGACGGAGGAACGTCGCAAGGAGATGAGCCGGCTGGTTCGCTCCAAGGCCGAGGATGAGCGTGTGGCCATACGCAACGTCCGCCGTGACGCCATGGACCACCTGCGCCGACTGCAGCGCGACAAGGAAATCTCAGAAGACGAGGAACGCCGCGCGGCGGACCAACTCCAGAAGATCACCGACCGCTACACGGGGCAGGTCGATGAGATGGGTGCGGCCAAGGAAGCCGCGGTCATGGAAGTCTAGCGTCGTATCCGCCCGCGCATGACACCATCGGACGAATCTCGCCTCCCCACTGCCACCCCGCAGCACGTCGCCATCGTCATGGATGGCAATGGGCGATGGGCGCGGGAACGGGAACTCCCACGTGAGCAGGGGCATCAGCATGGCCGCATCAAGCTGCATGATGTTGTCCGCGCGTTCTCTGAGCGAGGCGTCCGCTATCTGACGCTCTATGCCTTTTCCACGGAGAATTGGCGGCGTCCGTCCGAAGAAGTCCAGGGTTTGATGACGCTTGCCGCCGAGGCTATCAAGCAGGACGCCCCCCGTCTGCACGAGGAGGGAGCGCGGCTGGTCCATCTTGGACGCAACGACCGCATCAGCCCGGACATCGCCGCCGCCATCAACCGCGTTGTTGACATGACGAAGGGCAATACCGGCATCACACTCAGTGTCGCGTTCGATTACGGAGGCCGCGAGGAGATTCTTGAGGCGGCCAGAACACTGCTGCGAGATGATGTTGCTCCCGAAGACCTGGACGAATCCGCATTCGCGAGCCGCCTGTTCACCAACGGCCTGCCGGACCCGGACCTGATTATCCGCACCGGCGGCGAACTGCGCATCAGCAATTTCCTGCTGTGGCAGGCCGCCTACGCGGAACTCTATTTCACGTCGACGCTCTGGCCCGACTTCGGCCCCGAAGAAGTCACCAAAGCCCTAGACTCATATGCCGCCCGCAAACGGCGTTTCGGAGGCGTGGAGGGAGAATAAGCCGCGCTACGTCCCTCTCCCCCATAATCTCTCTATGGGTATGAACCAGGAGGACGCTGCGGGAAACAGGGATTCTCTACCGCTCCGGCTGGCCACGGCAGTTGTCGGTATTCCGCTGTTGGCCGCCGCTGTCTGGCTGGGCGGCATCCCGCTACTGCTTGTAACGGGGGCGGCGGCGCTGGTCGCGATCTGGGAACTGCGCGCCATGCTCCGGCGATTCAGCCTTATCCTCTGGCTCTTGGCATCCCTCATTGTGGCCGCTGCCCTCGCGTCCGGCTTGGTGCTCCGGGAATCGAACGACGGCCTTGCGTGGCTCTTCTACGCCATCCTCATTACGTTCGCCTCCGATACGGCCGCCTACGCGGTCGGCAGCCTCATTGGCCGCCACCAACTCGCCCCGTCGATCAGCCCGAGCAAGACGTGGGAGGGCGCGGTGGGCGGAGTCATCGGCGCGGCGGCGGTGAGCGCCGGGTTTGCTCTGTTCATCGATTTGGAAACTCTCCCGCTTGTCGCGGCTATCCCACTGGGCGCGGTACTCTCCGCGCTTGGTCAGCTGGGGGACCTGGCCGAGTCCCGGCTCAAGCGAAAGGCAGGCGTCAAGGATTCCGGCAACCTGCTCCCCGGCCACGGCGGCGTCCTTGACCGGCTTGATTCGCTGCTGCCGATTCTTCCCGCCGTCCTTGTCTATGTGACCATCGTCACTACTATGGAATGACATGAGTGACGCACAGAAACGCATCGCCGTCCTTGGATCAACGGGCTCCATCGGCACCCAAACGCTGGATGTTGTCCGACGAAATGCCGACCGATTCCGCGTGGTTGGCCTTGCCGCCGGACATGACAGCGACGCCTTTCACGCGCAGGTGGCGGAATTTACCCCCGCTCTCTCCGCCTCAGGAGAGGCGTCTACGCCTGAGAAGCTCGCGGATATCGCCCGCAGTCCCGATGTGGACGCCGTCGTCCTCGCCATCCCCGGCCTCGCCGCCCTCGTCCCTGCCCTTGCCGCCATCGAGGCGGGCAAGACCGTTGCCTTTGCGAGCAAGGAAATCCTCGTCGTGGCCGGTGAACTTGTGATGAGCGAGGTGGCCAGAACCGGCGCGGCGCTCCTCCCCGTTGACAGTGAGCACAACGCGCTTTGGCAATGCCTGGCCGGAGAGCCGACGGATTCTGTCAGCCGCCTCATCCTGACCGCCTCCGGGGGACCGTTCTTTGCCCGCAGCCAAGAGGAACTTGAATCCGTCACGCCGGACGAGGCTTTGGCACATCCAACGTGGCGCATGGGGCCTAAAGTCACCATCGACTCCGCCACCCTGATGAACAAGGCGCTGGAGGTCATAGAGGCGCGCTGGCTCTACGACATCGATTACGACCGCATCGATGTCATGGTGCATCGCCAGAGCATCGTCCACTCGATGGTCGAGTTCACCAACGGCACGCTCAAGGCGCAGCTATCCATGCCGGACATGCGCCTCCCCATCCAATACGCGCTTGCCTGGCCAGAACGCATCGAGCGCCCCGCTGATTGGCGCGAGATGGACTACTCGGTTGAGCAGACATTCGAGGCGCTGGATCGTGGCCGATTCCCGTGTTTCTGGCTCGCCGTCGATGCTGCTCGAAGCGGCAAGACGTACCCGGCCGTTCTCAACGCCGCCGACGAGATCGCCGTCGAATTCTTCCTCTCAGGCGCCATCCCCTTCAACTCCATACCGTCTTTGATTGCCGACGCGCTTGACGCCCACACTCCTGTAAATCAGCCGACCCTTGACGACTTGCTTGCGGTCGATGCGTGGGCGCGCGACCACGTCAGGAACTCGGCAAAGGCGCGCTGACAATGTCGATCCTCGTTACCATCGCGGCCTTTGCCGTTGTCCTGAGCTTCCTCGTGCTCATCCATGAACTCGGCCATTTCTGGGCGGCGCGCCTGCTCGGCATTCGCGTGCGGGAGCTCGGCATCGGCTTTCCGCCCCGTCTCAAGGGCATCTGGCGCAACGGCATCGTCTATTCCCTGAACTGGATACCCGTCGGCGGGTTTGTGCGGCTGGAGGGCGAGAGCGATCCAACCGTGCCCGATGGCTACGCGGGCAAGCCCGTCTGGGCGCGCTTCATCGTGTTGGTGGCCGGCTCCGCCATGAACATCCTGCTCGCGTGGTTCATCTTCAGCGCCCTCGCCTCCCTGCCCGTGGACCGGCTCGTTGACAGTGAAATCGTGATTGAAGAAGTTGTCGCCGGGTCCCCGGCGGACGAGGCCGACCTGCGAGTGGGCGATGTGATCCGAGCCGTGGATGGCCAGGACGTGCTGACATTGGGGCAGCTCTCCGACCGCATCAACCGCGCCGACGGCGATGAGGTGGAGTTGCGGGTTCAGCGCGGGAGCGTCCCGCTTGCCGTCTACCTCGCTCCCCGTGCGAATCCTCTGCCCGGCGAGGGGCCGATGGGCGTGTCGATTCACCTTCTCAATCCCGTCTTTGAACGCCGTGCCGCCCCCGTTTGGCAGGCGCCGTGGAACGGCATCGTGCTCATGGGCAACGTGGTTACAAGCACTGCGACGGAGATTCAACGCGCCGTCGGTTCCTCAAGCAACCCCGGCATTGCGGGGCCGGTGGGCATCGCGCAGGCGACGGGGGAGGCGGCGCAGCAGGGGCCGATTTCCCTGCTGATTATCGTCGCCCTGCTGAGCCTCAACCTGGGCATCCTGAACCTGCTGCCCATCCCTGCCCTGGACGGCGGCCGCATCCCATTCCTCATCCTGGAGGTGGTCCGTCGCGGACGACGCCTCTCTCCTCAGCGTGAGAACCTCGTCCACCTCATCGGCTTTGTCTTCCTGCTCTCACTGGTCTTCTTCGTCACCGTCGGCATAGACCTTCCCCGCCTCCTGCAAGGAGACTCCGTCCTGCCGTAATACAGAGGTGGGCCAGCCTCCGTCGACCTGAAATCAATGATGTCCTTGCTACAACCAACACAGTTTCAATAATCTGGTCTATATTAGACTAGTATTCTGATCGAGGAGGCGTCATGGCCATTCAACACTCCGGTTCTGAGCGTATCTGGACTGTTACTGAGGCGAAAGCGCGGCTATCTGAGATTCTACGACTGGCAGAGGAAGAAGGACCGCAGCGCATCGGCGCTCGCAAACCCTTCGTTGTCGTGCCCGCAGCGGTGTGGGATGAAAAGGCGAAGCCCCGGATGCCCTTGGGAAAGTGGCTGGTCGAGAACACGCCCAGGGGAACCAATCTTGAAATCCCGCCCCGCAGTCGAGAGTCCCATCGAGAGATTCCCTTCCAGGACTTGGAAGAGGATGAAGATAGTGCCCAATGACCGGCTTTCTCCTAGACACAAACGTCGTTTCGGAGCGCACTAAGGAAGACCCTGCCCCGACTGTGCTGGACTTTCTGAGCAACCATGATGATCTGTGGCTATCAGCCATCGTTGTTGAAGAGTTGGAATTAGGAGTACAAATCTTGCCGCAAGGCCGCCGGCGCGAAAGGTTGAGAGAGTGGTTAAACCTGCTCCTCGAGGACTATGAGGGGCGTATCTCACCTATTGGGAGACGGGAAGCAGAACGTGCCGCAGTGTTCCAGGCGCAAGTGCGTCGGAGCGGCGGTGAACTGGAACTCGGCGATGCCTTGATCGCAGGAACGGCAAGCGTCAATGACATGGTTATAGTCACACGCAATGTACGAGACTTCACCGGCCTAGGTGTCGATGTCATCAATCCCTGGGAAACCTCATAACCTCTGATAACCCGTCTCAACTAGCCTGTCGCTTAGGCTCTCTGTGGTATCGTGTAGGTAGGTTTGGAGTCGCCTTATGGATAGGAGAAAGACCATGCCGGAGCGACGTGTTTCTCGGCAAATCCATGTTGGAAAGGTCCCCGTGGGCGGCGATGCGCCTGTCGCCGTGCAGTCGATGACCAAGACTGATACCCGTGATGTGGAAGCAACGGTCTCCCAGATCTATGAGGTTGCCGCCGCCGGATGTGACATCATCCGCTGCGCCGTCCCGAATATGGACGCCGCACAAGCCCTCAAATGGATCTGCAGCCGCGCCCCCATCCCCGTTATCGCGGACATCCACTTCCACCACCTGCTCGCGCTTGAGGCGATCAAGAGCGGCGTCAGCGGCATCCGACTGAACCCCGGCAACATCCGCGACGCAGACAAGGTGCGGGAAGTCGTCACGCTTGCCAAGGAATACGAGATTCCCATCCGCATCGGTGTCAACTTCGGTTCCCTGCCCCCCATCGGCGGCATCGGTAAGACCGGTGATTTCCATCGACTCGCCGACGGCGTCAACAAGCTCGCCAAGGCCAGCCAGGAGGGCGAGGGCGACTACACCGTCGTTGACCACATGGTGGCGACTGCGCTTTGGGAGGTCGGAATCCTCGAGGAGATGGACTTCGACCAAATCAAGATCTCCGTCAAGGGATTCGATGTCCCCATGACCGTTGAGGCCTACCGCCGCGTTGCTGAGCAGGTTGACTATCCCCTGCACCTGGGGATCACGGAGGCGGGCACGCCGTTTGGCGGCTCGATCCGCAGCGCCGTCGGTCTCGGACACCTTCTCTATGAGGGCATCGGCGATACTATCCGCGTCTCTCTCGCCGGAGACCCTGTCAAAGAAGTCGAAGCCGGTTGGGAGATTCTCAAGTCGCTCAACATGCGCAACAAGGGCGTCACTCTCATCGCCTGCCCGTCCTGCGGGCGCGCCGACGTTGACATCATCAAGTACTCCGAGATGGTGGACGAGGCGCTCAAACAGGTGGACAAGCCGGTGCGCGTGGCCGTCATGGGCTGTGAGGTGAACGGCCCCGGCGAGGCAAAGGACGCCGACGTGGGGATCGCCGCAGGCAATGGCCGCGGCATCATCTTCCGCAAGGGCCAGAAGGTTCGCGTCGTTCCCGAGTCCGAGTTCGTCTCCGCTCTCATGGAAGAGATTGAGCAGATTGAACTCGACCCCGAAGCCGCCACCACCTAATCCCCCACACCCTGAGCGCCTCCCCCGTTCGCCCTGAGCCTGTCGAAGGCCCCCCGCCCGTCATTCCCGTGCTTGACACGGGAATCCAGTGCCGCCCGCAGGGCTGCCTTGGCAGCCCCCAACTGACAACACGCCTATCGCCGCTGTATCCTGTTGTGAGCAAATTCGCGCGTAGGCCGCGACACCTGCACGCGCCCGATGGGAGGATCAGCCCGTGACAAACGGTTCAGACATGTCCAAGCAGGACTGGCTTGAGAGCGTCTATGGCCCCGCCGTCGCCCGTAACAAGGAGCGGCAGGAGCGATTCGAGACCACCTCCGAGATCGAGATCGAGCCGCTCTACGACGCCAGCGACGTTTCAGACTCGGAATACGCGAGCAAGGTTGGCTATCCCGCCCGTTTCCCCTTCACTCGCGGCGTCCAGCCCACCATGTATCGCGGCCGACTCTGGACCATGCGGCAGTACGCGGGTTTCGCCTCCGCTGAGGAGACCAACCGCCGCTACCAGTACCTGCTTGAGCAGGGGCAGACCGGCCTCTCCATGGCATTCGATCTGCCCACGCAGACGGGTTACGACTCCGATGCACCGCTCGCCCTCGGTGAGGTTGGCAAGGTTGGCGTACCCGTCGCACACGTTGAGGATATGGCGATCGTCTTTGACGGCATCGACCTTGCCAAGGTCTCCACGTCCATGACCATTAACGCCACCGCGAGCATCCTTCTTGCCTATTACATCGCGGTCGCCAAGCGCGAGGGCGTTCCGACAAAGGAACTCCGCGGTACCGTCCAGAACGACATCCTCAAGGAGTACATCGCTCGGGGCACCTACATCTACCCCCCTGCCCCGTCCATGCGCCTCATCACTGACCTGTTTGAGTACTGCGCCACGGAGACGCCCGCGTGGAACACCATCTCCATCAGTGGCTACCACATGCGTGAGGCCGGATGCACCGCAGCGCAGGAAATCGCATTCACAATCGCCGACGCCATCGCCTACGTCGAAGCTGCCATCGAGGCCGGTCTCAAGGTCGATGACTTCGGCCCGCAGCTTTCATTCTTCTTTGTTGCTCAGTCCAACCTGCTTGAAGAGGTCGCCAAGTACCGCGCTGCGCGGCGCCTCTGGGCGAAGATCATGGTTGAGCGGTTCGGTTCCGAGAATCCCCGCTCCCAGATGCTGCGATTCCACACGCAGACTGCTGGAGTCACGCTGACGGCACAGCAGCCGGACAACAACGTCGTTCGTTCCACGCTGCAGGCGTTGGCCGCCGTGCTCGGCGGAACGCAGTCGCTGCACGTGAACTCCAAGGACGAGGCCCTTGCCCTGCCCTCCGAGGACGCGGTGACTCTCTCGCTCCGCACACAGCAGGTGCTCGCGTATGAGTCTGGCGTCACGGACACCGTCGACCCGCTCGCTGGCTCCTATTTCGTGGAGGCAATGACGGACAAGTTGGAGGAAGAGGCCCGCGCCTACATCGATCGGATTGACAAGGCAGGCGGCGCTGTCCGCGCCATCGAGAACGGTTTCCAGCAGCAGGAGATCGGCGACGCCTCATACAAGTACCAGACGCAGGTGGAGAGCCGCGAGCGCACGGTCATTGGCGTCAACTCCTTCACGTCCGGTGACGAAACACCCATGGAGATTCTGCGCATCAACCCGGAGGAGACCAAGCGGCAGGTGGATCGGCTGGAAAGCGTGCGCCGGAATCGTGATGGGCATAAGGCGCAAGCGGCTCTTGAGAAACTGGAGGCCGTTGCGAAGAGCAACGAGAACACCATGCCCGCCATCATCGACTGCGTGGAGGCAAGCGCCACAACCGGCGAGATCTGCGATGTGCTCCGCGACGTCTTCGGCATGCACAAGGAGCTGCTCGTCGTCTAACACCCATCGCCCATTCCTGCTTTCCACCCGTCATTCCCGCGAAAGCGGGAATCCAGAACGAAGCAAAACACCGCGAACTCGAACCGTAAAACCAAGGAGGCCAAACTTAAAGATGTTCAAAGCAATCGACCACATCGGCGTCGTCGTCCGTGACCTCAAGGAGGCGACGGACGCCTTTGAAAATCTCTTCGGCCTGAAGATCGCCGCCCAGGAGGTCATCGAAGAGCGCGGCCTCGTTGCCGCCCTCCTCCCCACCGCAAACGTCCGCTTTGAGGTCATGCAGCCCATAGATCCGGAAAGCGCCGTCGGCAGGTTCATCGCACGCCGTGGCGAGGGCATACAGCATGTCTGTTTCGAGGTGGAGGACATTCACGCTGCCATCGCCACCCTAAAGGAACGCGAGGTCCAACTCATCCAGGGCGAGCCTGAGACCGGCTTTGTCGGCGAGGTGGACTTCATCCACCCCCGCGCCGCCAACGGCGTCCTTGTCGAGGTTGCCCAGATCACGCGCCGCACCCCCACCGACCATGACCTCAAGCTTCACCACATCACCATCGCAACGCCTGACCGTGACGCCGCGGTCGCAAACTGGTCGAAGAGCTTTGACCTCAAACTAAATCGCAACTCCGAGCGGGAGAACGCCGGCATCATCGCCGGCTGGCTGGACGCGGGCGACGCCGAGGTCGAATTCGCCCAGCAGACCTCGGAGGAGGGCCCGTTGGCCAAGTTCATCGAGGAACGGGGTCCTGGTGTCTTTGGCATCGTCCTTGAGTCAGACGACGCCGCCGGCCTGGCCGAGCACATCAAATCGCAGGGACTTCGTGTCATCGAAGACCCTGAGGGCGACAGCGTCATCCGCGTCGTCCACCCCCAGGACTTCTTCGGCACCCTCATCATGATCAACCAGCGCGCCTAAACGCTCGGAAAGGCAACCATGATGACAGACCAACAGCAAGACCTCCTCCTCCAGCGATTTGACCAGGTCGGTCTCCTTGTACGAGACATCGATGAGGCGGCACAGAAATTCGAAGACGTTCTCGGCTTGACCACAACCGTCAAGCGGGATGCGTATGACGAGGGTTATCGCGCCGCCATCATTCCTTTGCGGCTTGGCCGTCTCTTGCTGCTCCAGCCCACAACCGACGACTCCCCGCTCGCCAAGCAACTGGAGGAACGCGGCGAGGGTATGCACCACGTCAGCTTCCACGTCGATGACGTTGAGCAGGCAACGGCGGAGATCCAGGAACGCGGCGGTGAGTTCATCGTCCATACTCCCCAACAGGGCATCACCGGCAAGAACACCATCATCTCCCCTGCCAGCACCGGCGGCGTTCCTGTGGAGATCAAGGAAACAACCCTGTTCACGCCCGGCACGTCGCGGGACATCGGCCTCCACCACGTCACCATCCGAACGGCAGATGTTGGCACTGCGTCGGCCACCTGGCAGCACCTGTTCAGGATGCCGCTCAAGCGCCGCGCCGTCTCCGAGGGGTTCGGCATGGACACCGCGTGGCTGGACGCCGGAGATGCAGAGGTCGAGTTCGCTCAGGACCTGCGTGAAGACGGCCCCGTTGCCCGCGCCCTCAAGCTCATGGGTGAGGGACTGCACGCCGTCGTGCTGGAGACAGACGACCCGGTGGCCGTTGAAGAGCGCGTGCGCGCGGCGGGCGTCCGTATGATCGTCGATGACGGCGAGCCCACCAACGTGCTCCGCGCCGTCCACCCCCTTGATTTTCTCGGTACTCTAGTATTGATAGCGCAGCGCGACGCGGCACATGCGGGAATGAACCGCACGCAGCCCGCAGACGGCGCAGCGCACTAAGGGCGGCGCGTCAGACAGCGCCCGCCCAAGGGAGAGGAGCAGTAACGATGACAACAGCAACGGCCCCCGCGCGGGTTCTTATCGCCAAGCCCGGCCTTGACGGCCACGACCGTGGCGCAAAGGTTGTCGCGCGAGCGCTGCGCGACGCCGGCTTTGAGGTCATCTACACCGGCATCCGCCAGACGCCTGAGATGATCGTCCAGGCCGCGGTGCAGGAGGACGTGGATGCCATCGGCCTCAGCATCCTCTCCGGCGCGCACCTTGATCTCCTGCCCGCAATCGTCAACGGCCTGCGTGAAAACGGCCTCGATATTCCTGTGTTCTCCGGCGGCATCATCCCCAAGGAGGACTATGACGCCCTCACACAGATGGGGATCGCGGGCATCTTCGGCCCCGGCACCAGCCTCAAGGAAATCGTCGACTTCACCCGCGAAGTAACGGGCACCCCCGCCCCCGAAGAGTAACCTCGCCATGCTGATTAACGTCAGCGGGCTGATGCAGGAACCGATCGGCGCGCGCCGATCCTATGGCTTCATCGGTGAAGACGTTGGTACTGCCCTCGTCAACTGCCAGGCCGAGCTTATGCGCACGGACGCCGGGGTCCTTGTCTCTGCCACGTGCGACGCGGAGAACCAGCAGACCTGCTCCCTCTGCCTCAAGCCCTACCCTCACAAACTTCGATTCTCCTTTGATGAGGAGTTCTTCCCCGTCATTGATATCGCCACCGGCCGCAAGATGCCGGAGCGTGATTCATTCGAGGACCTGCAGATCAACGAGCAGCATCATCTTGATGTCGCTGATGCCGTTCGCCAGTACCTGATCATCCATGAGCCGCAGAACCCCGTTTGCAAAACCGATTGCCTCGGCCTCTGTCCGCAGTGCGGAGTCGACCGCAATACGGTATCCTGCAAATGTCCGCCCGTTCCCGCTCGCAGTGAGTGGGCCAAGCTGCAAGAGCTATGGGTGACCAAATCCGATGATTAACTCGTAAAGGAAAGGAACATCACGGCATGCCACCTCTTCCAAAGAGGCGACGCTCGCGGGCGCGCCAGAACAAACGCATGGCGCACACCGCCAAATCCACAATCCTCACGTCACTGTGCCCCGACTGCGGGAACCGGAGAGTTTCCCACCGCGTCTGCCCGTCCTGTGGCATCTATAACGGCAGGCAGGTCACCACGCCGCGCCGCGCCGCCGAATAGCGGAAAGTCTGCAACTATTTGAGGCAGCCTGCCAAAGCGCCCTCGGCAGGCCGGAAAGCGAAACACACAGGGCGCACAGCGCGAGGACAAAGGACACAGAGGGAGTAGCCGAAAATGACAGTCGCATATCTCTTTCCCGGGCAGGGCGCGCAGGCAGTCGGCATGGGCAAGGATCTCTATGACGCCGTTCCCGCCGCAAAGGCCATCTTTGACGAGGCCGATGAGGCCCTTGGGTTCTCACTCTCCCAGCTCTGCTTTGAGGGCCCCATGGAGGACCTGACGCAGACCATCAACACCCAGCCCGCCATCCTCACCGCATCCGTCGCCACCTTTGAGGCGGCTCGCGAGATCCTCGGCGAAAAGGGTCTTACACCCTCCTACACCGCAGGCCACAGCCTCGGCGAGTATTCATCCCTCGTCGCCGCCGGCTCCATGACGTTCAGCGACGCCGTCAAGCTCGTCCGTGAGCGCGGCCGCCTCATGCAGGCCGCCGGTGATGCTCAGCCGGGAGCCATGGCCGCCGTCATGGGAATGCCCGAAGACCAGCTGCAGGCAATCTGCGAGGCTAATGGCATCGACATGGCCAACCTGAACTCTGCCGAACAGATCGTCATCAGCGGCTCGAAGGAGGGTGTTGAGGCGGCGCAGAAGGCCGCTGAAGAGGGTGGCGCGCGGCGCGTTGTTCCTTTGCCCGTCAGCGCGGCTTTCCACTCCTCCCTCATGGATCCCGCCGTCCCCGGCATGCGGACCGCCCTTGAGGGCGCGTCTATCTCCGCTCCCACCTACCCTGTTGTTGGCAACGTCACCGCGCAGCCGATCGAGACGGCAGACGAGGTGGTCGATGAGCTTGCCCGCCAGATACGCAGCTCCGTCCAGTGGTTCCGCACGGTGGAGTATCTGCGCGATAACGGCGTCACGACGTTCATCGAGATGGGTCCCGGCAAGGTTCTCACCGGACTCGTCAAGCGCACCTTCGAAGAAGCGGAGACCATCAACGTTGGCAACCTTGAGGAGCTTGAGGCTCTCAAGGCCTGAGCGTCAGACAACAATGTCACCGTCCCAAGCGAGCGGCGCCGACGACACTGCGCTTGACGGCAACATGGACACCGTTGCCAACTCCGTGGTTAACACCAACGAGACCAACTTTAAAGAGTCCCGGCGCAGCGCCCGCGCCATTGCGTTGCAGGCGCTCTATGAGTGGGACGCGGTGAGGCATCCGCCCGCCGACTCGGTAGGGCGGATTGCTGACGATTTTCTTGAGGATGCGGTTCGCGAATCTATCCTGTCATACGCAGCCGTCCTCGTGACGGATGTCCAGCAGGACGAGGCCCGTCTTGACCGGCTGATCCAGGAGCACGCAACCGCCTACCCCGTCAGCCAGCTTGCCACTGTTGACCGCAACGCTCTGCGTCTCGCGCTTTCCGAGATAACGCACGAGCGCGTGCCCCCTGCAATTGCCATTGACGAGGCCGTGGAACTTGCCCGGACGTACGGCGCGGAATCATCGGCGCGTTTCGTTCACGGCGTCTTGGGCGGCGTGCTTGCGGAACTCTCGATTGCCCCCTAATGTAAAGCTAGAAGAAATACTCAGCGCAGGGAGGGATTGTTACGTGGCTACCGTTGAAGAGAGAGTCAAAGAGGTCATCGTCGCACAACTCGGTGTCGAAGCGGAAAATGTCACCCCCGGAGCGTCTTTCACTGAGGATCTCAATGTCGATTCGCTCGATATGGTTGAACTCGTGATGGCGTTTGAAGAGGAGTTTGAGAAGAGCGCCGAGTTCTCCATCTCGGATGAAGACGCGGAGAAGATTCTCACGGTCCAGGATGCGGTCAACTACTTCAAGGATGAGGTTGGAATCGCTGACGAGTAGGCGGCGATACACCGCGGTTTTTAGGGGGCGTGGTTCATGACTAGAGTTGAACCCGTCCTCATCTCTAATAGCTATGACCTTGCCGGCTGCTGACGCCGCGGAGGCGCTCCGCGTCATCGCCGGCGAAATCGCGGTCTGTGCGGAGTGCCGCCTCGCCGAAGGCCGCACCAACGCCGTCCCGGGCGAGGGCGCGGCTGACGCCGACGTGATGTTCATCGGCGAGGGGCCGGGGTTCTACGAGGACCAACAGGGGCGCCCCTTCGTCGGTCCGGCCGGAAAGTTCCTCGATGAGCTTCTCGCCACCATCGGCTGGGCGCGCAGGGACGTCTACATCACCAACACCGTCAAGTGCCGCCCGCCCAATAACCGCGACCCCCGCGATGATGAGCTTGATACCTGCGAATCCCTCTATCTCAGGCGGCAGCTTGAGCTCATCAACCCCACCCTGCTTGTCACCCTCGGGCGCTTCTCACTGACGCGCCTCTTTCCCGGCCAGGCCATCTCACGCGCCCGCGGCCAGCTTCTCTACAAGGACGGCCTCGCCGTTTACCCCATCTATCACCCCGCCGCCGCCCTGCACCAACAGCGCCTGCGGGATGTCATCGTCCAGGATTTCAAGAATCTCCCCACCGCGCTTGAAACTGCCCGCCGCCGACTGGAGGGCGTAGTGGCGGACCAACAGGCCGGCTACGGCTCTGAGGAACCGGACGCAAACGAAGGCTCCGGCGAGCAGTTGAGCCTCCTCTAGGCCCGCGCAACACGCCATGTCAACCTCACGCCCACCACTTCGCATCATCCCCCTCGGGGGATTGGGCGAGATAGGCAAGAACATGATGGCCATCGAGTACGGCGATGACATCCTGATCATCGACTGCGGCCTGATGTTTCCCGATGAGGCGCACAGCGGCGTCGATATCATCCTGCCGGACGCCCAATATGTCATTGACCGCGCCGAGAATGTCGTCGGCTTTGTCATCACGCACGGACATGAGGACCACATTGGGGCCCTGCCCCATATCCTCCCGGAGGTTCGCTCTTCGGTCTACGGCACTGCCCTCACCATCGGCCTGGTTTCCGTCAAGCTCCGCGAGTCCCGCCGCCTCCGTGGCATCACCCTTGAAACTGTCGAACCGGGCGACACGTTCAGCCTTGGCGTGTTTGACATCACTCTTTTCCGCGTCAACCACTCCATCCCGGATTCGACCGGCATCATTATCGACACGCCCGTCGGCACGATTGTCCACACCGGCGATTTCAAACTGGATCACACCCCTGTGGACGGCAAACCGACGGATTTCCAGAGACTCGCGCAGGCGGGAGAGGACGGCGTGCTCCTGCTGCTATCCGACTCAACCTATGCAGATGTCTCCGGCCATACACCGTCTGAAGCCGTGGTCGGCAAGGCGCTCATGCGCTACATCGGCGAGGCGGAGGGCCGTGTCATCGTCGCAAGCTTTGCATCCCTCATCTCACGCATCCAGCAGGTGGCGGACGCCGCAGTAGCCCACGGGCGTAGGCTCGCCATCATCGGACGCAGCATGGTTGATAACGTCCGCATCGCCACGGAACTCGGCTATCTCCGCGTACCGGACGGCTTGATGATTCCCCCCAACCAGCTTGATTCGAGCGCGCCGGAGGAGACCGTCATCATGACCACCGGCGCGCAGGGAGAGCCAACGTCCGCCCTGGTCCGCATGGCGCGCGGCACTCACCAGCAGGTCCACATCGAGCCCGGGGACACGGTCATCATCTCCTCCAACCCCATCCCCGGCAATGAGGCCGTTGTCGGCCAGACCATTGACGGTCTGTTCCGCCTTGGCGCGAACGTTCTCTACAGCCGCACGGATCAGGTCCACGTGCGCGGCCACGCCGGCCAAGAGGACCTCAAGCTCATGATGCGCCTCACCAAGCCGCGCTACTTCGTGCCTGTCCAGGGCGACTTTCGGCACCTCGTTCACCACACCCGCCTCGCCAAGTCCGTTGGCATCCCGGAGGACGATATCTTCCTGATGACGGACGGCGACGTGCTGGAGATCAACGATACGGGCGACGCGCAGATCGTGGAGAACCTCGACCTGCGGGACATGTTCGTCTCCGGCATCCACGTCGGCAGCGTTGACAACGAAGTTTTGCGCGAACGCGCCGCCCTTTCCCGCGACGGCATCGTGACTGTCTCAGTGCCGATCGATTCCGAGACCTATGACCTCGTGGGCGATCCGGTGATCACCATGATTGGATTCCTGGACCAGGAGCGCGCCGATGACCTCTGCGCCCGCCTTATTGAGGTTGTAGAGGACGCCGTCGCCAAGGCGCAAGGCAAGGCCGTTTCCAAGTCCGCCGCCGGGCTCAACATCATAGAATCCAGCGTGCGGGAAGAACTCAACAACGTCATCTACAAAGACACCCGCCGCCGCCCCCGCCTCCTCATCCAAACCACCCCGCTCTAGAATCTCCTGCCGTTCGTCCTGAGCCTGTCGAAGGACATGAGCAGCCCCCCCGCCCCCACAAACCCCGTACAATCAAGCGAGGGGGGACGGAACAATGACAAGCAACGCAGCATCCGGCGATCAGCAGGGCGCACTGAATCACTTGAGGATCATCGAGTACGGCGATATTCCCGCGTCGTATGCCGCCCGTTGGCTGGGCGACCTTGGCGCGGACATCATCAAGGTCGAGCCGCCCGGCGGCGACCCTAACCGCCGCCTGCCCCCCTTCGCCGGAAACGTCCAGGACCCGGAGCGCAGCCTCGCGTTCATCAACGCCAACCTCAACAAACGCTCCATCATCCTCGACATCACGGACTCCGAAACCGACCGCCAGACCTTCATAGATCTACTCTCAGGCGCGGACGCCCTCATCGAGGCCACCCACCCCGGCACACTTGAGTCCCTCGGCCTCACGCAGGAAACCCTGCTTGAGCGCAACCCCTATCTTGTTACCACATCCATGACCCCGTTCGGGCAATGGGGCCCCTACTCCGACTACAAGGGCAGCCACGCCGTCATTGAGGCCATCTCCGGATTCATGAGCGCGCACGGCGATGACACGATGCCGCCGGTCGCCACGCCCGCCCACCAGACCTACCAGGTTGCCTCCGTCCACGCCGCCTATCTCACGCTGGCCGGTATCCGCCACGCCCGACTCACCGGTACGGGGCAGCGCATCGATCTCTCCATCGCGGAGGCCACAACCTACATGGGCTCCAGCGCCATCGCCCGCTACACCCAGCGGAGCGAGATTGTGGAGCGCAACGGCGCAAAGCCCCAGGGCGGTGCGTCCAACATCTTTCGATGCAGAGACGGCAAGTACGTCTATCTCGCCATCTATATCCTTCCCCACTGGCATCTCCTCACCCGTGAATGGATGGAGGACGCGGTTCTCTCCGCGCCGGAGTGGGACGACCAGGAGTACCGTGGTGAGAATGATGACGTTATCAACGCCATTTTCCAGTCGTTCATCGAGCAGTTCGACGCCGATGAGTTTGTCGAGGAATGCCAACGCCGCGGCCTGCCCTGCGCGCCCGTGAATACGCCCGGCGCTTTCCTCACAAGTCCGCAGCTCACCCACCGGCAATGGATCCAGGAGCTTGAGCACCCCGTCATCGGCAGCTACCGCGCGCCGGGATTCCTCTTCAAGATGTATGAGACGCCCATGCGGGCGTGGAAGCACTCCCCCAGGTTGGGCGAGCACCAGGACGAAGTCCTGACCGAAGCGCAAAACGGACGACAGCCTGTCGCCTCCTCCGCCTCTCGCAACGGCCACGCGCAAGACGACTCCATGCTGACCGGCGTCCGTGTGGCAGACTTGACTCGCTTCTTTGCCGGCCCTATCGGCACCATGTTCCTCGGCTTCTACGGCGCGGAGGTCATCAAGGTTGAGTCGGAGCTGCTCGTCGCCAACCGCGACGCCAACAGCCCCCTCTACCCCGATATGAACCGCAACAAGCTCAGCGCGACCATCGATCTGCGGCACGAGGACGGCAAGAAGCTCATGGACAGGCTGCTCAAGGAGAGCGATGTCTTTGTAGATAACTTTTCTCCGCGCGTGATCGACCGGCTCGGCTTTGGGTGGGAGCACATCCAGGAGATCAACCCCGGCGTTGTGCAGATCACCGCGCCCGGCATGGGTCTGGACGGCCCTCTCACCTCATGGGTCACATGGGGCAATCAGCTTGTCGCCTACACCGGCCTTTCCTACATGTGGGGCTACGCCGAATCGGAGATGGCCGCGCACGGCAAGCTCGTCATCCCGGACTATCTCGGCGCGAGCCTCGTCGCCCTGTCGTCCATCGCCGCGCTTGAATACCGCGATCTCACCGGCAAGGGACAGTTCATCGAACTCGCGCAGGTTGAGGCGCAGGGCGCGATCATGGGCCCCGCCATCCTGGACTCCACCGTGAACGGCAACGAATGGGAGGCGATGGGCTACAACGAGATTCTGGGCCGCCAGTACGCCCCCTACGGCGCGTATCCGTGCAAGGGCGACGACGAATGGGTGGTGGTTGCCGTTGAGACGGACGAGGAATGGCAGGGTTTCATGAACGCGATGGGTGCGCCCACGTGGTCGCAGAACCCCACGTACGCCACGCATGCAGGCCGCGTTAACGCCAAAGATGATCTCGACGCGCAGATTGGCGAATGGACGCGCGGGTTCACGAAGCGGCAGGCAATGCAGATCCTCCAGAGGAACGGCGTTCCCGCCGCCGCCAAGTACACCGGCGAGGACCTCTATTCAGACGTCCACTTCCGGCAGCGCGGCCACATCGTTGATGTGCATGAGCCGCCGTGGGGCGATCTCTCCCACCAGGGCCTGCCGGGCATCCCGTCGCTTGCCGAGGCGCACGGCGACGGCCCCCCGCCCTGGATCGGCGTCCACAACGACTACGTCTTCAAGACCCTCCTGGGCCTGAGTGACGAGGACTACGCCGCAGGCCAAAACTCCGGCGCAATACGGTAAAGACCGTCATTCCGAGCGCAGCCGAGGAATCTAAAATCTCGCCTGCTTGGTCAAATACGTCTTTAGATTCTTCGACTCCGCTGCGCTCCGCTCAGAATGACAGACGTTACCGTCATTCCCGTGCTTGACACGGGAATCCAGACCCCCCATGTGACACCACAATTTGCACCTCCGCGCACACCTGTCCTAAAGTCCCCCACAACAGGTCCTCCCACGGCGGCGCGACAGCTAGCAGTTGAGCCGTCACCTGTTGTCCCCGGGAGCGCAAAAAGGAGGGCGCTCCCCACATGGGGCGCATCGGTGCCAAAAACCTTCGGTTTCCCGGCCAGGAAACCACGACAGGTCACTCGTGGCCACGGGTGATCAGTGACGGTGGGCTGACGGGAGCCAAACTCGGACGGGCGGCAGTTGCGGCGCAGCGAGTGTCGTCCGGCGCAAGATTTGCAGACTTGCACGAACATCCGGAGACCAAAGCGCGGCCTAAACGGTGGCCGACGCGATGGAACAAAGCTCCTACTGCGCCGAACCGAACGTCCCACAACCGACCGAAGGCCAGGCACCGATGCGCCCCACCAAGAACCCCCAAGACCCCCAACCCGAAAGGAGAACCCCACCACCAACCAAGGACGAAATCCTCTACCCCGTTCCTCGCAGCACCGTGTCCAGGTGGCGGAGGTATTGGAAGGTGAAGATGCCGGTTTCGTGGGCGTCCGACCATAGGAACTGCACCGCGTATCGCCCCACCTGCATCCAGTCCAGCGCGATCACGTCCTCGGGCACGTCGTCCTCGAACACGACGCGCTGATTCGTGCCCTCCAGCACGCACATGGCGCACGGGCAGTTGCCGCGCAGGAACCGATACGGATAGTGGCTGCCGTGCCCGTCCTCCCACACCGCGTGGATGCCGTCCGGCTCCAGCCGCAGGATCGTGATTCCCGGAACGCGCTCCGGATTCTGGCTTATGGTCATGCGCTCAGTGTACGTCAGGCCGTAGAATTGACGCATGGACGGAGAGGTCCGAACTATGACACGGGCACGGGGAGGGAGAGACGGTGACGACAGCAGACAGGCCAATCGGAGAGCCGAGCATCAGGGAGCTGCCGGAGCAGCGCATCGCCTACATCAACATGCGCGGCCCGTATGAGCAGTATCCGGAGGCGATACAGCGCCTCCTCGAATGGATAGAGTCCGTGGGCGCGGAGATTGTCGCGCCGCCCGGCGGCACCTATAAGGACGACCCTTCCACCACCCCGCCCGACCAACTCGATTGGGACGCGTGGGCGCCCATCGCGCCGTCAACCCCTGAACAGGACAGGAACGCGGACGGCATCGGCGTCATCGACGTCCCCGCGGGCCGCTACGCGAGCGTTCTCCACAAGGGACCGTATGACGGCATTCCCGCGTCATACGGCCTGCTCTTCACGTGGCTTGCCCAGCAGGAGATCCAGCCTGCCGCGCCGCCGATGGAGGTCTATCTCTCAGACCCGTCCGAAACGCCAGAGGCAGACCTCATCACGGAAGTCCGCGTCCAAATCATGTAACGTTCTAGCATGATGTTCCGGCGTGCCTTTGCTGCGGTGCTCATCATTGCGACCGGGCTCCCTTGTGTGGCGTGCTCTGATGAGTGGATTGAGGTTGACGTTGAGGACGCGTTGAACGCAGAGGAATTGACCGGCCTCCAACCGGCGACTCCGGAACAAATTGCCCAAATTGCCATTCAGCGAGCCGACCGCGTGCCGTCGTCTACCATCTCGGTCAAGAAGATGACCCGAGAAGAACTTTCCTACCTCCTCCTCATAACCGTGAACGTACCAGATGATTCCCTCGTGTGGGTCGTGCGCTATGGCGGACCTCTTCCCGACGATCCCACACGCGTCTACCGGCAAGTCTGCGTACTTGACGCTCTGACCTTGGCCGATCAGGGCTGCAGTTACACGTCGAACCGTGTGCCGCCTGTCGCGCGGACAGCCCTGGCAGGTTAGCTCTCCGGCTATCCCTTATGCCAGCGCGGGAGCCAACGATGGCGTTCTGCGATGGCGTGTACCATGCTCAAAGGCATAGGCGTAGTTGAGAAGTGCCGCCTCTGTCCAAGGGGTGGAGATTATCTCCAGGCCAACGGGGTGACCGTCCACGGTATACCCGGCCGGAACGGTGATGGCGGGATAGCCGCTCCACGCAGAGAGATGGCAGTTGCTCCCTTCCTGGCGTCGACCAATCGGGGCAGGCGGCATACTGAGCGTCGGGTATACCAGCGCATCCAGGTTGTGCTCTGACATGGCGGACTGGACCGCCGCTTGCGTGTATTCCGTGCTCTCCTGGAGCGCCTTCAAGGACTCCGGCGAGTTCGTCCCTCCCGTGGCCCCGTACGGCAGGATGAGGGGCGCGCCCGAGCCGATGTCCCGCAGCTCTTCATACGTAACGGGGGCGAGATCGCCCAGATTCTTCAAATACTCATCGAGGGCGTCGCCGTTCTCATAGTTCCACCGTCCCCACGTCGTGCTCCCTTGCGAGAGGATGGTCTCGGCATGCAGGACCTCAACAGGATCTATTACCGTCGCGCCAAGACGTTCCAGGTCGGCTATGGCGGCATTCATCACCGCCGTGACCTTGTCGGCCTCCGGTCCCGTCCCGAAGAATGCGCGGATCACGCCAAGACGAGCGCCTTGTAGACTCTCAGACCTCAGCCCTTCCGTGTAGGACGCGGGAACACGGCCTTCTGCATTGGCTGTAACCGGGTCTTTGGGATCAGGGCCCGCAATCACCCCAAGGGCAATGGCGGCATCCCGCACAGTGCGTGTCATCGGCCCGACCGTGTCGGATGTGGGCGCGTCAGGGATTATTCCCGCGTTGCTGTTCAGCCCGTACGTTGGCCGCAGACCGACAAGTGACCCATACGCCGATGGGTTCCTGATGGAGCCTCAAGTATCAGTGCCGATGCCGACCACGCCGAAGTTGGCGGCGATGCTGACACCGGAACCGGCGCTCGATCCCGACGGATTCACGCTGGTGTCATACGCATTGCGCGTCTGGCCGCCCAGGCCGCTCGCGCCGTTGATTCCCCGCGCCATCTCATCAAGATTCGCCTTCGCCAGGATGATGGCACCCTGCTCACGCATTCGCGCAACGATGGTTGCGTCATCCGGCGTCATCATCCCGTTGAGCGCGAGATTGCCGCCCGTTGTCGGCATGCGGTCTGCCGTGTGCATCAAGTCCTTGATGATGACGGGGATACCGTGCAGCGCGCCCCATTGGCTGCGGGGCAGATTCTGTGCGTCGATCGCCTCCGCCAATCTCAGCGCGTCCGGGTTGATGGAAATGATGGAATTGAACGCCGGGCCGGACTTGTCATACGTGCTGATGCGCTGGATATAGGTCTTGACCAGTTCCCGGCAGGTGACATCACCGCTAGCCAGCGCGTCGTGAATGTCGGCAATCGTTGCCTCTATCACATCGAACCCAACGGCGGTTTGGGCATCGGCACTCATTGAAATCGCTCTCCTAGTACGTCACGGCGCCCCGTGACGCCGACGATACCAGCCGCGCGTACTTGGCCAGCGCGCCTGTCGAGTGCTTGGGCGGCGGCGCTTGCCACCGCGCCCGTCGATCAGCCCACTCGCTTTTTGAGAGCTCAACGTTGATCTCGCGGCTCTCCACGTCCAGCACGATGATGTCGCCGTCCTCAAGCAGTCCCATAGGGCCGCCGGTCATGGCCTCCGGCGCAACGTGTCCCACGGCCAGCCCGTGCGTGCCGCCGGAGAATCGGCCGTCCGTGAGCAGCGCGACCTTCTCACCCAGCCCCTGCCCTGTGATGGCCGCTGTCACCGCAAGCATCTCACGCATTCCCGGCCCGCCCTGTGGCCCTTCGTAGCGGATCACGACAACATCGCCCTCAACAATCTCACGCGCCTGCACGGCATCGAAGGCGTCTTCTTCGCGGTCAAACACACGCGCAGGGCCGCGGTGATGCCGGATCGGCGTTCCTGCAATCTTGATAACTGCACCCTCCGGCGCGAGATTGCCCTTGAGAATCGCGATGCCGCCCGTCGGCCCGAGAGGTTCAGACGGCTCATGGAGGATGCCCGAACCGCCGCCGGGCTTCACCGGCTCAAGCGTCTCGCCCAGTGTCTTGCCCGTCACCGTTAGGCAGTCGCCGTGGAGATAGCCCGCGTCAAGCAGCCGCTTGAGTACGACCGGCACGCCGCCCGCCTTGTCCAGGTCGGACATGACATACCGCCCACCCGGCTTCATGTCCGTGATGTAGGGCGTCTTGTCGCTGATCTCACCGAAGTCCTCGATATCAAGATCAACGCCCGCCTCATGCGCGATGGCCAGCAGGTGCAGCACGACGTTCGTCGACCCGCCCATCGCCATCGCCGCAGTGATGCCGTTTTCAAGCGATTCCCGCGTGATGATGTCGCGCGGGCGGCGGTTCTCCCGAACCATGTCCACAACCTGCTCGCCGCTGCGGAACGCAAGCTGCTCACGTCGCGCAGACACCGCAGGCACCGACGCCGAACCGGGTAGGCACACACCCATCGCCTCGAACACGGACGCCATGGTGTTGGCCGTGAACAGGCCGCCGCAGGAACCCTCGCCGGGGCACGCGCACTCCTCAAGGGCCGTCACGGCCTCAAGGGGAATCGTGCCTGCCGCGTATGCGCCCACGGCCTCAAAGACATCAACAATCGTCACGTCCTGTCCCTCGTAGTTGCCGGGCAGAATCGTGCCGCCGTAAAGGAAAATAGAGGGGATATTGGTACGCGCCATCGCCATGACGGAGCCGGGCAACGACTTGTCGCATCCCGCCAGCGTCACCATGCCGTCCAGCGCCTCCGCCATCGCGACAAGCTCAAAGGAATCGGCGATGACATCACGGCTGACCAGCGATGCCTTCATGCCCTCGTGCCCCATGGCGATGGCGTCCGACACCGCGATGGCCGTAAACTCGATTGGCGTTCCGCCTCCTGCGCGTATCCCCTGTTTCACATACTCGGCCAGACGACCAAGGTTGAGGTTGCATGGCGTTACCTCGTTGGCCGTGCTGGCAACACCGATGAGCGGCTTGCGCAGGTCCTCCGGCGTGAAGCCCATCGCATAGAACATGGAACGATGCGGCGCGCGCTCCACCCCATCCGTCACTTGCCATGAATTCGGCTTTGGCGCAGGATTCTGTGTCATTCTCTATTCCCCCATGTCATTCTGCCCCACCCATTTCATTCCGAGCGTAGCTCAGCGCCGTGTGTCATTCTGAGCGTAGCGCAGCGGAGTCGAAGAATCTAAAGCCTCAATTACGCCGCCTACTCTCCGGCTTCAAATAGCCTGTCCGTCTTTGCCGCCATGATGAAATCGTTGACGTGCAGCCCCTTGATCTTGTGCGTCCACCACCAGACCGTCGCCCTGCCCCATTCCGTGGACAACAGCGGGTGATGCCCCTCATCCTCCGCAATCTCGCCGATGCGATTCGTAAACGCGAGCGCTCCGACGAAGTCCTTGAATCGGTACACCCGACGCAGCTTGAGGATGCCGCCGTCATCCAGCAGTTCCCACTCGGGCACCTGCAGCTTGAACAATGCGATCTGCTCCTCCGTCACACGCGGCGAATCCACGCGGCACGCCACGCATTTCTGGCCTGTCAACTCAACGGCTTGTGCCATGTCAAACGCTCCTAGCCAGGCTGTTCCATCAGTTGCAGCGTATTCCCGTCCGGGTCCTTGAACGTCGCGATCCAGCCGCCCCACGCCTCCTGCTCGGGCGGACGGATGAACTCCGCCCCATTATCGACCATTCGCGCGTGGACGGCATGGATATCGTCAACTCCCAGATTGATCATCATGCGAAACGGGTCCAAAGCCTCCTCCGCCCATATCTGGCTGTGTTTGCCGATATTCAGCCGCAGCCCCGGCCGCACGTCGAAGGTGATCAGGTCGCCGTGATCGGAATGCTGCTTCAACCCGACCACATCCCGGTAGAACGCAGCCATCTCCTGCAGGCACGTCGTAAAGATATTCACCCCGATGATGTCCTGGATCACCCCTTAGCCCCCTCAACGAACGACTGCGCTGCGCGCCCCGCCAATCCTCCGAAATTTGTCGCGATATAGCGGAAACCCCGGCCCTGCCACTCCAGCGCCTGTTCCGGTGAGCCGACAATCGTTCCGGCCACAAGGCCCGCGTCGGTCACGGCCTTGCCCGCATCCGCAATCGCGTTCACCACGCGTTCGTCGCGCGTCTGCCCGGGAATCCCCATCGACGACGAAAGGTCGGTTGCCCCGAAGAACACGACGTCGATCCCGGGCACGCCGATGATTGCGTCCCGATTTACAAGCGCCTCCATCGTCTCGATCTGCACGATGACGAGCATTTCATCGTTTGCTGAGGCCGCGTAGTCGGCCACCGACTCCCGCAGGCCGAATCCGGCTGCCCGCACTCCGGCCAAGCCGCGCGTTCCATGCGGCGGATACAACGCGGCGGCCACGGCACGCCGCGCGTCCGTCGGCCCGTTTATCATGGGAACCTGCAAGCCCTGCGCGCCGGTATCGAGGTATCTGAGGATATTCTGCGGTTCGTTGGTGGCGACACGAACGAGGGGCGTCGTCCCGGAGGCTTCCGCTCCCCTCACCATATTCGCAACGGTTTCAGGTCCCTGCGGCCCGTGCTCCGCGTCGATAATCACGAAATCAAACCCTGCCCAGCCCAGCAATTCCACCGCCTCCGGGCTCGGCAGATTACAGAACGAGCCGACAACGACCTCGCCGTTTCGCAATCGCTCCTTAACCGCGTTGCTACGCGCCATAACCCCCTACCTGTTCACCCTGAGCCTGTCGAAGAGTCTCCCCCCGTCATCCCCTTCTCCAATTGTATAACCCCACTAACCTCACCCTCTCCTCATCCCGGCTTTCCCGGGAATTCACCTCATCGTTGTGCCATTTGCCTCGAATCGTACACCCGTGCCAAAGTGGGTTTTACGACACTGCGCTAGGAAGGAAGTCACTCAATGTCCGTGCGAGACGTCGAAAAGGCGATCATATCCGTCCAGTCCATTATCGAAGGTTATTACGATCAGGATGCCGACCCAACCGAGAAGGAAACGCGCCAACGAATTATCGATCCGATTCTGAACGCTCTTGGTTGGAGCGCAAGAAAGAACTGCCTAAGAGAGTACCGTGTGACTGAAGAAATGGGGTACCGCGTTGACTACGCCATGTTCCCGGAAAATGGGGACCCCACCATAATCGTTGAGGCAAAGAGGTTTTCCAAGCACACTCGCGATTTGGAGAGTGTTCGGCAAGTTCTGGACTACGCGGGTATTTCCGACGCTGACGCCGTCACGGTCGTTGTGACCAATGGTGAGTTCTGGAACATCACCGAACTCAAACGGAGAGGCGAGGGGGTGATACTGGCACTGGAGAAGAATCAAAACCCCATCGGACTGCTTTGGGCAGGCGCGACTGTTACTGAGCAATCTCAACGTCTATACGACACTCTCTCATACGACAAGCATTGGAAATTGACTAATCGCGGAGGCGGCATGCGCCGCTGGCGGGGACCACAAAGGCCATAACCCCAACCCCTATCCGTTCACCCTGAGCCTGTCGAAGGGTGGCCTTTAATCATCACCCAACTTGAGCAGCGCCAGGAACGCCTCTTGCGGCACCTCAACGCGTCCCACGCGCTTCATCCGGCGCTTCCCTTCCGCCTGCTTCTCCAGCAGCTTTCGTTTGCGCGTCACGTCGCCGCCGTAGCACTTGGCCAGCACATTCTTCCGCAACGCCCGCACCGTCTCGCGTGAGATGATCCGGCCACCAATCGCCGCCTGTATCGGCACGTCGAACATCTGGCGTGGAATCGTCTCTCTCAGCCGTGAGACCAGCGCCCGACCCCGGTGATACGCGACCTCACGCGGGTAGATCGCGCTTAGCGCGTCCACCGGTTCTTCGTTGACCAGGATGTCCAGCTTCACAAGGTTCGCCTCGCGAGGCTCGATTATCTCGTAGTCCAGTGACGCATACCCCTGCGTTCGCGACTTCAACTGGTCGAAGAAATCAATAAGCATCTCCGCAAGGGGCATCTTGTAGCGCATCGAGACCCGCGCCTGCCCACTGACGGCCCCCACGCCGTGCTGGATATACTCCATCTCCTCGTACTCGGCGCGCCGCTCAGACATCAACTCCATCACCGCGCCGACAACCTCGTTCGGACACAGGATTGTCGCGCGAATCCAGGGTTCATACATCGTGTCGATGGTGGTCGCATTTGGCAGTTCGGCCGGGTTATGGATAGTCAGAGTTGAGCCGTCGGTGCGCAGAATCTCGTACGCCACGCTTGGAGCGGTAATCAGGATCTCCAGCCCGTACTCCCGCTCCAACCGCTCCTGCACGATCTCCATGTGCAGCAGTCCCAGGAACCCGCACCGGAAACCGAAGCCGAGCGCCATACTGTTCTCCGGCTCATATGTGAGCGCGGCGTCATTCAACTGCAGCTTCGCCAACGCGTCCCGCAGCTCCCCGTACTCCGAATCCCCTGCCGGATACAACCCCGCGAAGATCATCGGCTTCAGCGGGCGATACCCCGGGAGCGGTTTTGTGGCAGGACTTTCGGCCAGCGTAATCGTGTCACCGACCCGGCACTCCCGCACGTCCTTGAGACCGGTGGCTATGTAACCCACCTCGCCCATAGAAAGCCCATCACGCGCTGAAATCAGCCACGGCGTGAACACCCCAACGTCCAACGGCTCTATCTCAGTGCCATTGGACATCAGTTGCAGTTGCGCGCCCGCGGGCACTGAGCCATCAAACACGCGCACGTATGCGACGACACCGCGGTACGGATCGTACTTCGAATCAAAGACCAGGGCGCGCAGCGGCGCATTCGGACTCCCGCCGGGGGCCGGAATCCCGTGCACGATAGACTCCAGCACGTCCTCCATGCCCAAGCCCTCTTTGGCCGACGCCAGCACAACATCTTCGCCGGGAATCGCCAGCATGTCCTCCAGCTCAGCCGTCACCTCGTCAGGCCGGGCGCCCGGCAGATCGATCTTGTTCAGCACGGGTGACAGGCTCAAACCCAACTGAATGGAAAGCATGGCGTGCGCCAACGTCTGCGCTTGTATGCCCTGCGATGCGTCAACAACCAAAAGAGCACCCTCGCACGCAGACAGACTCCGCGACACCTCATAGCTGAAATCGACATGCCCCGGCGTGTCGATGAGATTCAGCTGGTACGTATTGCCGTCCCTGGCCTCATACATCATGCGGACGGCCTGCGACTTTATCGTGATGCCCCGCTCACGCTCCAGATCCAACTGATCCAGCAGCTGGTCCTGCATCTCCCGCTGAGAGACTGTCCGCGTGCGTTCCAGCAAGCGGTCGGCAAGCGTCGACTTCCCATGATCGATGTGGGCGATAATCGAAAAGTTGCGAATCAACTGAGGGTCGGCGCCAGTCATCCCCCGTATTATAAAGTCCAGTTTGATTCGCCATAACTCCCCGCTCGCCCTGAGCTTGTCGCAAAGTATGAGGATAGGCTATTGTACGGCTGTTTACGTACGTGGATGTACGTAGTATACTGTCCGTATGAATATTGCCGTACAGGAGTAATCATGGCAACCAGGCTGGAAGTGCGCCTCGATCCCGAACACCGTTTGCGCCTAGAGGAAATCGCGCGCGAAAAGGGCGCCCCCATCTCTGAGGTCGTGCGTGAACTCATTGATGATGCTTATGAACAGCTTGACCGAAGCCGGCGTTTAAAGGCTGCGGAGAGTTTGGCGTCCTACGCAGTTGATGTTCCCGAAGATCCGCAAGAACTCTCCCGGATTCTGAGTGATGCCCACAAACCCCGTATTGTTTATTGATACCAACATCCCAATCTACGCGGCAGGGCGGGAGCATCGGTACAAACGATCCTGCCAACGCATAATTATGCTCGCCGCAGAGCGGCCCCAGAACTTCGTGACCAGTTCGGCAGTACTCCAGGAGATTATCCACTACTATTTGGCCACTCAGCGCTGGTCGGAGGGACGCGGGATTTTTCGCGATTTCGTCACGACGCTGAATGGGCGTATAGAGCCGGTTCAGCCAGACGATGTGACCATGGCAGCCCAACTAGTTGACCAGAGCCTTGGCGTAAACGCTCAAGACCTCGTTCACGCGGGCGTCATGCTTCGCCTTGGCGTCGGCCACATCATTACCGCCGACAAGGACTTTGAGCGAATCGACGGCATTGAGCGGCTCGATCCTACCAGTCTGGATGAATGGAGGTATTCCATCCCGGGTCTAGGGTACTCTTATGTCTGATTCCATTCCCCGTGTCCTGGCACTCCAACATGCCGATCCCGAACACCCCGGCCTCATCGCCGACGCCGTGCATGGAATCGGCGGCACACTCGAAACTGTACGTGGAGACCTCGGTCAGGCCGCACCGTCATCGCTGGAAGGCTATTCCGGCCTCATCATCATGGGCGGCCCCCAGTCGGTTTATGAAGAAGACACTTTCCCCTACCTCCGCGACGAAAAACTTCTCGCTCGTCAGGCCATCGACAACAACATCCCGCTCATCGGCGTCTGCCTTGGCAGCCAGATCATCGCAGATGTACTTGGAGCAGAGGTGCATCCGAGTGGGGGCGTTGAGATCGGTTGGAAAGATGTAACCCGCTCCACTGAGGTTGCGGACGACCCTGTCCTGTCACCGCTGCCACAGACGTTCACACCGCTGCACTGGCATGGCGATGTCTACGACTTGCCGGACGGCGCGACATCCATCGGTTCCTCTGAGATGACCCCTGTCCAGGGATTCACCTACGGCGGGACAACGTATGCCCTGCTCTTTCACCTTGAGGTGACCGAGCAGCAGATCATCGAGATGGCGACGCTCTTTCCTGAGGACGTTCGCCGTGGCGGCCTCCAGCCCGAAACCCTGCTCTCAGAAACTCCCACCTGCGCCGCCGCCCTCAAGCCCATCGCCACCGAAATCTTCACCCGCTGGGCAAAGCTAATCACTCGGTAAGCGGCCGCACTCCTTCATCGCCCACCGCAGCCTGCAACTCCCCTAACGTCCGTCCCAAGCCCGGATGAACCACATCCGGCGCAATCTCCGCCAGTGGAACCAGCACGAAACCTCGCTCGTGCATCCGTGGATGTGGAATCGTCAGGCGTTCCGAATCCATTACCACGTGCTCCTCGCTGTCATCCACATACAGCAAGATATCGATGTCCAGTGGCCGCGGGGCATTTCGAAAACTTTCGACCCGCCCCGCCCGCGCCTCCATTCCTTTAAGAAAGTCCAGCAACGCCTCCGGTGACAGACCTGTTTGTAAAACTACGCACGCATTAAGGAAAGCAGGCTGATCCAGATACCCCACCGGGTCCGTCTCATACAGCGACGAAACCGCGACAACCTCCCCAACCGATGCCAACTCCTTGACCGCGTCACGCAGAGTCCCCGCGCGGTCTCCCAGGTTCGCTCCCAAGCCCAGGTAAGCGGTCCTCAAGGACGCACCACCGCGTCCGTCATCCGCGCCACCTGTGCCATCTCTTTCACATCATGCACCCGCACAATGTCCGCCCCATTTGCGATCCCCAGTGCAACCGTCGCCGCCGTCCCCTCCACTCGCTCATCCACAGGCAGACTCAGCACCCGCCCAATGGTCGATTTCCGACTCGTTCCCAGCAGCAGCGGCAGCCCAAGCGCCGATTTGATCTCTCCAAGCCGCCGCAGAACCTCCAGGTTGTGCGTAACAGTTTTGCCGAACCCAAACCCCGGATCGACAATGATTCGATCCCGCCTAACGCCCGCCTCCGTCGCAACTGCCACACTCCTTCGCAGGCCCGCCACGATGTCCGGAATCAGCCGTGTATAGCCCGGCTCCGGCTGGTTGTGCATCAGGATCAGCGGCGTGCCGTGCTTTGCCGCCACACCTGCGAGCGCCGCGTCCTTCTTCAACCCCCAAACGTCGTTGATGATTCGCGCGCCCGCACTAATCGCCGCCTCCGCAACGGCAACCTTGTACGTATCGATGCTGATGGGAACATCGCAGACCCCGGCGATGCCCTTGATAACCGGCAGGACGCGCTCTAATTCCTCTTCAACGGAAAGTTCCTCATATCCGCTTGCCGCCCCGCCCGCCTCCACGCTCGCCGAATAGCGCGGCCGCGTCGACTGCCCGCCAACGTCGAGGATGTCCGCCCCGTCCTCTGCAAAGCGAAGCGCCTGCTTAACTGCCGCCTCCACGTCCGTCACACCATCCCCGGAAAACGACTCCGGCGAGACGTTCACAATCCCCATCACAAACGTCCGCTGCCCCCACTCAAACACCTGGCATTACCCCCAACTAGTCCCACTCTGTACGGAATAGCCTAGCTCTGCTAGCATAAACCGCACGCTTGAATAAGCAGATTCGGGGGTGGATTCACACAGCCCATGACCATGCAGGATAAGCTCGAAGAGCTAGCCCAGCGCCACGAGGCCTCCCGCGCCGGTGGCGGAGCGGCAGCCGTTGAGCGACAACACGCGCGTGGCAAGCTCACTGCGCATGAGCGTGTCGAAAAGCTGTTTGACCCCGACTCGTTCGTGGAGCTTGACGCCCTCACCGCTCACAACGTCCTTGAATTCGGCCTTGCCGATCGACGTGTTCCCGGCGATTCCGTCGTCACCGGCTATGGCACAATCGATGGCCGGACGGTCTTTATATACGCCTTTGACTTCACCGTCCTCGGCGGCACACTCTCTCTCACCGCCGCCCGCAAGATCAACAAGGTGCAGGACATGGCCACCAAGACCGGCGCGCCCATCGTTGGGATCATGGACTCCGGCGGCGCGCGGATACAGGAGGGTGTGGACAGCCTCGCGGGCTACGGCAACGTCTTCGTTCGCAATGTTTTGGCCTCCGGCGTCGTCCCACAGATCAGCCTCGTCATGGGGCCATCTGCGGGCGGCGCGGTCTACAGCCCGGCGATAACGGATTTCATCATCATGGAGGAGGGCGTCGGCCAGATGTACATCACCGGGCCGGACGTCATCCGCGCCGTTACCGGTGAGGTTGTCACCCATGAGCAGCTTGGCGGGGCAACACCTCACACAACCCAGAGCGGCGTGGCTCATTTCGCCGCTCCCGGCGAGGAAGAATGCCTTGAACTCGCCCGCCAGCTACTGAGTTTCATGCCCTCCAACAATGAGGACGATCCCCCAGAATTCGCGGCGGACGATCCGCCCGACCGCCTCTGTCCCGAGCTCCGTGACATGGTGCCGGTCAATCCCAATGAGCCCTATGACGTGAGGGATGTGATCCAGTGCATCGTTGATAACGGCGAGTTCCTTGAGGTTCATGCCAGATGGGCCGCCAACATCGTTGTTGGTTTCGCGCGATTCAACGGACGCTCCGTCGGTATCGTTTCCCAACAGCCGATGGTCCTCGCCGGAACGCTGGACATCAACGCTGCCATCAAGGCTGCCCGTTTCGTTCGATTCTGCGATGCGTTCAATATCCCCATCGTCACCCTGACCGATGTTCCCGGCTACTTGCCCGGCGTTGAACAGGAGCACAGCGGCATCATCACCCACGGCGCAAAGCTCCTGTATGCGTACGCTGAGGCCACTGTGCCCAAGGTCAGCGTGGTTACCCGCAAGTCCTACGGCGGCGCGTTCCTGGTCATGTCGTCGCAGATGCTGCGGGGCGACATTGGCTACGCGTGGCCCGGCGCAGAGATGGCCGTCATGGGCTCTGAGGGCGCGGCGGACATCATCTTCCGTGACCGTATCCGCAGCGCGGAGAATCCGGACGAAGAAAGACAGCGCGCCATCGCGGAATACAACGACCAGTTCCTGAATCCCTATATCGCCGCAGCCCGGGGCTACATCGAGGACGTGATTGATCCTGCGGATACCCGCAAGCTCATCATTCGCGCTCTTGATATGCTGCGCAATAAGCGCGATACTATGCCGCCACGCAAGCACGGGAATATTCCCCTTTAGAGTGCGAACGGCGCGGAGCGAATCCAAGAAAACATGACGACTAACGGCATAAGCGAGAGCCTGCGCGCCGCAATCATTGCGGCCATCGAAGCCTATGAGCAGGACGAAATGCCCACGCATGACCTTGCGTCCTCATCCACGGACGCATGGCGCGCTCGTGGCCGCCGCATGACGATGAACATGCGCTACGCCACGGGGCGAATCCTGCCGGCGCTGCCCTATCGCAAACGCCTTCCATCTCATACTCGTGGGAGAACATCCTGATGACATCCAACGGCGCTAGCCCGTTCGCCGCCGACGCGGCTCCTGTCCGCATTGCGGACATCACACTGCGTGACGGCCACCAGTCCATCCTGGCCACCCGGATGAGGACTCCTGACATCCATGAAATCATCGGCATGTTGGATGATGTCGGCTTCTACGCATTCGAGGTCTGGGGCGGCGCAACCTTTGACGTCATGACGCGGTTCCTCAACGAGGATCCCTGGGAGCGCGTTCGACTCCTCAAGTCCGCCGCGCCAAAGACCCCGTTCATGATGCTGCTTCGAGGTCAGAACCTCGTCGGATATCGCAACTACCCTGATGATGTCGTTCACGCTTTCGTGCAGCAGGCCGCTGAAGTCGGCATCGATATCTTCCGCGTCTTTGACGCCCTCAACGACACCCGCAACTTTGAAACTGCCTTTGAGGCGATCGCGAACAGCGGCAAGCACATCCAGGGAACCGTCTGCTATTCCGTGACGGAACGGCACATGGGCGGCCCCGTCTTCACCCGCGACTATTTCGTCAACAAGGCCAAAGAGATCGAGAAGATGGGCGCTCACTCCCTCTGCGTCAAGGACATGGCCGCCCTGCTCGCTCCCTATGATGCCTACGATCTGATAAGCGCCCTCAAGGATGCAGTCTCCATACCCATCCACCTGCATACCCACTACACGTCCGGCCTCGGCCAGATGACACAGCTCAAGGCAATCGAGGCCGGAGTCGATATCGTTGATACGGACCTTTCCCCCCTCGCGCTCCGCACCGCTCACCCGGCCACCGAGCCGCTGGTTGTCGCGCTTGAGGGCACGCCGCGCGACCCCGGCATCGATCTCAACCGCCTCATCGAGGCCAGCGACCGGCTTGAGCAGATCCTGCAAGAGAAATACATGCATCTGCTCGATACCAAGAAGTTCAGCATCATCGACACCAGTGTCCTGACGCATCAGGTCCCGGGCGGGATGACCTCCAATCTCATGTCACAGCTCGCAGAGGCCGATGCCCTCGATCGCTTACCGGAGGTGTTGGAGGAACTGCCGCAGACGCGTAAGGACCTCGGCTACCCGCCGCTGGTCACTCCAACAAGCCAGATTGTTGGCATCCAGGCCGTGCAGAACGTCCTCTTTGGTCGATATGAACTGGTCAGCCAGCAGGTCAAGGACTACGCTTTCGGCCTGTACGGTCAGCCGCCCCTGCCCATGGACAAGGCCGTCCAGAAGACTGCCCTGAAGGGCTACGAGAGAGGCACCCGTCCCACGAAAGGACGGCCTGCCGATGTTCTCGAACCGGAAATGGACGCCGCTCGTGAAGCGACGGCGGATGTCGCAAAGAACGATGGCGATGTCCTGATCTATGCTCTTTACCCTGTCACCGGCCTTCGATTCCTCCGTTGGAAGTACGGCCTTGAAGAGCCGCCGCCGGAGGTCAGCCCGGACTACAGGCCGCCCGATGAAAACGCCCCGGCCACCGGCACACCTCCCGCCGACCTCAGCGCCGCCGCGCGCACCTTCAACGTCCACGTCGGCACGGAGCGATTCCAGGTCATCGTTGATCCTGCGGACGGCCAAGCGAATCCCCGTATTCGTCCCATGGCACCGCGCCCGGGCGCAGTCCGGGCTGCTCAGCCGCCGCCGCCCGCCCCTGACACTCCTGCGCCATCAACGCAGAACGCGCCCGAGGGCGGCGCGCTGCTCACTTCACCGATGCCCGGCCTCGTCATTCGCCACGAGGTTGAAGTAGGACAAGAAGTCAAGGCTGGCGACACCGTCATCGTCATCGAGGCGATGAAGATGCAGAATATGCTGCCATCCCCCGTGGATGGAGTGATACTGGAACTGCCGCGCGCCGCCGGCGACCGCGTTGCCCGCGGTGACATTCTTGCCGTCATCGGCCCGCCGCAATAGTGGTGAGGACGATAAGACTCATGCCAAGATCTGACGTTACTTCACAATGTCCCGCCAACAGGCGCTGCAGATGATCGAGAGGGGGAGGATCGACAATGGCGTATGACGTCACGTTCATTCCGGGCGATGGGATTGGGCCGGAAGTCTCAGGCGCGATGCGCCGCGTTATCGAAGCGACGGGCATCGAATTCAATTGGGATGTCCAGGAAGCAGGTGAGGCCGTTCTGGAACGCGAGGGGGAGTTGATTCCCGACCGCGTTCTTGAGTCCATTCGCAAAAACGGGGTCGGCATCAAGGGACCGCTGACAACGCCTGTCGGCACCGGGTTCCGCAGCGCCAACGTCGCGCTTCGCAAGGCGCTGGACCTCTATGCCAACCTGCGGCCTTCGAAGAGCTACCCGGGCGTCCGCTCCCGGTACACGAACGTGGACATCGTCGTCGTTCGTGAAAACACTGAGGACCTCTACGCGGGCGTCGAGTTCGAGAAGGACGCCGAAGGCACCTCTGAAGTCATAGATTTCCTTCGCAACGCCTCCGGCCAGCCCATCCGCGACGACTCCGCTATCTCCATCAAGCCCATCTCGGTTACCGGCAGCGAGCGCATTGTGCGCTTCGCTTTCGAATATGCAAAGGCGAACGGGCGCAAACTCGTCACTGCCGTCCACAAGGCCAACATCATGAAATTCTCAGACGGCCTTTTCCTTGAGGTTGCCCAGAACGTCGCTAAGGACTATCCGGATATTGAGTTCAACGACCGCATCGTCGATAACCTCAGCATGCAGATGGTCTCCCGCCCGGAGGAGTACGACGTTCTCGTGCTGCCGAACCTCTACGGCGACATCATCTCCGACCTCTGCGCCGGCTTGGTTGGCGGCCTTGGCCTCGCCCCCGGCGGCAACATCGGTGAGAACGGCGCGGTGTTTGAGCCCGTTCACGGCTCCGCCCCGCGCTACACCGGCCAGAATCGCGTGAATCCGACGGCTACGATCCTCACCGGCGCGCTCATGCTCCGCCACCTCGGTGAGCAGGAAGCCGCAGAGCGAGTGGAGGGCGCGGTTGCCGAAGTCATACGCGAAGGCAAGGACGTCACCTACGACTTCAAGCCGGACCGTAATGATCCGTCCGCCGTTGGCACGCAGGAGATGGCAGACGCTATCATCAGCAAGATGCAGGCCGGCAAGCGTTCCTGAACCGCCCGCACGAGCAATTCGAACCCAAAAACTGCAGAGGAAAGGACAATCATGCGCAAGAAGGTAACTGTTGTTGGCGGCGGAAATGTGGGCGCGACGGCGGCGCAACGAATCGCTGAGCGCGACTACGCTGACGTCGTGCTCGTTGACGTTGTTGAAGGGATGCCCCAGGGCAAGGCCCTCGACCTCGCACAGAGCGGCCCGGTTCTTGGGTATGATTCCGCCGTCACAGGCGCGAACTCCTATGAGACAACCGCCAACTCGGATATCGTCGTCATCACCGCCGGCATCGCCCGCCGCCCCGGCATGACCCGCGATGATCTCCTGCGCACGAACATGGGAATCATGGGCAGCGTGGTCGGCGAGGTAGTTGCCAGTTCCCCCGATTCGATCCTCCTGGTTGTTTCCAACCCGCTGGACGCAATGGTCTACCACGCGCACAAGCTCTCCGGCTTCCCGAAGGAGCGCGTTGTTGGCATGGCGGGCGTGCTGGATACTGCCCGAATGCGGACCTTCATCGCGCAGGAACTGAACGTGTCCGTTGAGGACGTGCAGGCGTATGTGCTCGGCGGCCATGGTGACACAATGGTGCCGCTGGTGCGTTACACCACCGTCGGTGGCATTCCACTGGAGAATTGGCTGCCGCAGGACCGCGTGGAGGCCATCGTGCAGCGCACGCGCGACGGTGGCGGCGAGATCGTCAGCCTGCTCAAGACCGGCTCCGCTTTCTACGCCCCCTCCGCGGCCGTCCTGCAGATGGTCGATTCGATCCTGCTGGACAAGCGCCGCATCGTGCCTGCCGCCGCCTACCTTGAGGGTGAGTACGGCGTGAACGGTGTCTTCATCGGCGTGCCGGTGATCCTCGGCGCGAACGGCGTTGAAAAGGTCATCGAACTGGAACTCACCGAGGAAGAGCAGGCGGGCTTCAACAAATCCGTCGAAGCCGTGGAAGAGCTCAAGGAGGCCATGGCTAACCTGGGCTAGTCGCCAGCGTCCCTGACCCGCGTATACGCCTCCCGTTCGTAGATCCGCGCTTCCCACAGCCCTGCCGGGCGCTGAAAGACCTTTCGCAGACCGGCGGTGTGCAGCGTCTCGTCGATGACTGTCGGTGAATGGTCATAGACGCGGAACTTCTTTCGCGCAATACGCAGCATGAAATTGATAACCCGTATGCCCGTCCGCATCCAGATAGTGCGCCGCGGCATCGTCAGCGCCAGATATTCGCGGGAGTGTGCGCCGGAGGCGGCCAGCAACTGCTGGACGGAGGGATAGCATCAAATGGCGCGGTCTAGCGTTACGATGTCGGCTTGCGGCACAGAGTCCTGTAAGTCGACAAAATCTCCCTGCCGTTCCTCTACCCTGTCGGCAACGCCCATCTCGCCCGCCAATTCCCGTGCCGCCGCGATGTTCGTCGGTGATGCATCAACTCCCATCGCTCGGTCCGCCCCGGCAAGAAGCAGTTCCATGTGCAGCGCGCCGATCCCGCTGCCGATGTCCAGGACCGATTTCCCTTCCAGACCGCGCTCTTGCAGGAACTCGATTACGGCCAACGCGCGCTGACCAAGCCCGTTCTTACGGTAGCCCGATAGCTGCGAAGAGGAATAACCCTTGCCGAACTGCTCGCTCAATGCGTTCACATGCACGGGTTCAGAGCGGTTGTTGCTGTCTTCGTCTCGCATCGACATGGATTTAGTCTAGGCGAATTGCCTGCCCCTGTTTCCGTGCCGATGAAACGCTACTATGGAATCACCACCGCACCCATCCAAACTCTTACCATGCAGGAGATAGAGAGATGCCTAACGAACTCATAGCAGAACTGGACGCCTTCGAGGGCCACGCCTACGCCGTCGCATTCGCGCCGGATGGTAATCGACTGCTCGTCGGCGGCTTCGGCGGCCTCATCCGTGTGTACAACACCGGTTCCTGGGCTGAAGTTGGCCGGCACGTCCATCACGAGAAGAGCACCAACCACATTGCCTTTGCCCCGGACAATGAGACCTTTGCAGTTTCGTCATCCGATCGCACAATCAGCATCTGGAAAGGCGACGCAGCCCCCGCCATCCTGAAGGGCCACCGTAACACCGTCATGGGTCTGTCGTGGTCTTCGGACGGCAGCCGCCTGGCCTCCGCCGCAACCGACACCACCATCCGCATCTGGGATACCGGCAACCCTGACAGTAAACCCGTTACCCTGAAGTCCCCATATCGCATCAGTGCCGCCGTGGAGTTCCTGCCGGACGGTCAAACGCTGATTTCAGCGGGAGGCGGTGACGAGGCACTTGTGTGGTCTTTAGAGTCCGGCGAGGTTGCCGCAGCCCTGCCCGGTCACGGCCAGTCCGCGCGCCACTTGCAACTGACCCAGGACGGCCAGACGGTCATCACTCAGGACTTCGAAGGTCTGGTCCGAACCTGGTCAACGGATGATTGGTCACTAACGGGGACATTCGACATCGATTCGAAGGCGCCGCGGTCGGTCAGACTCTCGCCGGACGGCTCTCGGTTGGCCGTCATGGAAGAGAAACGCGTTCGAGTTCTCGCCCTGCCCTCCCTGGAGCAAATGGCGGAGTTCCCACTGTCAATCAAGGGCGTGCACTTGGCGTCATTCAGTCCGGACGGCAGCCTGCTCGCCGTCACCGCCGCCGACGGCAAAGCCCGCGTCTGGGACGTGTCAGGCTGAACCCTTCAGACTGAACCGAGAGGTTCACCTGCTGTCATTCTGAGCGCAGCGATAGCGGAGCCGAAGAATCCAAAGCGCGGTAAGGCTGCAAGACCCTCAGTAGCTATTAATGTGTGGGGGGGGGATCATGCACCCCCCAAGTCGTCTATTTCTATAACTGCCACGGCTTTGGGTCGCCCCACTCCAGTGCGAGCTTGAAGATTGGATCCAGCCATCGCCTCTTCTGTGCGCCAGTCATCTGCTGATAGCGATATGCGTGAGCCTCCGCGCCCGTTCTCATCCGCGACAGCCGCCACATGATCTGAACCAAGCGCTGGCGGTAATACCTCATGGCGAGGGCCGAACAAACTGGATACATTCAAAGCAGCCCTGTCGGGCGCGTTCTGCGACATGAAACCAGGTGAATCCCAGACCTTCGGGCACACTAGGCACTTCAAGGGAAAGGTGCTCTCGTTCTTATGAATATTATCGAACTTTCTGGTGCCCCGTTCATTTATGGCGTTGCGGATGTTAATTGAAGGTGTCACTGTGCAACCAAGCTCCTCAAGGTCGGCTGGCTCGGTACAGCAGTGCCAGTGCTCACGTTTGGCGTCAGCGGTGTGATTGTAGAGGCAGTAGAGGGGAGCGGCATGTTTGACTCGCGCATAGTCTTCCAGAAGATCAATCTGTTTCCTGTTTGAGTTTTCAGGTTTATATGCGAGGGAAGAATATCTGCCGGTTTTTGTTTTCACATCGATTTTCTTTGCCTGGATTGCGAATCGAAGCCACCCCTTGATTCGGGAACCAATCCACAATTCGAAATCAACCCCGGACATGGATTCCTCGGGCCTCGATGTTTGCTTGAAGTGGAATACCCTGGATCCCTGCTCAAAGAGGTCCAGTAGAAGCAAGTTTGTAATCGCTTCCTCGCCGAGTCTCATTGAACCCCAGTCGACCCCACTGTGATAGGACTCTCTAACGTAGCCCAATCGCTTCGAGATATCTGTCGACTGTTCCACGAACAAATCGCGAAGCTTGCTGAGATTCTGAATCGGCACGCCCACTGCCCTTTCTTCGCCTACTGCCTTGTCTCCCCACCGTATTCTAATTCGGCATCCGGTAGGCAAGAAGAATTGACGAACGTGTAGCCCTCTTCCTCAGGGAGAGGGCTGGGGTGAGAGCGTCGCGCCTACTTCCGCGGCATCCCCGAAAGCTCGATGAACGGCTCTGTCGAGACGATGTGTCGCTGCAGTCCCATGTCCCGAACGCTGAAACCGAGCGCCGTGCCGATCATCTGAGGCAGGTGCAGTACCGGCATGTTGATGGGCTTGCCTGCGCTCTTGGCGGCCTTGGGTTGGAACTCGTCGAGGTTCAGGTGGCAGAGAGGGCACGGTGTCACGAGCGCGTGCGCGCCCATGTCCTTCGCCTCCAGCGTGTGATTGCTCACCATCTTGAGGCCGTTGGGTTCGTTGATCGTCATGATTGGGAAACCGCAGCACCGCAGCTTGCCCTCGTAGTCGATCGGCTCTCCGCCGAGCGCCTCGATGATGTACTCAAGATACTGGTCCCGATGCGCGTGCTCCTCGTTCATGCCAAGCACGTATCGCGGCCGGAGGATGTAGCAACCATAGAACGGAGCAATCTTGAGGCCGTTCAGGGGCCGCACGACCATGTCCTTGAGGTTGCTAAGCCCAAGCTCCTCAACCACCGCCCACATCATGTGCGTGACGCGGACGGTGCCCTTGTATTCAAGCCCTTCCTCGGCGAGAGTCTCGTTGATCTTGGCAAGATACTCCGGCTTCTCGCGCAGTTTGTAATTGACGCTGCTCATCACGCCCTGGCACGTGGAGCAGATCGTCAACAGCGTATCCAGCCCCATCTGCTCTGCCAGCGCGAAATTGCGGGCGTTGAGGGTGTCGACAAGCTCCTCGTTCCGCTCACCCAGCACGCCCGCGCCTGTGCAACTCGCCTGCTCGATCTCAATAAGCTCCATGCCAATCTTGTCGGCAACCGCCGTCGCGGCCGGATAAAGTTCAGGCGTGCCCGCTCGGGACACGCAGCCGGGCCAAAAGGCGTAACGCATGATTCTCTATACCCCCAGCTTGTTGAATAGGCGGGTGATGTTCCTTGCCGTGGCGATCTTCTTGTGCATCAGCGGGGGCAGCCGGCGCTTGAACAACCTGCGGATGCCCATTGGCGCAAGCTCAATCCCCGCCCGGAAGAAGCCGAACGTCTTCATCGCAAGTCGAAGCTCATCGAGGCGGCCGCTATGCTTCACGCTTGAGGCGAACGCGTCCACGTGCCGCGCCCCGCGTGTATTCGTCAGCCCCGCCTCCATTGCCATCGCGCGAACGTCCATGATGCGCTCCATCGGCGCGACGTCCTTCGGGCAGGCAGAAACGCACATGAAGCACCGCGTGCAGTCCCACACGCCGTTCGGCTCCGTGTACAACTGAAGCCGCTCCTCCTTGTGGCCGTCACGGGGGTCACCCGCAAAGCGGAAAGCCTTCGCCAGCGCGGCAGGCCCCAGGAATCCTTTATCCACCTCAAGCACCGTGCAGTCGGATACGCACGCGCCGCACATGATGCAGTTCATGGCGACGGCGAGTTCCATCATGGACTCATTCGAGACGAGATATTCTTTGTCCGGCACGGGGCCCTCGGGGCGCAGGTACGGCTGTACCGCGTTGACCTTGTCCCAGAACATGTCCATGTTAACGACGAGGTCCTTGATGACGGGCTGATTGCCCATGGGCTCAACGGAGATAACGTCGCCCTCCAACTCCTTGAGCTGGGAGACCATCGTCTTGCAGGCGAGGCGCGACTTGCCGTTGATCTTCATGGCGCAGGAGCCGCAGATGGCGCTCCGGCAGGAGCATCGCATGGACAGCGAGCCGTCCTGCTCATCGCGAATCGCCAGCAAACCGTCGAGGACCGCGCCGTACTCAGGCAGGTCCACCTGGTATTCCTCGAAATGCGCCGCCTCGTCCGTCTCCGGATCGTATCGCTTGACCTTCAGAGTTACATCCATCAGTAGGACCTCACCTGTGGTTCCCATTTCGTCATCGTCACCGGCAGATAGCCTAGGGCGGGGTCGCCGTCTGCGCCGCGGTGAACGATAGTGTGCTTCAGATATTCCTCGTCATTGCGGTCAGGATAGTCCTCACGCGCATGCGCGCCCCGGCTTTCCTTGCGGTTGATCGCGCTGACGGCGATGACCTCCGCCACGTCGAGCATGTAGCCCAGTTCCAGCACGGAGAGGAGGTCCGTGTTGAACACGCGCCCCTTGTTCTGGACGGAGACGTTGGGGAAACGCTGTTTGATGTCGCGCACCGTGTTGAGCGTCTGTGTCATTCCCTCCTCGGTGCGAAAAACCGCGATACCGTCATTCATCGCGCTGCCCATTTCAAACCGTAGTGCCGATGAGCGAAGGCCGTCTGCGGGTCGATCAAATAGCGACTTTATGCCGGATTCCTGGTCTGCGAGCGCCGCGTCCTCGCTGATCGGCGCCCAGTCGTTGGCGTTGGCGTATTCGGTTGCTCCCGCGCCGGACCGCTTGCCGAAAACGATGGTGTCCAGCAGCGAGTTGCCGCCTAAGCGGTTGCCGCCGTGAACGCTCACATTCGCGCACTCACCAGCGGCGAACAGTCCCTCGACACCTGCCCAGCGGTTCTCACCTGTGATATCCCACGTGCGGCCGTCAACGTCTGTCTTGATGCCGCCCATGATGTAGTGGTGGCCGGGCTGAATCGGCACGGGCGCTTCAAGGATATTCGTGCTTGCGTAGTCGCGCGCCAACTCATAGATCTGAGCCAACTTGGTCATGATCAGGTCGCGGCCAAGATGCCGCAAATCAAGCAGGACACAGCCGTCCACGCCGCGCCCCTCGCGAATCTCCATCGTCTCCGCGCGGGAAACGACGTCACGGGACGCGAGCTCCTTCATGTTCGGCGCGTACTTCTCCATAAAGCGCTCGCCGTTGGAGTTCAGCAGATACGCGCCCTCGCCGCGCGCGCCCTCCGTGATGAGCACGCCGTTCGCCTTCATCGTCGTCGGATGGTGCTGCACGGCTTCCATATCCATCAGCGTCGCCCCGGCCTGATACGCCAGCGCCTGCCCGTCCGCGGTGACGACAAGACCGTTCGTCGTCGGGTTATAGACCTGTCCGATGCCGCCCGTTGCCAGCACGATGGCCTTTGCTCGAAAGACCTCCACGCGCCCCGTGGGAATCTCGATCGCAACACAGCCCGCAATCTTGTTGTCTTCAACGAGCAGCTTGGTTACGAACCACTCCGAATATGTGGTCAGGCCGCTCTTGAGCAGCTGCTCCCACATGACGTGAAGAAGAACCTGTCCCGTCTGATCCGCCACAAAGCACGTTCGGTTGACGGACGTGCCGCCGAACGCGCGGGCATCGATGGTGCCGTCGTCATTGCGGTTGAAGATGACGCCCATGCGCTCAAGGGCATAGATATCGCCGGGCGCTTCCGAACAGAGGATTTCGATGGCGTCCTGATCACCGAGGTAGTCACTGCCCTTGACGGTGTCATAGGCGTGGGATTCCCAGGAATCGTTCTCACTCACGGCTGCCTGCACGCCGCCCTGCGCGGCTGCGGAATGGCTCCGGGTTGGGTAGATCTTGGAGATCATGGCGACGTCCGCGCCCATCTCCTGCGCCTTTTGCGCGGCTCGCATGCCCGCAAGACCGCCGCCGATGATGATGATCTGGTGTTGGCGCATCCCCTCCCCGCCTGCCTCCGGTTTCACTAAGAATAAGTGAATCTGAGTGTAGCATGGCCTAAGAATGGCGCTCAACAGCAGGGGGCACGCCGGACACGGAGGCCCTTCATTCAGGCAGCTATGCCGCGCTGCTGCGCGGGCAGCCTAGATTTAGGGCCTGTCGAAGATGTTGCCCCGATGACCAACCCGAACAACAAGAACAGTCATGACGTTGTCCCGGATTTCAGCGAGGATTCGATAATCTCCCACCCTGTACGACCAAAGTCCGCTGAGCGGACCGGCCAGAGCCTTTCCGTAGCTTCGCGGATCCTCAGATGATTGGAGTCGTGTCTCCAAAAAACTGATTATCCTGCGTGAGGGGATTAGACCGAGCCTCCCCAGGTCCCTCTCGGCTCGACGGGTAAGCTCAATCCTCCAAGCCAAGATGTGCCTTCACTTCGTCGAGCGAATAGACGGGTTCCTCGCCCTTGCGGACGCGTTCAAGGACCTCCATGGCCAGGTAGTAATCCTCAAGATCGTCGAGACCGTTTTCGATGAGTTCGCGCAGGTAGTACGACTTGGTTCGTCCAGTCTGTTCAGAAAGGCGGTTGAGCCGCGCTTCGGTCTCGGCATCCAAACGAATGGAAATTGTCATGCCTGTTCCCCTGTCACCAGAAGGTGGAGATTGATTAGCACTATTGTAAACATGTAGCACATGTCATACAAGTATTCGCTGTAGAGCGATCCACTATTACTATCGATGGATGACTGAAGAAGTGAGAATCGCCCATACCCTTGAAGGGCGGCACGTCAACCGCGCGTTGAGTATCTTCTATGAGGCATTCGCCGATAAGTTCCGCATAGGCTTCAGCAACGAGGATCAAGTGCGCCGCCTTTTCCATGATTCGATAAATCCCGACAACTGTATCGTTGCGTTGCAGGGCGATGAATTACTGGGCATTCTCACGCATCAAACAACTCGGGGCGAGTTCTTTCAACTGCGCCTGGGTGCGCTCTTTGGCCGGTTCTGGCCATGGCGGGCGCTGCGTATGTTGCTGAACTTACTCTTGCTAAACGAATCGGCCAAGCCTGATGAGTTCATCGTATCCACGATCTCGGTAAGTTCAGATGCGCGCGGTCTGGGCGTCGGAACCAAGTTGATGAACGCCGCGGAGGACCTTGCCAAGGAGAGTGGCAAGAACTTCATGTCACTGGGCGTGATTGGCAAGAACGAGGCGGCCCGCCGTCTCTACGAGAGGCTCGGTTACCGTGTAACCGCATCCCAACATGGGCGTCTAATCCATTGGGTGACAGGTGATGATGTCGCACACCGCATGGAGAAGGCCCTCTCAGATCAGGAATGAACGGCAGTACCCCCGCTCTTCTACAGCCGCCTGCCACGCGCTACCATTGAGTCATGCGCATGTCCCAGATGTTCGGCAAGACCTTGCGGGATGACCCGTCCGATGCTGACACAGCCGGGCACCGACTCCTCATTCGCGCCGGACTTGTCGCGCAGGTCGCCGCGGGCGTTTATTCCTATCTCCCCATGGCGTTGCGCTCCATGCGCAAGATCGAGAACATCATCCGCGAGGAGATGAACGCGGCGGGCGCGCAGGAAGTCCTCATGCCCGTCATCCAACCCGTTGAACTCTGGCAGCAGAGCGGACGCGAGGAGGCATTCGGCTCGACCCTGTTCCACCTCCAGGACCGCCGTGAGCGCCTGATGGTTCTCGGCCCCACGCATGAGGAGGCGGTGACCGATCTCGCCCGGCGTCACGTTCGCTCATACCGAGACTTGCCAATCAACCTCTACCAGATCCAGACGAAACTCCGTGATGAGGCCCGTCCGCGCGCCGGCCTCATCCGCGTCCGCGAATTCCACATGAAAGACGCCTACTCTTTCGACGTGGATCAGGCAGGCCTCGATGTTGCCTACGCCAAGATGGTTCAGGCGTATTGGAACATCTTCCGCCGCTGCGGACTGGACGTTGTTGCTGTCGAGGCCGACAGCGGCGCGATGGGCGGCAGCGATTCGCAAGAGTACATGCTCCTCGCGGACACTGGCGAGGACGAGCTGGTTAACTGCCCTGCCTGCGACTACGCGGCGAACGTTGAGCGCGCCCGCTCCCGCTACGCGCCTGCCCCGGACACCGGCGAGCCTCTCGACATGGAAATCATCGACACCCCTAACATGACGACCATCGCGGAACTCGCCGAGTTTCTCTCCATCGAGGAGAGCCAGACACTCAAGGCGATCTTCTATGTTCACAACGGCGAGTTCATCTTCGTCGCCATTCGAGGCGACCTCGACGTTAACGAGGTGAAACTGGCCAACGCGTTGGGTGGCGGTGAACTGCGGTTGGCAACCGATGAGGAGGTTGCGGCGGCGGGAATCGTGGCCGGTTCCGCCTCACCTGTCGGTATCGAAAACGTCCGGAGAGTCGGGGACGTTTCCGCCACGCAGGGCGCGAACTACGTGGCCGGAGCGAACGCCGCGCACAAGCATTTCAGGAACGTCAACTATGGCCGCGATTTTGAACTCGATGAGGTCATTGACATCGCCAAGGCGGAAGAGGGGCACGGCTGCGTAGGCTGTGACGACGGCATGCTCAATTTCTCACGCGGCATCGAGGTTGGACACGTTTTCAAGCTCGGCACGAAATTCAGCGAGGCGTTCGAGGCGAATTACGTGACGCAGGACGGCGAGGAGAAGCCCATGTTCATGGGCTGCTACGGCATAGGCGTCGGTCGTCTCCTCGGCGCGGCCATCGAAAGCAGGCATGATGATGACGGCATCATCTTTCCCGCGAGCATCGCGCCCTATGACGTTCACCTCGTTTCTCTGAACCCCGGCGATGAGGAGATATCCGGCGCTGCCGACGAGCTATATGGACGGCTAACGTCCGCCGGTCTCGAAGTCCTTTACGACGACCGTGACGAATCAGCCGGTATCAAATTCAGCGACGCGGACCTGCTCGGAATGCCCCTGCGCGCCACTGTCAGTCGGCGATCCATGCGGGACGGCCGCAATGCCGAACTGAAACTCCGCAACGGCGACCGGGACTCCGCGATCATCGTCCCGATCGAAAACGCCGCAGAAGAGGCACGCGGTCTTCTCGCGTAGCCACACCCCTCACTCTTCCACTCTCCCCTCATTCCGGCGAAAGCCGGAATCCATCAGGGTTCCCCCCTGCCCTCATTCCGTTATCCTGAATGGGTTAGAATCGCCGCAAGAGCACAGCGAGGCGTCATGACGGCATCGTCTGAAACACAGTCCAGGAACTCCCCAATGTGGGGGCTTGTGCAGCCCGCCGTACTCCTGGTCTTGTCAGAAGGGCCGCAGCACGGGTATGCGCTACTTGAGGCCCTGCAAGCTCGCGGCTACCTCCCGGGCAAGGCGGACGTGGGCAACCTCTATCGTGGTCTTCGGCGGCTTGAGAAAGGGGGGGCGGTCACGTCTGAATGGGTGCGCCAGAGCGGCCCCGGCCCCAACCGCCGGACATACCGGATCACGGATCAGGGCCGCCAGCTTCTCTATCAGGAGGCTCTCGCCCTTGCCGACCGCGCCGGAGTGATAGCCAAACTCCTCAACGAATACCGCCGCCTCTACCCCACCGGCCCGGACGGACGCTGAGCCTGGCTATACTAGAATCGGAATAGACAAAGATGATACGGGAGAGCCAGGAATGACAGGCGATGATAGAGAACTGTTGACATCGGTTCTTGTCAAGCATGAGGAACGGATCCAGCAGAACGAGGCGTTGCTCGCCAAAATAGGGGATACCTTGATCAGGCTTGAAGAGAATCAGGTCAGTTTTGGCAAGACCCTTCTCAAGATGGAAGAGAATCAACGCAGGATGGAAGAGAATCAACAGGAAATCCACCGCGACGCGCAGATGACCCGACGCCTCTGGACCAGATTGGCCCTCAAACACGGATGGCTTGATGACGATGATGTTGCCTGAATGTCACGTGGATGCTCGCTCCATTCAACACTGATCTCATTTGTTCTGTCTCAGCCCTGCAGAATCCCAAAGGGTAATAGACTCATCTCTACTCCCCTGACGAGCCACGGCAGCAGTTTCCAGCACCGGTGAGCGCCGTGCCATTTAGTCTCATCCTGCTTCTTTTTCGCTTCATCCCGAGACGGCTCACTGTGGTGCTCATTCCTCTTGTGATAATCACCGTGGCAGTTCGCTACACGGCGCGACGACTTGCTGCCGGTCAGCGCTCAAAGGACGCCGCGACTCAAGTTTCCGGCCCTCCCCAGCCCTTGAGACAACCGCCCCAAACAATCCAGCAACCCGGAGATTCGGACTTCGAAATGCGGTACGCAGTGCCGCGCCCACAGCCTGCCGCGCCCCCCGTGCCATGGACGGCTCGGCAAGTCCTGATCTCAGTTGCTGCAATTGCCGCAGCGTTCTTGGTGGTCATTGGAAGCATCCTCGGCCTCGTGGAGATCGTCGACGTAAGCGGATGGGGTGAGCACGTTGTCCTGCTTGGCGCAACACTTGCCTTGCAGGGAATCATGCTGTTCAGTGTTTGGCACTTTGCCATTCGGCCGGAGGGAAGACGCTGGGCGCTGCTTGGATTTCGGCGGATCAGGCCAATCTCGACCACACTCATTGCTATTGCAGGCATCACCACCTGCCAGGTACTTGTCGTCGGCTACGTGCAACTCGTTAACTGGCTCGGCATCGATTTTCTCGTGCCCGGAGACCCGTTTGAATCGTGGGATATAGACCCGGTCTCGTTCGCCATCATCGCCTTTTCTGCCGTCGTCATCGCCCCGCTTGTTGAGGAGATATTCTTCCGTGGATTCATGTACCAGGCCTTCCGAAAGACAATGCCCGTCTGGCCCTCCGCCATACTGGCCTCGCTCGTCTTTGGCATCGCCCACATTGACCCCGCCATCATCATCCCCATTGCGCTTATCGGTATGATTCTGTTGGGCATATATCGTTGGACGGGAAATCTTTGGAGCAGCATCATCACACACGCGGGTTACAACACAATTGCAGTGACGGCGCTGGCAGTGCAGACGTGGGGCGGATAGAGCAGGCCTTTCGGCGCGCCCGTGAGGAGGGCCGTGCCGTTGTCGCCCCCTACTTCACCGTCGGCTACCCGGACGTTCCCGCCACGGTTGAAGGCGTCAGCGCAGCCATCCGGGCCGGCGCGGATCTCATCGAGCTTGGGGTCCCGTTCAGCGATCCGTTGGCGGACGGCGCGACCATCCAGAAAAGCTCAACCGCCGCCCTGAACAATGACATCACTCTGCAAAGTTGCCTTGACGCAACACGGGAGATCCGCGCCCATTTTGCCGACACCGCAATCTTCCTGATGGGCTACTACAACCCCTTTTTGCAGTACGGGATCGAGAAACTGGCCGATGACGCTGCTGCCGCAGGTATTGACGGCCTCATCGTGCCCGACCTGCCTCCCGAGGAGTCAGGTCCTCTGGACGATGTTATCTCTCGTCACGGCCTTGACCTGATCTACATGATTGCCCCGACAAGCCCCGATGAGCGCATCGAGGCCATTGCGCGGCGCGCCCGCGGTTTCATCTATTGCGTGAGCCTCACGGGAGTCACTGGCGCGCGCGATGCCGTCTCCGCCGGTGTCCCCGCCCTCATCCAACGGGTGCGATCCCATACGGACATCCCACTAGCGCTTGGGTTCGGCATCTCCCGTCCTGACCACGTCTCGTCGGTCGCGCCAATTGTGGACGGCGTGGTGATCGGCAGCGCCATGGTGAACCTGATGGGGGACACCCCCGCTGCGGAACGGACGCAAGTTGTGGAAAACTATGTGCGGAGCCTTGCGGACGCCGGACGCCGCCAAGACTCATAAATCTCGTTTCATTCGGAGGAGAACAATGACTGCGGTACGGGGCATCAGGGGAGCGACGACGGCGGATTCCGATACGCGCGAGGATATTCTCGAGGCCACGGAGGAACTCCTCCGTGAAATCTGTGCCGTCAACGAGGTTAACCCCGCCGATATCGCATCGATCTTCTTCACTACCACCCGCGACATCACAGCCGAGTTCCCGCAGGTTGCCGCGCGTGTGGGAATGGACTGGCCGCATCTCGCACTTATCGGCGCTACTGAAATGAACGTTGAGAACGACGCCGAACGCTGCATCCGCGTCCTCATCCACATCAACACCGACAAACGGCAGGACGAAATGAATTTCGTCTACATGCGCGGCGCCATCCACCTGCGCGCCCGCGGCAAGATCCATACCGATGAATCCTGATGCTCGTCCATGAAAGCCTTTGAGGAAATCGAACGAGCGCGGACATCCTCCGGCTCCGTTCTTACGATCGGCACCTTTGACGGCGTCCATCGCGGCCACCGCCACATCATTTCACGCCTGGCGCAGGACGCACGCGACAACGGCCTGCAGGCGGGCGTCGTCACGTTCACGACCACGCCCCGTGAGGTGTTCCAACCTGACGCCCCGATCTCCAATCTCTCAGGAATAGACGAGCGCATCAGCCTGCTGAAAGAGGCCGGCGCGGACTATGTTGTTCCCGTCACCTTTGACCGCGATTTGGCCAGTGTTAGCGCGCACGACTTTGCCCAGGAACTCGTTGACGTGCTTTCCATGCGCCGCCTTGTCGTCGGCCCCGACTTTGCGATGGGTCGGCGGCGAGAGGGAACGATACCCGTTCTCACGGAAATCGGCGCGGAACTCGGCTTTTCCTTATTGCCGATGGGCGAGCTGCAGGACGGCGGCCAACGCATCGGCAGTTCCGTAATCCGACGCCTGGTCATCGAGGACGGCGACGTGGCGGCAGCGAATGACATGCTCGCCCGCCCTTACTCCCTCTCGGGAACCGTGCAGGAGGGCCATAAGCGCGGCAAGGACTTGGGGTTCCCCACCGCGAATATTTCGGTTCCCGCCCGCCGCGCCGTTCCCGCTGACGGCATCTACGTCACTCGCGCCCATCTGGGAAATCGCGTCCTGGAATCCGTCACAAACATTGGAGACAATCCGACATTCCATGATGAGGAGCGCATGATTGAGACCTGCATCCTCGACTTTGACGAAGACATCTACGGCCAGACAATCAGCGTCGATTTTCTTGAAAGGCTGCGCGGCGAAGTTGAATTCACAACCGTCGATGCCCTCGTTGAACAGATGCACGTAGACGTCCAGCAAACCCGCGCCTATTTCGCCCAAAACTCCTAGCGTTCACCCTTCGACAGGCTCAGGGTGAACGGCCCTTTTCCCCTCATTCCGGCGAAAGCCGTTATCCACTCCCTCGCTGTACCGCCTCTCCACTCATTCCCTTATACTTAGAACCAAACAAATCCCATGTCATAGGAGCATATTCGTGAACCTACGCACACCCGGCCCCACTCCAATCCCACAGGACATTCTCGACACCCTTTCCAGCCCCATGATCGACCACCGCGGCCCCTTCTTCCGCGACATCTATGACCGCGTCAGCGCCAACCTCAAGCAGCTATTCGAAACACAAAACGATGTCCTGATGCTCACGTCCTCCGGCTCCGGCGGGCTTGAGGCGGCCGTCGTCAACACCCTCTCGCCCAGCGAGCCGATTCTGGCCGTCGAGATAGGCGCATTCGGCGTTCGGCTTGGACGGATGGCGGAGACATTCGGCGCGGACGTGCGCTGGCAGCGCGTGGAGTGGGGACAGGCCGCCACGCCTGAGTCCGTCGCCGCGTCCCTTGATGCCAACCCGGACGTGACATCCGTCCTCATCACCCACAACGAGACCTCAACCGGCGTGACCAACCCCATTGGAGAGATCGCGCAGGTCGTCAAGCAGCGTGACAAGCTGCTCATCGTGGATGCGGTGTCCAGCCTTGGCTCGCTTCCCTGCCCGGTGGACGACTGGGGCATCGATGTTGTTGTCACCGGCTCCCAGAAGGGGTGGATGGTTCCGCCCGGCCTTGCCATGGTCAGCCTCAGCCCTCGCGCATGGGAGGCCGTCGATAAGTCCACCATGCCGAAGTTCTATTTCGACCTGAAACAGGCGCGTGACTATGCCGCCCGCAGCCAGACGCCGTGGACGCCCGCCATCCCCATCTTCTATGCCCTCGATGCCTCACTCACCCAACTGCTGGAGGGCGGCCTCCCGGCCATCCACGCGCGACACCAGGCCGCGGGCGACCGTATCCGCGCCGGGGTCAAGGCGCTTGGCCTTTCCCTGTTCCCAGAGGACGAGGCATACGCCTCCAACACCGTCACCGCCATCAAGTGCCCGGACGGCATCGCAGTTGCCGATATCCGCAAGGCCGCCGCAGACATGGGAGTCGTGCTCGCGGGCGGTCAGGCGCGGCTGTCGGACTCCATCTTCCGTATCGGCCACCTGGGCTACATGCCGGATGAGGAGCTTGATGAGGCGCTCGATGTGCTTGGCAAGGCGCTGGAGCAGGTCGGGTTCGCGCCCGCGGCGGCAACCGCATAGATGACCATGCGCGTCCTCATCGCAGACCCGATCGCGCCGGATGGCGCGGAGATACTCGCTGCGCGCGGTGTCGATGCGGACACGCGCATCGGACTCAAAGAAGATGAGTTGATCGCTACCATCGGCGACTACGACGGCCTCATCGTCCGCAGCGAGACTAGGGTCACGCCCGGCGTGCTGGCGGCAGCCAAGAAGCTGCAGGTGGTTGGCCGCGCGGGCGTGGGCTACGACAACATCGATATCGATGCCGCCACCGGCGGGGGCGTCGTCGTTGTGAACGCCCCCTCCTCCAACACCATCTCTGCCGCTGAGCACACACTTGCGATGATGCTCTCCGTCGCCCGTCACGTCCCGCAAGCCCATTCATCGCTCGCGGGCGGCGAATGGAACCGCCGGAAATTCCTCGGCACGGAACTGCGCGGCAAGACGCTGGGCATCGTCGGGCTGGGGCGCATCGGATCCGAAGTTGCCCGGCGCGCCGCAGCCTTTGAGATGCGCATCCTCGGCTACGACCCGTTCGTTGCCGAGGAGCACGGACGCCATCTCGGCGCGGAGATCGTCACCCTGCCCGCACTCTATGAACAGTCGGACATCATCACGCTCCACACGCCCATGACGGATTCCACGCGCCGCCTTATCGGTGAGCCGGAGCTTTCACAGATGAAGAGTGGGGCGATTCTCATCAATTGCGCGCGCGGCGGGCTTGTGGACGAAGACGCCCTGCGCGCTGCCATCGAGGACGGCCGGATCGGCGGGGCGGCGTTGGACGTGTTCATCACGGAGCCGCCGGAAAACAGTCCACTCTTTCAACACCCCAACGTCGTCGTGACGCCGCACCTCGGCGCGTCCACCGAAGAGGCGCAGTCCAACGTGGCCCGTGAGGTGGCGGAGCAGATGATTGACGTTTTTGAGGGCCGCACGCCCCGCTACGCCGTCAACGCCCCGCTCGTCCCACCGGAGACCGCCGCCGAACTCGCCCCCTATGTTCCTCTGGCGCTCGTCGTGGGACGCCTGGCCTCGCAACTCACGGACGGCCAGCCGGAGCGGCTGTCAATCTCCTTCCGAGGCGCGGTGGGAGAACTCGCCACGGACATCCTTGCCGCCACCGTGCTCAGCGGTTTCCTGCAGACCGGCACGGAAACGCGCATCAACATCATCAACGCGGGAACGGAGGCGCAGCGGCGCGGCATCCACGTTCAGCAGAGCAAGGACGCCGGCCAGACGCCGCCGTACACCAACCTCGTCAGCCTTGACGTATCAACGACGGGGGGCGAAACGACCGTTGGCGCGACGCTCACCGAGCGCGGGCAGACGGAGATTGTCCAGGTCAACGGCTACCAGGTCGGCATCATCCCCACCGGCGGCCATTGGATGATCATCCGGCACACGGACCGCCCCGGCATGTTGGGGAGGATCGGCACGGTCACGGGCGAGAACAACATCAACATCGCCTCCCTCCACGTCAGCCGTGAGTCCATGCGCGGCCCTGCCCTGACCGTCGTCAACGTTGATGAATCCCCGGAGGAGCAGCACATCAACGCCATTCTCGGCATCGACGGTGTCGACGCCGTCCGCGTGGTGAACCTCTAGATCCGCAACCCGCCCTACCTGTCCACGTGGCAGCTGATGATGTCCAGGCCGTAGTACTTGCGGTGGTGTACGGATGAGGCGTAGTGGCGGAGGATGCGGAGCGACAATTCCTGTTCGTCCTCCAGCGTCTGTTCCTGTCCCAGGTATGCGATGCGATTCTCGATATTGCCCTGGATGGCGTCATCCGAAGCGACCACGATTTCAAGCTCGGCCGAGCCGCTATCGGGCCGAATTGTAGCGGCCAGCCTGCGATTCCGCTTGGCGGGATCGTCTTTCTCCTCCCCGAGGAGGCTCACAACGACTTCTTCTCCTACCAGGCGCAGGCGGTTCTTCGACTCCTCCGGCCAGGAATGTTTGTCGGCGAACTGGGAGAGAAATTCATCGATGGCAGGCAGCGAAGACTCGGACAAGCCAATCCGTAGCTTCCTGGCGCGAAAACCCGATAACTCGGTGTATGCGGTCATGACGACGGCCACCAGGCCTCCGCTGACAATAGTGTTGCCCACAAGATAACCGGAGGCCCCTTCGAAGAATCCACCGAAAATACTGGCGGAGAGTCCCATGACCATGGACACCCCGATGATTGCAGCCTTCTTCTGGTCAACCTGCCCGGCAAATGCCGTCCTGGCGCCCTCGATGAAAAGCATGCCGAAGATGATCACGTAGACCGCACCGACCACCGGGCTGGGGATAGCGACCACGATGGCAAGCAGCTTGGAAAATGGAGCGACCAGCAGGGTCAACAGTCCAAGGTATATCCCGACAGTCCTGGCGGCGACGCCGGTAAACCCGATGTAGACCGCGGTGGCCGACCACGGGGCGGCAACAGGGACGGTTCCCAACAGTCCCGAAACAAGCGTGCCTGCCCCATACACATTCAAGCCGCCCTGCACCGTGCGGTAGTCTATGGCCGCTTCATTCCGGTACGAGGCGCGGTGAATGACGGAGAGGTCTCCCACCGCCTTCAGAAAGGCGGTGAGATTCACCAGCACGAAGACCGGCAGCAGCGCCCAGAAATCCACGCCAAAGGTCAGGTCCAGCCCCGGCCACCCGAACTCCGGCAGGCGTACCCACGGAGTGGCGAGCACCGTGTCTGAGTCGTAATAGCCCAAAGGCACGGCCCCAATGAGGCCGACGGCCACGGTTGCCGGCAAGATCCACATGCGCCAGACGGGTTTATTCTGCAGGGACATCAGGAGACCGGCGACCAGCGCAATCATGCCCGGCGCCAGGAACAGCAGAATCGGCTCGCCCTCCGGCGCAACGACCGCCCTGCTGACGATGAACGGCACAGCGGAAACTGCCACCAACATGATTATCACGCCGTTGACCGTCGGAGTGAATATGCGCCGAAGTGAGGCGAGGCGCAGCGTCAATACGGACTGCACAAGTGTGGAAGCCACAATGAGGGCAGCCAGCAAACCGGGGCCGCCGACGTAGAGCGCCAGGGCGGAAACTGCCAAGAACGGAACATTGAAGTTTGCGACAACGAGGCGGCCCGAACCCAGATAGCGCAGCCGGAGAGTCTGGAAGATCATACCGGCTCCGGTGACTGACAGGATGGTAAACGTCACCCATGACAAATAGGCTTCCGATTCGCCGGATGCGCGCACAACCAGCGCTGCCAGCATGATCAGGCTGATAGTATTGGGGATGAATATCTGTAAGGCGGATGTGATAGCCACCAGAGGCGGACACTTCTCATCCGGCTCATAATCGATTGCGGATCGCCCCTGGGTTTTTCTGAACATATAAGTAGATGAAACTCAGTTGAAGCGTAATTCTTGTGCATTGTACCCCGCCAACATAGAATCAGTTGAGAGGAAACGGGAGGGACGCAGAGCATGTTGCGAACCGGGAAGAAAGACAAAAGGACAGTTTTGAGCGGCCGGCGAGCGCCAGACATCAGGCGCGCGCTGTTCCTGCTCCTGATCGTGGCTTCCCTCGCAGTCTTCGCAGTTGCCTGCGGCGATGACGCCACCCCAACGCCGGCCCCGGACTCCGTCGCCACCCCAATACAGGATGCGACGGTTGAACCCGTTTCCACCGCAGCCCCGGATACGGGACTCGGCATGTTGGATGACAATGCCCTAACGCAAGCCTACGTAGCGAAGGCAATCGACTACTACAGAGAGAACGGGCTGGACGCCACGGTCGGGTTCTACCGGTCCCCGGCGAGCACGGAGAACGGGCGGACGCTAATCCTCATCGACACAGCCGAAGGCGATTTGTTGGTGTACCGCAACATACCCAGCCTGGAAGGTCAATACGTTGGCCCAGGGTCGCCATATTCTTCCTTCACCCGGTTGATTGACGACGCTTCCGAAGAGGGTGTGTGGGGCATTGCCCGGGGCATCAACCCGCTCACCATGCGGGAGGAGCCACGGCGAGTTCTTACTGTCCTCTATGACGGCCTGGTATTCTCCGCCAGCCATTCGGCCCTGGTGGAAGATGTGGCAGATTCCGTCAAGGATTATGTGGATAAGGCCGTCGCCAAATACGAAGACGAGGGGCTGGACGCCGTCATAGCGCACTACAACGACCAGGCCAGCCTGGACGGACAGTTGTACTTGTTCCTCATTGGCGCGGACGACCTGTACTTGGCGCATCCCATCTTTCCACATCTGATCGGCACTGACATCAAGGACGTTGTGGGCTCCGACGGGCAGAGGCTCGGCGAGGAGATAGCCGAGGCTACCGTGGACGGCGTATGGGTGGAATACCTGTGGCCGCATCCCGTTTCCCGCCAGGAACAGCAAAAGGTGACGTGGGCGCTCCGCCACGATGGACTGATCTTCGCCTCCGGCTACTACGCCGGGGAGCCTGAGACCGGACCGCCGGCGTGGCGTGACGCCGACCCGCAGGACTACACAGTCACGTTCGTGAACGCGGCGATCGAACGTTACGAGCGCGACGGCCTTGAGGCGATGCTCGATTACTACAACAGCGTCGCCAGCTTCGAGGGCGAATGGTATCTCTTCGCCACTGACGCCAATGACATCTATCACGTCCACCCGCTGCTGCCGCAGCTGATCGGGACGGACATCAAGGACGTGGTAGGTTCTGACGGCTACGAACTGGGCCTGGAACTGGCCAAGGCCACCGAGGAGGGAGTCTGGGTTGAGTACCTGTGGCCCCATCCGGTCACGCTGAAGGAAGTTCCCAAGGTTTCCTACGCGGTGCGGCGCGACGGAATGCTCTTCGCCTCAGGCTATTACACGCGCGTTGACGACCCTGCGAGCCGGACTATCTCGTACGTGCAGGAGGCCATCGAGTACTACGACAACAATGGACTGGAGGCTACAGTCGCCCGGTACAACGATCCTGAGAGCATTGACGGTCAATGGGGACTGACCCTGGCCGATGCGAATGACATTCTCCAGGTCGCTCCTCTTGCACAACATCTCGTCGGCGTCGACCTGAAGAACGTTGCGATTCACAGCCGGAATATCGGAGAAGAGATGGCGGCGGCCACGGACGAGGGAATCTGGGTCAATTACATCTTCCCCAACGTCAGGTCCTCAGAGACCCTGTACGCACATACCTGGGCGGTGCGCCATGACGGGCTGCTGTTCATGTCGCGCTACTACGACGACAACCCTGGCGAACCCTCTTCCTAGACCCTCACACAAACCGCACCACAATGGACAACGCGCAGGAACAGGCCGAAAGGCTGCGCGACCTCATCCGCCGTCACGACCATCTCTACTACGTCCTTGACGCTCCCGAGATTTCTGACGGCGAATATGACGGCCTGTTCCGTGAACTTCGCCGACTTGAGGAGCAGCACCCTGCCCTCGTCACGCCGGACTCCCCCACCCAGCGCGTCTCCGGTGAACCGTCCGCGCGATTTCAGACCGTCCGCCATCGCGAGCCCCTACTGAGTCTCGGCAACGTCTTCAACGATGAGGAGCTTGTGGCATGGGAGCGCCGCGCCATGAACCTCATCCCCGGTGAGGCAATCGATTACTACTGCGAATTGAAATATGACGGACTCGCCGTCGCGCTCACGTATGAGAATGGTGTACTGGTCCGGGGCGCAACGCGTGGCACCGGAGTCGAAGGCGAGGACGTCACCACCAACCTCCGCACCGTCCGCAGCATTCCCCTGCGTGTGAGCGGAGAGAACATCCCTGCCCGCTTTGAGGTGCGCGGCGAGATCCTCTTTCCCATCGACAAGTTCGAGGAACTAAACCGCGAACGTGAGGAGCGCGGCGAGCGCACCTACGCCAACCCCCGCAACACCGCCGCAGGTTCCGTTCGGCAACTCGACCCGCAGATCACCGCGTCCCGCCCGCTGGATATGTACGTCTATTCGCTCGGCTGGGCGGAGGGCGACGTGCCCGAAACGCAGTCCGCAACCCTCGAATGGCTCGGCCAACTGGGATTCAAGGTCAACCCCGACAATCGCAAGGCCGCAACACTTGCAGAGGCCATGCGGTTCTACCAAGATGCCCTTGAGCAGCGGGAGTCTCTCAACTACGGCACGGACGGCGTCGTTATCAAGGTTGATTCATTCCGCGTTCAGCGCCTGCTCGGTGTCGTGGGGCGTGAGCCGCGATGGGCCATTGCCTATAAGTATCCCGCGGAGCAGGCGACCACCCGCCTCGTCAGAATCGGAATAAACGTTGGGCGTACGGGCGCGTTGAATCCCTACGCGGAGCTTGAACCTGTGCAGGTCAGCGGCGTCACCGTCAAGATGGCGACCCTCCACAACGAGGACTTTATACGTGAGCGCGATATTCGAGAGGGCGATATTGTCACCGTGCAGCGTGCCGGTGAGGTCATCCCGCAGGTGCTCGGCCCCGTCATCGAGGCCCGAACGGGGTCCGAAAAAGTATTCACCATGCCGGCAAAATGCCCTCAATGCGACGATACCGTCGTGCGGCGTGAGGGCGAGGCCATCCACCGCTGCCTAAACCCCGCCTGCCCTGCTCAGAGCTACGAACTCATCAAGCACTACGTGAGCCGCCCCGCCATGGACATCGACGGCGTCGGCGAGTCACTCGTCAAACAACTCTTGGAGGCCGGTCTCATCCGCGACTCCGCCGATCTCTACTCGCTTAAGGTTGAGCAGCTTTCGGCACTTGAGCGCATGGCTGAGAAATCGGCGCAGAACGCCATCGATGCCATCAAGCAATCGAAAGAGCGCCCACTTGGCAACGTCATCTTCGCGCTAGGAATCCGCCACGTCGGGGCGGAAACCGCCCGCATCCTCGCTGAGCGTTACGGAGATATGGATGCCCTCGCTAGGGCAAGGCAGGAAGACCTTGAAGGGATCTACACCATCGGCAAGGTGGTGGCCGAAAGTGTCTTCAGCTGGTTCCAAGATGACGAAAACCAGGCCCTCGTCGCAAAGCTCGACAAGGCAGAAGTCCGAATGCGGGAGGAAGTTGTCCGTCCTGTGGGTGACCTGCCTTGGACAGGGCAAGAAATCGTGTTGACCGGTCGCCTCACTGAGTTGTCCCGCCCGCAGGCGGAAGAAATCGTGCGCAGTTTGGGTGGCAAGGCGGGGCGCAGCGTGACAAAGAAAACAACGCTTGTCGTCGCGGGCGAGGAGGCCGGTTCCAAGCTGGAAAAGGCACAGCGCCTTGAGACACCCATCATCGATGAGGGCGAGTTCCTGCGGCGCGTAGAAGATGCCCGGCAAGGCGTCGGCGAAACGGCGAGTTAAGGCCGCGCATGAGCTCTTCCGACCGCCCAACAGCGCCCCTGCTTATCTTTGGTCTGCGAAACCCCACGGCGCGATACGCCAACACCCGCCACAACGCGGGCGCTATGGCCGTGCAGTTGTTGGCGAGACGCCACAACATTGAATTCCAGCAGCGATCCAACGGCACGGTCGTTGGACGCGGCCAACTCTCAGAGCGCGACGTGCGGCTCATCCTGCCCGGGACATATATGAACGTCAGCGGAGACGCCGTCGGCCCGATGGTGCGCCGCTTCGGCAAGCGGCTCGACTCGGTTCTTATCGTCATCGATGAGATGGATCTGCCGCTAGGGACTATCCGGCTGCGTCCGTACGGCAGCGCGGGCGGTCATAACGGGATGCGCTCCATCATCAACGCGCTGGGTACACAGGATTTTCCGCGCTTGCGCATCGGCGTGGGCAGGCCTGTTGACGCCGGTTCAGATACCATCAGGCACGTGCTGTCAGGCTTCCGGCCGGATGAGAAGAAAGCCCTCGATGCCGGGCTTGACCGCGCTGCGGACTGCATGGAGCTGCTCATCAGAGACGGCATCGATGAGGCCATGAACGAGTTCAACGGCAGGCAGGCCGAGTGACGCTTGCCGGGTACTTGCGCCGAGCGGCGGCGGGCGGTCTGATTGTTGCCCTCACTCTCGCAGCCGCCTGTGAATCTCAGGCCGATACCTCCCCGGTTCCCAGCGCCACCTCCACACCGCCGACAACACCAATCATCGGCCCTGCCCCGACACCAACTGCCACATCTACCCCGCTGCCGCCGGATACCGTGCGGCTCACCCCTATCAACGACGGCCAAACTCTGACCTTTGATGCCCTGCCCGAACCAACCCCGCTGGATGTCTACGCTCTTGCGCGGCAGTTTCTCCCGGACGCCGCTCTCTCCCCGCCCAACGCGCCCCGCGACGCAGTTGGCGATACAAGGTCATTCTTCGTGTACAACCTCCGCGAGAATTCGCGGGTTGCCATCGATGCCCGCCTCTGTGCCTCGACAGAGCACATTGACTTCTATTTGGCCGAAGGCCTTAGGCTGACGTGCGCGGCTTTCAACGGCGAGGTGACGCGCCGCATCGAGGAGAGCGTTCGCCCTTCGGTCATCGCCCACTTCGCCGGTGACCCGACTGCCGCGAGGGAACTCAGGATAACCATCGTTCACGCAGACCTGCCCGGTTTCGGCGGCTATTTCGACGCCTCAGACCTCTATCCTACGGACATCAACCCACACGCCGGCGGGCGTCATACGCTCTACCTCAACGCGGCAGACGGGCGACCCGGAGACCCTCGGAACGAAACCTATGACGCTCTTGTCGCGCATGAACTCCAGCACGCCATTCACCAACTCTCCGACCCGGGTGAATCGACGTGGGTGAACGAGGGTCTCTCCGTTCTCGCCGAGGAGATACTCACCCCACAGTTCCGGTCCACCTACTTCCTGTTCGGCTGCCCTCCAACGCAGATCATGGCATGGCCCCCCACTCCCGGCGCTGCCGGCTGCAACTACGCCGGCGCGGGACTCTTCATGCGCTATCTCCATGATAACTATCCCGGCCCTGACGGCACGCTCAGGCAACTCGTCGCCCAACCCGCCAACGGCTTCCATGGCGTCAACGCCCACCTCGCCGAAATCGGCGCGGACATAGACGTTCTCCAACTTTTTGCGGAGTGGGGCGTCAGCAACTATCTCGATAGCCATTCCGGCATCGAACTCCCGGGGGACCCGGATGTCCGCACGCTCCCAACGTTGCAGCTTGATCAGAACGGCGAACTCTCAAAGTTCTTCACCCAATTTGCCGCACAATACGTCACCATCCCCCTCGAGCCTGATACGTACACCATTGAATTCCAGGGCGACACAACCACTCCCCTGCTCTCCGGCCTGGAAGAAACGACCGGCTCTTTCTGGCACGCCGGCAGCGAGGACTCCGCAGCGTACAGCCTTACCCGTGAGTTCGACCTCCGCTCCGCCGATCAGAATGACGATGCGACGTTGACCCTGTTACTCCGATATGACACCGAAGAAAACTGGGACTACGTTTACGCGACCGTTTCCACGGACGAAGGCCAAACGTGGCAGGTCCTTCGCTCCGCCGGAATGCAGGACACGTCGGAGATCGCCGTCGGCAGCGCGATGTTCGACGCGGGATTCTCCGGAACCGGCGGCGGCCGCGCTCAACCCCAATGGGTCATCGAAGAACTGGATCTCTCAGACTACGTGGGCGAACGGATCCTATTCCGCCTGCTCTACCTCACCGACCAATCCATCAGCCTTGACGGTGTCTCTCTCTCGGGAGCGTGGCTGCCCGCCGCCGACTACGGTTGGGGCGCCATCGACCACCCGATACCCATACCTCTCGCAGAAATGACCACAAACGCTGAACCCGACGGCGGCTGGACGCCTGACGGATTCGTCTTCTCCAACAACTTGGCCCAGCAGGGCTACGCCGTCCGACTAGTGACTGTCTCTGAGACAGGCGAAATCACAGTCGCATCAATGTTCATCGACGAAAACGGTCACGGAACTTTGACATTCGACAACTCCGCGGGCGACATTGCGAACGCCGCCATCATGATCATGCCCCTCGCTCCCCAAACCCGCCAACCTGCCCATGCGACGCTCACCGTCCGCCCTGTCGCCGAAACGTGATAGCGTTAGTGAAAAAGGGAACAATCGCCACATGGACAGAGCCAAACTGATAGCCGTTATCGGCGGCGCGGCCCCGCCGCCCTCCGCCCTCACAGCCGCGGAGGAAGTGGGTAAGCTGCTGGCGGAACGCGGTATGGGGGTTGTTTGCGGCGGCCTATCGGGAGTCATGGAGGCCGTCTGCAAGGGCGCATACAACGCGGGCGGCCTAACCGTTGGACTCCTGCCCTCCTACCGCGAGGCGGACGCCAACCAATACGTCAAAATCTCAATCCCCACCGGCATCGGCTACGTCAGGAACTCGATGGTTGTGCGCGCAGGCCGCGCCGTGATTGCCATCGACGGCTCATACGGAACGCTGAACGAGATGTCTTTCGCCCTCGCGGAGGGCATTCCCGTTGTCGGTCTCGACAGTTGGGAGTTCTCCACAGGCGGAAAGCCGGACACGAGAGTACATCGCGCGTCCACACCGCGAGAGGCCGTCGACATGGCGATCGCACTCGCTGAACAGAGGGGTGACGCATGAGCACGATCGAAAGCATCCACGCCCGCGAGATTCTTGACTCCCGCGGCAACCCCACCCTCTCCGTGACCGTTACGCTCGCAGACGGCTCACGCGGAACTGCTGCAGTCCCATCCGGCGCGTCCACCGGCACATATGAGGCCGTTGAACTCCGCGACGGTGACGCAGCCCGCTACGGTGGACGCGGCGTTCTGCAGGCAGTCAGCAACGCCAACACCGTTATCACCGACGCCGTCCGCGGAATGGATGCCCGCGAACAGGCGGCCATCGACCACGCCATGATCGAGCTGGACGGCACACCCAACAAGGGACGGCTCGGCGCGAACGCTATTCTCGGCGTATCACTTGCCGTCGCCCACACCGCCGCAGCCTCCGAGGGGCTGCCTCTCTACCGCTATCTTGGCGGGGACGATGCCGCCCGCCTGCCAGTCCCCTTCTTCAACATCCTGAACGGCGGCGCACACGCTGCGGACTCCACGGACTTCCAGGAATTCATGGTGGCGCCGCTTGGCGCGCCCACGTTCGCAGAAGCCCTGCGGATGGGGTCGGAGGTCTATCACCAACTCCGCGCCCTGCTCCGCGCGGGGGGGCACAACGTCAACATCGGCGACGAGGGCGGTTTCGCGCCGTCTCTTGGCTCCAACCGCGCCGCGCCCGACCTCATCATCAAGGCCATCGAGAACGCGGGACTCAGGCCGGGGGTGGACTGCCATCTTGCCTTGGATGTCGCCGCCACCGAGCTATACCAGGATGGCGGCACGTACAACCTTGAGCGCGAGGGGCGCGTCGCGACGGCTCAAGAACTGAGCGAGGCATACGGCGAGTGGGCGGACGCCTACCCGCTCGTCAGCATCGAAGATGGACTCGGCGAGAGCGATTGGGACGGCTGGGCGACACTGACGAAGTCTCTCGGCGGCCGGATGCAGCTTGTTGGCGATGATCTTTTTGTCACAAACCGCGAGTTCCTGGAGCGCGGCATCCGAGAAAACGTCGCCAACGCCATCCTCATCAAGGTCAACCAGATCGGCACACTCACGGAGACGCTGGACGTTATCGAGATTGCGCGGCAGGCGGGCTATGCCGCCATGATCAGTCATCGCTCCGGTGAAACAGAGGACACGACGATTGCCGACCTTGCCGTCGCCACCGGCGCGGGACAGATAAAATCCGGCGCCCCCGCTCGCGGAGAGCGCACGGCCAAGTACAACCGCCTGCTTGCCATCGAGAATGAGCTTGGTAACCGCGCCGTGTATGGCGCCACAGACCTGCCGCGCGGCGGGAGCTAACACCTTTCATAGACAGCGATTCGCTTGCATCCTGTAGAATCAGCGAAGGGGTACGGGAAGACACCGGGATTCGTAACGGAGGGGACATGACCACTCGCATTGGCATCAACGGCTTTGGCCGCATCGGCCGGCAGGTTCTCAAGGCAACACTGGAACGACACCCCGACGATCTTGAGGTTGTGGCGGTCAATGACCTGACCGATCCGGAGACCAACGCACATCTCCTCAAGTACGACAGCACCTACGGCCGCTTTCCCGGCACGGTGGAGGCGCTTGAGGACGGCCTCGCCATCGACGGCAAGCAGGTCAAGGTTGTTGCCGAGCGTGACCCCGCCCGCATCCCGTGGGGCGACCACGGCGTTGATATCGTCGTTGAGTCCACCGGCATCTTCACTGACGCCACCAAGGCCGCCGGCCACCTCGAAGGCGGCGCAAAGAAGGTCATCATCTCCGCACCCGCGAAGAGCGAGGACCTCACCGTCGTTCTCGGCGTCAACGATGATACCTACGACCCCGGCTCGCATCGAATCGTCTCCAATGCGTCCTGCACTACCAACTGCATCGCGCCCGTCGCCAAGGTCCTCCATGACCGCTTCAATATCCGCAAGGGCCTCATGTCCACCATCCACTCCTACACCAACGACCAGAAGATTCTCGACCAGGTTCACGACGATCTGCGGCGTTCCCGCGCCGCCGCCGCCAACATCGTGCCCACCTCCACGGGCGCGGCGCGTGCCGTCGGCCTTGCCCTGCCGGAGCTCAATGGTCGCATCCACGGGCTTGCCTACCGCGTGCCCACAACGACCGTGTCTATCGTGGACTTCACGGCGGAGATCGACGGCGACCTGACGGCTGAAGAGGTCAACGACGCCTACCGCGAGGCTGCAGCAACCTCCATGCAGGGGATTCTCGATGTCTCGGATGAGCCGTTGGTCAGTTCGGATTTCCGCGGAGACCCTCACAGCGCCATACTGGATTCGCTCTCGACGATTGTCATCGGGGGCAATATGGTGAAGGTGCTCGCGTGGTATGACAATGAATGGGGATACAGCTGCCGGGTCTCGGACCTGGCGCAATTCATGGCGAGCAAGGGACTCTAGAGCCTCAGCCCGCAGCGCAGACCGACGCGGGCAGGCAATAGTAGGTCCCGCGTCGAACATTGCCTGATCTCCGTCTCCGACAATTTGCCCCGTATGCGGGGCTGATTGCGCTTGCGCTCAGCCTGCGCTGGCACGGCCTCGATTGGGGCAGCTACCACCCGGATGAATGGCCCATCAGCGGGTTTGCGTCCGGGCTCGGCATGCCCGGCTCCATTAGCGAGTTCTTCTCCACTGAAAGCCCCCTCAATCCCGGCTGGTTCAACTACGGCACCTTGCCGCTCATCCTTCTCGCTGCCATAGGCTGGATTGGAGATCAGCTCCGCGAGATAGCTGGTTTCGTCCCTTCTCGTGAAGTCCTTTGGCGCGGCGCGACCGGCCTTGCCGACGCCGCAACCGTCGTTCTCATCGTCCACATTGGCCGGGAACTGTACGGCCGCACCGCCGGATTTCTTGCTGCCGCCCTCTACGCGCTTGCCGTCCTGCCCATCCAGCTGAGTCACTACTACGCCGTCGATCCGCTGATGACTGCCCTGCTCATGGGCAGCCTGTTGGCCTCTATCCGGTTCCTGCGATCTCGCGACCCGCGCACGGGCTACGTAGCCGCCGCCCTGCTTGGTCTCGCCATTTCCACCAAGGCGGCTGCGGTGGTTTTCGCCATTCCTGTTGTCTTTGCTTGGCTGGCTTATCTGTGGATTCCTATACGCAATAACGGCAGCGCCGATGATGTCCGTATTCCGTTGCGGCAGGCCATAATCGCAGGATTTATCGCTTTTGCCGCATTTGCCGTCGCCCAACCGTATGCGCTCATCGATTTCTCGACCTATGTGAATGACGTGCTGACGCAGGCCAACATGGCGAGCGGCGATTTCGAACTGCCCTTCACCATCCAATACCAGGAAACAACACCCTGGCTCTACCATCTCCGCAATCTCGTCATATGGGGGCTCGGTATACCACTTGCCATCGCGGCTTTGGCAGGGACGGCGCTTATGGCATGGCGAGCCGCCCGCCAACGTAACACGCTTGAAGTGCTTTTCATTGCTGCCCTGCTCATTCCGTTCCTGTGGCTCGGCGCACAGCAGGTCAAGTTCATGCGCTATCTGCTGCCGCTTTACCCCCTGCTCTGCATCGCCGCCGCGCTCGCCATCCTCTCCGCGATGGCATGGATGACGCGGTTCGGCAGAAAAGGAATGTGGGCGGGAGCATCGCTCGCAGGCCTTGTCATCGTTCCGACGGCCTTCTATGCCATCGCATTCACCACCGTGTTCGGCGGCACGCACCCCGTCGACCGCATGAGCACGTGGATAGAGGACAATGTCCCGCCCGGGTCCAAGATCACGACGGAGGCTTGGGATCAACGCTTCCACGGCGAGCACCGCTATGACATCGAGTCCATTGAGGTTTATTGGCCCGATAACCGGCTCAAGGCGCAGACGTTAGCCGCCCAACTTGATCGCGCCGATTACGTCTATATGTTCAGCAATCGTGGCTACGGCTCGGTCACGCGGCTCCCCGAACGATTCCCCGTCATGCGCGACTACTACGACGCGCTCTTTGACGGTGAACTGGGCTTTGAGTTGGCCCATGTCGAGGCCACGTACCCGTCCTTGCTCGGGGTCACGATCGCCGAGGATACGGTCCGTTACCTGGACTTTGAGCCGACATCCTCTGACGTGGTTCACGGCGGTGCGACGGGCCTGATCATCAACCTGGGCATGGCTGATGAGAGTTTCACCGTCTATGAGCGCCCCAAGCCGATGCTCTTCCACAAGACGACCGCTCTTACGGAATCCGAGTACGAGCGGATTCTTTCGGCCAGTCTGCCGCCGCTTGGAAGTCGTGCTGCTGCGCCTGATTCACCCTCCCTGCTGATGTCACCCGAATTGGCGGAGGCGCAAGACGAGGGCGGCACGTGGACGGACATCATGCCCATCACGGGGCGCGGTTCCGGCACGGAGTTCGTGCTGTGGCTGCTGGCCATTCAAGGGATTGCGCTGGCCGGGTTCCCCCTCATGGCGCGGATATTCCGTCCACTGCCGGACAGCGGGTACCTGCTTGGCAAGGCGCTCTCACTGCTCATCGTCGCCTACCTGGCGTGGCTGGGCGCGGCGCTGGAGATCATCCCGTTCTCGCGCATGAGCGTCGTCGCCGCCATATTCATTCTTGCCGCCGCCTCAGCATTCGTCGCTTATAAATCACGGCGGGAACTGCTGACTCTTATCCGCGAGCGATGGCGCTGGCTTCTCACGGCAAAAGCCCTATTCATCGTGGTCTTCATTGCCTTTGTGGTGCTCCGAGCCGCCAACCCGGACCTTTGGCACCCGTTCCGCGGCGGCGAAAAGCCAATGGACGTGTCCTATCTCACCGCCGTCACGCGCTCATCATTCATGCCGCCCTACGATCCCTGGTTCGCAGGCGGCCACCTCAACTACTACTACTTCGGTCATTTCATCGTCGCGACGGTCATCAAGCTCACCGGAACCGTGCCGGAATTCGCCGTCAACCTTGCCATTCCCACGTTCTGGACGATGACGTTCTGTGCCGCCTTTTCCATCGGCGTGAACCTTGCCGAAGCAACAATGCAACGACTTCGAACACATCCGTTCCCGGCCATAGGCGCGCTCGTTGCCGGACTTCTCGCGGCGCTCATGGTCTCCATCGCAGGGAATCTCGACGGCCTTGTTCAGGTTGCCGAGCGTATCGGTCCGGCGGCATGGGACTTGATAACGCTGTCGGGTTCAGGCAGCGTCGGCAATTTCCTGAGCGTGTCAGCTTCAGCCCTCGGCGGCGAGGGATTCGATTACTGGCGTTCCAGCCGCATGGTTGCCGTTCCCGGCACAATCAGCATCACGGAGTTCCCGTTCTTCTCCTTCCTGTTTGCCGACCCCCACGCCCACATCTTTGCCATGCCGTTCGCGTTGGTAGGCATCGGTCTGAGCCTCACGGTGGCCCTCGCGCTGCATGATCGCCGCAGGCTCATATCCATTGCTCTGCCCTTTGGCGCTCTCGCCCTCACACTCGGCGCGCTGTTTGCCGCCCACTCCTGGGACTACCCCACGTTCCTGTTCATCGCCGTCGCCGCCATCATCGTGGCCCTGTTGGCGCGACGAACCGCTCCCAAGACGACGATCATGCTGACTCTTGTGGCTGCCGCCCTGCTGGTCGGCGTCAGCTTTGCTCTATTCGCTCCCTACCACGCTGCCAACGCCACGTTCTACACCGAGATCGTTGGCAGCAATGAGCAGACCCCCGTCCGCTCCCTCCTCGCCATCTTCGGCCTGCCCCTGCTGATCATCGCTGTTTCCCTCCACCCCGCAGCGTCCATCGCGCTCGGACTACCGGGCGCGGGACTCCGCGACCTGCTACGAGAAATCCGTTTGCGCGTATGGCCACGCGATGACACCGGCACTGCGTTCCTATACCGATTTGCCGGCGTGGTCGGAGGACTCGTCCTTGCGGCAGGAATCCTGGCTCTGTTCATCACCGGGTTCGGCAACGTGGCGATCACTGCCGCATTGGCCGCAGTAACCCTCGCGCTGACATTCTCAGCGCGTTTGCCTCTACCCGTTCGGCTGTCATATGGCGCGGCATCTCTCGCATTTGGCCTTATTGCAGCCGTGGATGTCCTCGCAATCCAGGACCACCTTGTGCGTATGAACACCATCTTCCGCGTCTACCTGCAGGCGTGGCTGCTGCTCGGAATCTCGGCGGCGTTCCTGCTGTGGTGGATGCTCCGCTCCGGCGGCGCGCTACGGATGCCCGGCATTGGCCGCGTCTACCGCGCCTCATTCTACGCAGTGTTGGCTATCGTAATTCTCGGTGTATCTGTCTACCCGGTTCTCGGTACGAAGGCACGACTTGCAGACCGTATCGACACCGACGTTCCGCTAACGCTGGACGGCACGGCTTACATGCAGGACGGAACCTATATCGATGTCGACCACACCGAAATCATCCTGCGCCATGAGCTGGACGCCCTCCTCTGGCTGCGGGAGAACGCCGACGGCATTCCCGTTGTCGCCGAGGCGGGACTGCCGCCCGTGTGGAATTACACCCCCTACTACCGAATCCAGTCCCGCGCCGCGATGTACGCCGGGCTCCCGATGATTGTCGGCTGGCCCTGGCACCAGAGACAGCAGCGCGGCATCGGCATCGCGGAGCCGGAGATCGATCGCAGGCAGGCGGACGTGAGAGACCTGTATTCCTCCGGCTCTCTGACTGCTATCCAACGCATCCTGGACGAATACGATGTCGGGTACGTTCTCGTGGGCCAGACGGAACGCGCCTACTATCCCGAAGAAGCCGTCGCCGTCCTTGAGGGGCATCCGCGGCTAAGGCTTGCGTATGACAACGAAGCAGTTCGGGTGTACGAGGTGCTCGGAGGCTGAGTCTGGTGGTTTGGCAATTCGGGCGTTGATGCCCAATACTAACCATAGCCGTTTTACTAGCGAGGTACTTTCTTGGCCGACGTCATCGCGATCATCCGGGATATCGTCATCATCGTTTGGGGTGTGCTTGGCATACTCGTGTTCCTCGTCGTCATTTTCGCCGCCGTTAGCATCATGCGCGCCCTCAAGCCAATCCTGCACAACGTTCGCGGCACAACCGGGGAGGTCCGCACTGCTACGCGTCTCGTGACTGACGCCATCATCCGCCCTGCCGTTCCCGTCATCAGCTTCTACACCGGCGTCCGGCAGGGTTTCCGCACTCTGCGCCGATTCGGCCGCCGCGGCCGGGGCTGACCAACTCTCATATTGGGCAACACTTTGAAACTGTTTTATAATTGTTTCGAGAAGCCCGGTGCGCGGCATGAATACAGCCGGGCAAGGGAGCAGCGCAATGGTTGAGCGCGAAGACAATGGCAATGCCCTGACATTCCTATTGGGTATTGTCGCCGGTGTAATCGTTGGCGTCGTTCTTGGCGTGCTTTTCACGCCGCAGTCCGGCTCGGAATCCCGCGCCGACATACGTACCCGAACCCTCGGTTTGCGAGAGCGGGCGCGAACTATGGGTGAAACGGGCAATGATGCCCTGCGTGACGCGATTTCCGAGGGCCGCGATGCGGCAATGCGCGCCGGCCAGGAAATGCAGGACTGGATTCAACACAACCGCGGTGACGGTTCGGCAACCTAGATTCCCGAACGACCGTCGGGACTGAACTGAAAGCGCCCCGTTCGCTGAACGGGGCGCAGTTTTTTGTCGTGTGCCCGCCTATTCCGGCGCGATGCCCGTCAGCGCCTCTCTCAGCGCCGGCTCCTGCTCCTCCTGCGTAACCGCAAGGACAACCTGCCCCGCCTCAAGCAGCAAACCGTTCGCAGGAGTTCTAACGGTTTGGTCCGCGCACACAATCAGGATAATTTGGCTATCACCGGGCAGCCGCAGCAAGCTGACCTCTTCTCCGAGCAGCGGTGAGTCAGCCGTCACTTCCACCTGGCACAACTCACGCCCCGTCCCGCGCAGCGACAATACCTGCGTCAACGGACGAGAGGGCATCTCCTGCGCGATCTGCGACATGATCACGTCCGTTGAGTTCACAGTCGCGTCCACGCCAAGAATGCTGAATATCTCCCTGTTACGGGGATCATTGATGCGCGCGACCGTCCTCGGCACATGGAAACGCGCCTTGGCCACTTGGCAGGCGATGAGGTTGTCCGCATCATCGCCCGTCACGGCCACAAACACGTCGGCCCTGCCCGTCCCCGCGTCTTCCAGCACGCTCACCTCGCAGCAATCGCCCTGGTAGCTTGCGCTGCCGAGGTCTTCCGCGATGACAGCACAGCGGTGGGCGTCCTTCTCGATGCACAGGACTTCGGTTCCGTTGTCCAGCAAGGCCTGTGACAGCCCAAAGCCCACTTTGCCTCCACCCGCGACGATGACGTACATATTGTTATCTGTCCTCCGGCGCCTCGGCTGATTCGTCAAAGATCATATCGCGCATCAGACCCGTCACGAACCGCGGCGAACTGAGCGTCTGAAGTCCCAGTTCCCGAAAAATGTCCGCGCGGCTATCGTCATACACACGGGCGATCACGCGGGGCACCTTGAAGATGTGCTTCGCAACCTGCGCGGCCATCAGGTTTCGGTTATCGCCCTGCGTCACGGATACAAACACGTCCGCGTTCTCTATTCCCGCTCGCTGCAGCGCCGCAGAATCGAGTCCGTCCCCGATGATGGCGTTCCCCCGGAACCGTGCCGTGAGACGGCGAAAAGCGTCCTGCCGCACGTCCATGATCGTCACGTCATGGCCTTCGTCTGTCAGGCTGCGAGCCAAACCGGACCCCACTCGTCCGCATCCCATAATCAGGAATTTCATGGTCGGCCTATCCCTTGTCATTCCACTTGGTCAGCGAACGCCGTTCCGGTTGATGGGCGCGCGCAGAATCCACACCCGTGACGGCACGTACTGCAATACGTGGGCAGTAGCGGATCCCAGGCTGTAGTCTCCGTAGCGCCTCTCGTGGTCGATGCCCATGATCACGAGGTCTGCGCCGCGCTCAACAGCTTCCGTCACGATCGCTGGCCCGGCCTGTCGCGCCTGCAGCAGCTCGGTGACGACACTCGTTTTCTTGTGCGGCCAGTAATTCTCAATGTCCTTGAGGATACGCTCCCCGTTTCGGACTTGCTCATCCATCGGATCATCCAGCGGCACTGCCCGTGGAACCTCAATGATGTACAGCACGTGAACGCGGCCGGATGATTCCTGCGCCACCTCGCCCGCCACTTTGAGGGCAGACTCATCCATGGACGATCCAACTAGCGGCACAAGAACGGTTTTCGCGGCGGGCAGGTCGCCTTTCCCGCCAAATAGACCCGCGAACGATCCAACCCATGAGCCGGACCCCGTCTGCCGTCGTAAGCTCCTCATTACCGCCTCAGCTTACCCCTCCGGGCCAAGTGAGCGGCCGCCGATCAGGTGCAGGTGAAGGTGCGAAACGCTCATGTGCGCGTCCGGGCCGTTGTTGACGACCAGCCGATAACCCGTTTCCGCTATCCCCTCCGAAACGGCCAAGCGGTTGGCGATGTCGAAGAGCGTTCCCATGATTGGAAGCTGTGATTCCGTCAACGCCGCCGCGCACGGAATGCACTCTGTCGGAATGATCAGGATGTGGACCGGCGCGCGGGGACTGATGTCACGGATAGCAAAAGCCTTGTCATCCTTGTGCAGGAACTCGCTCGGTATCTTTCCGTCGCGAATCAGACAGAATATACAGTCTTCTGACTCTGTCACCGCCCGGCCTCCACGCCTACCCTTTCAAGCTGTACGTCGCCTCGGACTCCGCCACACGCTCCTCTTTCTTGAGCTTGTCCAGGTGCGTGCGCACGTTCCCGGCCGCCGCGCGGCGGAGCTGCTTCTTCAGGTTCCGCGGATAGATGTCCTTGACCATCTCATCGACCTTTTCAATACCTTTTTCGAGGGAGGAAACCACCTGCTCCTCACGCTCCTGTCGATGGGATATGTACCACGCGGCAAGCCGGCCCCCTCGCGGCGGCGATACCACCCCGCCATGCCCCGGAGCAATCGTGTCCACGCGCAGCCTGGCCAGTTTGCCAAGGGTCTTCATGTACTCATACAGATCCTGAACGGACGAGGAGGAGGAGCCCAGGATCGTGTCCCCGGTAAACAGAATTCGCTCAGCCGCCAGGTGGAAGCAGACATGATCGACGGCGTGGCCCGGCGTGAACAGCGCCCGCACGGCAGTACCCCCGCCCGTCCGCACCATTTCCCGCGACTTCAGCGGAATGACGAGTTCATCCGCATGTCCAAGCACACTCCGTATGGGCTTCACCAGTTTGGGGTGGCAGCGCACCGGCGCGCCCGTGGCCTCCTGAATCCGGTCGACACCACCTGTGTGGTCGCCGTGCCCGTGAGATAGCAGGATGCTTGTGATCTTTGGCGAGCCGAGGCCCTCCCAGTATTCGAGGATCTGGTTTGTCCAGGAGCGATCATGCTCGCCCGTATCGAGGATGAGCATTTCCTCAGACGGATCGCCGATGAAATAGATGGTGGTTCCGCCCGGATGCATGTAGTGCGTGTCCGCGATATGGCACCCGTAAACGTGGTCGCTAATCTGTGTCATTTCTACTCCTCACAGCTATCCGCCGCCCGGCTCATCGTACGAGCAACGCGAATGACTGTAGCGCGGCGGAGAGCGGTGGTCAACGTCCATCCCTTCCTTTCCCGTCAAACTGCTCAAGGTGCAGTTCCTCAAATTCCTTGTCCAGCCCGGCCAAAACAAGCACGTCGCCCCGGGCAACCTTTTCAAATCTGTCCGGCTGAATCAGGGCCTCATTGCGATTGCGGATAATGAGCACTACGCTCAACTCATTCGCCTGGCGAGGATGCACCAGGCCAAGCTCCTCAATGGTTCTCCCCGCCATCCCGTCATTGACCAGCACCGTGCTGATGCCATAGTCGCGGCTCAGTTCAAAGTAATCCTGAACGCCCTTGAAGGACAGGCTGTGAGCAAGCCGCTCGGCCGTATCAAGCTCAGGGAACACGACCCGATCCGCGCCCAGTTGTCTGAGCGCGTTCCCATGCAACTCATCCCGGGCCCGCGCGACCACGTCCGGGGTGCCGAGCGTCTTCAGCAAGACCGTGGTCAACAGGCTGGTCTGGATATCACCGCCAACTGCGACAATCACAGTTTCGGATTCCGGCACGCCGAGTTCGATAAGCGCCCCGCGGTCACTCACGTCCGCGACCATCACGTGTTGAAGCAGGGAGGACGATTCGCGCACCCGGTTGGGATCCATATCGATGGCGAGCACGTCGATGCCTTTCAATTGAAGGTCGCGCGCAACCCGCTGGCCGAACCGGCCAAGTCCCAGAACAGCTACCTGTCCTTTTGCCACGTCAGCACTCCCCGCTGAATTGATTCCGTACTAGCCTATCCTAACTTCCGCCTCCGGGTAGCGGAACCGCGTAAATCTTTCTCGATTAGCCAACTCAAGCGCAAGGAAGAACGGCGCAAAGCGGCCGACAAACATCGACAGTATGATCACACCTTTCCCGAACTCCGACATGCCCGGAATCGTGCCCGTCGAAAGCCCCACAAGCCCGAAAGCAGAAACCACGTCGAAAAGAAGATTCACGAAGCTTTCCTGTTCAACAAGGTCCAGCAGGAACGCAATCGCATTGACCCACACAAACGCAAAACTCGCAATCGTGATGGCGCGCCGCACCTGCACGTCCGCTATCTCCCGACCAAAGATGGACGCGTGTGCAAGACCTCGTACGCTTGACGTTACAGATGTGAACATGACCATGAAGGCGTTGATCTTTATACCGCCCGTCATAGAGCCCGCCGCCCCGCCGATCACCATCAGCCAGATCAACAGGAAAAGCGTGTGCTCATACGTTGCGTTCACCGCAAAGGTGCTGAATCCCGACGTCCGATTCCCCACCGCCATCACAAGGCTGTCCCAAATGCGATTCGGTATGGGCTGTGATCCCAGGGTTTCCGGGTTGGACCACTCGGTGAGCAGGATGCCGACGAAACCGGCAATCGCCACTCCCACCATGCCGGCGATAACAATCTTCACGTCCAGGGGCAGCGTCAGCCATCGCTTCCGCCGGTAAACGACTATGAGGATCGCCGCGCCCGTTGCTCCAATGAACGAGAGCAGCGTTATCGGCCCGGCCACCAGTATCGAGTAACGATATTCAAAGAGGCTCGGCGCGCCGCCCGTGATATCGAATCCCGCGTTGTGGAACGCGGATACCGAGTGGAAGATGGCAAACCAGCCGGCCTCGCGCAGGCCATGCCCGGCCACCATGAAACCAACAATCAGGACGAGGAATCCTATCAACTGCAGGACGAGTGAGATTCGAATGACCTCTTTCGCCTCCTGGCTGACGCTCCCCAGTGAGCCGCCCCCCAGCGTTGCGCGCAGCGATTGCCTGTCAGAGAGTGACGCCCTGCGCTCACGCCCAAAGATGATGATCGCGAGACCGGCAACATAGCCCAGCCCCCCAACCTCTATCAGGAACAGGATGATGAGGTGACCGTAGAGCGACCAGTATTCGCCGGTCTCGACGACAATGAGTCCCGTGACGAAGGAGGCGGATGTCGCCGTGAAGAGCGCCGTGATGAAATCGGTCGCCGTGCCGTCCGCCGTGGCCCACGGCATCGACAGGAGTATCGTTCCAAGAGCGATAAGCAGGCCGAAGAAGATCGATATCCGCACGTACGGCGTGCCAAGGAATCGCGGGAGCTTCGGCGCGCGCGGCCGGCTTATGGCGAGCCGACGGGATTGGGCGCCAACGGAGCGGCGGACAAGCCGCTCTCGGGGGCGCTGTCGATTATCGACCCCCACGGCAGACTACCCGTCAGCCTCAGTGAAAACTATCACGCAACGATTGTACGCCCTGCCCGCAAGGCCTACGCGTTCACGCTGAGCCCCCACCTCATCATTCCGAGCGCAGAGAAGAATCCAAGACCCTGTTCCTCAAACCAATCCTGCCCCGTTCACCTTGAGCCTGTTGAAGGGCGAACCCTGAACAAACAGATTTGACACCTAAAAACCCCCACGTATAATCCGCCCTTATGGCACAGTTCTATGTTGAGGCGTTCGGAAAACTGGACAGGGATATTGGCGTCGTCCCCCTCAACTTGGATGATGGAACAGAGGATCTGCTTAGTGTCTTTGACAGCCTCGGCGAAACAATGGGCTGGTCCGGCCACGGCGGAACAGACCGGCCGCCCCTCTGGGAACTCCACGAAGGCGAATCGACGCCCGGCCGCGACGATCACTGCATCGGATGGATAAACGTCAGCGTCAACTTCGGCCCACGGGTACAGTCAAAACCGATGCCCCCACCCCCGCGCGGCGGCCTGCGCTACGAAAGTGCCGGCTGGCATAAGCGGTCATGGGACCCGGCTCGTGTCATGCCGCCCCTCATCCGGTGTTTCCACGACGCTCTGAGCCGCTTCGGGGCCGTTGAGCTAACAGGGATTCAGGTCTTCGGCCTCGGCTTTGACCCGCGAGTGGATCACTTCAGTCCTGACCCCAATTGGTTCAACATCAACCCCGCAGAGAGAGTCCACGCAATTGTCACGTTCGATGAAGGGCTGCTCGGCGGCCCCGCCGAACCTCAAACAGTCGCAGAGGCGCTGACGGCAACCGACGGGCAATTCAAGTTTGGCCCCCTAGTTGAATTGCCCAGGGAAGACCCCATCGCGCGGAAACGTGACCAATGGCCGTTTATGATGTCCGTCTCGCCCCACGAAAAGGGTTTGGCTGCGACGCTACCGGAGTGGACGCCGACCGCTATTGGGTATGCGCTTGGCCAGGTAACTGAGCTAGCAGCCAGAATCGATCCGACGCCCGAGAACTTTGTCGTGGGCATCACCCGGCTGCCGCCAACCCCTAACTCTTGAACCCCGGGTCCTCTCCCTCTTCCATCATTGTGAGCGCGCGCTCCGCGACCTGCTTGAAGACGTCATACGGCTGCGCGCCCACAAAGAAGAACCGTCCGATGACGTAGGCGGGAATCCCCGTGACGCCGATATTCAGCGCGTCCTGGTATTGCCGCTCAACCTCTTCCTTGTAGGTGCGATCCTCGATGTGCTTGTGCATCGTGGGCCAATCAAGGCCAACTCCCTCCGCGATTGGCTTGAGGTTCTCCACCACCCCGAGGTCGACGCCGTCGCCCCAATAGGCGCGGTACGCGGCCTCATGGAACTCCTCGCCCACACCTGCCTGCTTGGCAGCCTCGGTCGCCTCCAGGGCGAGCCGCGTGTACGGCACCCGTTCGGGCCTGTTCATCACGATGCCCGCCGCCTCGGCAGCCTGCTGCACGGGGGAGTTCGGGTTGTTATACCTCTCCGGACGGGGGATTCCCTCCGGCGGCAAATCAGGGCGCAGGAAGAACGCGCGATAGTCAATCTCGACGTTGAAGTCCTGCTTCAGCTTATCGACCCGATCCTGGCCGATGTAGCACCATGGTCAAATGTAGTCGTACCAGACCGTGACCGGCAGGATGATTCCGCTCGCCGTGGTTGCCATGTCAAACTCCCATGGTTTCTCCGGGGGTATGGCCCATGATACCGCACCACTACGCCTCCGTTCACCCTGAGCCACGCCTCCTTTCAACCTGAGCCTGTCGAAGGGTCTCCCCTACCTATCGCGCCTATCCCGCTATACGGGTACAATAGCCGTGTGGGAGTGTTGGTCAGTCTCTTGAGGAGACACTTCCACAGGGCAGGTTTGTCCACGGTCTAAGAATGGGACAGGTGAAACTCAGTGACCACAGTTGACGAGACGATACAGGATGCTGCTCCTGAGTCCAATCAGGAACTCAAGAGCATCGCCCAGCAGGAATATAAGTACGGCTTCATCACTGAAATCGAAACGGATACCGTTCCGCCCGGCCTCACAGAAGACACCATCCGCATCATCTCCTCCAAGAAGAACGAGCCTGAGTGGATGTTGGAGTGGCGGCTGAAGGCCTTTCGGCATTGGGAGACCCTGCTGGACAAGGAGCAGATCCCAGACTGGGCGCACATCAAGCATCCGCCCATCGATTTCCAGAACATCATCTACTATTCCGCTCCCAAGCAGAAGGAACAACTCAGCAGCCTCGATGAGGTTGACCCCGAGGTTCTCTCCACCTTTGAGAAGCTGGGCATCCCACTCGAAGAGCAGAAGCGTCTGGCCGGCGTTGCGGTGGACGCCGTCTTTGACAGCGTCTCCGTCGCCACCACTTTCAAGGAGAAGCTCGCCGAACTCGGCATCATCTTCTCCTCGTTCTCAGAGGCCATCCAGGACCACCCGGAGCTTGTCCGCAAGTACCTCGGCTCCGTCGTCCCCTACACTGACAATTTCTATGCCGCCCTCAACGCCGCCGTCTTCTCTGACGGCTCCTTCTGCTACATCCCCAAGGGCGTCCGGTGCCCTATGGAACTCACCACCTATTTCCGCATCAACACGGAGAACAGCGGCCAGTTCGAGCGCACGCTAATCGTGGCGGACGAAAGCTCCTACGTCAGCTACCTTGAGGGATGCAGCGCCCCCATCCGCGACACCAACCAGCTCCACGCCGCCGTCGTTGAGCTTGTCGCGATGGACGACGCCGAGATCAAGTACTCCACCATCCAGAACTGGTACCCCGGCGATGAACAGGGCAACGGCGGCATCTACAACTTCGTCACCAAGCGCGGCAAGTGCCTGGGCGCGCGATCCAAGATCTCATGGACGCAGGTTGAAACCGGCTCCGCCATCACGTGGAAATACCCCAGTGTCCTGCTGCAGGGCGACGACTCCATCGGCGAGTTCTACTCCGTGGCGCTCGTCAAGGGCCGCCAGCAGGCGGACACCGGCTCCAAGATGACCCACATCGGCAAACGCACCAAGAGCACCATCATCGCCAAGGGCGTGAGCGCCGGGCAGGCTGAAAACACCTATCGCGGCCTTGTCCGCGTCAATCCCGGCGCAGATGACGCATGGAACTTCACCCAGTGCGACTCCCTGCTCATTGGCGACCAGTGCGGCGCGCACACCACGCCATACGTCGAGGTCAAGAACAAGTCGGCCCACCTTGAGCATGAGGCCTTCACGTCGCGCGTCAGCGAGGACCAGCTTTTCTACTGCAACTCTCGCGGCATCTCCGTTGAAAAGGCCCACTCCATGATCATCAACGGGTTCTGTGAAGAGGTCTTCAAGAAGCTGCCGTTTGAGTTCGCCGTTGAGGCCACGCGGCTCCTTGAGCTCAACCTTGAGGGCACCGTCGGTTAGACAGTCCGGTCTCAAGGCAGATCCGGCAAGGACTACATGACCACCACCAGCCCGCTCGAAACGTATCTCACGGATTTTACGGACGCCGCGAGGGAATACCACGCTGCCCGCGCCGGCAGAGACCCTGAATGGATCGCCGCCATTCGCGCCGAGGCGTTGGACAGCTTTCGGGAACTCGGTCTCCCCATCACTCGCCGCGGGAACGAGGAATGGAAGTACACGGACATCCGACCCCTCGTCCGCCAGGGATTCTCAGCTCCCACTTTCTCAGAAGACGATGCCTCTGCCGCCCTTGATCTTGAGTCTCTCAATGTTGGAGATTCCGAATGGCGCCGGGTCGTGGTGGTGGACGGGCGATACTCGGCGGAGCTTTCCGCTTTGGACGGCTTGCCGGACGGCGTTGTCATCGGCAGCCTTGCGGAGGGTGTTCATTCCAACAGCGACGCGGTTCGCGCCCATCTCGCCCGCCTCGCGGACTACACGGAACACGGCTTCACGGCACTCAATACTGCCCTCGCGGCGGACGGCGCGCTCATCCTCATCCCACGCATGGCCGCGATCGAACAACCCATCCAGGTTGTCTACGTCTCCACGGAGCGAACACAGGGAACGGCTTCCATGCCTCGCACCCTGGTCATCGCCGAGGAGGACAGCTCCGCCGCGATCGTTGAGACACACGTCTCCGTATCAGACGACGCCCACCTCACCAATGCCGTCACGGAGATCGTCGTCGGCGCCGGCGCGAACATCTCCTACTGCAAGACCCAGCAGGAAAGCGAGTCCATCTACAACGTTTCCACCACCCTGGTGGAGGTCGGTGAAAACGCGACTTTCCGCGCAATGGCCATCGACATCGGCGGACGGCTGACCCGCAACAACCTGACCATCATCATGGCGGGCGAGGGATCGAACAGCGATGTCCGCGGCGCATATATCATCACGCGCGACCAACACGTGGACAACCAGGTCATCGTCGATCACCTCGTCGGCCACAACGATATGAACGAGATCTACAAGGGCATCCTCGATGGCCACGCACGCTCCGTCTTTCACGGCAGCATCATCGTCCGCCCCAACGCCGCCAAGGTGAACGCGATGCAGGTGGACAAGAACCTGCTGCTGTCCAATGACGCGGAGGCGGACACCAAGCCCGCGTTCTGGATCTATTGCGACGACGTGCGCTGCGGACACGGCGCGGCCTGCGGCAACCTTGACGACGAAGCGATGTTCTACCTGCGGAGCCGGGGCATCGAGGAGGAAGAGGCTCGGATGATGCTCATTCGCGCCTTTGCCTCGGAGGTCGTGGACGCCATCCAGGAGCCGTCGATTCACGACCACGTTTCCGCGCTCATCGCCGCCAAGTTGGATAATCTTTAACCGGGCATCTGTATCATGGTGGGTGAGTTGAGAGGGGCGGAAACGCGCCGCCCTATCGATGGAGTGGAGGTGTAATGAGCACGGATTCCACGCCTCTCCGCATAGCCGTCATTGGCTCAACCGGCTCGCTCGGCCAGATCGTTCTTTCCGTTGCCCGCTCCCTGGGCGACAACGTCCGCGTTGTTGGACTTGCCGCAGGCTCCAACCTTGAGCGCCTCGCCGAGCAGATCCAGGAATACCGCCCCACATTGGCCGGCTTCGCCCGCGGACGATGGCGCGATGATATCCCGGAGGGCGTGGAGTTCAAGTCCATCAATGAGATTGTCTCCTCTCCGGACGTTGACATGGCCGTCATCGCCAGCGTTGGACGCAACAGCCTTGAAGCGGCATGGACGGCCATTGACGCCGGCAAGCGTGTCGCCATCGGCAACATCGACACGCTCTACATCGCCGGTTCCCTGCTCGCCCGCCGCGCAAAGGAGACCGGCGCGAGTATCTTCCCCCTTGATGACGAGCCCATCGGCGTCTGGCAAACCCTGTGGGGAGAGAGCACGGAGTCCGTCCGACAGGTCACCATGACCTCCACGTGGGGCACCGTGCAGGCACGCCGCCTCCCCCGACACGGAACGCAGCTCCCCTCATCCATGCCCAACGCCCGCCCTGCCCGAGCCGTTGGGCGCAAGCGCTCAATCGATGCCTCAACGCTCATGGTCAAGGCAACGCAGGTAGCGGTCGTCAACTCTCTCTATGACATCCCGCTAGATAACATCAATATCCTCTTCCATCCGCAGGGCCTCGTCCGCGCGCTGACCGAGTTCAACGACGGGTCGGTCAAATCCGCCCTTTTCATCCCGGACATGCGCGTCCCCGTGCAGCTTTCCCTCGCATACCCAAACCGATGGGCGAACGCGGAGATCAACCGCGTCGACCTGCTCGCAGAGGGCCGTCTCTCCTTTGAGCCGCTGGAGCATGAGCTTTTCCCCTGCTACCAGATCGCTATTGACGCGGCGCGGCAGGGCGAGACCTACCCGGCCGTTGTGGCGGCGGCCAACGATGCCGCTATTGAGCTCTTCATCTCGCAGCAGATTGGCCTCACTGACATCCCGAATATCATTGATCGCGCCGCCAACGCTCACCGCCCCCAACCGCTTGATGACTACGCAAGCATCATCGAGGCGATGGACTGGGCAAAGACCTTTGTCGGCGGCCAGGTCCCGTACTGATCGGGTCGGGCTCGCTTTCATTCGGAAACTATCGCGCTAACGAACCAACCGGAGGTCGAATGAATCCCTGGCGAGCATTCACAATTGCCCTCCTCACCGTGGCGCTCGTCGTTGCGTCAATCGCATGCGCAGACGAAGAAGATGCCGAACCCACAGCGGTGCCGACAGAAGCGCCCGTTGCAACAACTCCCGTCACCACTGCCCCAATGGTCACGCCTGTCCAACCCACCGCCACACCTGAGCCAACGGCCACGCCGCGCCCCGATCCAACACCGACACCCACCCCCACCCCGCAGCCTGAAGAAGTGCTGACCATCCTCTATTGGCAGGCGCCTACTCTGCCGTTCCCGTACCAGGCTTCGGGAAGCAAGGACCGTGACGCCGGGGCGATAGTTCTTGAGTCTCTCGCAGTTATTGATCCCGACGGCAATGTCGTCCCGAAACTCGCCGCCGAGATACCCTCGATTGAAAACGGCGGCATCTCCGAAGACGGCCTCACCATGACGTGGCGACTGCGGGAAAACCTCACGTGGTCGGACGGGAGCGCCCTCACCGCAGATGACGTTGTCTTCACGTGGGTTTATTGCACAACTGAGGAAATCGCTTGCTTGGCGGAGCACACATTTAGAGACTTTGAATCTGTCGTGGCAATCGGATCCCATGAGGTTGCCTTTACGCTCGGGCAGAAAGCGCGGGACCCCGTACTGCTCCTTGCAGGGACGGACATCCCAATCATCAGCAAGGCCCAATTCGAAGAATGCCTTGCCGCAGCCACACCCAATTGCGATGAACAGCACCGCGTTCCTATCGGCTCCGGCCCGTACCGCATCGTCGAATTCGAGCCCAACGACCGCGCGGTCTTTGAGCGCAACCCCCACTATTGGGGCGGACGCCCGCATTTCGACCAGGTAGTTCTCATCGGCGGCGGTGATGCGGAATCGAGCGCGCAGGCCGTCCTCGTTGAGGGGACCGCGGACTACGCGTGGAACCTACAGGTCACTCCGGACCAATTGGATACTTGGGAGGCGGTTGGGATCGGCGAAATCATTACAGGGTTTGCGAGCAACGTTGAACGCATCGTTCTCAACCAGACGAACCCCGACACCGAGAATGAAGACCATCGATCCGAGTACTTGGACGGCAACAATCCCCATCCGTTCCTGGCGTTCGCGCCGGTCCGCAAGGCCATATCCATGGCCATCGACCGTCAACGTATCGTCGATGATCTCTACGGTTCTGCGGGGATAGCAACCTGCAACCTTGTAACCGCGCCGACCCAGTTCGTCTCCGAGAAGAACGACGGCTGCCTTGTACAGGACATTGAGGGAGCAAAGACTCTGCTCGACGAGAATGACATCGTGGATACTGACGGCGACGGCATTCGCGAGTATAAGGGCGTCCCGCTCAAGCTCACCTATCAGACGACCGCCAACGCTGTCCGTGAGGGCACCTTTGCGCTGATCCAGGGCTGGTGGGCTGAGATCGGCATGGAGAGCACGTTGCTTACACACGATGCCAGCATTTTCTTCGGCGGCAATCCCGTTGACACTCCCGAGTCGTACCGACGCTTCCTGGCCGATGTCCAGATGTACACAACCGGACCAAGCGTAGACCCAACAAGCTATCTCTCCACGTACCAGTGCGAACACATCCAGTCGAGCGAAAACATGTGGGCCGAGGAAAACGTTGGCCGCGTCTGCAACAAGACCTACGACTGGATATTCAGCCAACTCGAAAACGCCGCCGAAACTGAACGCGAGGCCATCCTGAAATCTCTCAATGACGCCATCGTGCGTTCGGCATATGAGATCCCTCTCGTGCGCCGCGGCTTCGTCTCCGCAAAGGCAAACGAGTTGCTGGGTGTCCGCATGAACGCGTGGGACAGCGAGCTCTGGAACATCGCGGAGTGGCATCGTTAGCACGCCCACGCTGGCATCCACGCATCGGCAGGAATGTACTACTACGATCTCCATTCTCACTCCGTCGCCTCAGACGACTCCCGCGCCACGGTGGAACAATACCTGAAATGGATTGGCGCTCTGAGGAGGCGCGGCAATCAAGTGGACGGCATCGTCCTGACCGACCACCGCCAATTCCCCTTTGACGTGGACTATTCGGTGCTTGCCGAGCAATTTGGCGTCACCGTTCTCAAGGGCGCGGAACTCGATACGCGGCACGGCCATTTCCTCGTCTACGGCATCACCGAGAAACTCGCAGAGGAAATCGATCCGACGGACGTGGCGATGGACTCATTCCGCTTGATGGAAGTGGCGGAGAAGCACGGAGGAATCGCCATTCCCGCCCACCCGGGCCGCGCCGGCATCGGCCTCGTCTCATGGATGGCCTCGGGCATAGAGTTCCCGCAGGTCTCCATCGTCGAGCGCCTGAACGGCGGCAATCGCCCGGAGGAGGCCGAGGCAGCCGAGAAATTGGTGGCCGAAAAAGGCTACTCTGGTATCGGCGGCAGTGATGCCCACTTTGTGAGCGCCATCGCACGCTGCCTCACGGCCTTTGACGCGCCGATCTCATCCGAGGCGGAGCTTGTTGAGGCCCTGAAGTCATTGAAGTTCGCGGCCGTGCGGCTTGAAGATACTCAGCAATAGGTTCATGGGGGAGCAGGAGAGGAAGGTATGACATCCAACGACGGGAACGGCGGAGATGCCGCTGCGCCGCAGATAACCTTTAACGAGGCCATCCTGCACGTCGAACAGATGACGGGGGTTATTGAACTGACGCAGGAAATGGTCGACCGGTATATCGAGTTGACCGGCATCCCAAAGACCGACGTGAGGGATGGGGAACGGCAAGAAGCCCCCATGGCCATGCTCAACGTCTTTTTCACGAGGAACCAGGAACGGGGCGCGGACGTCAAGTTGGAGGGCGCGACCGTTGGTCTCAACGCGGGCCGCGCCATTGAACTCCACACCCCCATCTACGTTGGTGACAAGCTGACACGATACGCCGTCCTGCAGGACGTCTACTCCAAGACAGGCCGCTCAGGAACGATGGCCTTTGAGGTCTGGGAGATCCTCTTCCGCAATGATGCCGGCGAACTTGTCGCCCGCGCCCGTGACTCCATGGTGTTTCGCGCGCCGGGCGTTCCTCCGGCGAAGGACGGGGAGGCAGGCTCATGAACAACGATCAGGTTCATGCGGACATCGGCGATGAGGTTCCGCCCATCGAGTGGACGCCCCACACCTCGTGGGTCAGGGACATGATGGCGCTCTCGGGCTGGCTCAACGACAACGACGCGGAGCGAGGATCCATGAGCGGCCTCAGCCGATTCACGGACGAGGAGACCGCCCGCAGCGAGGGATTCAACAGCATGATCGTGCCGGGCAACCTTGGCATGACCGCCATGGAAACTGCCCTGCAGCGTTGGCTGCCCAATGGCCGCATCGAGAAGCTCGACTGCGTTTTCCGCATGCCGGTCAACCAGGGCGAGACATACACCGCCACCGGCGTCGTCACGGACCGCCACGACGAGCCCGACCGCGTGATACTTGAGATTGACGTTTACCTGTTGCGCGCGGACAACCTGCGGCCGCAGGGCGGCATGGCAGTCGTTACAATCCCCACAGCGTGAAAAACGTAACCGGACAGGGAGGATGAAGGATGCCCATCTATTCAATCAACGGAATGACACCGCAGATCGACCCGACGGCATGGATCGCCCCAACCGCCAGCATCATCGGCGATGTCGTCATTGGCCCCAACGTCAGCGTATGGTTCAACGCAACGCTGCGCGGCGATGCCGGCCGGATCACGGTAGGCGAGAACACCAACATCCAGGACGGCGCGGTGCTCCATGAGGAAACGACCATCGGCGCGAACTGCGTCATCGCCCACATGACCCTCGTCCATCACGTCAAGACCGGCGACAACGTCCTGATTGCCAACGGCGCGAAGTGCGTGGGCGCTCCGGGACCCGCGGAGATCGAGATCGGCGAGGGCGCCATCGTTGGAGCGGGATCTCTTGTCACGCCCGGCACAAAGATCGAGGCGAACACCCTTGTGATGGGCAGCCCCGCCAAGCCCGCCCGCGAGGTTGACGACCGTCTGCGCGGCGTCCAGCAGGGCCCGCTGCAGGCGTACCTCAAGAGCAAGGACAGCTACATGGGCGACTCATTCCAGGAGGTCGGCTAAGGCCAACTCACCCGTCATTCCCGCGAAAGCGGGAATCCAGAACCGGGGCCTTATGACCCGCCCTGCAACCTTGACTGGTACAGATAATCCGTCACTGCCAGAATCGCGTTGTACAGGTACGCGATGTACTCATGCAGGGGCAGATCGAGCGGCCTGATCTCCTCTCGCCGGTCCGCATACTCCTGCGCGCCCAGTGTTTCAAAAGTGGCGCGGACGACCAGCTCATAGATCTCCCCGTCCGGGCAGACGACGATGGGCCCGCGGTCCGGCGATTCCATCTCGCGCGGCTCCACTTCGATCGCCTCCAGCGGAGAATCGGGAAACACGGCCGGAAATCGATCGATCTGGTCGATGGCGGCCAGCAGCGTCTCGCGCAGATCCCCCACGCTTCTTTGCAGGACGGAATCGCTGCGCGCCCGCAGCGTCAATGGATCGATGTGCGGTGACGGCGTGCTACCCTGCACCATTCTTCCTCCGGTTATTCGACATCTCTCTCAATCAATACCACACCACGAGCGTAGCACTGCAACTGGCGTCCGTTCACCCTGAGCTTGTCGAAGGGCGCCCCTCTTTGACCGAAATTCGCGGCGAGACGTATCATTGAAAGGTCGGCAGCCTGGCGCGGCAACGTAGCTCAGCGGCAGAGCGGGCGCTTCATAAGCGCTAGGTCACAGGTTCGAATCCTGTCGTTGCCACCAGCCGCAGCCTTATCCCGGCGCGCGTGCTGGATGGGGACACACGTGGGCGGTTAGCTCAGCCGGTTAGAGCGCTTCCTTCACACGGAAGAGGTCACAGGTTCGAGTCCTGTATCGCCCACCAACCGGCACGGTAGATAGCACCGAGCCATTCAGAGCCATATCCTCGGCGCTCATGCCGGGGGCGAGGCTATCCTCCGGCATGGGCACCGTGTAGCGCATCAAGGCGTTGTCGGGCGTGACGACGATCTCCTTCACGAAGGACTCGATGAAGGTCCTGCGCTCGGTCAACCCGCTCTTCTTCAGAAACCTGCTCATGTCCTGGGCGTAGGCGGCGATGGTCTCCACCTGCTCCAGAACCTTTCTGCGCTGGCCGACTCTCGCTCTCGCCTCCGCCTCCGCTGCCTCAAGCCTCTCCTGGCGCTCCCTGTGGTCGCGGATTCGGGGCCTGAAGTCGTTGATGTCCATGTCCGTGGTCTCCACGAGGTCGTAGAGGCGGTCGAGCCTGCGTCGCACGTCAGCGAGCTCGGACTGGATGGTTTCCAGCCTCTTGCGCTGCTCACTCGCCACACCGTCCATCTGCTCGTCCACGATCTTCACCAGGGCGCGAATGTTGGAGTCGGTGAGGACGTTGGATCGAATCTTCCGAACCACCATCTCCTCGAAGCGCCGGGCGGCGAGCCTGGGAGTCTTGCAGGCTTCCTTTCCCCGCCTCATAAGGGACTGGCAGACGTAGTAGGGGAACTGGCCGCTCTTGGAATACCCGCCGGTGAGCGCCCCATTGCACGTCTTGCACTTGACCATTCCGCTGAGCAGGAAGGAGCTTCCGACCCGTCGGGGGTGCCTGACCTTGGGGGCGCGTTGGCGCAACTGCCTTCCGACGCTCTGGAACTGGGTCTTGGAGACGATGGCGGGGAACGCCTTGTCCACACGCACCGGGTCGCCCCCGTCCTTGGCGTTCACGCCCCACAGGAGAGTCCCCGTGTAAGCCTCGTTGACGAGCACCTTGTGAACGCCGGTCTTGCCCCAGAGCTTCCCGCCGGGGCTGGCGATGCCGTCGTCGTTCAGGGCGCGGGTGATGTCCACCATCCCGCTGCCGGCCTGGGACATGTCGAAGATGCGCTTGACGACGGGGGCCGTATCCGGGTTGAGCTCCAGTGTGGGGCGCTTCTTGGCCCCGTCCTGCACCATGAGCTTGCTGTAGCCGTAGGGCACCTTGCTGCC
>DAOUJJ010000004.1:0-72581 GCA_034422835.1 Dehalococcoidia bacterium | reverse complement strand
GCAGAGCAGCGGGGGGGGGGGGGGGGGGGGGAGGTCACGTCATCCAGGCGCCGCGCCGCTACCTCGACGTACTCCTCAACCGATTCCATCCCGATGAACGAGCGCCCCAGTTTGAGCGCCGCCACCCCCGTGCTACCTGAACCGACAAATGGGTCAAGTACCACATCCCCGGGGTTTGTGCTCGCCCGCAGACACCGCTCAATCAGCGCAACCGGCTTCTGCGTCGGATGCTTGCCGTACTTCTTCTCAGCCCGCCCCGCCGCGCCGAACCGCCACACGGTCTGCATCTGCTTGCCACCGTTCTCCTCGCGCATCTCGTCATAATTGAAGACATACTTGTGCTTACTACCCTTGTCCGCCTTGCTGGCCCACAGCAGCACTTCAGTGGAATGTGTGAATGTGCGCCGCCCAAGATTGGGAGGTGGATTCGTCTTCTCCCAGACGATGTCGTTCAGCAGGCGGAAACCGTTCTGGCGCAGCGCCATCCCAACGCTCGGATAGACGTGCAGAGTCCCGGAAATCCAGATCGTGCCCGTCGGCTTGAGAACCCGATACGCCTCCGCCGTCCACGCCAGGTTGAATTCGTGGTCGGCTTCCAATCCCTGGCTGCGGTCCCACTCACCCTTGTTGACGCTGACCATGCGGCCGCCAACGCAGGTGATTCCGTCGTTTGAAAGCAGGTATGGCGGATCAGTCCATATGCAGTCGACCGAGTCGTCCGGGATGCTCTTGAGAAGATCGAGCGCATCGCCCCAATACAGGGTTGCCGCGCCATCGGGCGATTCCCAGGATGGAGAGGGATCACTAGTAACGTAAACAGGAGTCGGGGTCGTGAGGGAGGCCCGCATGGTGATCGGATCGTTGATCACATGTGCGCATTCGTCAACCCCCCACGCCACTCAAGCCGGACCGCGAACCGAGAGCCGTTACGCAGTAACCCACACCGTCGCGAAATCCGTGTGCGTGTGCCCGTCCTCTGGCGGAATCACCAGGCCCTTCACGTACGTCCGATACGGCACAACCTGCACCGTCCCTGCAATGGGAACGACGTACGTCTGCTCCCGCACCACATAGCTCTCCAGCTCCCGCCACGCCGCCACGCGCTGCCGATGCGTCCGCGTCGCCCGCAGTTCCTCGTAAAGCAGACTCACGTGCTCGTCCTCATGCTTGGCGTAGGCGTCAGGGAAGCGGCTGTACACGCCGTACGCCGCCTCCGTGCCCTCCGGTATCGGCGACGTGAAGTTGGAGCCGGGCTGGGAATCATAGTCCAGGCTCACCCGCCCGCGATTCCACTCGGCCTCGTCCACCAGCTGTATCTGAAGGTCGATGCCAAGCCCGGCGAGCTGGTTGTGAAGGAACTCGCAACGCGCCGTCAGCCGCGCCCGGCACAGGTAGTCCATCTCGAAACCGTCCCCATGACCCGCCGACTCCATCAGCGACATCGCCTCCGCCCGGCGCTCCTCCAGCGCCCCCCGGTTGAACCGCTGCCACGTCGTGAAATCAGCCGACGTGAACGGGTTGGCCGGGCTGAACGTCGGCGAGATATAGCCGAACCCGCCCAGCACTGTCGGAATCGCCGCCTCGCGGTCGATCCACAGAGAGATCGCCTGCCGCACGTTCGGGTCCTGCCACGGCCCCTCGCGCAGCACGTTGAACCCAAGGCGGAACATCCCGCCCTGCATCTCCCCGTAGAAGACCTCGTCCGGCCCCAGCTGCTCATCGATGGCCACCTTGCGCTCCTGGGTCAGGTAATGCCCCTCCCCCCGCGCTCCCCCGTCGATGCGCCCCGTGCGAAACGCCGCGTCCATCGCCGTCGGATTCGGCATGATCACGTAGTCGATACCGTCCAGGTACGGCAGGTCGCCGCCCGCGCCGCGCTCCCAGTAGTCATCATTCCGAACGACTCGGATCAGGCTGCCCGGCTCATAGCGGTCGAGCCGGAACGGCCCTGTTCCGACAACACCAGCATCCAGCGGCCCGGCGCTGTACTCCTCGTCCTCGAACAGCGGCTCAAACACGTGCTTCGGATGAGCGATGCGCAGGCGCGGGTTGGCCAGCACGGACAGATAGTGCGGGTTCGGCTCCGCGAGCGTCACGCGCAGACGGTTGAACTCCAGCACCTCAACCGACTCAATCTCGCCAAGCTCCCCGCGGAAATAGGCGGGCGCGCGGACCGGGACGCCGTCCGATTCCCACCCGTTCGCCGCCAGATCAAACCAGAACTTGGCGTCCTCAGCCGTGAACGGCTCGCCGTCGTGCCACGTCACATTGGGACGAATCGTGAACTCCCACTCGGTGAAGCCGGGATTCGCGAGCCAACTCGACGCCAGGTCCGGGCAGGCAAGGTACATGTTCTCCCTGCACCGCCGCACCAGGTTGCCCGCGCCGAACAGCGCCCCGCCGACGTGATGGAGCGCGATGCTCGATGTCCGCATCGTGTCGAACGCCGCCGGCGGATCTCCCCGATTCGCCAGCGTCAGCACCCCGCCGTACGTCGGCGTCTCCTCACCAGGAATCGGAGACGATTCTGAGCGCGACTCTGGCGTCGCAGTGCCGCTGCCATTGCATCCAACCATCACGACACAACAGAGAACAAAAAGGACAAGCAACCTCATCTACCCAGTATGAACGCCACCCATTCACTCTGAATGCAGTCGAGGAATCTAAAAGCCCCGCTCACCCTGAGCCTGTCGAAGGGCCGCCCCTCCGTCATTCCCGCGAAAGCGGGAATCCATCGGGACTGTCATTCCGAGCGCAGCCGAGGAATCTAAAGCGCCCTATCCGCCCAACAACTTCCCCACCAGCCACTCGACGTCCTTGCCCTCGTTCGATATGAGCAGCCAATTGCGTATCTCTCGCCGCGCGAAGGTCACCGTCAGATTGTCCCCGCGTTGTTCACGCAGTTTGGCCAAGACGGTCTGAACGCCCTCAGCAGTCATCTCTCTCGTCTCCGCCCCGAAAGTGGAGACCCCCAGCATAAAGTTCACATTTGATTGGGGGTCGTTAAGGGAGTCAGGCGGATTAACTACCAGTTGAATTGCCTCGATTCCTCTCCTGAAGGGGAGAAAAGTACCTCGACGCCGGGTTCTATAGGACCCCAATCACTTTCGACAATACCTTCCTGATCCAGATTCGCGCACACCCACACGACACACGTGGACGGACTGTCATCAGCCGGTGGTCGAAAGGCCAAGACGGCCAAAGCACCGGTGTTCTCTGGTTCTAGCAGAGCGTTTCCTGCCCCGCCCCAGTCGACAGTCAGCACCTGAGTGCCGTCGCTCCGCAGAGACACTTTCTGGGGGTAGAGAGTTGCCCTCACTGCTGAGTTGTCATCATTGCTGGCCACTTCGACGATAAACTCTGCTTGTCGAGTCGCTTGTGGATAATCCTGCAATTCAGGTAGGAAACGGCGTGCTAAGTCACCGGGGATCTTGGGCCCCACTTCACCATCTCCCATCGCAAGAGTGTCGGAAGCGGACAACCTCTTTATCCACAGCGACGCCTCTCGCTCCAACTGTTTATCCAACCATTCACGAAGGCTCGGCATAGTCAAGGCTCCTATACGTCTGAGAAGGTCAAGGCGGTGAGGCTGCAAGTATTTTAGCCTCGGAAAATATGCTCCCGATGATAAGCAAGGAATTCAGGGGCGGGCCTTAGTTTCTCAGGGGGAGCGATGGGATGTCCATCATAAGCGGCGACGGTTTCGGAGAAGAATCTGTCGTTTGCAGGTAGATGGTTCTGTGACACGTGAACGACCAGATTATCGTCCAAAGTGATGAAGCCACGGTCGAAAGCCTTGTCATGCAGAACAGAAAGCAAAAGGCCGTTGCGCGGATTCATCCGGTTCTTTTCGTCGTCTTTCCATGGCACGATGTGGCTGGCAATAAGTAATTCAGTTTCTGCCAGTCCGGAAATGCAGCATCTGTAGTTGTAAGCAGTCATAACGGCTGCGCGGAAGAAATCTTGCCCAACCCGCTGCCTGCGGACTCCTTGCCGCTCTGTAACGCGACTCCCCTTCTCTTCTTCATCGATGTGAGAGACTTCGGTTTCGTCTATCAACCCATGACTTTGTCGGGCAATCGTCGATTCCTCCACAAAGTTGTCCCAATTATCATGCATTTCACTCCAGATGCCTCTGGCAGCTGCCGATCCATTTCTCAGTCCACGCTGCTTGAGCTCCGGATCTAGGCTAGCGAAATTGCCAAGTCGCATCGCAACAGCACTTGGTGTTCTACCAATAGCTTGCGCCACTCGAATCACCTCGTGATTCTGCATGTGAAATTGGCCAAACGGAATGCGCCAGTAGAGATCAAGGACAATCAGAAATTCCTGCCTCGTCCAGCGACGTCTGAACGACAGAGGTTGTGAGCCCCCTAGATTCGACTCTTGACTGGCCATGGGCTAAGTATAGATGTGGCTCGTGGAATGCGCGAAACAGAAGAGGATTCCAGCACAGATCGGAATGCACCATGTGGCCCGTAGTGACCACAGGAGAGACGCCCCTCCCCCATGTCATTTGTATGTTGGGATGCCGCTCAGATCGGCCAGTCTGCGTGGTGGGGAGCCTCTGGCCGCCCCTTCCTCACTCCAATGTTCGCAGTTGCGGGAACAGCACCACCTCGCGGATCGTTGTCTGTCCTGTCAGGATCATCACGATCCGATCGATGCCCAGACCGAGCCCACCCGCCGGCGGCATCCCGTGCTCCACGGCGGTGACGAAATCCTCATCCAGCCGGTCGAAGTCCTCGTCGCGGAACTGCTCTCGGTTCTCTTCCTGCGTTCGCAGCCGCGCCGCCTGCTCGATGGGGTCGTTGAGCTCCGTGAACGAGTTGGCAACCTCCATCCCGCCGATGAATCCCTCGAACCGCTCCACCAGCCGCGCATCACCCTCCGTCGCCTTGGCCAGCGGCGTCATCTCGATCGGGTAGTCGAGCAGGAACGTCGGCTGAACCAGGCGCGGCTCCACGAGGTCCCCGATCAGCTTGTCCACCAACTGCGGCCATGAGGAGTCCTCCGCCGGCGTCAGCCCCCGCCCACGCATGGCGGCACGCAGCCCGTCCGCGGTTCGCATCTCCTCGCTCAGCAGGTCGATCTCGCTCCACTCACGGATCGCGTCAATGAGTGGAAGCCGCCGCCACGGCGGCGTCAGGTCGATCTCCTGCCCGTCATACGTCACGGTCGACGTGCCACGCGTCAGCACCGCGAGGTGGTGGACCAGCGACTCCACCATCTCCATCACGTCTTCGTAAGACGCATATGCCTCATACGACTCCATCGTCGTGAACTCGGGGTTGTGCGCCGCGTCGATTCCTTCGTTGCGGAAGATGCGGCCAATCTCAAACACCTTCTCGAACCCGCCCACCAGCAGCTTCTTGAGATTCAACTCCGTCGCGATGCGCAGGAACAGTTGGCGATCCAGCGCGTTGTGCCTCGTGACGAACGGCGCGGCCATCGCCCCCGCCGCCACCGGCACCAGCACCGGCGTCTCGGCCTCGATGAACCCCCGATCCTCCATGAACCGCCGGATCGCAGACACAACCGCGCTGCGAACAACAAAGATGTCGCGAACCTCGTCGTTCGCCATCAGATCGAGGTAGCGCTGTCGATACCGCTGCTCGACATTCCGCAGCCCGTGCCACTTCTCCGGCGGAGGGCGCAGCGCCTTCGCCAACACGGAGTACGAGTCGGCCTGCACGGTCACCTCACCCGTCCGCGTACGATACAGCGCCCCTTGAACGCCCAGAAAATCGCCGAGGTCGAGGTCCTTAAGCGCCTGGTAGTCGTCTGTTTCAAGCCGGTCCCGGGCGAAGCTGACCTGGATATCTCCGCTGCCGTCCCGCAGCGTGGCGAACGTCAGCCGCCCCATTCCGCGAATGGTCATCAGCCGCCCAACAACGGCAACGCTGTGCTGGGTCGTCTCATCCGCCTCAAAGAGCGCCCGCGCCTCTGCGGACGTGTGGCTCCGCTGCGTGCGGCGTGGATACGGGTCAACGCCCTGCTCGCGCAGCCGTTCCAGCTTGGCCAGCCGCGACTCAAAATGGGCCTGCGCGGCCCGTGGCTCCTGTTCGTTACTCAACGGACACTATCCTGTAGCTAATCGTGCCGTTCGGAACCGAGACCTCCACCGTGTCGCCAACCTTGTGGCCGATCACGGCGCCGCCCACCGGGGATTCATTGGAGATGCGCCCATGCGACACGTCTGCCTCCGTCGTGCCGACCAGTGTGTACGTGTCCTCTTCTCCGCCCTCGTCTCGCACCCTGAACCGCGTGCCGATGGAGATTCGCCCGTCCTCGGCATGGTGCTCGTCGATGATGACGGGATTCTTGAGGATGGACTCAAGTTCGAGGATGCGACCCTCCACGAACGCCTGCTCAGTCTTGGCGTCCTCGTAGTCCGCGTTCTCCTCCGTGCCGGTCAACTCCTTGGCACTGTGTAGCCGCTCAGTGATCTCGATACGACGAATGTTGCGCAGATGGTCAAGCTCGCTTTCCAGCTTTGCGAGCCCTTCGTGTGTGAGATACGTTTCCTTCTGCGCCATGGCGGTGACTCCTTACTCAAAAACCCGGTACTGGTGAGGGTCATATATCCATCTGTCTAGTAGTTCGCCGCCCGCTCCCGCCGCTGTTATTCACGTGCCGATAAACCCCACTGCATAGTGGCCGCGGCTATTCCGGGCGGCGCGTCCGTTATACTCGCGGCCTATTGCCCATGTCAACCACGATGCCCAAGCTGGGCCTCCGGTATGCGCAGCACGGAAATGAAGCTGGGCGCGCCGTCAATGTCATGCGGAGCCAGCCGCGCCACCACCACCTCGTCTCCCTCTTGAATGTACTCCCGTTCCCGCGCCTCGGACAGCATGTATTGGAGCATGATATCCGTGTTGTCGTAACGTGTGCCCCACTGCGGCTGAACGGCGTGCAAGAGCGCCATGCGCCGATACAGCGCGCGGCTGTCCGTGAACGCCAGCACCGGCGCGGTCGGACGTTCCAGCGACAGCATCCGCGGCATATGATCATCGGGCGAGAAGACGATGAGCGCAGACGCATCCAGGTCCGCCAGCAAACTGACAACTGCCCGCACGATCTTTCTGTCCTGACCGCCCGGCCCGCCGTCCGCCGACGCCCGCCGTGACACCTCCAGGTATTCCTCGCTCCACTCGGCCTCGCGAATGATCCGATCCATCGTCTGCACCGATTCCACGGGGTATACGCCGATCGACGTCTCCGCGCTCAGCATCACCGCGTCCGCCCCCTCGAGCACCGCGTTTGCCACGTCCGATGCCTCTGCGCGCGTGGGCCTGCGATTCCCGATCATCGACTCCAGCATTTGCGTCGCCACGATGACCGGCACGCGCCGCTGCGCGGCGCGATGCACCACCGACTTCTGGATGACGGGCACGCGCTCCGGGCCCAGATCAACGCCCAGGTCGCCCCGCGCCAGCATCACGCCGTCCGAAACGTCCAGGATCGCGTCTAGGTTCTCAAGCGCCTCCGACCGTTCGATTTTGGCGATGATCGACATCTGCGGAGCACCCAATGAACGCAGGATGGCCCGCATCGCCTCGATCTCCTCCGGCGTCCGCACGAACGACAGGGCGACGTAATCCACGCCCATCGTTACTCCCCGCGCAAGGTCTTCTCTATCTTTCTCCGTGGGTGAAGTGACGCTTACGTTGACATTCGGCGCGTTGATTCCCTTGCGTTGGCCAAGCTCGCCGCCATGCACGACAACGGTATGGATATCCGTGTCGTCGCTTCGCACAACTTCCAGTTCCAGCACGCCGTCCGCGATGAGAAGCCTGTCTCCCGGGCGAACATCCTGCGGCAGTCGGGGATGACTAACCCACACCTTCTCATCAGTGCCGTCCGGCCAGTCCTGCGTCGTGAGCACGAACGGATCGCCGTCCACCAGGATCACCGGCATGCCTCGTGCCAGCGTCCCCGTTCGCAAACGCGGCCCCTGCAGGTCTTGCAGGATTCCCACGGCGCGGCCCATCTCCTGCGCGATGCGGCGTATGAGGCGAACAAAGGCCTCGTGCTCATCCGGCGTCCCGTGTGAGAAATTGAGCCGCGCCACGTCGACGCCGGCCTCGATCAACTCCCGCAGCGTCTGCTCATCGGATGTTGCCGGCCCAATCGTCGCGAGAATCTTCGTGCGGCGGACGTGGCGCTCACGGCGGTCTGGTGGGACGTTCATGTCCCTATAGGTCAACCGACAATTCAAGCCCAACCGGGCAGTGGTCCGAACCCATCACGTCGGAAAGAATGAACGCATTGGAGACGCGGTCCATCAACCCCTCGTTGACGAAGAAGTAATCAATCCGCCAACCAACGTTGCGGTCACGAGCGCGCGTCATCTGGTCCCAATAGGAGTAGTGGCCGGCCTCATCCGGCACGAACTTGCGGAATGTATCGACGTACCCGTTGCTGACCAGCTTGTCCATCCATTCCCGTTCTTCGGGCAGGAATCCGGACGTCTTCTGGTTCTCCTTTGGACGAGCCAGGTCGATCTCGTGGTGCGCGGTGTTCACGTCACCGCAGAAGATGATATTGAGGCCAGACTTTCTCTCAGACTCGATGTGCTCAAGAAAGGCGTCGTAAAACTCCATCTTGTAGGCCAACCGTTCCTTGGATGAGCGCCCATTGGGGAAATAGACGTTGTAGAGGACGAACTCGCCGTAATCGAGCCTCAGCACGCGCCCCTCATTGTCCCAACTCCCGTCCCCGAACGTTGTGGAGACATCTTTTGGCGCAGCCTTTGTGTAGACGGCGACCCCGGAATACCCCTTGCGCTCTGCGGAGGCAAAGTGCGCCTCGTACCCGGCAACCTCCAGGATGGCCTTCGTGAGTTGGTCGGGCTGGGATTTCGTTTCCTGCATGCAAAGGATGTCCGGCGAGACATTCGACAGTATCGCCGGGAACTCGCCCTTTCGATTAACCGCCCGCAGGCCGTTAACATTCCAAGAAAGCAGCGTCGTACTCATATCCAGATGATACCCGATGAACTCGGCGCGGGACTACAATGACTCACAGGATTGTGACTATCCACACACGCCATATCCGCTACCTGCTCATGCTTGCCGTATCCGCCCTTGCCGTCATAACCGCAGCAGCCTGTGCCTCAGACAGGCCGGACGACGCCGTCACTCTCCGCGTCTTCGCCGCATCATCGTTGACGGACGCACTCACGGAGGCGGCAGAAGCATTCGAAGCGGAGAATGGCAGCGTGACGGTTGAGACGCACTTCGCGGGCAGTTCACGACTCCGCGCGCAGCTTGAAGAGGGCGCGGAGGCCGATGTTTTTATCTCCGCAGACCGCCGCCACGTCGATGAAATAACTCATCTGCTCACGGAATCATCAATCACCGCCGTCGCGACAAATGAAATGGTCGTTGCCCTCGCGGACTCCACCCAAACAGTCCAGTCCCTTGAGGACCTTGCGGAGCCGGGCGTGAGAATCGTGATTGCGCTGCCGGATGTTCCGGCGGGACGTTACGCTCGCGCCCTGGTTGCAGACATGGCACGGCTGGAGAGCTTTTCTGCTGATTACGACATGGCAGTGCTCGACAACGTTGTTTCCCAAGAGATAAACGTGAGGGCGGTTGTTGCCAAGGTGCAGCTGGGCGAGGCCGATGCCGGCTTCGTCTACCACTCCGACCTCCGCGATACCGGCCTGCATTCGCTGACCATTCCCGCCCAGAACCCGGGAGACATCGCCTACGTTGCCGCAGCCCTGCGCGCCTCTCCCCAACACGACACCGCTCAGACATTCCTGGACTTCCTCGTCTCAGACGCCGGACAGAGAATCCTCGCCTCCCACGGGTTCCTTGTATCTGTAGAGGCAACCCCATGAACCGTCGCGTGTTCCCCGTCGGGCTCCCGCCCGGCGGCATCATCACCCTCGTCTACATCGCGTTTATCGCGCTGCCGCTCATCGCCCTGTTCATCCGCGCGGTTTCCTCCTACAGCCTCTGGGACAGCCTGACGAGCGACATCACGCTCACTGCCCTGCGCCTATCGCTGGTGACCAGCCTCATCAGCATGATCATCGTGGTTGGAGCGGGCGTCCCCATCGCGCGCTATCTTTCCCGACGCTCAGGCCCCCTTTCACGCGTCATCGATGTCCTGATCGACGTTCCCCTTGTCTTGCCGCCCGTCGTGGCGGGTCTGGCCATGCTCATGGCCTTTGGCCGCATGGGAATCCTGGGCGACGCGCTCGACGCAGCCGGTATTCGGCTGCCGTTCACCACAGCGGCTGTCATCCTCGCCCAGATATTCGTCTCCGCGCCGTTCTTCATCCGCGCAGCCAAGCTCGGATTCCAGGCCGTGCCGCGAGAGCTGGAAGAGATCTCACAGACCCTGGGCATCTCGCCGTGGCGCACCTTCTGGCGCATCGCCATGCCCCTCGCATGGCCATCAATCGTGGGCGGCTTGGCCCTGTCGTGGGCGCGGGCCATCTCCGAATTCGGCGCGACAATCATGTTCGCCGGCAACCTCACCGGACGCACCCAGACCATGCCGCTCGCCATCCTGAGCGCCATGGAGAGCGATGTCGGCGCGGCCCTCGCCCTGGCAGTCATCCTCGTCGCCGCGTCCGTCATCGTCCTGCTCGTGCTCACCCTGGCCGCCACTCGCGCGGCTGTCCCGGCGGGGAGGCTCGAATGAGCGCGCGCGGGTGGGTTCGGCACCAAATCGGCGCGTTCTCACTGGACGTGTCGTGGGATGTCGAGCCCGGAACCGTCACCGTACTCTACGGCCCCTCCGGCGCAGGAAAATCCCTCACTCTCCGCGCCATCGCCGGCCTCGTCCGGCCGGACGAGGGACGCATCGAACTGGACGGCGCGGTCGTGTTCGACCACGAGGCAGGCCTCTGGATTCCGCCCCACCACCGCCGCGTGGGCCTCATGCCGCAGGAATACGGCCTGTTCCCGCATCTAACGGTGGCGGCCAATATCGCCTACGGCGCTCACAGCCCCGACTCGCAAGCCCGCGCCGCAGAACTCACACGCACGCTTGACTTGCAGGAGCTAGAGGGACGGCGAATCTGGGAACTGTCCGGCGGCCAACGGCAGCGCGTCGCCCTTGCACGGGCCTTGGCGGCACAGCCGCGCGTTCTGCTCCTCGATGAGCCCTTCGCGGCCCTTGATTCTGAACTGCGTCGCGCCGTGCGACAGGAGATTCGGCAGGTCCTCACTGCGTCTCAGGTACCGGTTATCCTCGTGACGCATGACGCGGAGGAGGCGCTTGCGCTGGCCGACCATGTCCAGATCATCGACAACGGCCGCATCGTCGCAGAGGGCGACCCCGTCACGACACTCCGTCAGCCGCCCGCCCCGCGCATCGCTCGCCTGGCCGGCGTGGAGAACCTCCTGCGGATGCGCGTCGCCCGCCTACAACCCGAGGACGGCGCGATGCTGTGCCAGACCCTTGTTGATTCGCCGCTCACCCTGGAAACCCCGCTTGCCGAGGCAGACGAAGGAGACGTGGTCACCGTCGGCATCCGCTCTTCGGATGTCATCCTTGCGAGCAGCGAGCCACAGGGACTGTCCGCCCGAAACGTTTTTTCCGGAACCGTGACGGCTATCGAACCGCGTTCCCCGGGCAACGACGTAACTATCGACTGCGGGGCGGGATTGTCGCTCGTTTCTCACGTCACGCGCCACGCAATCACCCAACTGGGCATACGCGAGGGGGCGCAGATGTGGGCAGTCGTAAAGGCGTCGAGCTGCTTCCTGCTGTCCGGTGAGTGACGGCTGACTAGAAGCGTCCGCTATGTGGCGGAACTGTGGGAAGAAACGTCCGGATCAACCTGCCATTCGCCTTCCAGCAGGCGTCTGCGCTGCATCCGCAGCCGGACCACTTTCCACCAGAACAGGACCCCGCCCCCCGTCAGCGCCAGCAATGGGATGATGCCAAAGACCGCGCTGAGATGAACGACGGTATACAGGGACGCGGTTTCACGGAGCGGCATGTAGATGAAGATGATCACGCCCAACACAATCTTGATCGCGATCATGATTCCGACGAAGGCCCAGGCGGCCGACCAGTCGTCCTTCATGCCGCTCATACTACTCGCATCCGCCGCTGCCCGCACCCCCAACTCCAATTGACGAGTCTCAGTACGCAACTCTATACTGAGATTTCTTGCGGCGGCACGGACTCCGCGTCTGTGAACTCGCCCGCATCCTCAATAATTCAATGACGGAACGGGAGGTTGAGTCAGAGACATGGCGAGCCAGATGGGTAAGCGATACGGATGCACGGATTGCGGCGTCGAGGTGGTCGTCACCAAGGCCGGCGACGGCGACCTGAAATGTTGCAATGGCGAGCCGATGGCGCAGAAGTAGCGCAGAACCTCAGCGCCCGACACATCGGGCAGATCACACCCAAGACATCACGCATATAGAAGGGAATCGACTGAGTTGCGCGTCAAATGACGCGCGCACGGTTTAGGAGGACAAAAAATGTCAATGCAGCTTGGCAAGCGCTACGAATGTGAGGACTGCGGAACGCAGGTGTTGGCGACCAAGGCCGCCGACGTTGTAATCTCCTGCTGCGACAAGGAGATGGAACTCCAGGGCCAGCGCCGCGTCCCCTCCGCAGACTAAGCTTCGACTAGAATCCAGACCTTCCCCGGCCTCGCATGAGAAGCGAGGCCGGTTGTTCATTTGCAGATCGGGGGCCGCAAGGCCCCTGCCGTTATTCTCCTACTCGTACCGGCGCAGCACTCCCACCACACGGCCCCGGATCTGGACGTTGCGCGCATCCACGTAGATGGCTGACATCGTCGTGTTCTCCGGTTGAAGCCGCACACGCTCACCCTCCGGGAAGAACCGCTTGAGCGTCGCCTCCTCTTCCTGCACGAGCCACGCCGCAACCATCTCGCCGGGCTCCGCCGATTCCTGCGCCTCAAGCACGACCATGTCCCCGTCCCTGATCAGCGCGTCGATCATTGAATCACCCTTGACGCGCAGCGCATAGAGTTTGTCGCTCTTGGCGGCCATCTCCGAGTCAATATCCACTGAATCCTCTTCGATGGCCGTCGCGACGTCCTGCGGGAACACCGGCAGCGGCTGGCCTGCGGCGATGGCGGCAAGCACGGGAATCTTTACACGGCGCTCACGCCGTCCGACCACCTCAATGCCGCGCGAGACCTCCCTGGACCGACGCAGGAAGCCGCCCCGCACCAGGCCCTTGAGGTTGTAGTCCACCACGCTCGTCGATGAAATATCGCAGCCGTATTGGATGTCCCGGACTGTCGGCGGATACCCGTTCTCGTCCAGAAAATCCTCGATGAACCTCATGATGGCCTGCTGCCGCGGCCTCAACTGTTCTACCATCAGCGCCCTCCCTCGTATTCATGCGGTCGCCACATACCATTGAACGAACCCATGTTCGCGCTAGCGAAAATATAGCACGCGTGAGCGAGTGGCGTCAATGTCTATTGAGATTCGCGATGCTAGACGAGTTCTTCGAGGGCTCCCAGGGCGCTGCGGATGTGGGCGCTCATAACAATCTCATTGTGGTGCACGCCCTGGATGACGCCTTCTCCGTCGATGACATACGTCACCCGTGAAGTGCCGAGCCCGAAGCGGCGCTCCACGTCATAGAGCTTTCTGACCAGCTTCGTCTCGTCGCTGCCGAGTCCAAATGGGGCCCCAGTAGACTCTGCAAATCTGCTGAGCGTCTCCACGGGGTCTGCGCTGATGCCCAGGACAACGGCGTTCTTTGCAAGGATATGGTCATGCATGTCGCAGAAACCACCGACTTCCCGCGTGCAGCCGTACGTGAAAGCCTTTGGGTAGAAGAACAGCACGACATTCTGCCCACGATAGTTGGATAGTTTGAACTGTCCCCCACCGCCAAGCCGCACGACGAAATCAGGCGCCGTGTCTCCAACGTTCAACATAACGAGCCTATTGTGCCACAGCAGTCGAACCTCGCCTGATAGTCGGGGGCCAACTCTCTCAGCGTCCGGATGGACGCCGACCGACCGAATCCGGCGCAAGCAGGCGAGCGATTATCAATGCCACGCCGGCAACCACGCCAACACGAATCGCCTGTGATCTCACTCGTTCCGACACGGCATCGAGCAGGGCCGTAATCAACGTCTCAACACGCATTACCAGTTCCACCGCCGCGTCATCCGTGAATTCCGCAATGGCGCTGTCCGTCCACGCCTCCAGACCGGGGCGAATGATGAGATCAACCGGCGCCGTCGCCAGCAGCCACGCAAGAATCGCGCTTATGCCCAGAACGATAGAGGCCCACGTCAGCCGCCCCTCCCAGCCTCTGCCGCCCACGAACGCGAGCAGGAACAGCACTATCACGGCAACAGCCCAGAGGACGATCTGGACGAACCCGCTTGAGGCAAGGAAGTCTCGGGCTGCCTGCAGCGACGACCCGTCATCCTCCCCCATGGCATCCTCCAGGGTCTGATTCGAAATCTCGAACCCCGCAAGAATGCGCTCCCGCAGTTGGTTCGGGTCATCGTACAGTTCCTCGCTCAGTGCCGAGGTGAGGTTCGCCGCATCCGCCGTTACTCCCTGGGCGATAACTTCCCTCACCCGTTCAATGAGGTCCGTTTCTCCCGAGTCGAGCGCCGTTCGGACGTCGTCGGAGTTGATCGAAATCCAGAGGGGAATCATCTCCTGCGTTTCCTCACGTACAAAGCTTTCAGCGTCGAGACCAACCGCGATCTGATATTCGTCGTAGGTCATGCCCGGAACCACGCACGGGGGAAGAATATCCTCAACGGATTCCAGCATCAGGAAATCCGGCGTATGCCCGGGCGGACAAGCCGGCACGGCGTTGAATTCAGCCTCAAGGCGTCTGTCCGCCTCCGCCGCGATAGCGATGGGAGCCTCAATGCGCGCCTGTGCCAGCGACAATTCCACGTCAGAACTCAGCGGCTCATCAGCCAACCCGACGGCATACGCGGAAACATCCTGGATAATCTGGGCTTTCACATGGCTCAGTTCGACCGGTGGGATCTCGTCCAGAACGAACCCAGCCATCACCTCAGCGTCGACGTCGCCAAACCCCGGGACAAACAGCGCCTCCATCTGTATTGAGGCGTCCAGCCCCGCCACGATGGCTTCCCGCAGCGAGGCATCGTCAATGGCGGCTTCCGTGAGCACATCGATGATCGCATTCTGGATCGCCCATGCCCGATCATCGATGGGAATTGTAATCTCGGAGTCTTCCGTCTCTCCGATGTAATACGCGCCAACGTCGTCTACCGCCTGTCCAAGACGCGGAAACAGCCAGTCGCTCGGCGCGATTTCCGGCAAATGCGATCCCGCAATGCTGCCCATGTCCACCGAGGACACGTCGTATTCGGCCGTTTCTTCCTCCACCCGGTCGACAAGCAGATCGATCAGTGGCCTGTACACCTCCGGGTTTTCCTGTGAAACGCGGCTCGACAGCTCGTCGAATCCACGCGCCGCCCGCGGCGCAATCGGCACGACAACCTCGAACTCATCTTCCCGTCCCCACAGATACGGCCACGCGGTCCGCAGCAGGTTCTCCGTCTCGTCACGAATCTCTGCGGCGGGGAAGGCAGTCCTGAGTGAAAAGGCAACGTCCTCTTTCCACGGCTCAGCCACGCGAATAACGTCATGATCGGTTTCCTGGAAGAGTTCATCCAGGGCCGACGGAACGAGATGGTCATGCGTGTAGTTGTAGAAATCCGCCTCACCCAGGGCCTCAATCAGGTCATCCGGCTCTGAAACGGACGCCCGCACCCCTGAGAAGGTGATGGCAAAGATGGCAATGGGCAGGAAAATGACCGCAATCAACGCCGCTGCAACACGGCGCGCCCACAGGGAAAATGGCGTTCTTTCGGGCTGCATTGGTTCGGGCGTGACCACGTTTCGTATGATACTTGAAACTGAAGAATCTCAAAATGCCAAAAAGACAGGGTTGGAGGCGATATGACCGAGACTGTTGCGCAGAAGGAGCGGCTCATCGAGTGGATGGGCGCGGAGCTGACTGAAAAGGGGGACGGCAAGGCGGTTGCCACTCTTCCCGTGGAGCGGCACGTGCTCCACGCCGACGATAATCCCCGGGTGGCCGGCGGCGTTATTATGGCGCTCATGGACTTCTGCATCCACCACGCCGTCCACAGCCTCCTCGCGCCGAATGAACTCCACGCCACAATTGAGATGAAGCTCAACTTCATCCGACCCGGCCAGCCCGGCGTTCTCACCGCAGAAGCGAACGTGGTCAACAAGGGCAGCCGCTTCGCAATCGTCGAGGGCACCATCACGCAGGAAGAGACGGGCAAGCTCGTCGCCCAGACCCTCACCACGGAGACCTGGGTGCAGATGCCGCCCGCGGCCAACTAGAGGCTCCCTGGCAACACTGTTCCGATGGCTATAGAGAAACGAACATGGACGTGCCGCTCATGCGGCCATGTCGTGACACCCCGCTGCCCCGCCTGCCGGGTCGTCATCACCGGCCAAGAGGCCAATGCCGGACGCTGCAACATGTGCGGCACGCCCATCACCACCGCCATCTACACCTGCCCGGAATGTCAGATGGAGAACGCCCTAAGACCGCCCGTTGAACAGCGGCTGAGCCCATGGCGCGGCAGGGACTTGGGGATCAAGGGACTCCAGGCGCTCAGGCTGATCGTCGGCATGATCCAGATGGCGGGACTCATACTCCTCGGCGTGAGTTGTTCTGCCGCCGCCGGCGGCGCGGAGCCGCCCACCGACGGCCCCTCATTCGGTCAGTTGCAGTTGATGGGCCTTGTGGCATTGGTTGGACTGATCCCCGTGCAGATCATCATTGCCCGCGTCATCAAGTCGCTCAGCTTCGGAACGGTCACCATCGGCGAACGCCGCCGACGAAACCAATCAGAAGACTAGCTGCAACTCGCCGTTCACCCTGAGCCCACCACCCTCGTCATTCCCGCACCCTCTCCGTCATTCCCGCGAAAGCGGGAATCTGAATCGCATTGCGCCAACCAAACCCCGTACCACCAACCAACCCTCGGTCACCCTGAGCCCACCCCGGTCACCCTGAGCCTGTCGAAGGGTGAACACCGGAAGCCGCCCTCACGCGATCGAGAATCGCCGCTGTGTCCAACGGCACCTCGAGGATGTAGCGCAGATACCAGCGCAGCAGCGCCTCAAGCTCTGACGATTCTTCCCCGCCCGCGGAAAGAGAGTCCGCCCCGTCCAGTCCCTCGCGTTGAAGTGCCTGCAGATCGCGCACCGTCTCCCTCGGGATTGCCCGTGTCCACCCCGGCTGCGCCGACGCGCACGACGAACACAGCAACCCGCCAAGCTGCGCGCTGAATGACAAATGTCCACGAGAACCGTTCACGTCCGCATCGCAGGACGCGCAGCGGTCCAGCACCGGCTGGAATCCCGCCCAACTCAGCACCTGGATCTCAAACGCCCGCGCAAGTGAATCGGCCCGGTGCCTCGCGTCAAGACGGCGCAACGCTTCAAGCAAAAGGTTAAAAAGCTCTTCCTGCGGCTCCTGCTCTTGCGTGAACCTGTCCACCAGTTCCGCCATGTGCAGTCCATGGAGCAAGGTCAGAAAATCCGCCCGCGCCGCCTGGAACACCTCCACCGCTTGCGCCTGCGTCACCACGTCCAGCGTCCTGCCCCGCGCGATCTGCACCGAGGCCCGCGTCAACGGCTCCAGGTGGCCGCCCAGCCTGCTCTTCGGCTTGCGCGCGCCGCGCACGCTCACGCGCAGCTTGCCGTGCTCCGCCGTGAACAGCGTCAGCACTCTGTCAGCCTCTCCCAGGTCTCTTTGACGGAGCACGACGGCGTCCGCCCGATAGAGCGTCGACTGCGGCAGCGTCGAGGGCGGCCGTCCGGATGTCATGGCAACAGGTCGATGAATGGCTTATGAACCGGTCCAGTTCGGCGGGCGCTTCTCTACGAAAGCCCGCCGTCCCTCAACGACGTCTTCCGAAGCCATGATCTCGGCGCTGATCGGATTCGAATACTCCTTCAGGTCGTCCTCATCGTTTCGGCGTTGAAAGAGCGCCATGGCCTTGGACGCGCGCACGGCGAGCGGGGCGTTCCGGGCGATGAGCTCTGCAATCTCCACCGCCCTGTCCATGAGTTTCCCCGGCTCGAGGACTTCATGCACCAGCCCAACCCGATGCGCCTCGTCTATCGGGATGTTCTCCGCCGTCAGCAGGTAGAACATCGCCTCCCCGGGCGCGATCATCCGCCCCAGGTACTGGCTGCCGTAGCTCGCCGCGATGCCTCGCTTCGGCTCAGGCAGGCCGAGATACGACTCCGACGACGCGATCCGAATATCGCAGTCCATCACGAAGTGCATCCCGCCGCCGACCGCAAGGCCGTTGATGGCCGCGATGAACGGCTTGGGATTCGGGGAGAACAGATCGAACTTGACGGGCGCGGACGGCGCAATCGCAGCAACCTCCGCGTTGTACTGGTCCTCCGTAATCTCACCGGCGTCCCGCCGTGCGGCAAGCGCCTTTGTCGCCGCATCACGGTCGGCGCCCTCGCGCATATCGGCCCCCGCGCAGAAGGCCCTGCCTGCCCCGGTCAGGATGCCCACCCGCATCTCCGGGTCGTTCGTAAAGTCCTCCAGAGCTTCCAACAGCTCCGCCATGAGCCGCCCGCCGATGGCGTTCAGCCGGTCAGGCCGATTCAGCGTGAAAACGGCATAGTGCTGCTCAGGATTCTTCTCATACAGGACATCCGGCATTTCGGCACGCTCCTTGGCTACTCCGGCGCTTACAGCCGTCCGCGATGGCATAAGGATACTATCCCCTCCCCCTTGATGGGGGAGGGTCAAGGGTGGGGTGTTCCCTCGCTCATCCTGAGCCCGTCGAAGGACGAACAGAGAAGTGCCCTCACCTACCACTACCCCGTTGACCCATCCCAAACGCCTGCCCTAAAGTCACCCACAACAAGCCGTTCCCCCAGTGACGGGGAACGTCGACAACCCCACCGTCAGGAATTTGGCCAGCGCCTCGCTGGTGAAGTCTTTTTTGCTTTTGCACCTTTGGGTTATAGGGGCTGCCCTTCAACGGTCGTGTAGCCGTTTCTCAGGGTGTACGGTATACCGTACAATGTTGTCATGGTCACGATCATCCGCAGCGCAACGTTCGACCAATGGTTGCGCGGATTGCGAGATCGCCGGGCAGTGAGCCGCATCGTCGCCAGGCTGCTGGCAGCCGAGGAAGGGCATTTGGGCGACGTTCAATCTGTGGGAGGTGGCGTGTCTGAGATGAGGATCCACCACGGGCCCGGATACCGAGTCTATTTCATGACCAGGGGCGCTGAGCTAGTCATCCTGCTCTGCGGCGGCGACAAGGGCAGCCAGCGGCGAGATATTGAGAGGGCTAGGAGGATGGCGACGGAATGGAGGGGCTGATGCCTGAGGAGTATCGAAAATTCGACGCGGCGGATTACGTACGAACCGAGGGTGACACGCAAGAACTTCTCAGGGCGGCTGTGGATGAGGACCTTGGAGACGGGGTCGTGATTCGCGCCGCCCTCAGGCACGTCGCACAAACAAAAAACATGAGTGCCCTCGCTCGCGCCACTGGACTAAACCGGGGCAATCTCTATGAAGCGCTGTCTGAGGACGGCAACCCAACCCTGGCAACGCTGCTCAGGGTCACCCGCGCCTTGGGCTTGAGGCTGCGACTCGAGCCGGTGGAGAGTCCCGTGGAGGCAGGCCAGCCGCCAGAAGGTACGAGCACCCTCTTGTCCTAACGCCCCCCGTAACACAAGTCAACATGTCATTCTGAGCGCAGCGAAGAATCTAAAGCCTCAATTACGCCAACCAACCCGCCCACCCGTCATTCCCGTCCCCTCTCCCCTCATTCCCCCTCATTCCCCCGCGCCCTCTCCAAATCCTCCGCGCAGACGTCCCTCGCCGCCTGCCGTTGACAGCCTTCCCCGCCGCTAGCAGAATCAAAGGGCTACACAAGCAGCGGTTCTAAACACCGTTTGCGCAAGTCGAATTTCGCATGGAATTCGCTAGGGGACGTGGCTTGTCATGTCTCCTCGCGGACTTGCGCAGCCCGCCTGCTTGTGTAGCAACGTAGCCGACGTCTGCACGCCGCGAGGGGGCACTCAGTGAGCAAACGGTTCCGCATCACTGCGTCGCAGTCCGGTGGCGTGCGCCAACCGGATTGGGCGCGCTGATGGCCGACCTCAACGTACCCAACCGCACCTTCTATAACGGCGACAACCTCGATTTCCTGCGGGCGCTGAACAGTGAAAGCGTCAATCTCATCGCCACTGACCCGCCTTTCAACAAGAATGTCGATGCGTTCAGAGGTAAAGGCGGCGCATCGTTTAAAGACCGTTGGCGTTGGAATGAGGACGTTCACGAAGAATGGGTAGACCAGATCAAAGACAACTGGCCTGCCGTCTCTCACGCGATTGACTTTGCCCGCGCGACACAGGGAGACGACGACATGGCCGCGTTCATGGCGTGGCTGAGCATCCGTCTCATCGAGATGCACCGTGTCCTCGCGCTGGACGGGAGCATCTACCTGCATCTCGACCACACCGCTCATGCCTACGTCAAGGTGCTAATGGACGCCATCTTTGGGCGTGACAACTTCCGTAATGAGATTGTGTGGGGGTATCGAACGCAGGGCGTGGCTATGCGCTGGTGGCCAAGGAAGCATGATACTCTGCTCTTCTACTCGAAGGGTAGGGAGTGGACGTTCCATCCTGTGAAAGAGCGGCAGATATACAACAAACCGTTCCGCCATACTCAACGAGACGACAAGGGCAACTGGTACGTGGACACTTACCTGCGCGACGTGTGGGACCACGACGACACGCGCCCGACAATCAGTCAGTCTAAAGAGCGCACGGGCTACCCTACGCAGAAGCCACTCGCTCTGTACGAGCGGATCATTGAGGCATCCAGCAACGAAAAGGACGTGGTACTTGACCCGTTCGCGGGATGCGCCACTACTCCGATTGCGGCAGAACGATTGGGGAGACATTGGGTTGGAGTGGATATTAGTCCCGAAGCCCTGGAGCAAGTCCGCGAGCGGATGCTACAGACCCCTTTAGACGCGGACGCGCCCATCAACGCCATCGCGTGTACCCTGGCGCACAATCACGAGTCCAGCGCGTGCAACAATCTCCCTGAACGGACGGACGAGGACGACACGCTCCCCACGCCGACACTCCGATTGAGGATTCAGCGTCCGCGTGAGGCGTGGGAGAGACTGACACACAGCCAGATACGCGGCCATCTTACGGAGGCGCAGACAGTCGCGGGAATGGTTGTCTGCGCGGGATGTGGCCGGAGGCTCGAATCACCTTTCATGGAGCTAGACCACATCCAGCCGAAGAGTGAGGGTGGCGTCGATAACATCACGAACCGCATCATGCTGTGCGCGCCGTGCAACGGTTACAAGAGCGACCGGCTGACACTCAGAGGGCTGCGTGACCGCAACAAGAAAGAGAAATGGATGCACGACACGAGCGACGCGGAGATCGCCCAAACCAGGGCACGAGACAAAGCGGAGAACGTGCGCCAACAAATGACGCAGGACAGCTAACGCCCTAAAACTCCTGCCGACCTTCCAACGCCCGCGCCACAGTGACGGCGTCCGCGAATTCTAGATCAGACCCGGACGGCAGCCCTCGCGCCAGCCGCGTCACGCGGACGCCCAGCGGCGCAATCAAGCCCTGCACATACATCGCCGTCACCTCCCCCTCCATCGACGGGTTGGTGGCGATGATGACCTCCTTGACCGTGTCGTCCCTCAGCCGCTCGATCAGTTCACGGATGCGTAGATTCTCCGGCGCGACGCCGTCCATCGGGGAAAGGAGCCCATGCAGAACGTGATACCGACCCTTGAACGCCCCGCTCCGCTCGATAGCGACAACGTCCAAAGGCTCCTCGACAACGCAGATAATCGACTGGTCCTCTGCCGGCAGCGCGCACCGTGAGCATGGGTCGGTTTGCGTGACGTTCTGGCAGACCGAGCAGAACTTGACCGTCTCAATGACTCCCAGCAGCGCCTCCGCCAACTCCCGCGTCTCCTCCTTGGGGGCGCGAATGACGTGGTAGGCGAGTCGTTGCGCGCTGCGGGGCCCGATGCCGGGCAAACGGCTCAACTGCTCGGTCAGGCGTGTGAGGGATTCCGCCTGCCCGCCGTGTTGCTCAGGCTGGGAATTCACTAGAAGTTGGGCAGGCCCATGCCGCCCGTGATCGCGCCGAGATGCTTCGACGCGAGGTCTTTGGCCTTATCGTTCGCATCACTGACCGCGCCCAGCACAAGGTCCTCGAGCGTCTCGATGTCCTCCGGGTCAACCGCCTCGGGCGCGATGGACACTGAGCGGATATTCTGGTGGCCGTCCATGACGACCGTCACCGCGCCGCCCCCGGCGCTCCCCTCCACCGTCATCTCGCCCAACTCGTTCTGCGCCTTCTCCAGCTTCGACTGGAGTTGCTGCATCTGGCGCATCATGTTCCGATTCATCCCCATCCGCCTGCCCTCCCGCGTCTCTCAGTCACCCGGCGTCGTCCTCGTCCTTCTGTCCTCCGGAGACGATCTGCCCCCCCATTTGCTGCGCCGCCCTCACAAGGTGGCCGCCGCGCTCCTCCTGCCCGACCTTCTCGCATCGGATCGTGTAATGCTTGCCCAGCAGCTGCGCGAAACGCTGTTCCACCAGGTGGCGGTACTTCGGATCGTCGATCTTGTTCTTGTGGAAATCGTGCATGAACCCAATCACGATCGTATCGTCGTTCTCGATGGCAAGGGGCCGCGATACGCTGCGTAGAAAGGCATCGAGATTGCCGCTTGAGCCGGCCCCGCGCAGCCCGTCTACGAGCTGCCGCCAGTTGTCCTGCAATGTCTCGAATGTCAGATCGCCGGGCGGCATCTCAAACGGCTCCGCGCCCCCCTGCCGCTGCGCCACCATCGGCGACTGTCGAGTTCCTGTGCGTGGGTACTCCGACTCCGTCCGGGCCGGGCTTGGGCGCGCAGGCTCCGGCCTGGGTTGGGGAGCCCGCTGTTGCTGCTCAGAGCGTTGTTGTTCAGGCTGCTGCTGGCGAGGCTGGCGCGCGGGCGGCGGCTCTGTTGGCCGTGTTTCGGCAACCTCGCGTTCCTCCTGGGTCGCCGCAGACCTCTCCTCCGCGACGCGCTGCACCGACTCTCCGCTGAGCGAGATGCCCGCAAAGGCCATCTCCAACGGCAGCGGCGGGCTGCCGCTCGGGACGGACAACGCCGCAATCTGCCCCAGCGCATGGCGGATCACCGGCAGCTCGATCTTCTCCGCCAGCTCCCGCGCCGATCCTTTCTCATCATCAGAGATATCCAGCACGTCCCCCGCGCCCGCGCGCACAAGCATCAACGCTCGCAGTTCATTCACCAACTCGCGGTGGATCTGCCTCATGTCCACGCCCGCCGCGTGCAGCGCCGACAGGCCGCGCAGTGCAGCCGCAAGATCTTTCTCTCCCAACAGCGACGCAATCAACTCACGCGCGCGCCCGGATCCCGCGATGCCGAACAGACGCCGCGCGTCACTCGCGGTCGCGTCAGCGCCCGCCGTCAAGGCAAGCTGCTCAAGCAGATTTTCGGCGTCTCTAAGGCTGCCACCGGACGCCTTGACCACCGTATTCAGCGCATCCGGGTCCATGCTCAGCCCCTCCGCGTGGGCAATCTCACCAAGCAGAGAGGCGGCTCGTTCCTCCGGGATGCGCTGGAAATCGAATCTCTGGCACCGCGACGCGATGGTCAGGGGGACGGCGTGCGGCTCCGTCGTCGCCAGCAGGAACACCACGTGATCGGGCGGTTCCTCCAGCGTCTTCAGCAACGCGTTGAACGCCGCCGCCGTAAGCATGTGCACCTCATCTATGATGTACACCTTCTTTCGGCCCCGCGCCGGCATGAACCGCACCTTCTCCCGCAGATCGCGGATCTCGTCGATGCCACGATTCGACGCCCCGTCGATCTCCACAAGGTCGAGGAATGATGCGTCGGTAATCTGCTGGCAGGGCTCGCAATCATTGCACGGCTCGCCTCTCCCGCCCGTCGTCTCGCAGTTGATCGCCTTGGCGAGAATCCGCGCCGTGCTCGTCTTGCCCGTGCCGCGAGGCCCGGTGAACAGGTAGGCGTGCCCCACCCTGTCCCGGTCAAGCGCGTTCAGAAGCGTCTGTGTGATGTGCTCCTGCCCGACAACCTGTTCCAGCGTCTGCGGACGCCACTTGCGATACAGGACCTGGTGCGGGCCTTGCGCGGCCTGTTCCGATGTCATGGCGCCCGTCCCGTGGACGCCGTTGTCTCTGCCTCGTGCCCATCCGGATGCGACAGCGCCATCGGCTCCGTCCCATGAACCGGTCTGCCGATGATGTCCATCAGGATGGCGTCTTCGCGGGCGCGCATCGTTTCTTCATCGTCGCTGAGCACGTGATCATGGCCGAGCAGGTGCAGGATCCCATGGACAAGCAGGTGGGCTGCTTCTTCCTCGACGCTCAGACCGTTGGCCTCCGCTTGGGCGGCGGTCTGCGGCGCGGACAGCACAAGCTGGCCGATGTCGCCTCGCGCCGCGCCCTCATCCTTCGGCCAATCGTCTGCGATATCAAACGCCTCGGCGGGGAAGGACAGTACGTCTGTCGTGCCCTGCTCCCCAAGGAATTGGGCGTTCAATGCCGAAACCGTCTCGTCGCCGGCGATGAGCACCTCCACACGCCCCCCGGACGGCGCATCCTCTGCCGCGAGGGCACGCCGGATAACGTCACGCACCCAGCGTCGAGTGAGCGCCTTGCGATGCGGCTCTTCGGCAAGAATGCTAACGCGATACGACGACGATGACATGACAGCCTGCTACCCCCACCAAGGCATGATACGCCCCCGCTCACCCTGAGCATAGTCGAAGGATGAGCAAGATCGCCCCCGTTCGCCCTGAGCCTGTCGAAGGGCTACGCTGGCCGCGGGAAAATGATCAGAATCGCAACAACCGCCGCCATCCACGCGATGACGGCCAGCATCATAGGCTTGTCCTGCAGCAGGACGCGCTCCGGCTCTCCGGTGATGTGCCCCATCCGTATCAGCTGCAAGTACCGAAAGACGCCGTAGATCATGAAGGGGATCGTGAGCATCATCTGCCCCGGCAGATTTGACGCGGTGAACGTGTACAGGGCGTATGCCGTCAACGCGGAAACAGCGGCCACGGCAATCATCCGGTTCAGCAGCGGCACGCTGTAGCGACCCAGCGTGTCGCGGTGATCGGACGCTCCGTCCTCCATCAACCCAACCTCGCCGTGCCTCTTGCCAATCGCGATGAGGAGCGCGCCCAACGTTGTGCAGACATACAGCCATGGAGAAATCGGCACGTCGATGGCCACGGCTCCCGCCATCACCCGGATCAGGTATGCCGCCGCAACCGCCGTCACGTCGATGATCACCACGTTCTTCAGCAGCGCCGAGTAGCCGATGGTCAGGCTGACGTACCCCACTGCGATCAGGCCCATCAGCGGGCTCATCGCAAACGCCCCGCCTAGGCACACCACCAGCAGCGCGGCGGACACGAAGCCGCCAACGGTGGGTGTTACGTATCCGGCGGCGATGGGCCTTTCCCGTTTGGTCGGATGCGCCCTGTCCCGGTCCGCGTCGATGATGTCGTTGATGATGTACGTCGCGCCGGACAGGCCGACGTAGATAGCGGCCCCCATAGCCGCCTGCAGCAGCAGCCGCAACGCAGTCTCCGGATCATCAAGGTCCCAATGGAGATTCAGGGAAAAGGCGAATGCCAGGAAGAGCAGCCCGTTCTTTGTCCACTGCGTCGGGCGGAGAAGGCGCAGCACCGCGAACGGCATCGACGGCCGGCGCGCCGCTCCCATGCCTTCACTCTCCACCCCAGAGGCCGCTTGACTCTCGGACATGTTCCTCCCGTTCATACTGCATGCAAATGATACTGTAGGTGCGAAATGACCCGCCAAAAACGACAACCACGCGGCAAGGCTGATCCGGCTGCGCTATCACGCGGACGAGTGCGGCTCGACGGCCTGCTCGTCGAGCGTGGGATCGCCTCCGGACGCGACGCCGCCCGGGCAATGATTGCCGATGGCCTCGTCACGGTAAACGGCTCCGTCGTACTCAGACCCGCCACCCTCGCCGCTCCCGACGCGGAAATCCTCCTTGCGGATGGGCCAACATACGTCAGCCGCGGCGGCGTCAAGCTTGAAGGCGCGCTCGATGCGTTCGAGTTGAATCCCGCCAGCCTCGTCTGCCTCGATGTCGGAGCATCGACGGGTGGATTCACCGATTGCCTTTTGCAGCGCGGCGCAGAACGCGTCTACGCGGTCGACGTCGGCTACGGCCAGTTGGCGTGGAGCCTGCGAAATGACCCGCGCGTGGTCGTGATGGAGCGCCACAACGCGCGGCATTCTCTCGAAATCGAGGAACCAATCAATCTGGCGGTGGCGGACGTGTCCTTCATCTCGCTGACCCTCGTCCTGCCCGCCATCATCGAAACTCTTACTCCCGGCGGTTTCATCCTGGCGTTGGTCAAGCCGCAGTTTGAGGCTGGGCGGGAAGAGGTGGGGCGGGGCGGCGTTGTCAGATCACCGGCGGCGCGGGCAAACGCAGTCGGCGGCGTGGCTCTATGGGCAATCGAAAACGGGCTCCGTGTCCTGGGAGTGCGCGAATCGGTGATTACCGGCCCAAAGGGCAACCGCGAGTATTTCTTGTATCTGGGGAATCCACCCCGTTCGCCCTGAGCCTGTCGAAGGGTGAACTACTGGTTCTCAAACCACTCGCGGTTGATGCGGATGAAGTCGTTCCACTCCTCGGGGAGTTCACTCTCTTCAAAGATGGCGGTCACCGGGCAAACAGGCTCACAGGCCGCGCAGTCAATGCACTCATCCGGATGGATGTAGTACATGTTGTCCTCGTCCGTTGTGTGGATACAGTCCACGGGGCAGACATCGACGCATGAAGCGTCTTTGAGGTCGATGCAGGGCTCCGCGATGATGTAGGCCATGCCTGTCTAGCTCCTTCGAGTGCGAATGTCCTTAGTTAGTATACCTGTAGCCGTGCAGTCATTATAGCCGCCGGTTCTGCCATTCGCGCAATGTTATTGAGACTTGCCGGATCATGATGCGGAACCTTCGTGGCCGTTCCAGCCGTGTGATGATCCCCTGCGCGGCTCCGGGAAGAACTTCCTCCAGCTCTCATTCGCCCCCAGGAATCGATAGAAGGTGTGGTACGGATTGGGGCGGGGGGCGGCGGGTTCAGTCAGGAGATGCATACCGGCCTCGCGCGGCGTCCGTCCCGCCTTGCGGTGGTTGCAGCGAACACATGCGGCCACCACGTTGTCCCACGTGTTCTGGCCGCCCCGGTGCCGCGGCAGCACGTGGTCAAGCGTCAACTCCCGTGACGGTTTGCCGCAGTACTGGCACGTGTTCCCGTCCCGCAGAAACACCTCGCGCCGGGTCAGCCGCTGCGGCTGAATGGGACGCCGCACGTAGCTGGACAGCCGGATCACGGACGGCACATCCAATCGGTCCTTTTCGGCCTGCAGGTGGCCGCGTCCGTTCTCAATCATCTCGGCCTTGCCGCGAATTAACAGGAGGAGCGCGCGGCGAACGCGCGTGACGTTCAGCGGCTCAAAATTGCCGTTGAGCACAAGAACCGAGGAATTGAGGATATGCACCACTCCCTGCCGGGCGGTGTCCTCAACCGTTCCCTTTTCCATATTCCGCATTGTAGCCCTACCCACCTGCATCCATTATCCATGCTGCAAAGGACTATGACAGGTCAATCTCACCGGAAATCGAGCGAAGAATGGGGACCAGGAATGCGAAATAGGGCCGCAGGAAGGACGCGTCCAGCGCCTCCTGCACGGTTTCTCCACTGAATGACTCCAGTGACCAGATCATCGCGGCGACGATGACACAGCCCAACAGCGCGCCAAAGAGGACGCCCCCCGCCTTGTCCACCCAGCCCATCATCAATACGTTGAGCGCGCCCTTGGCGAATACCGCCGCGGCCCAACCTGCCGCAATTACGATGAGCAGGATGAGCAAGTAGCCGATGAGCGCGGCCAGATTGTCATCCGGGATGAATACGCCGACAATATCTGCGGCCTGCCGCCAGAAGAGGGTTGCGAGCAACGTGCCCGCCGCTATGGCGACAAGACTGGACGCGATGTGAATCAACCCGATGCGCAAGCCAAATGCGACCGGAACTGCCACTATGACGATGATGAGTATATCGAGCCAGTTCATTACTGCCGTTAGTATCTCACGGCGAGGGTCGATTGACGCCCGCGCGCATTCTACCTGTAGTCGAGACGGCAACGGGGAATCACGTGGCTTCTCATAAAGGCCCCATCGCTCTCGACGGGCCGGTCGCGTCCGGCAAGACCACCGTGGGGCGGGGTGTCGCCCGGACACTGGGCTGGGCCTTCATCGATACCGGCCTGCTCTACCGCGCCGTCGGCCTGCTCGCCCTGCGAGCCAACCTTGCAGAGTGGAGCAACGATGCCGTCGCCCGCCTGGCGCAGCAATCGGAAATGGCCATCGATGACACGCGTGTGACGATTGACGGCGAGGACGTGAGCGACGCGATTGGCTCCCCTGATGCCGCAAGCGCCGCATCACGCGTCGCCGTCCTCTCCGGCGTGCGGCGCGCCCTGGTTGCTATGCAGAGAAAGATGGCGGAGCAAGCTGACGGCCGGGTGGTGATGGTAGGGCGAGACATCGGCACGGTTGTCCTGTGGGACGCGCCAGTTAAGGTCTACCTTGACGCATCGGCGGAGGCCCGGGCACGACGGCGCTACGCCGAGGCTGCTGAACGGGGTGATGACAACAACTTTGAGCGAGTCCTCTCCGAGCTCCAGGAGCGGGACAAACGCGACGCGGAAAGGACAGATTCCCCGCTAAAGCCCGCCGATGACGCCCACGTCCTCATCACAGACTCCCTAACCCCTCAACAAGTCATAGAGCGCGTCCTGCAACTCGCCGAAGCCCCCCGTATGCCATAATTCTCCCATGCCAACCATCGTCGAACAACTTGAAGACGACATGAAACAGGCCATGCGCGATCGTGACCGCCCCCGCCTGTCCGCCATCCGCATGATGCGCAGCGCCCTCCAGAACGCCGCCATCGCCAAGGGGCCCAATACCGCTCTTGACGACACCGAGGCCGCAGACGTGCTCGCCCGTGAGGCCCGCCAGCGCAAGGAAACCATCGACGAGTTCCGCAAGGCCGGACGCGATGACGGCCTCGAAGAGCAGGAGGCCGAACTCGCCGTCGTCATGTCCTACCTGCCGGAGCGCCTCTCCAAAGAAGAAATCGAAGCGGAAGCCCGCAGGATCATCGACGACATCGGCGCGCGCAGCATGGCCGACCGAGGCCGCGTCATGGGCGCCCTCATGCCCGCCATGAGAGGCCGCGCCGACGGTAAAGACGTCTCGGACGTCGTCCAGCAGCTCCTCTCCCAATAACCATGAAAGCCGCCGTTGTCGTCTTTCCCGGCACTTGGAGCGACGCTGATTGCCACCACGTCCTCACCAACGTCTTCAACGCCGACGCCGACTACGTCTGGCACACGGAAAGCGACCTCTCCGGCTACGATCTCGCCATCCTGCCCGGCGGTTTCGCGCACGGCGACCACCTGCGTCCCGGCGCAATCGCCCGTTTCTCCCCCGTCATAGACGGCATCCGCCGCATGGCAGACGAGGGCAAGACCGTCATCGGTATCTGCAACGGCTTCCAGGTACTGTGCGAGGCCCAACTGCTCCCCGGCGCGCTTCTGCGCAACGCCCATCTCCAGTACCGCTGCCAATGGACGAATCTCCGCGTGGAGACCACGGACAGCCGATTCACCTCACTGGCGCAGCAGGGCGATGTCCTCCGCGTCCCCATCTCGCACGGCGACGGCAACTACTTTGCAGACCCGGACACCATCGCCCAACTGGAGCGCGAGAATCGCATCATCTTCCGCTATTCCACGCCCGACGGAGAGATCACGCCGGAGGCCAACCCGAATGGCGCGCTTGCCAATATCGCCGGCATCGTCAACGAGAACCGCAACGTGCTCGGCATGATGCCCCACCCGGAGCGCTGCTGCGAGCCGGAGATCGGCGGCGTTGACGGCCGTCCCATCTTCGCCTCGATGCTCCAACACGCCGGCCTCCCCGTTCCCTACGCATGACCGACACCACAGTCGGCATCATTCTCGCCTTCACCGCCTCCATGTGTTGGGCTGTTGGCGCAATCCTCATCCGCCTGGGCATCAATCGTGTCAGCCCCACCTCGGCGACGTTCATTTCCATCGTGGCCGGATTCATCTTCGTCGCCATCATCGCCGTCATCATGGACCCCACCGCTTTCCTGCAACTCAACCTGCAGTCCCTCGGAGGTTTCGCCCTCGTCGCGCTCCTCTCCTTCATGGGCGGTCGATTCTTCTACTACACCGCCGTCAGCAAGATCGGCGTTGGCCGCGCAACGGCTATGGGGGGAGCGATGCCCATATTCGCCTCCATCCTCGCCGTGATGTTCCTCGATGAGCGAGTGACCATTCAGCTTGCCATTGGCATCCTTGCCGTCGTCATCGGTGTCGCCCTCATCGTCACCGGCCCTGCCCAGCAATCATGACCACCACCACACCCACGTCCCGCCTGCGCGGCCCACTGATCATCGGCGCCGCCGCCGCCCTCCTCTCCGTGCTGGGATACGCGGGCAGCCAGGTTGTCACGCGCAGCCTGCTGACTGCAGACGAAACCCCGCCGCAGGTCGGTTCCACAATCACGCTCTTCATCGGTATGCTCATCCTCGGCGCTGCCAGCGCCCGCAACCTGCGAAAAGACATCCGGGCACCACGCGCGGCCCTCATATGGATCAGTCTCGCCGGCATCCTCGCGTCTACGGGCGCATTCTTCAGCTTCTTTGCGCTCGACCTCGCCCCCGTCGTCCTCGTTTCGCCCATCTTCACCGTCAACCCGCTTGTCACCCTCGTCCTTGCCGCCGTCTTCCTCCGACAGGTCGAACGCATCACGTTGCGCGTCTATGTCGGGGCAGTTCTCGTCATCGTTGGCGTCATGCTCGTCATCCTCAGCAACCAATAACACCCACGACCGCCAACCCCGTAGCGCAGCTACCGTGTACCATCTAAACCATGACCACCAACAACCAGTTCCTTAACCAATTCCTTCTTGAGATCAACCAGATCGTCAGCCGGGACAACGTCCTGACCGACGCCGCCGTCCTCGCCGACTACGCCGAAGACGCCATCCCTGCGCGCCCCGAAGAGGGGAGAGAACAAGCGACGCCCCTCGCCGTCGTCAAACCGCAGTCCACCGCCCACGTCGCCGCGATACTGAAAGCCGCCACCGCCGCCCGCGTCCCCGTCATTCCCTACGGAGGCGGCACCGGCGTCATGGGCGGCGCGTCGACGACCGAACCCGCCATCGTGCTGGACATGGCCTCGCTGGACAAAATCATCGACGTCAGCCTCCAGGACGGCACGGCCACCGTTCAACCTGGTGTCGTCCTCGGCGACCTTGAAGAAATCGTCCAGCACGCCAACCATTTCGTCGGCCACGATCCATGGAGCCAGCCCGTCGCAACCGTCGGCGGCGCGATCTCAACCAACGGCGTTGGCTATCTCGCCGCCAAGTACGGCCCCATGGGGCGGCAGGTCGTCGGCCTTGAGGTCGTCCTGCCAACCGGTCAGATCGTTCGCACGCGCAACCTGCGTCCACTTGTGTCCGCCGGACTGGACATGACGAGCCTCTTCATCGGCACTGAGGGTATATTCGGCGTCATTACCGAGGCGACAATCCGCGTCTACCCGGAACTCGAAGAGCGCCGCCACTATGCCCTTGAGTTCGATAGCTTCCAGCAGGGTTTCTTCGCCATCGAGCGACTCTTCACCGAGGGACTCACCCCCGCCATGGTCGATTTCGCCCAGGAGGACGAGTCGGAATCCGGCGGCCAGCCCATCACCGCCGACGGCCCCGGCCGCTCCCAGCTCCACCTCAGCCTCGAGGGCGGCTCCGCGGAACTCGATATCCAGGAGCAGGTCGTCTGGGACATCGTTTCCGCCTACGGCGCGCGAGCGCTGGACCCCGAGGTTGCCCAATCGTTCTGGGAGGATCGGCATGCCTCGGGCCTTCGCTACAAGGAGGCTCGCGCCTCCGGCCAGCGTCACCCGTGGCGCGACCGCGGCGGACGGGCAGGCAGCTACATCCACACCGCCGTCCCCATCTCAAAGGTGCTCGATCTACGATTCGCTGCCATCAAGACGTTTGAAGAGGCCGGCCTGAACGTTGTCGAATGCGCCATCTGGGGCGAGCCGGAGATGTTCTCCATCATTGCCGTCGATCCCGAATCCCGCCCGGACGGTTGGCAGCGCATCCGGGAAGCCTCAGACGCGATGATCAATCAGGCCATCGATCTGGGCGGCACCATCGAGTACTGTCACGGCGTCGGGGTTCGTCTCAAGCACCTGCTGCCCAGGGAACTCGGCGAGGGCGGCGTCCATCTCATCCGCTTCATCAAGAGCGCGCTTGACCCCGCCGGCATCATGAACCCCGCCAAACTCCTGGACTAATCTCCGTTCACCCTGAGCCTGTCGAAGGGCCTGAGCGGGGAAGCCTAACCCCCAATACCTCTATCCAACGTAATGGGAAACTCCAACAAGATCTCAGGCAAACCCGGAATCTCATTGCCGCCACGCGGATAGAAATCAGCCCGCACCTTATAGACCCCGTCCGGCGCGGGCGCCCGCGTACCCGCAGAATCCCCGCGAACCGTCAGGTCCCACGAAGCCTCCCGTTCGATGTCATCACCCGCGTCCAGGGTGTCCGCCTGGACCTCCGGGAAAGAACTGAGGGACGGAGTGGGATCGCCCTCCGCCCACAACTGGATGAGACGCACGGCCCGCCTCACCCGGGGGTCTGCGGGCGGCGGGCCGCTCGGCAGCACAATCCACGTGGAGACCGCCGGGTCGTATTGGCTCCACCTGATATACGTGCTCTCGTCGTCGGACACGTTCCGCAGCCGTGTCCTCACACGAAGCTCCGTCTGCGTTGTAATGCGTGACGCGCCGAAAATCTCCAGCGTCACCTCAAACGTATCGTTCCAGGTCGATTCTGCCACCGTCCACCACTCCTCCGCCTCCGGTAAAGCGGTGGGCGTGGAGGGGATTGGTGTTGGAACGATGGTTGCAGGTGGAGATGCTGTCGATTGCGGTATTGCGGTTGGCTCAGGCGTGGGTTCCTGTGAAACCGTCGGTGTGGGAGTTGCCGTCGCCGGGACGGGCGACGGCTGCTCGCCATCTGGGCTGAAGCATGCGCCAATGAGAAGAACTGAAATCAAGAGAGCGCTTATGAGCGCGCCGTGCGCCGAGGCGCGTATCCGAATGATATGCACGGCATTCACTTCCTTTTCCCGCGCTGATGGCCGAACCCTTCGACCATCCCACATTAATGATACTCCTGAATGACTACTGTGGAGCCGCGCGCGTTCGCCCTGAGCCCGCCAAAGGGCATGAGTGGACAGCACCCACCCCGGGCATTCCCGGGCTCGACCCGGGAATCCAGTGCGGCGCACAGCGCCGCCTATCCCCTCTGTCATTCTGAGCGCAGCGAAGAATCCAGAGCCTCTATTCCCCGCGGGAGCCGGAACGCGGATCGCAACCGAGTAGGCCAATTACCTCTGAGCGCGAGCCTTGGCTGTAGGCACTGCCTAACGCTCAGGCTCAATTACACCGCAGGCCACGCGAGCGCCTGTATCGGCCTCACCCGCCCCGTATGTGTCCGGCTTCTCATGCACGATGATTGCGGAGCCGTCGGCATCGAAGAGAGAGTGGTCCTTCCCGGTGTCCAGGGTGACACCATCGGTAAGGAAGTCAGCGCGGGCGGAGCCGTCGGCAGCCGCGTAGATATTGGGCAAGTCGCCGCCGTGCGCCGCGCCGGATGATCTGCGCCAGCTTGAATGAATAAAGCCGTGTTCAACATCCTCGGGATTGAAATGGTCGCCGGCCGCATTGAAATCGGGTGTGCACGCGCCCACCGAATGGATAATGAATGCGTGACCCCCAGGAGAAAGTTCTTCCACCGTAGCTGCCACCAGAACGCCCGATGCCGTCTGCATAAACGTTACGGATCCGACTGACTCGCCTTCCTGCGAAACGAGGGCTGCCGAAGCCCTCGCTCCGACGTCACGCGGGGCCTCCTCACCGGACGATCGATAGATCAGAAAAAAGACAACGGCGAGCAAGACGACGATGACAGGCAGCAAGGCAACCGACGATTTCAAGGCCTGAGGCATCGATCTTACCTCTCTCCAACGCCCGGGATTGTTCTCCCTTCCGGCTCCAACGCCTGGGACTGTTCCTCCCCAAACTGCCGAAGCAGTATCTCAATAATACTTCGTAATCCTGTTCATTATCCCAACATCCGCAACGCCCATCATGTCATTCTGAGCGCAGCGCAGCGGAGCCGAAGAATCTAAAGCCTCAACCATGCAACCAAACCTCGTACCACCACCCAGGAAAATCCCCTCCCCCCTTGTGGGGGAAGGTTAGGGTGGGGGATAGTCTCAGCTCCTGGTGAAACTACCTCTTCTTACGTCGTTGCCGTCGATTTTTCTGACGAGTAGATTCTGAAGGCCGCGACTGTCTGCCCAGAACATTGTTCCTACCGTCTTCTGCCACAAAGTCGATATTGGCTTGAGACGGAATCCGGAAGGAGAATTTCGTGTTGCCATCCGAATTCGTAATGGCAAAATCCCCTTGACTGATGATGTCCATTCCAAGCAACACGTCAACGTTGGGTAGGATAGCTTGTGCAACGCGAACCCCCGGAAACCTCACCATGTTTGGCAAGACAATGTTGACTAGAAATATGTCTACATCCTCGGTCGTCCCTTGGGCATGAGAGATGGCAGTAGTTCCAATCGGCTTCAAACCACAAGCGTCGACAACTCGTTGAGTCACCATACTTGCGGTCGCCCCGGTGTCCCATATCGCTTCGAATGCACTCAATTGCGGCTCAGGTTCGTCACCCTTTGGGTCCCAGGCCATTGAAATGTGACAACTACTCCGCAGGACGTTGAGGAGGCCTCCGGTGGAGGCAATCGTGAAACTACGAGGTTCTATCCGCTGAACTATGAGACCACCACGCTAGGAGAGACAATTGTCGCGGTGTATGCCTCATCCCCCTCGCTCACCCGCTGAACGAGGAAGGTTCCCAATTCATGCGTCTTCTTTGTTTCCGTAACGGCGGCAAGATCATTCTCGAACACGCCGAGCACCTCGCCATCCTTGATGGCAATTACCTTGCCATCATACTTGGCAACCATCTCATCCTGATGGGCGCGATAGTAGTCAAATTCTTTCTTGAGCACGCTAGTCATTGTGCCCTCCGTGTGCGTCCGTATTCCCCACTCGCAAACCAATAGACGCTGTCTATCACTACCTTACCGCAGCTATGATACCTATCGGCCACCCCTCCGTCACTACCGCCCCTATACTTGTCCCATGGCCAATCCGACGAGAGAACAGGCAAGCGAAGGGGACAGGGGCGCGACGCCCCCCTTCCGCGTCGCCCTCGCCCAGGTGAACCCCACCGTCGGCGATATCGACGGCAATACCCGCCTGATCATCGACCACATCAAACGCGCCCGAGAAGCGCACGCGGACCTCGTCGCCTTCCCGGAACTCTGCATCACCGGCTACCCGCCGGAGGATCTCCTCTACAAAGATTCCTTCCTTGAAGCTGCCCAACAGGCCCTCGGGGAGGTTGTAGAAGCCTCCACCGGCATCACCGTCGTCGTCGGCATCCCCGAACGCGCCACAAATCCCGCCGCCCTTTACAATGCCGCCGCCGTCATCCACGACGGCAAACTCATCGACATCTACCGCAAGATCTTCCTTCCCAACTACAGCGTCTTTGACGAAGAGCGCTACTTCGCCTCCGGCGATGTCTGCCCCGTCTATGAGATCGGCGGCGCCCGCATCGGCGTCAACGTCTGCGAGGACATCTGGTTTGAGCACGGCCCCACCAACGTCCAGAAAGCCGCCGGCGCGCAGGTGATCATCAACATCAACGGCTCCCCCTACTACCGCGGCAAGCGCGCCGTGCGAGAGGCCATGCTCAGCGACCGCGCCGCCGCCAACGGCATCTTCCTCTGCTACGTCAATATGGTTGGGGGACAGGACGAGCTTGTTTTCGATGGCGCGAGCATGATCTTCGACCCGAGCGGCAAGACGATTTCCGCGGGCCGACAGTTTGAGGACGATCTTCTCCTCGCCGACCTGCCGTTCGTCGAGGCGGATGCTGTGTCCCAGACCGCGAAAATCGACCAGGAGAACGCGATTTGGGCGCATCCGCTTGCGGTTTCCGTAACTGAGCAGCAAGAGCAGGGGGCAACCCGCAGGGCCCTATCTGAAACACACCACGCGAACGCCATGCCGACCCCCATGGGCCCCGTCGAAGAGGTCTATAACGCCTTGGTCAAGGGGACGCAGGATTATGTTCGGAAAAGCGGTTTCTCGCAGGTTGTCATCGGCCTCTCCGGGGGCATCGATTCCGCCCTCACCGCCGCCGTCGCCGCCGATGCCCTCGGCCCTGAAAACGTCCTCTGCGTCGGGATGCCCTCCAGGTACACGGCAGACAGGAGCGTCACGGACGCGCAGGCCCTCTGTGAGAACTTCGGCATCGGTTTTGAGGTCATCGCAATCGAGGACATGGCCACGGCCTACCGGGACGGCCTTTCCCATCTGTTCGAAGGCACGCAGGAAGGCGTCGCTGAAGAGAACCTGCAGGCCCGCGCCCGCGGCAACATCCTCATGGCCATCTCAAACAAGTTCGGCCGCATCGTGCTCGCAACCGGCAACAAGAGCGAATACGCCACCGGCTACGCCACCCTGTACGGCGATATGGCAGGCGGCTTCGCCGTCATCAAGGACGTGCCCAAGACCCTCGTGTATGAACTCGCCAACTGGCGCAACCAGCAGGCCGGGCGAGACATCATCCCGCAGGAAATCATCGACCGCCCCCCAACCGCTGAACTGCGTGAGAACCAGCTCGATGAGGACTCCCTGCCGCCCTACGACGTGCTTGATCCTGTACTTGAAGCCTACGTGGAGCGCGACTGCTCACCCGCGGAGATGATAGAGCGCCTGGGCTTCGATCCGGACGTCGTCGCCCGCGTCACCCGTTTGGTAGACATAAGTGAATACAAGCGTCGGCAGGCCGCCCCCGGGGTCAAGATAACCGAACGCGCCTTCGGCAAAGACCGCCGCCTCCCCATCGTCAACAGGTTCAGACCCGCCTGAATCCCCTCCCCCTCGATGGGGGAGGGCCAGGGTGGGGGTGCCCCCACCGCTCGCCCTGAGCGTAGTCGAAGGGTCACCCTGAGCCCGTCGAAGGGCCATACCCCTCCCCTCATTCCGGCGGAAGCCGGAATCCATCGGGACTCCCCCTCCGTCATTCCCGCCCCCCTCCGTCATTCCCGCGAAAGCGGGAATCCAGAACTAGGAGCGCAAGCAAACCCCGTATCGCCACTCACACTCATATACATGTCATTCCGAGCGCAGTCGAGGAATCTAAGGATTCCACTTGGTTTGGCCTGACCGCACGTGCGTGCTATTCTTGATCGACGTAACAGAACGGACGCACGGAGCGCGGCGAAGGCAGAAAGGGGAATCAGAGTGTCCATTGACGCGCTACTGGTCTTCTTGGCAGTCACTCTAGTTGGCTTTGTAATTGGTACTTTTATCGGGTTAGCCTCGGGTGATGAGTTGAAGAAGCGTTTTAATTTGCTTGGCTTGATCTTATTGGCAGCCATCGGCGTTTTCTTGGCAGCCGCTGTGGGCCCGGGGATTCTGGGAGAGGCCTACCAAAGGTTTGAGGGAATCGACCTTGCAAAGGACGGTCCGGTGGAAGGGGTTATGACGGCCATATTTGCTGGCGCTATAGGATTTGTGGCCGGGTTAGTGATTCTAGCTGTAATCGAACTCAAGCGGATAATAGATGAGTGTAGATAGCAAATTGCCTGACCTAAACGTCCCAAACCCACCCCTTGATCCCCGCCTCCGCCAACGTCTTGAGTGTCTGCTTGTTGTTGGCGTTCACGGCCGGTTGGAGGCACATCAGCCTGCGCCATGAATCGAGCATGTTCTCGGTTTGCGGGTTCCACTCGATGCCAAGCATGAGGGTTACCACGCGGTCTATCTCCGCGCGGTTCTTATCGATCGCGCTCAGGGCGATACGGTTCAGCTTGAGCTTGCGCAGCCGGTCAAAGTTCTCGTGGGCTATGTGGCGGGCTGCCTTACCTTCTTCAGTGTCAGCGGTAAAGTCAGGTATTGGATGTCCATCAATCGCTCTAATTTGTATTGGAGAACGCCCCAAGTCCGTCGACTGTCCATACCCTGTTCGAATCAACAGCCCATAGGTACTATTCAAATACAGGGCAATCGCCTCGGCAGTCGCCCCTTCGGCTTCCAGCGTTGTCCATGACCTACCGCCCATCGACGGCTCCTCAGTGTATGCAACCGCTATCGCTTGGGCACTCATGCGTAGATTCCGCGCCAAATGGAACTTCCTTGCGGATTTTAGCCTTCTCTCGGCCTCAGCAGCATTGCTACGCGGGATGCCGTAGTGCGTCGGCGCGCAAGTCATTGAGTTCTGAATGGACGCTTCATGAGTCCATAGGGACGGGTTCTCACGGCTTGTCGCATCTTTGACCGGATGCATAGTAAAAGCACCGCGCGGATCACGACTTGCTGGGAGACATCCCAGCAAGTGGTGTGTCGGGCCATGGCCCGACACACCACTTAGGGTAGTCATCGGCAGAGCATAGGGAGTGACATTCCCCGTGGCCGGGTTCCAAGCATTGCCGGATGTTGCCTGGGCAACCAGTGTTGTGTAGCCGCCGCTCGTGCCCAAAGCAGACCATGGTTGGCCATCACCGAGTCCTGACATCTTGCGGTAGGTACCAACCACATCGCCAACGACTATCTCACCCGACTCGCTTCCACTAGCGAGCGCGTGCCTAATAGCGTCCGCGAACATCTTGGCTTCTACTTTCGTTTCAAATGTCGCGGTCAGGTTGACGCAGGTAATCGCCTTATCGCCCGCTTCCTGTGGTTGATTCACAGGAACGGCCTGCCGCTTGGTAGCGACCAACAGCATTTCCTGTATGCCGGTATCGGCAGACATCGAGACGCCAGACCCTGCCGCCGTGCTTATAGCAACGACGTTCCGGTAGTGATTCTCAATATTTTTGCGGAATCCTTCCCACGTTTTGGCATGAGCGGCCGTCAGAGGCAGGACTTTACCGTGCGGGGCTCTCCCCACGCAAGCAGTTCATGCTCAATGACATGCATAAACGTGGCCAGCCCTGCTTGACCATTCGCGACGCCCTTTTGGTAACGGTCAGCACGGCGCCGGAATGCTTGCATCCTGGCGCTTGGGGTTGGGTTGGCCGCGCCACCTCGCGCGCGGAAGTACGGGTCATTGTTAAGGCAAATTCCGACTGTCGCCTGATCCAAAACAAGAGCCTCTGCAGAAGCGCCATTCCGTCCGATGAGCGCCTGCCCCATATCGGACACGCCCTTTTTCATCAGGAAATTCAGTGATCCACCGGGTGATGTGATAGCAAAGATCGCGCTGGATTCAAAAGGAGTTCCCGGTTCAAGGGCGGTCATGCTTGCCGTTGCTACCGACGTCGATTGGGGATTGATGTCTGTCAATTGAATGTAGTTTTCCATCCGTTCAGCGTGGATGCTGGTCTTGTCCTCCGTCGCCGCATAGTGCCGAAAGCGGATGTTTTCCTCGGTGGCGCGGGCCAGCGTTCCGGTTCCCGCGCAGATTTCGTTGTACCGCGCGGTGGCGGGCGATTCGAGGCGGACGGTGGTCATGTTGGCAAGCAGTTCGGCGGTGGCGGGCTTCGTGTAGTACGCGGCGCGCTCGTCACGATCCGGTATCAGCGCCTGCCAGATTTCGGCGGAGATGTTGGTGGTCTCGCTGATGCCGGGCCGAATGGCTTGGCCCATTGTTTCGAGGAGCGCCCGCAGGATGCCGCCAAGCTGCGGCCCCAAATCCTCATCCTCCAGCATTCCGGCGGAGATGGTGGACAGCGGTTTGTAATCGATCTCCTCAACCTTGCGCCACTCCTTGGCGATGACACGCGGAATGCCCTCATACGGTGCCATTGGTTGCCAGAACTCCTGGGCGCCGAGGTCGCGCAAGTCCTCGAGCGCGCCCCATCGCTTGAGATTCATGTGGAGCTGGAACATGCTGGCCAGCGTGCCCACGACGTTGCCCGCCGCGCTTTCGAGCCCGTTCTCGCTCGCGTGGTTGCCATACTCGCGGATAAGCCGCGCCTGCGTTGAGAGCGCAGTTTCGTCTTTCAGAAGACGCGTCAACTGCGCCTTTGCGGCCTCGAGTTTTGCTACGACTTCTTTGAGCAACTGCCTGGTGTACGGTTCAGGAATCGCGACCAGCCAAGCGTATTGGACGACATCGCGCAGCGAGACGGGGACGGGTATGGCGGGAGTGATAGTGATGTCCGGGTCATCCTCTGACTTTCCGGTCACGACTTGCATGAGGAACCGCGGATCATCCGATGCCAATGCCGCCCTGCGCTCCGCGTGGCCCATCTCTCCCAGTTCGCGTGGGATTCCGAGCGCAATCACGCTTTTCATCGGTAGCGTGTCGTCCTTGAATTCGTATCCAAGACGCGTCTTGGCGTCGCCAATCGCGGGATCGTTGTACTCCGTTTCGATGATGGTCCGCAGACCGTAGGGCATCCGCACGACGATATCCGGGGTTGTGGCGCCACGCCGGGCCTGGCCGTGCTGCTCAGGGCTGACTTCCCATTTGGGTGGGGCCCGCAACTCCATGGCCTCGGCGATGTAGCCGTTCATGGTCTTCTCGTCAATGCCTGCCACTACACATTCTCCACTTGGATTCCTTAATGGCGAACAGGTGTCTTATCGTATCACAACCACAGTTTCCAGCATCAAAACGTGGTGCCCCCACAGCCTATACTGTCCACATGGCTATTTATCTTGATCATGCGGCGACGACGCCCGTTGATCCCCGCGTCGTTGAGGCCATGCTCCCCTACTTCACCGGGCAGTACGGCAACCCCTCCAGCATCTACGGGCTGGGGCAGGACGCCGCCCGCGCCATCGACGCGGCCCGTGATCAGGTCGCCGGAGTCCTCAATACGCGCAACGGCGATATCATCTTCACCGGCGGCGGCACCGATTCCGACAACATGGCGATCCGCGGGGCGGCCTACGCCCTGAAGCAGCACGGCAGCCACATCATCACGTCAGCCAGCGAGCACCACGCCGTTATTCATACCTGTGAGTGGCTTGAGAACAACGCAGGATTCTCCGTGACGTATCTGAAACCCGATGGCGAGGGTGTCATCTCAGCCGAGCAGGTTGCCGAGGCCATCACGCCTGAAACGATTCTCGTCACCATCATGTACGTCAACAACGAGACCGGCACGATCCAGCCGATTCCCGAGATCTCCGCCGTTGTTCACGATGCGCAGGAAAGGCATGGGCATCGCATCGTCTTCCATACGGACGCCGTGCAGGGTGCGGGCTATCTGAGCCTTGATGTAGAGGAACTCGGCGTCGATATGCTGAGCCTCTCTGCCCACAAGTTCCACGGTCCCAAGGGCGTCGGCGTCCTGTTCCTGGACCGCGACGCGCCGTTCCAGCCACAGACGATGGGCGGCAGCCAGGAACGCAATCGACGCGCGGGCACGGAAAACACGGCCGGTATCGTTGGAACCGGCCTCGCCCTCGAAATGGCAGAAAGCGCGCGAGCAGAGATAACTCCGAACATCGGCAGGCTCTCCGGCCGCCTGGGCAAGAGCATCCTCTCAACGATTCCCGATGCTCACCTCAACGGCCCGCCGCTCGGCGACCCTCGCCGCATGCCCAACAACGTCAACATTTCATTCGCCGGCGTCGAGATCGAATCCGTCCTCATCAATCTTGACATAACGGGAATCGCCGCCTCATCCGGCAGCGCATGCACCTCCGGCTCCATCGATCCCTCGCACGTCCTAATCGCGATGGGAAAGCCGCATGAACTGGCACGCAACAGCCTGCGTCTCACACTGGGGCGCGACAACACCGATGCGGACGTAGACCGCGTGCTTGAAACCCTGCCGGAGATCGTTCGGCGTGTCCGGTCACTGGGCGGGAGCCGCTAGGGCCGCCGCCAACAACTACTTGCAGTCCCCGCTTAGGGATACGGTTCTGACGTTGGGCGTTACGCGAGGAAGTCGCGGAGGCGGCGGCTGCGCGTGGGATGGCGGAGCTTGCGCAAGGCCTTGGCCTCAATCTGGCGAATGCGCTCACGCGTGACGCTGAACTCACGTCCAACCTCTTCCAGCGTGCGGCTGCGGCCGTCGTCGAGGCCGAAGCGCAGTTGAAGGACGCGGCGTTCGCGCCCGCTGAGCGTATCGAGCACGCTGCCAATCTGTTCCTTGAGGAGCTGGTAGGAGGCGGCATCCGCCGGGGCAAGCGCGGCCTTGTCCTCGATGAAATCGCCAAGGTGGGAGTCTTCCTCTTCACCGATGGGCGTTTCAAGGGAGACCGGCTCCTGTGAAATCTTGAGAATCTCGCGGACGCGGTCCGGCGTGATCTCCATCTGCTCGGCGATCTCCTCGGTGGTCGGCTCACGCCCGAGTTCCTGCACGAGGCGGCGGTTTTCACGGAGGAGCTTGTTGATGGTCTCCACCATGTGGACGGGGATGCGAATGGTGCGGGCCTGGTCCGCGATGGACCGGGTGATGGCCTGCCTGATCCACCACGTGGCATAGGTGGAGAACTTGAAACCCTTGCGGTAGTCGAACTTCTCAACGGCGCGGATGAGGCCGATGTTGCCCTCCTGCACGAGATCAAGCAGGTTCATGCCGCGGCCGATGTATTTCTTGGCGACGCTGACAACGAGACGCAGGTTGGCCTCCGTCATGCGCCGCTGCGCCATCTCACCGTCGCGGCGGATTTCATCGAGGTACTCGCGACATTCGTCCAGGGTCATTTCAACGGCTTCGTGGATGTTATGTGTGGAGAGGAAGAACGGGATGGTCTCAAGCGTGAGGGACGGAGCGAATGCGCGAACGATGGGGGTGGGGAGAAGCCACCGCTGTAGAGAGAATTCGATGATCTCTCGCTCAACGTCCTCGGGTTCGCGTCCGAGTTTGTTGGCGAATTCCTCTGCGAGTTCGTGGTGCATCTCGATGTCGATGGTCTTCTGAACCTCAGGAGATTCCTTGAGCGTAAGGAGGGTGCATGGTGTCTCAAGTTCCAGGTGCTCAATGATGACATTGGCGAGTTCACAGTGTGTGGCAAGTTTATTGAGAAGGTGTATGGAGGTGTCGGCGATGGAGGCGTTGCGCCCCGTTGTTTGGCGGATCTGGAACTCAAGCTCGTGGAGCTGTTTCCACCCCTCGGCCTTGCGGGCGAGGTTCTTTTCCTGGCGGGCGTTGAGGAGATCGACGCGGCCGATTTCGCGCAGGTACATGCGCACGGGATCGTCGAGCGATTCAGCATCCGCAAGCTCCGCCTCAGCTTCTGCTTCAATGCGCTGAGCCTCCGCCCACTCTTCGCGGGATGCCGGCCAGTCCTCTTCCGGCTTTGCGCCGTTCGGCAAGGCTCTTAGCAGGGCCGAGGATGCTGAGGGGTCGAGGGTGACGACACCGTTTGCCACCTTTTGGGAAATGGAGCCGGCCTCGTCATCGCCGAGGTTGATCACGCCGGATTGCCAGGTCATACTTCTTCCTCCGTTCTATACGTTGTGGGCGTTCTATACGTTGCGGGTGTTGCGGTTCCAGGCGCCGTATTGGACGGCGCGCAGTTGTTCGATTCGTTCAGCGAATTGCGCTCTCATCTCATCGGTGATGGCCTGCAGGGCATCTGCCGCCGCGCCGTCTTCTTCAGCGAGCGATGCAACGGCCTCCGCGGCCTCAAGCTCATCCTTCTTGAGTTGGCGCTCCCACATGCCACGGACGACATCACTGAGGGCCTTTGATTGACCGCGACGGTCAAGGGGGGCCCGGATGTCGGTTCGGAGTTCATCTGCGTACGGGCTGACCAGGACCTCAGCACGTGTGACCGCATCGGCGGTGTTGAGAATCTGCCACAGGTCGCGGTACTCCGGGTTCCAGAAGAAGTGGGGCGGGACTTCGGGCAGGTCAAGGCGCTGCCATGCGTCAAAGATCTCGTTGTCATACGTGAGGATAAGAGCAAGGAGTTGTCGTTCGATAGAATCGGCGCGGTCTTCGTTGAGGGCGTCTGCGCCGATGGCCGCCGCATCGCCGTTCTGAGCAGGCGTCGGACGGTAGCCTCCGTCCTGACGGCGGGGGCGCTGCTGTCGCCGCTCGGGTCGTCCGACGGCGGCCTCAAGGGTACGTTCCTCGATCTTGAGGGCAGAAGCAAGGCTGCTGAACGCTTGTTGCTGCTCAAACGGGTTATCGAGGGCGGTGATGAGCGGGAAGATACGATTGACGGTTTCAAGCCGTCCCTCCGGCGTGACAACCTCAGGCCGGGCAGCTTCACGCTGGATGAGATAGTCAAGGATGGGGGTGGCCTCTTCAACACGCGCGCGCCAGTCATCGGGATCGTTGCGGATGACATCGTCCGGGTCACGATCAGGCGGCAGGGTGATGATGCGGAGCTTGGGCAGTTCACGCCGGACGCCCATGGGGACGGCGGAGTTTGAGACACGCACGACTTCACGCCGAAAGATGTCAAAGGCCCCCTCAAGGCTGCGGCGCGTGGCCTCTTCACCGGCGGTGTCAGGATCAAGGGCGAGAGCGTAGCGGCGGGCCATGTTGCGGACGAGGCTCACCTGTCGCTCGGTAAGGGCGGTGCCCATGATGGCGACGACGTTGCTGAAGCCGGCCTGGTGGGCCTGCAAGGCGTCCATGTAGCCTTCAACGAGGACGACCTCGCCCTCGGCGCGGATGGCCTGCTCGGCGCGGTCGATGGCAAAGAGCGCGCGGCTCTTGTCGAAAAGCGGCGTCTGTGGCGAGTTCAGATACTTGGGCTGCGAGTCGTCAAGGGCGCGAGCACCGAAACCGATAACGCGGCCTTTTCCATCACGAATCGGGAACATGAGGCGTTCACGGAAACGGTCATACGCGCCTTCGCTGTCGCCGTCGCGTTCGATAACAAGGCCGGCTTGCAGAAGCTGCTCTTCGGTGTGGCCTAGGTCGGAGAGGTGGCCTTTCAAAGCTTCCCATGCTTTCGGCGCCATGCCGAGCTGGAAATCATTGATGGTCTCATCGCTAATGCCCCGCTGCTGTAGGTAACGGCGAGCCTGCTCACCGGCGGGAGAGTGGACAAGGATGCGATGGAAGTAGTCGGCGGCGCTCTGGAGAGCGGTGTAGAGAACATCGTTCTGTTTCCGTTGACTCTCATCTTGCCTGCGGGTGTCAGGAATGGTGACGCCCGCGCGCTCCGCCAATCTGGACAGCGCCTCCGAGAAGGTCAGATTGTCCGCGCGCTGGATGAAGGAGAAGACGTCACCACCGGTGCCGCACGCGCCGAAACAGTGCCATGTGCCACGCTCCGGGAAGACGATGAACGACGGCGTCTTTTCATTGTGGAACGGGCAGTTCGCCTTGAAATTGCGTCCTGCCTTTTGGAGCGGCACGCGCGACTGGATAAGGTCAACGATGTCCGTGCGGGCCTTGACGTCATCAACGACGGTCATAGCGCCACCTCCGCCAATGGCGTGGTGGGAACGCGCCCGGCACGCAGGTCCTCGGCAGCTCTCGCGGCGAACTGGTCCGTCATGCCGGAGATATAGTCGACGGCGCGGCGCGGCGCATCATCCTCGGGTTGCGCATAGCCCTCGGGGATCAGTTCAGGCGAGTTTGTGAATGCGTCCCACAGCGTCTCAAGGATGCGGAGAGGCTCTTCATTCTGATTACGGGCGGCGACGAGATAGACGTTGTCAAAGAGGAACTCTCGCAGATCGATGACGGCCCGCAACACAGGTTGACTCATCACGATATCCGGCCGAGGATTGTGCCCGTTCACAGAAGGGACCTCGCCGGTCACGGGCCAGGATGTTTCAACCAAATCAGCGATGATGGTATTCAGGCGCTCTGCGTGGCGCTCTCCAAGTGTTTCACGCACGTGCGCCGGGATGTCATCCGCGCGGATAAAACCGGCGCGAATGGCATCACCGAGATCGTGGTTGACATAGGCAATCGCATCGCTCAAGCGGCAGATGTCAGCCTCAAGGGATAGGTCGTCACCGGACTCCTGGGTGGGCTGCAAGCCCCCACGCCCCTTGGAATGTTTGAGGATGCCCTGCCGGACTTCCCATGTCAGGTTGAGTCCCTGCCCGTCCTTTTCCAGCACATCCACGACGCGAAGACTCTGCTCGGCGTGGCGGAAGCCGCCGGGGATTCGTTCAGTGAAGAACTCTTCTCCAAGGTGGCCGAATGGCGTGTGGCCGAGGTCGTGGGCAAGCGCAATGGCTTCAGTGAGGTCTTCGTTAAGACGGAGCGCGCGGGCGATGGAGCGGGCGATCTGGGCGACCTCAATGGTGTGCGAGATGCGCGTCGAAAAGTGATCGCTCAGGGGGGCAATAAAGACCTGTGTCTTGTGCTTGAGGCGTCGAAATGCCTTTGAATGAATGACGCGGTCGCGGTCCCTCTGGAACTCGGTCCTCATGAAGGAGGGCTCTTCAGGGATGCGCCTGCCCCGGGAATTGCGGCTGAGTTGAGCGAATGGGGAGAGCGTCTGCTCTTCCAGCTGTTCAAGGCGCAGGCGAATGTGATGATCGTTCACAAATAAAAATAGCCCCTGTCAAGGGTTCACGGACAACGATACCCATGCATACCGATGGTGTCAAATGCTTTTAAGCTCGCGATCCGGCTTTGGCTGGCCGGTTCAGTCCGGCTTCCGCGTTCGGGCGTGGGGGTCTGTACGGCTTTCTGGGGTTAGCTGCGTGGAGGTTTCCAGTTGGGGAGGATGTATGGGGGGCCGGGGATGGTGTTGTGGGTAAGGTCGGGGGCCGGTTGCGCAGCCGCGGCTTCGGATTCCTCGGCTGCGCTCGGAATGACATGAGGGGTGCGGCGGGAGTCGTCGCGGAGAATGATGACGTGGTAGGAGAAGAAAGCGGCGGCGGGAATGACGATTGAGAGGCCCGGGATAAGGGTGTCGTCGAGGAAGCCGGACCCCTGCCCAAGGATCTCGGTGAGGACGGCGGCGATGAGCGCGACAAGGGTGAAGAGCCACGTGCCTCCAAGCGCGATGAGGGCAAGGTAGAGATAGATGCGGCGGACGAGGCTGTGCGGATCGGCTCTTATGACGCGCCACCAGAAGGCGGCCCAGAGAGGCGCGCCAACGATGATCATGGTAAGAGCGACGGCGAGGAACTCCTCCTGTTCATTGTTTGAGGCAAAGAAACTGTCGCTGACAAGGGGAACAAGGAGCGCCATAAGCAGGGCCATGAGGCCGGGAACGAGGGCGATGAGGCCCACGGCGGACATGATGTATTTGAAGGTGTCTGCGAGCCGCCCTTCGGACGGAGACTGGATTCCCGCTTCCGCGGGAATGACGGGCGAGGTCTGGGGGGAGGGAAGTTTGCGGGCGGCGTCGCGGCGCAGGATGGACCAGTGGTAGGCGAGCAGAGCGAACCCGATGAGGAGGCCGACGACGGGCAGGATGAACTGCCGGAAATAGGCGACTGCCGTTGTTGTATCGTCCGCCCCGACAAGTTGGGCAATGACGATGTAGATGGTGGCAGCCGTGCCCCAGAGCGCCAGGGACGCGCCACCGATGAAGGCAAAGCCATATAAGTAGACCTTCCGGAGGACGGATCCTTCATCAGTGGTGGCAACGGCGCGCCATTGGACAACCCATGCGATGACTCCGACAATCGCCCAGCCGGCAGCGGTGCGGAAGGGGTCCAGAAAGTCATCCGCGGTGATCAAGGTATCTGCTGCATCGAAAACAAGATCATAGACGGCGTAGAGAACTCCGTTGGCGATCCAGAAGGTGGCGGCGGTGGCGGCGGTGAGAAAGACGACGCTCAGTCCGTAGATACGCCAACGCCTGACAGTCTGGGCACGTGGAGTGGGCTGGCCTTCGAGGTTTTCACGCCGCCAAAGGTAGTACCACAGGCCTGCAGCGGCAAGGACGCCGCCGATGTGCTCCAACCCGTCGAAGTCGCCGACTATATCTTCAACAATCTGTATGCAGCCAAAGAAGACATAGAGGGCGGCGAGGGCAAGCACGCCGTGGACGTAGAGCTTGCGGAGAACGGAGCCCGCTTCCTCAGGCTGGTTGTTGGCGGCGCGGCGCAGGAGGAACTCATGGGCAAGCCATACGGGGAGGGCGACGATGATCATGGCGATCCAGGTGGGTTCTGGGTTTATTCCGATTGTGAACATCCCCAGCGAGTAAGCGACATCCGTCGCGAGGCCGTACGCGCCCTGCAGCAGGATCTCAAATGCAACAAAGGCCGCGAGATAGACGTATGTACGCTGCGGGATACTCATGATGAAGCAGCCTCCGTGGGCGGGTCAGGTTCCTCTCCGCAGTAGTCGTCACGGATGTACTCGAGTTCAATCGGCCATTCTGATTCTGCGATGAGCCAGAAGCCGTCCGGGGAGCGCAGTAGTTCAAATCTGTGCTCTCTTGTGTTCGTCTCGCTCGGGAGTTCGAAGAGTTCAGGGTCGCGGACGTATGTTACGCCTACAGTGACGATGATGGTATTGACAACAGTCTCAGGGGCGTCGATTTCTTCCACTTCGATGAGTCTGACGCGATACCTTTCGAGCGAGGAATAGCCTATCTGCTCACGTAGTTCGTTTTCCATGCAGGCGGTGGTGTTCTCTTCCGCCAGGAGCGCGAGAGCGGTGTCGGCATCTTCATCAATGACGGCGCGGATGTAGCGCTGGACGGTGCCCTCGGGAGTGTTCGGTGGATACGTGGCTTCCTCCCGGTCGATGAGGCGCGGGAGAGCGATGGCCAGAACAACGAGGATGATGACGCCTGCGACGACGCCGATGAGAATGCGTGTTGAGGAGTCCATAGACGCATTTTACATATGGGATACCCCTTCACCCTAACTCTCTCCCTCAGTGGAGGGGATTGAAGTGCTTGCCTAATCTATCGGAGAACGATATAGTGGCAAGCGATATATCTCCCTGCGCTATACGTCACCAGAGTGTTGAGCGAGAACAGAATCACCCGTGTTGTGGAGGCAGGTCACATGACAGAGCCAAGCCCAATGCCCTCAGACTTGCTTCCTCTACCAACATCTCAGCTGCACATTTTGCTCGCCCTAACAACCGGGGACAAGCATGGCTACGCAATCATGAAAGAGATCGAGGCGTTTACCGGCGAGGCAGTCAGGATGGGGCCGGGCACACTGTACGGAGCGGTCAAGCAGATGTTGAAGGCAGGGTTGATCGAGGAGAGTTTCGAGCGCCCGGACCCTGACCTGGATGATGAACGCCGACGTTATTACCGGCTGACCGATCTGGGGCGGCAGGCTCTCGACGCAGAGGTCGTCCGAATGGAGCACCTTACGCAGACCGCAAGGAAGAAGCAGATGGACGTCATGCAGCGTCGAGGCACGTGAGATGTTGTCCACGAGAGTGTACCGCGCGCTCCTTGCGGCCTATCCACGGGAATTCCGTCAAGAATACGGGGATTTGATGGTCCAGTTCTTCGCAGACAGGATGCGCTACGACAGCGGGGGTATACGCGGACTGATTCTCTGGTGGCAGTTGCTTCTTGATCTGGCAGCGTCCGCTTTCAGAGAACACGCAGGAGGATTCGGAATGAGCAAGGGCAGGCCTGTTATCGAGACCGATTCACTCAGCAAGATCTTTGGAAGCATCGTTGCCGTGGACAGTCTCTCAATGTCCGTTCCGCGCGGCCACGCTTTTGGATTGCTTGGTCCAAACGGCTCCGGCAAGACGACGACCATGGGGATGCTGCTTGGTCTTGTCCGGCCGACTTCCGGCGGCTTCAGCCTCTTCGGCTCTTCAAGCGGACTCGAGCAATCCCTGCGCCGCGTTGGCGCGATTATCGAGTACCCGTCCTTCTACCCGTATCTCACCGGCCGGGACAATCTCCGCTACTTCCAGGGCATCTTTCAGCGGGGCTCGCCGGATGACATCGACAACTTGCTCGAAAAGGTAGGACTGGCGGCCAGCGGAGACCACCGCTTCAGCACGTATTCGCTCGGCATGAAGCAGCGGCTTGGGTTGGCCTTTGCCCTGCTCGGCGATCCCGAGGTCCTGTTCCTGGACGAACCGACAAACGGAATGGATCCCGCGGGCATGGCGGAGGTGCGCTACCTTGTCCGCGAACTCTGCGCGGACGGCAAAACGGTTCTGATGGCAAGCCATCTGCTCAATGAGGTGGAGCAGGTGTGTGACAGCGTTGTCATCATGTCCAACGGAACGCTTATCGCACAGGGGAACGTCTCGGACATCCTCCGTTCCGGAGAGCATATCCGACTCAAAACCACCGACGACGAGAAGGCCGTCACGATCCTTTCCGCGCTTGAGTGGATCGACGACGTCGCGACAGAAAATGGCGAGGTTGTCGTTACCGCCGCACACGACAGGTTGGCGGAGATTTCCACGGCGCTTGGGCGTTCGGACATTTACGTAGTCGAGACAAACACCGGCCGCGGTGCCCTTGAGAGGTATTTCATGGAAGTCACCGGCAGCGAAGACGCCGATTCTTAACCACTAACGAGGGGTACCGAACGATGTTGATGCTGGAAGTGCTTCGCCTCAGCAGGTGGGAATGGTTCAAGGTCCGTCGGCTCCGAATGCCGTGGATACTGCTTGCGATAGCGATACTGGTGTCGCAGTTCGGTATCTGGACCAACTACGCGGCCTACCACAACAACGAGGCGTATGAGGTCCTCAACCAGGGTAATTCCTCATTCGGAATCTCACTGGAGGAATGGGGGGAAGGCGTAGCGGTGACAGCGTCGTGCGTGAGCCTTGCGCGGGGTCAGGCGCCAACAGGGCTCGATCTACTGTCTGAAGAGGATCGACGGTTTGCACAGGAACGGTTGGACGAATGGCTGAGCGACGGGGTATGTGACAACACGGTGCCCATACAAGAAGTACGCGAGGGATTCACGCTCCCCAGCAGCATCACCGGGAGTATTTCCAGCTTTGCGTCCCTGGGGCCAATCGCGATCGGCCCCCTGCTCTTCATGATTCTCGCGGCCTCCCTCTTTGGAACGGAATACGGCTGGGGGACTTTGCGAACGGTCCTTGCCGGAGGCATCGGCCGTTGGAAGTTCCTCTCCGCGAAGCTCCTGTTGCTGCTGCGCTTGTGCGCCGGCGCGCTCATCGTCATAGCGATGGCAGCCCTGGCGTCCAGCCTTATAGCCGCCCTGATCTCTCCGGAGGAGACGGGCGGGCTTGCCGACTCCGGCGAGTGGTCTGACATTGTCATTGTCTTCTTCAAGGCGATCTACGGACTGCTGCCGTTCATCGCGCTCAGCGTCTTCGTTACGGTTCTTGCCTCCTCCGGCGGCACGGGCATCGCGGTTTCGGTCGGGTATTTCATTGCCGAGTCCATCATCGCGCCGCTCTTCAACGTCAATGACACGCTTGCCAACGTCACGGACTACCTTCTGATCCAGAGTTTTCTCTCGTGGACAGCCGCGCCGGAGCAGTCGTCGGATACGCTGCTCGCCTTTGCCGTCATGCTGGCATATAGCACCCTGTTCATTGCGGCTACTGCTTGGATATTCAGGCGCAGGGACATCGGCGGCGTGGCGGGCGACTGAATGAATGCCACTGTGCCCCGCCGAGTGTAATTCTGCGCAAAGGACGAGATACCGAGTTAGGGCATTTCGTCGACGTGGATTTTGACGTCGTGCTGGACGGTTAGCCCAACAAGGGCGGCACGGAGCGGCGTTGAGCCGCCGTCAGGGATGCGCAGGAGCAGGGTGACGCTGACTGCGCTATCGAGGGTGGCGACAGAGGTGGTCTCGATTGCTGCACCGGCGCGTTCGATGGTCTGGAGAATATCATCAACCAAGCCAGGGCGGTCATCGGCTATGGCAGTGATGATGACGCGGTTAGCGTTGGTATTGCCGTCAGTGGGTGTCATGGGAGTAGGATACGTCACGGAGGGAGGTGTGTGATGGCGCGGGAGATGGTGGAGACCGTGACGGGGCCCGTGGCGGCGAGTGAGTTGGGGTTCACGCTGTCCCATGAGCATGTGATCGTCGGGTTCCCGGGCATCAAGCAGACCTACCCGGAGCTGATGGACTGGGAGGGCATCGAATCGGGCGGCATCGAGAAGCTGTCCGAGGCCCACGCCGAAGGCCTGAATACCATCATGGACGCGACGCCGTTCGAACTGGGACGCGATGTTTTGATGCTCAAGCGCGTCTCGGAAGGCTCGGGCGTCAATATCATCGCGTCGACGGGCACGTACGTGGACATTCCGCGGTTGATCTGGTTCACGCACCCGGATCGCATGGCGGCGGTGTATATGCGCGAGATCATCGAGGGCATCGAAGGGACGGGAATAAAGGCCGGCATGATCAAGGTCGCCGCCAACAATTATGAGCTTTCAGATGCGGAAGTGATGGTGTTGCGGGCGGCGTCGCGGGCGTCCAACGAGACGGGCATCCCAATCACGACGCACACGCAGCCGCAGAACAGGGTGGGCGAGCCGCAGTGGCGCGTCTTTGCGGAGGAGGGAGTCGATCCGGCGCGGGTGTGCATCGGGCATTCATCGGACTCGACGGAGTTCGATTACCTGGAGGGGCTGGCGCGAGAGGGTGTGTTTCTGGGGATGGACGAACTGCCGGGGCACCAGTTGAATGAGCCGTGGCGTGAGAAGTGCGACATGATCAAGCGGCTCATCGACTCGGGTTTCGCGGGGCAGTTGATGCTGTCGCATGACTGGTCGATCAAGAAGCACCCGGATGATTCATGGGGGGCGTCCGAGGAGAAGCACGCGTTGGTGAACCCGGATGATTACGCCTTCGTCGGTCGCAATGTGCTGCCATATTTGCGGGAGCAAGGCGTAGACGAAGAGGCTATCCGGCTGATGACGGTGGAGAATCCGCGGCGGTTTTTGGCGGGGAAGTAGGTTCTTTCTTACCCTCGTGAGCTAGCTGCCGCCGACTGAGCGGAGTTCGGATTCCACACGGAGGACGGCGAGTTGGGCGTCTGTTAGGCTGGCCTGAACTTCTTTCAATTTATTCACGTCAGTCTCGCCGATTGCTTGGTCGAGTTCTTCAACTGTCGCGCGGAATCTTGTCAACGTGTTATGGAGTTCATGTGTGCGCGCACCTAGACCTCTGGATTTGTCCAGCTTGTACTTCCTGTACACATCATTCAGTTCCTTCGTAGATTCATCCACACGAATTGAAAACGCTCGGGCAGACTCCCTAAGTTTCACCATCTGCCCGTAGGGGAGCTCCTCATTGGCAATTGACAGAGCCTCGACAGCTTCGCCCACAAACTCGGCAATTCCCAGCATCTTAAAGTCGTCAGTGAACCCTTGTCTAATTTCAGCAGTTGCCTGAGATGGCAATTCTGGCTGCCTGCTGAATTGTAGTAGTTCGTTGCCGTCTATATGAACAGCCAAAGACAAATCGAATGAAAGTAGCCTTTCTCTTGCCATCCTGAATTTGGCCGCATTCTTCTGCCCTGGTCGCAGTTCAGCAATATGTTGCTGTTCCCCACCTGCGTCAGTGAAAGTCAAGTCTCTGAATACGACGCTCGGCCAGTCTTGGCTCTCGGGAGCTGTATTTTGTACTTCAACTGTAACTTCCACCATCTCGCCACGATCAGTATCCATTCTCTCTACACGTTGCTCCGTGTAAAGATATGCTTGCAACTGTCGCCAATTATCTACCGGCTCGGCCAATACGGTCTTTGGTTCAGTCGGTTGGCTCTCCAGATCGGCTTCTTTGATGGGCTCTTCGGCAACATTTGTGGTTGATTCTGTCATTGCCTGTCTCCTAATTCTTTCAACTTCCAGAGCCTCTTCGCGATTCAAGGCTGCTAGTATGTCCTGCATCATGTCCGCAGCTTGCCGAAATCTGCCGATAGAAATCTCTTGGACGTGGGCCCACTCATTCCTAACAGTTGTAAGTTGTCTAAATTGACTGAAGGCACGAAGCGAATTGGGGAATGCGTTTGAAAATACAGGGCTGTGATGCTTTCTAACTATGTATCCGAAGTGGCGACTGTCCAGCAGAAATTGTTTGGTACCCGCATCGCTCTTTTCTACTTCTGCCTCAATCTGCTCACGCACGGGACCCCACAATGATGTGAGTACTCCCTGCTCCCACCATTCTTCATCAAATTGGTCGGTAAGCCGCTGCCGTATGGCGCTGCGCACTCCAGTTATGTACAGACGGTGACACTTTCCGAAGAGGTCATACGCGTCTTGGGACATTAGTTCACCTCATGAGCTTTTATACGTGGATACGTATTATGGACGGATTTGTTAGCAGGGTAAACCCTTGTTTTTGGTGGCTAGGTTCTGGATTCTCGCTCTCGCGGGAATGACGGATAGGGGCGGGGCGATGGGTGGGGTGTAGGAATGACAGAGGGTTCGCTCATGCCCTTCGACAGGCCAGGGTGAGCGGGGGATTCGGTTGCACAGCAGAGGCTTTAGATTCCTCGGCTGCGCTCGGAATGACATAAAGGGGCTCTCGGAATGACAACAAACTGAGTGGTTGCAAAAAGGAAGCGGGGCTGACCCTGTGGGGTCAGCCCCGCCTTTTTATGCCGGATGGGTTCCGGCTTTCGCCGGAATGAGGGGAGGGTTGGCCTACTTGCTGCCGTTTGTGCCGTTGTGGGTGGCCCAGAAGACGTTCTCCGGGTTGAGCGGGATCTGGCGGTGACGGATGTTCGTCGCGCGGCTGACGGCGTTGCCGACGGCCGGGAGCGGCGGGATGATCGGCACCTCACCGACGCCTCGGACACCAAGCGGGTTCTCGGGCGCGGGGCCGCCGACGAAGATGGTCTCAATCATCGGCAGGTCGAGCGCGGTGGGCATGCGGTAGTCGAGGAAGTTGGCGTTCTTGAGGATGCCGTCCTCGCCCCACTCATAGTTCTCCCACAGCGCCCAGCCAACGCCCTGTGCCACTGCGCCCTGCACCTGGCCCTCAACGGCCATCGGGTTGATGGCACGGCCGGGATCCTGGAACGCGGTGTATTTGGCGATGGTGGCGCGGCCGGTGTCGTCGTCGATCTCAACCTCGCAGATCTGGACGCCGGAGCTGGTCACTGGGCGCACGCCGGTGGCGAGGCCGTTGCCGATGACCGCTCCCAGGCCCATTCCCACGCTCTTGTTGGCGAGCTCTCCGAGCGACACGGACTGCTCCGGGTTGTCGCGCAGGGTGAATGTGCGATCCGAGTACTCGATGTCCGAGGCATTCGCCTTGAACTGCTCAGCGGCCCGGTCCTTGAGCTGGCTGATCACGTCCTCGGCGGCGTTCTTGACGGCCATGCCGGTGACGTATGTGATGCGGCTGCCCCAGGAACCGTCGCTGTAGCCCACGGAATCGGTATCGCCGACGGTGGAGCGAACCTCTTCGACGGTGACGCCGAGTTCTTCGGCTGCAATCTGCGCCATTGAGGTTCGCGTTCCGGTGAGATCGACGGAGCCGACGATCAGGCTGAACGTCGCATCCTTGTTGAGCTGAATGGTTGCGGTGGAGGTGCCGGAGCCCTCGCGGCGCATGCCAATGGCGACGCCGCGGCCGCGGCCCTCAGGAATGGGTGACGACCACGACTCATGATTCTTGACGGTCTCGAGGATCTCCTTGAACCGCGTGACAGGCAGGGCCATGCCATCGCTCATCGGCTCGCCGTCTTCCGTCATGTTGGCGATACGGAGATCGATGGGATCCATGTCCAGCGCCTGCGCGAGCTCGTCCATCATCGTCTCGATGGCGAATGCGCCCTCCGGGAGACCCGGCGCGCGATATGCCTGCGAGCGAGATTTGTTGGTGAGGACATCGTAGCCGTCGGCTTGGAAGTTGGGCAGCTTGTAGGGTGAGAGGCCGGCAACGAGGATGTTGTTCACGTAGAGCGCGGAGCCCGGGAGGCATCCGGCATCCAGGTAGAACTTGGCCTCGAATGCGGTTACCTCGCCCTTCTTGTTGGCGCCGGCCTTGATCCAGCAGTAGGCGTCCGGCGCGGGGCCGGTGGCGCGGAAGACCTCGTCACGACCGAGGACGGTCTTGACGGGGGAGCCGGTCTTGAGGGCCAGCAGCGCGGTCGGAAGCTCAGGGACGGTGAATCCCTTGCCGCCGAAGCCACCGCCGATCTCCAGCGGCACCACATTGACCTTATTCAGAGGAACCTGCAGAAGCGCGGCGTTCTGGCTCTTATTGGCGAACGTCGCCTGCGTGGTCGTGTAGATGGTGATGTGGCCGGTGGCGTCAACATCGACGGTGCAGGCCTGCGGCTCGATGTAGCCCTGGTGCACCATACCGATGCGGTATTCGCCCTCGCGGACGACATCCGCCTCTTCGTAGCCCTTGCCGACGTCGCCGCGCGCGAGCTCCATGTGGACGGAGATATTGGTGGGCTTGTCGCTGCGGCCCTCAAGGCCGCGGGTGCGAACTTCCTCATGAATGATGGGCGCATCGTCCTTGATGGCGTCCTCGATCTCGACGACAGCCGGGAGCGGCTCATACTCGACCTTGATGAGGTCGAGCGCCTCTTCCGCGATGTGCGGGGAGGTTGCCGCGACGGCGGCGACGGGATGGCCGTGGAACAGGACGCGATCCTGCGCCATCAGGAACTGGCGGAGATAGACCGCGTCCAGCGTGACCTCACCACCGACCTGCTCGTCGGAATCAAGCGAGGGCAGGTCCTTGTGGGTAACGACGCCCTTGACGCCGGGATAGGACTCCGCGGCGGAGGTGTCGATGCTCTTGATGCGCGCGTGGGCATGGGGACTGCGCAGAATCTTGCAGTGCAGCGTGCCGGGCAACGTGAGGTCCGGCGCGTAGACTGCTCGTCCCTTGACGCGCTCAACGGCGTCGACGCGCGCTATGGGCTGTCCGATTGCTTTCTCAGGTGTTGCAACCATGTGTCTTCCCTCCAGGGCAGGCGGCTAAAGCATGGACGCCTGCTATTCCTCCCGTTGACGCCGCAGACAACGTATCTACGGCGACAGGGTTAGTGTAGCGGATTTTGGCGGGGAGGTGGGGGCGAAAGACGCTTGACTGGAAGGATCAGGGGGGATATCGTCTCACGATCTGCCTCGAATTCAGGAAGGATCGTTAGATGGATGGTGTTGGATGGCATTTTCGTCAGATGAGTCGGGGGGAGATCAACTCAAACCCCATGGAACGTGAGTTGTTCAGCTCTGAATCAATTAGTGAACGGCTCGTTCGCGAGGTGATTCAGAATTCACTGGACGCAAGTCTGAGGAAGATTGATAGTAACAGCGCACGTCCGCCCGCTCGCGTGCGATTTTCGCTGCGCGGTGTTCGCCAGCCGCTCAATATTGACCGTGCGCAATTCTATCTAGACGGTTTGTTCCCACATTTGGCCGAAGGGCTCGACGATGGTGATGATTTTCGTCATCGCATCGTAAACCACGGGGCTATGGACGATGGGATGCCGTACCTTGTGATTGAGGATGCGGGCACAGCGGGACTTGAGGGTGATTGGCTCCAGTTCGACGATTCGGCCGAGCTTAGCGCGGAGGATAACTACTTCTACTGGTTCTTTCGAAACGTAGGCCGTTCAGGCAAATCAAGTTTGGACGGCGGGTCGTGGGGTCTCGGCAAATGGGTGTTCCCGGATGCCTCACAGGCCAGCGCCTTCATAGCGGTTACTCGGCGTCGTTCGGATGACGAAACGCTGCTTATGGGGCAGACGGTGCTGACCAAACACACGATTGGCGGGCAGCGCTACCCGCCATATGGGTATTTCGCGCTGGAAGGAGAGGGCGGGCTAAGCGTCCCGCTACGAATATCAGAGCCGGATCATCGCCCCATTATTGAGCAATGCATTGATGATTTTGGGCTGGCATTTCGCGATGTGCCCGGGCTATCCGTTATCGTTCCCTTCCCGCGCATCGCCGGAGAAACAGATCTCACGCGAGATCGCATCGCCGCCGCAGTTGTCCACAACTATTTCTACCCCATCATCGCTGGCGAACTGGAGGTCATCATTGACCAAGGGGACGGATCGCCTCCTACGGAAATCACGACCGACTCAATTGACGATGTTCTTCGGCACGTTCCCTTAGAGGACAGCGGCGAGAGGAGTATGAGTAGTTATCTGCGTCTTTTCGAGGTCTGCCAGGATGCGGCGACGCGCCCGGAAGGGGACTACATCGAACTAGGGAGACCTCCACAGACGACAGCGAGAGATGACCAAGTCGACGAATTGTCCGAGCTTGAGGAACGCTATAGGTCAGGGGAATTGCTCGCGTTTCGTGTACGGACTGCGGTACGACGAAAGGGTGAGGGAGAAACACCAACGAGTTTTCGTCTTTTCATTCAGCATGATGACTCCCTGAAACCGGGGCATGACTTTCATGTGCGGGGTTGGCTATCGATATCCGGCATGGACCTCATTGGGAAGTACCCTGCACGGGCATTGGTATTGGTGGATGAGCACGAGCCACTGGCCGCGTTGTTAAGGGACTCTGAGCCCCCGGCTCACACAAGCTGGCGACCTCGGGCCGACCGCGTCAGAAAGGGCTGGGTAGGAGCAAGCGGCCGAATTTCTGATGTAATAAACGCGCCATCGCGACTGCTTTCAATTTGGGAAGCACGACCGGCCCCCGTGGAACGGGATGCGCTTGCGGATATTTTCCCCGCATATGTTTCAGGAGACCGAAGGCAAAGGGCAGTCGGTTCAGGAAGCAGGGGGGGTGGCAAGCAAACTATCGAGCCACCGCCTTCACACTCCGACTTTGTCATTCAGCGGAGTGGTCTTGGGTTCAGTGTTCGTATTGCGCCTGAAGCGGTTTCCCCCCCGGCACGAGTTAGTCTTCAGGTCGCGTACGAGATTCAGAGAGGTAATCCTTTGTCTGCATACAGCCCGCACGACTTCAGGCTTCACGGTGACAATGCCTTGAATGTTCAGTATCAGGGTTGCCGTTTGAGCGCTGGCACAAAGGAGAATGAGCTCATTCTGGATATTGACGATCACAGTCGGTTCACCGTACTAGTTCAGGGCTTTGATGCCAATCGAGACATATTCACCCGCGTGAAGGCAATTGCTGTCGAGCAGACCGAAGATGGGGAAACAGAGCAATGAATCGGCGATTCAATTTCACAGGACGTCAGCGCATTGAACAGACAGACGTCACGGTCACGCTTCATACAGAGTCTAATGGAGACGCTGCTACGTTCGATGCGGAACTTGATCTGACTAGGCTGGACCTTCCTGATGACGCGCAATTGATGATCGAGGCTTCACGCGGCGCTTCGATTCTCAGGTTCCCTTGGGGCACGGTTGGGCAACCGACACCACCCCCGGACCGGCGTCTGATGGACATGCAGAACAACCCTTCATTCCGCATCAAGGTGCTAGCGGGGGATGGGTCTGGGGTTCTGCTGGCCTTGGCAAACCATGTGAGACCACATCGTGAGGAACACCACGGTTCACTGGTGTGGCTAGATACGAGTGATGATCTCGGCAAAGAGGTTTGGCGTCTGGATTTTGGAAACGATGACAACCCAACCCTGTATCTAAATGAGCGGGTCAGCGGAATTGGTAAGGCGGTACGCAATGACCGGGCATTCCAGTCACTGGTATTCCCGGAAGTTCTGCGCGCCATGCTGACGCGCGCGATCAGTGTTGATGGCGCCGATTTCGATGATGATGGGGAGAAATGGCAGCCGCTCTTGCTGTTCGTTCGCAGCTTCCACGACGAGGCTCTCCCCCTGCAGGGGGAGGACCCCGATAGGGAAGGTGATGGGAACCAAGGGGGCGTCATCAGGTGGATTGATGATGCCGTCAAGGCCTTCACACAAAAGAACTTTCCCGCCAGCGATTTTTATGCGGAAACGCTAGAGAGGTGATGCGATGTCATCCAGCGAACCTGTTGCCGTCCGCGAATTCACCCAGGAGGGCTTGGAGTACGCCAGAGGGTACTTGGAATCGATTCGCGACATGGTGTGGAGACCGGTGCCGGATGAACTCTTGTTTGGAGATGAGTACGCCACGCCGGTGATTCCATCGGCACAGGTTGAGACGCGCTCCTTCGGGAATCGGAGAGAGTTGGGGCAATATCTGGCTGAGCAACTTGAGCCGCTGGGCGCCGGTAATGTCAGCTCCAACTGGCACCTCTTGTCATGGATTGGGATGTTCTACCTTGAGTCACTTACTAGCGGAGTGACAGGCCAGTCGCCAAAACGCCTCTTTGCAGATATTGCCCACATCATTGACCCGTCGCGTGATTCGCGTGACAGGTCGCATCATCGGCTGAAGATGGCGTATGACTTGTGGACGCGGTGGGGCGACAAAGCATGGTATTTCCTTGAACAGCCTGCCAATTCCATGCCGCAGTTTACGCTGCGAATTGTGCAGTCGCCTGAGATCATGCGCTCCGAGGATCTCGTTCCTTTGGTGCTTACACTTTATGTCGATAAGGGGGTGGGCGAGCTACGCCCGGGCTCCACCGGCATGAACCAATCTGATGCGCCACCAGGGAGTCTGCCGCGTCTCATTGCCGTTCTGAATCAGCTTTCGATGACATACGACGTGTACGGCATGACCATGCAGCAGCTGCTGCCGCTCTTGCCGCCGGAGTTTGACGACTTTCGCGCACACGCTGCTGTGGGATAGCGACGCTGGATTCCCGCTTTCGCGGGAATGACGAGGCTCACCACCCTACTATTGTGGCCTTGCGGGCTACGCGGTGGATTCTAGCCTTCACCAGAATGATGGGCGTAGCACGTGTAGGGCGGAGGCGAGATGGAGGAGTCACGTACAATAGCATCGCCAAGGGCCGTGGTAACAACGCGGCTTGGCGGACATATAGGGGGGCACGATGCCCATGGGCAACGACACCGCAAAGACTATTCCGCTATTCCTCGCGCTGTCCGGCTTGGTTCTTGCCGCTTTAGTTGTGCTAACAGGTTGCAACCCGGACGAATTGTCCGTGAAGAATGAACCGGTCTCGACGGGCGCGCCGGCAACACAGCCACCGTTTAGTCTTGAGGGTGTCACAACGCAGACACCGACTCCATTTCCCACGGCGACTCCGACTGCAACTCCCACTCCCACGGCAATTCCAATCCCGCCGCGAGCAATTCTGGCGGATGAGGCATATACCTTCCTCAGGTTGTTCCTGGAGGATCACAACCAAAGGCGGCCGGGCACTGTTGGCGAACGGGTTGCCAGTAGAGCGTTGCGCAATGCTCTGGACGACTTGGGTTACGAGACTCGCTTAGAGCGGTACGATCTTGGACCGGGGGGCTCTCACGCTTCCTATCTGGCTAACGACGCTTCGGTATCGGCTCAGGTTGAATTGTCTTCGCGCGCGCTTGAGTTTTCACCTCATGGCGAGGTGACAGGAGAGCTCGTCTATGTACAGAAGGCTTTGGAAGGTGAAGTGCCGGCAGAGGGACTCGAGGGAAAGGTTGCGCTGATTGAGCGAGGGGATGCCCTGTTTTCCGATAAGGCGAAGCGGGTTGCCGCAGCGGGAGCCGCAGCGGCGATTATCTTCAATAACGCACCCGGAGACCTTCGGTGGAGATTCACCGAAGGGTCGCCCATCCCCGGCGTGGGAATATCCCAACAAGAGGGGCTGCACCTTCTGGATGTGTTGGCGAGGGAGGCCATGGAGGTCACGGTGCGCGTGACCCCGGCCAACTCGGTCTCCATGAATGTAATTGCGGACAAGCCGGGCATTCGGTATCCGAGCGAGGTTATCTATCTCACCACGTATGTGGATACCGGGGCCAACGTAGATGGAGCAAACGATAACGGGTCCGGCGTTGCAAGCCTCATGACAGTCGCACGCCATGTTGCTGAAAGAGACTATCCATTCACAGTGAGATTTGCGTTCTTCGGCTCTCTCCATGCTGCCTCTGAGCCTGAGTATTATCTTGAACCGCCGGCGGCCACCGACTCTCCTCAAGACAGCGCTCCTGAACGTGGCGCCCCCGGCAGCGTGTATCATCTCAGCCAGCTTGCTGAGGATGCGCCGGCAGATATCAAGGTGATGGTCAACGTGTTCATGTGCGGTGCCGGGGAAACCCTGGAGCTGCACGGCACGCCTGAGTTTCGATTGACTATGCGAGACGAAGCCCGCGAATTGAGACTGACCGTCAGCGACAAGTGGGGCGTTTTAGGCGATGCTGAGCACTTCCATGCGCGCGACATTGATACGCTCACGTTGACGGGGAATGATTACACTCACCATCATTTGGCCACAGACACGATTGAGAATATCGACGCGGCATTGCTTGGCCAAAGCGTCGCGTTGACGATTGGATTTCTGGAGAGGTTGGCAGGGCGCTAAGGCGGGGCCTACTTATCCATGTTTGCCATGTCTACGGCGGCGCGGGCGATGATTTTGGCGCAGTCCACGACGCGTTTGATCTCGGTGCCGTATTCGCGAATGATAGTGTGGCCGCCGGGGCCGTAGCAGAGGGACTCACAGCCCGCGTTGGTGTAGTGGCCGGAATCGTTGAAGGCGTTCGAGGATATCCAGCCGGGCTCTTCGTTCCGCACCTCGCGGTGGTACTTGACGATGGTCTGGTTCAGAAAATGCTCCGGCGGCAGGTCGATGCCATAGGCCTCGGTCTTCAGGCTCTGCCATTCGGGGCGGTTGGTGGCCGGAGGCCGCTCAATCTCCCATTTGAAGTCGGGATCACCATCGGCAACGCTTCTGATGACGTCTTCAATCTGACGCTGGATGTCGTCGTAGTCCTGTCCCGGGAGACCCCGGACTTCCAGGATGGCGCTCGCAAAGTCGGGGACGTAGGATGCGCGCCAGTGGGCGTATTGTCGGCCGATGCCCCCATTGATGCCGCCAACGATAAGGCGCGGCAGGCCGGGGAACTCGTCGCGGCGGGGTGAATCGAACTCAAAGCCCTCCAGCGCCGTGATGATGCGCGCCAGTTTCTCAGCGGCGTTGACGTAGCTCATATTGTGCATCGCGCCGATCCACGCGGCCTCACCGATGGTGTTGACGAGAAATTGGATTGCGCCGGCGTGCAGCGGCAGAAGTTCCATGCCGGTGGGTTCGGGGATGATGCAGACATCTCCAAGCAGGCCGCGCTGAACAAGATCGACGGCCCCTACCCCGCCTTGCAGCTCGCCAACGACGGCGGTCATGAGGAGATCGCCACGCAGCGGGATGCCGGCCCTGTGGATGGCGATAAAGGCTGCCGCGGCGGCGGCGACGCCGGCCTTCATGTTGATGAGGCCGTGGGCGTAAATCATGCCGTCTTCAATCTTGAACTCCCAGGGGTCGCCCTCGAAGTACATGGGGACGGGATCGATGTCCATGTGGCCGTTGTACATGACGGTCTTGCCGCCGCCGGTGCCCTCCATCTTGTAGTAGAGGTTGGGGCGGCCGGGCTCATCGGCGACATCGATCAGATCAGCGTTGATGCCGCGTTCTGCGAGCCACGACTGGAGTTCAGCCATGGCGCTTGCCTCATATGGCGGGAAGCTCTGATGCTGGTGGAGCCGCCGCATCAGTTCTATGATTTCAGCTTCGTCGATGTGGGCGTCAATCTGCGCGCCGACGTCGGTTGTCATAACACACCCCCTGTGTCGTGCGGACACGTTACCACGAGAGGGGGTGTTACGGCAGCATGATTGGGTTACTTGTCCATATTTGCTATGTCGACGGCGGCACGGGCGATGATCTTTGCGCAGTCCACCACCCACTTCACCTCCACACCGTACTCCCGCATGAACATCCTTTGAGCGCTGGGTCCGTAGCAGACTGACACACAGCCGGCGTTGGTGAAATGGCCAGAATCAGCCCAGGCGTTGGAAGACATCCAGCCCGGGGCTTCGTTCCGTACCTCACGGTGGTGCTTGGCGATGGTTTGGTTCAGGAAGTGTTCGAGGGGCAGGTCAATGCCATAGGCTTCGGTTTTCAGGCTCTGCCATTCGGGCGCGTTGGTGGCAGGTGGCCGCTCAATCTCCCATTTGAAATCGGGATCGCCATCGGCAACGCTCCTGATGACGTCTTCAATCTGACGTTGGATGTCATCGTAGTCCTGTTCCGGGAGGCCGCGCACTTCCAGGATGGCAGACGCGAAATCAGGGACATAAGAAGCCCGCCAGTGTGCATATTGGCGCCCGATGCCGCCGTTGATGCCGCCGACGATGAGGCGCGGCAGGCCGGGGAACTCCTCACGCCGCGGGGAATCGAACTCAAAGTCCTTGAGGGCGATGACAATACGGGCAAGATTCTCAGCGGCGTTGACGTGCTTCATGTTGTGCATTGTGCCGATCCACGCCGATTCGCCGTAGGTGTGGACCAGGAATTGGATTGCGCCGGCGTGAAGTAGAAGCAGTTCCATGTCGCTGGGTTCGGGGATGATGCACACATCGCCAAGCAGGCCGCGCTGCACAAGGTCGACGGCCCCTGATCCACCCTGCAGTTCGCCAACAACGGCGGTTATCAGCACATCGCCGCGCATGGGGATGCCAGCCCTGTGGAGGGCGATAAAGGCTGCCGCCGCGGCGGCGACGCCGGACTTCATGTTGACGAGGCCGTGACCGTATACCTTGCCGTCCTCAATCTTGAATTCCCACGGATCACCCTCGAAGTTCATAGGGACGGGATCAATGTCCATGTGTCCGTTGTACATGACGTTCTTGCCGCCGCCCGTGCCCTCCATCTTGTAGTAAAGATTGGGGCGGCCCGGCTCGTCCGCAACATCGATAAGGTCGGCATTGATGCCGCGTTCTGCGAGCCACGATCGGAGTTCAGCCATGGCGCTTGCCTCATGCGGCGGGAAGCTCTGGTGCTGATGGAGCCGCCGCATCAGTTCGATGATTTCAGCTTCGTCGATGTGGGCGTCGATCTGCGCGCCGACGTCGGTTGTCATAACACACCCCCCCTGTGTTTTACGGACACGTTACTACTCGGCGACGGTGTCAATCAACTGTCGGATCACTGAAACGGGGGTGACGATTGCCACGCGATAATAGTCCCAGACGCCGGTTGCAATTCCCACTAGGTGACCATATTCATCAACGAACGGCGAACCTGAGTCACCCGGCTGAAGGGTGGTCTTGTAAAAACTCCATACAGTTTCTGTTTGAGCGCACCAGTAGCACAGAAGGTCAACCGTTTCTTCGCCCAGATCGAACTCCACCATTGCTCTTCTGCCATCCATATAGACGCGTCCATCTATTCTCGTGGCAATAGCATGGGAGATGTGCGTACCGCGTCTGTACACGAATGGTTGAGCCGTGTCGCCCAGCTCATCGCTTAGCGCCAGAGGTATGCCGTCTCCCAGGGTTTCAGCGTCGCTCTCCCGGCGGAGAATAAGCACCGCCACGTCATTTGTCCGGTTGCGAGCCACACACTGTACGCTGATGGACTCCGTATCCCAATCAGACCGTTCTATGTAGATTGCTTGCTTTGGGATGCACGGCTCCACGACATGGTATGAGGTGATGATGAATTTGGACCCTCCGCTGGTCACGACGATTCCTGTGCCGTAATAGATGTACTGGCTGTCGCTTCTGGTGACAGTCACCAGCGACGACCGTATTTGCTCGTCGGATACCGGCTGCGGTGTAGCGGTTGGTTCTGGCGTCGGCGTCGGCGGCTCCGGTGTGGGCGGTGGCGGCTCAGGTGTCGGCGTTGGCGGTTCAGGTGTCGGCGTTGGCGGTTCAGGTGTCGGAGTCGGCTCAGGCGTGGCCGTTGGAACAGGCGTCGCGGTTGGGGAAGGCGACGGTGTGGGAACCAGCGTCGGGGTCGGTAATGGCGCCGCTGTTGCCGTAGCCGTAGCAGTCGGCTCAGGCGCGAAGGTAGGTTCCTGGAGTTCTGCCGTTGGCTCCGCCTGGGCCCGCTGTTCTGATTCGCAGCCATAAGCGGCTGCAGTCCAAAAAATCAGACCGGAACAAACAAAGAGAAGAAATACTGTCCTCATAAAGTGCCCTTTCGCGGGTTAGCCGCCCTGCGTCATTTCCTGCCGGACGGCCTCGGCCTTGTCCTTCGCTCGACTCTGAGCAATCCTGGCGGCGCTCTCATCATGCATCCATTTCTCTTTCTTGTTGTCGGCGTGGAGACCTCGCAACGTACGACGGTCACTTTTGTAGCCGTTGCACGGTTTACAGAGCATGATGCGGTTCACGCACTCGTTGTTGAGGGCGCGGAGAAAGTCCAGGTTATCCCCGTTATAGAAGGTGCGGTTGGGAACGTTGAGGTCGGCCATCAACGCGCCCCATCCCGGGGGCGCGCGACGATGCGGCATCGCATCGTAGAACGGAACCTACTGTCCACTGAGTGCCCCCCTGCGGCATCGTGACCGGGACTACTTGTCAGAGGAGCCGACGATCCACGCAAGCCCGCAAGGGGACAGGGGAATCCCTGCCGCAATGCAAAAACGGCTTGCGTAGACGGGTTGAAAGTAAACCGCCGCTCCTCTGACTCGTTCATTCTGCGAGCCGTCGGGGAGGCTGTCAACGGGAATTAGTGATGCGCTCCGAACGGGCGTGTCCCGAGGAGGGTGTTGGACGGCGGAGTGGGCGCGGATGAATTCCGAAGCGCGCCGGAATGTGGGGGGAGGGTATGACAGTTGGGGAATGGACGCCGGTCACAGGAGGAACGGCCAGGAGGGTTGCGTTAAAGGCAGGGAGACGGTGGAGGGGTTAGTGGTAGTCCCATGATATTTGGGCGGGCAAAAGGGGCGGGTTAGCGGGCGGCGTTGCGGAGGGCGTGTTGGGGGCCGGAGGGGAGTTCCCAGTCGCGGTAGTAGGCGCGGATGTGGGGATCAAGAGCCTGCGCGGCTTGGCGTCTGACGAGTGCCTCCGGCGGCGGACCGCCTGCCAGGGCCTCCTGGATGCGCATGGTGATGGCGGGGACGTTGAGGGTGGGGTATTCGCCGTTGTTGTAGACGACGCGGCCATCGATCAGGACGGTTCGCACGTCGCGTCCTCGGGCGCGGGTGACAAGGACTTCAAGGGGATCGAGTTCGGAATCGAGATAGGGGTAGGAGACGCGGTCCCAGTTGAGCATGACGATATCGGCGCGTTTGCCGGGTTCGAGGCTGCCGATGTGGTCGTCGAGTGTGAGGGCTTTCGCGCCGCCAAGCGTGGCCATGTGGAGCATTTCACCGGGAGTGACGTGCCGGTCATCCAGCCCGGGCACGCGGTGCAGGCGCTGGCTGAGGCCGATCTCCTGCAACATGTCATCGTCGTCATTGATGCCGACGCTGTCCGTGCCAACGCCGACGTTGACACCGGCGTCCAGCATGGCTCGGACGGGGGCGATGCCGCTGTGTAGCCGCAGGTTGGAGCTGGCATTGTGGGAGACACCGGTGCCGCTCTCGGCGAGGATGCGGATATCGTCCTCCGTTACCCACACGCAATGGGCGTAGGAGACGCCGGGGCCAACCATGCCGATGTCCGCGAGGCGCTGCACGGGGGATTGGCCGCTGGTGCGGTTGGCGTAGAGGCGCTGGTAGACGGTCTCCAGGACGTGGGTGTGGATGCCCATGTTGTTGTCGCGGGCAGTGTCCACGATGCGGCGGAGGGTATGCTCGTCCGCCCAGTGGTAGCCGGAGGGGCTTAGCAGGATGCGGACGGCCTGCGGATTCGGTTTCTCGTAACGTTCATGGAGGTCAAGAACGAGGTTGAGGTTGTCCTCAAAGGCAACACGTGAGCCTTCCACGACGGCGCGGGCAGTCTGCGCCACGTCCGGGGGCAGGCTCTCAAGGAAAGCATCGTCGTCGCCGTAGACGAGGAAACACTGGGAGCGGAATCCGATGGAGAACGCGGTGCGAACGCCGACTTCGCGGAATGCGGTCAGCGTGCCCTCAGCCTCCGCGAGAGGGCCGGCCTGGTTGAACATGACCGCCGTCGTGCCGGAGCGGAGCTGCTGCATGAGGGTGTAGAGGCCCATGAGATAGGAGTCCATGGGCTTGCGTCCCCACGCAAGGTTCAGCCACGCCTCAAGCGCGCCGTCGGGCTGTCCGAGCTGGACATAGGAGACGCCGCGGCCGTGGTGATGGGCGTTGACAAGGCCGGGCAGGACGAAATGCGATCCGCCGCCGATCACGTCAGCATCCGGGTGGCGCGAACGGAGGTCATCGTAGTCACCGACCTCGCTGATTGCGCCGTCAGCGGCTACTGCGACGGCGGCGTCATTTAGCAGGGTGGCGCGGCCGTCATGCTCCGCGCGCGTGAGGACGTATCGTCCGCGGACAAGGGTGGCAGCGGGCAGGGCTTGGGTCATGGAGCCGGTGCTCCCTGACTATGGTCAGGAATTCATGTCTGCGGCGGCGGCCTGCACGGATCGGACGATCTTGTCGTAGCCGGTGCAGCGGCAGAGGTTGCCCGCGAGGTGGAGCCTGATTTCCTCTTCCGTTGGATTCGGAATCATCTTGAGCAGATGCTCGGTGGACAGGATGAATCCCGGGGTGCAGATGCCGCACTGGAAACCGCCGTTTTCCATGTAGGCCTTCTGGATGGGGTGCAGGTCGTTGCCGGGCGCGAGGCCCTCAATGGTGTTGACTTCCCGGCCATCCATTTCCACGCCGAGGGCGCAGCAGGAGTTGATGGTGACGCCGTCAACCTCGATGGTGCAGGACCCGCAGTTGCCGTTGCTGCATCCTTCTTTCGCGCCGGTCAGGTCAAGCTCGTCCCGGATAACCTCAAGAAGAGTCTGTCGGGGAGATATGGCGACCTCGACGGGATTCCCGTTCACGGTGAATTGGACGAGGCGTCGGTTCGTAGTAGTCATGTTTGTCCTCCTAACTGACGTTGACGCCGAGTTGAGCGGCGCATGCGGCGACGGCACGCCGTGTCAGGACTTTCGTGAGTTCACGCCGGTAGTCGGCCGAGCCGCGCACGTCCGAGATGGGGGACGCGTGATGCTCCGCCTGTTCACCGGCTTCTCTCGCCAGCGCCGCAGTCAGCGTCTCGCCTCGCAGCACGTTCTCCGCGTCAGTCGCGCGAACGGGCGTGGGCGCGACGGATGCGAGCGAGATGTTCACGTCCTCGATCTGCCCGCCTCCATTGAGCGTCATCGATACGCCAACACCAACGACTGCGATGTCCATCTCCGCGCGCGGAATGAAACGCACATAGTAGCTGGAACTGTTGGCTTTCGGCGCGGGGACGCGGAACTCGACAAGGCACTCATCCGGCGCGAGCGTCATCTGCCCGGGCCCGGCAAAGATATCCCCAACAGGTTCCTCACGCGTGCCCCGCGGGCCGGCGATGACGACCGTGCTGCCGAGAACAACCAGCGGCGGGATGGTGTCACCGGATGGGGCGGCGTTGCCGACGTTGCCGCCGAGCGTGGCGCGGTTCTGTATCTGGATGGCCCCAACGAGACCGGATGCCGTCGCGAGCGCCGGGAACCCGGCCTTGACACGGTCATCGTCACGGACACGGGATAGCGGGAGGGCCGCGCCGATGCGGAGTCCGCCCGCGCCGTCACCCTCAAACACCATCATCTCAGGCACACGCTTGGTATCAATGAGCAGTTCCGGTGTCCTGCGCCCAATGCGGATCTGGTCGATGATGTCGGTTCCGCCTGCGAGAGCGCGCGCCTTGTCGCCGGCCTGGCCAAAGGCCTGAACGGCCTCAGCGAGCGACGTGGGCGCTACATAGTCAAAATTACGCACGTCCTCCCCTCCCCTCGTGCTTTAGCCGCGAACACCTTGTAGCGCATGAACGCGGCACGCAGTACCGCAATCATACACCCGCGCGGGGTTCGGGCGCTTGTGCGTGGGCTGGGCAACGGAGTCAGTTGTTGGGACGGAGCATGGAATGGCAAAAGGGGGCGAGATTTCGTATACTGATATGCCCGCGCAGGCAGGGTTAAATCTTGCGCGGCGGGATAGACTGTACCCTAGAGAGGGCAGCGAACCAGGAAGGAAGGTCCGGGATGGCAAAGATGCAAGATGTGACCGAGAACGATTTTCAGGACGAGGTTCTGGGCGCGGAGAAGCCGGTGCTCGTGGACTTCTGGGCGCCATGGTGCGGCCCCTGCAAGATCGTCTCGCCGATCGTCGAGGAGCTCGCCGAGGAGTATTCCACCGAGATGGGCTTCACGAAGTTGAACGTGGACGAAGCGCCGAACATCGCGCTGAAGTACCAGGTGATGAGCATCCCGACGCTAATGGTCTTCCAGGGCGGCGAGCCCGTTGCGCAGGTTGTCGGCGCGATGCCGAAGAAGGCAATCAAGGATCGCCTCCTCTCCAAGGTGGTATCCGTTTAGCACAGCGGCCTGCCGGATTCCCGCACAGGCGGGAAATACGCACCGGTTGCTTTTCTGAGGAACTCATGGGGACGCCGTTTCGGACACGTAGCCGGGCGGCGTCTTCGCACGTTAGACGCATTGCGAGGTGAGAGTTGGACACGTATGACCTGATCATCCTGGGCGGAGGCCCAACAGGGGCAGCCGCGGGCCTGTATGGCACGCGCGCCCGGATGAATACCCTGCTGATCGAGCGCGGCCTCGTTGGCGGTCAGCTTGCCGTGACCGAGGACGTGGAGAACTATCCCGGATTCGAGCATATCCTTGGACCGGAGCTCGGACAGAAGTTGATGGATCACGCGGAGAAGTTCGGCCTGAACGTGGAGTACGCCGAGGTAGAGGACGTTGAACTTGAGGGCGACTACAAGATCGTCAAGACGGACGACGGCGAACTCCGGGCCAGGACGCTGATCATCGCGACAGGCTCAATGCACAACAAGCTGGAAATCCCGGGGGAGGATGAGTTCTCCGGCCGGGGCGTTTCCTACTGCGCGGTGTGCGACGGAGCGTTCTTCCGTGACAAGGAGCTTGTGGTGGTCGGCGGCGGTGACGCGGCCGTTGAAGAGGGGGCGTACCTGACGCGTTTCGCGTCCAAGGTGACGATCATCCATCGGCGGGACGAGTTGCGGGCACAGAAGATCCTGCAGGAGCGCGCCTTCGCCAATGAGAAGATGGACTTCCTGTGGAACACCACGGTGCAGGAGATCAAGGGCAACGGCCTGGTCGATACGCTGGTGCTCAAGGACGTCAAGCAGGACTCGATGTACGAGCGCTCAATCGACGGGGTTTTCATCTACGTGGGACTGACGCCGAACACGCAGTTCCTCAGGGGCAGGCTGCCGGCGGATGAGCAGGGGCACCTGCATGTGAATCTGAAGATGGAAACGCAGTTCCCCGGCGTGTTCGCGGCAGGCGACGTTCGAGCGCAATCTGCGCGGCAGGTCGCGTCCGCGGTTGGCGACGGTGCAACGGCGGCGATCTTCGCAGAAAAGTACATCGCCGAGAATTTTTAGAGGCCGCTCAGCGTTTGAGAGCGACATCACCTTGGTACGTTGTTCGGGATTGAGGGCAACGTTTCCTTGTAATGCCGTTCGAGGGGAGAGGAGGCGCTTCTAGTAGGCCCCCTCCCTAGCCCTCCCCACGAGGGGGAGGGGATTCTTGGTATTCCGCATAGCGCGGGAGTAGATGGTTCCCGGTGGGGCTCACGGGCTTCAACCCCGATGGGGGGCGGCCAGCGCCGTCCCCGGTGGGTTCGACTCCCTCCTACTCCCGCCATTTTTTATAGTTCACGATCCGGCGCTGAGTATTGGGCCGCTCACCCTTCGACAGGCTCAGGGTGAGCGGGGTAGTGTCACCCCCACCCTGGCCCCTCCCCCATCGAGGAGAAGGAGACTCTGGGGTCCCGCTTTTACGGGAATGACGGGGGGCTCAAAACAGTAGAGTGCCCCGGTGCTGTTGCACCGGGGCACTCTTGTGGTCTGCGGACTTGCGGTCCGCTCCACATCGACTCAGTCGATTGGATTACCGATCGAGCCAGACGTGGGCGTAGCGGTAAGTCGGGCCGTAGCCGGCGAGGTAGTTGAGGGCCGGCATGTAGCCGCGGACATCCTTGTTGACGGCTGCAACGTAGGAACTGTGGGACACGACAATCTTGGCGACGTCATTCAACGCCAGCTCCATGGCGTCCCATGCAAGCTCCTTGCGCTCTTCCTGGTCCAGCGTCCGGCTCATCTGGTTGACCAGGTTGTCAAACTCAGGATTCCTGTAATCGTTGTAGTTCCGGTCGGAGTCCGTGTAGAAGTGCTCGTACAGCGTCACGTCCGGGTCGATTCCCGCGATCCAGAAGCTGTGAAGCCCGAAGTCGAAGTTGTGCGTCGCCCAGTTTCCGTAGGCGGTCGCTGACTCCTGGACATCCGTCGTTACTATCACGCCGATCTCCTCAAGGTCGGTCTGGAATGCCGGGATGTCACCCTGAATGGGCGCCCAAACGGTCCAGGTGACCTCAAGCGGAGTCATCTCGTCGTAACCGGCTTCCTTCAGCAGTTCGCGTGCCCGTTCCTTGTCAGCAGCGGCTGCTGCGGCGCGCGCTTCACGCGTCTCAGGAACGACGTCAGCGAAACCGATGATCTCGCCGCAGCGCTCTCGTGGCATGGCCCACGGGGATGTCGGATAGAATCC
>DAOUJJ010000003.1:0-154497 GCA_034422835.1 Dehalococcoidia bacterium | reverse complement strand
GGGGGAAGGGAGAGGGGGGGGGGGGGGGGGGGGGGTGGCCTTCGACAGGCTCAGGGCGAGCGGGGTGTTGATCGCCCTCAGCAGGCGGCGCGGAGCGGAGTCGGCCCCGGTGATGTTCCTCATCCTGCTCTACCTCCGATGGTGATGATGTCTGCCGACGATGAAGTCGGCTTCTATGGTCGGATTAAGAACGATGATAGCGCGTTGTTCTCTATGGTGGGTATGGGAATCGGGTTTTTTGTGTATGAATCGTTGTGTGATTGGGTTTTTTGATTCTTCGCTGCGCTCGGAATGACAGAGGTAGGGATGGGAATGACGGGGGGAGAGGGGACAGGAATTATGGAGGGCCGTTGAGGCTTATCCCGCGCGGAGGAATCTTGGCCTGATTGCCGCCACGATGACGACGGACACCGCCAGCGCGCCGCCAAGAATGGCGAGCGCCCACCCTGCTCCGTACGCCGACCCTATGTACCCCGCCACAAGACTCCCGATGGGAACAAAGCCGCGGTCGAGCAGGTACAGGCTGATGACGCGGCCATGAAACTCGCTCTCCGTCTGCGTGAGCAGCATCCCGTTTGTCAGCACGCGTTGGCTGGAGTCCAACAGTCCCAGCAGAATCATGAGGACCAACGCGAGAATCAGCCACGGCGCTGCGCCAAGCGCGGAGAGCACCACGCCGCTCAACGCCATCGTGACCACGATCAACATGCCCTTGTTCCGCACATTGCCGAGGTAGGCCAGGATGGACGGCCCGATGATCGACCCGATCCCCATGAACGTCAGCATCCCGCCGAACAGCGTCGCCCCCGCGTTCTGGCTCAGGTTGAACGCGTCGGCAATCGTCACCAGCCACTCGGCGTTGGACGCAAATCTTTCATCCGCCACCTCCGGCAGGAGGACCATGAACGGTTGGAGGAACATGAGCGACAGGAGTCCGAGCAGCAGCAGGATCAGGATGTTGACGTGTTGACGGACGTACAGCAGGCCCTCCCACGTGTCGCGGAACGCGCCCGATATGCCCATGCTCTTTGCGCCCCGCTGCATCAGAGGATACGTCTTCATCCACAGCCAGGCGGCGATGATGCCGAATTCCAGCAGGATGATGATGATGAAAACCATCTCAAAGCCGGAGACCACGATGAGAACGCCGGTCAACAGGGGCGCAACTATTCGTGTGCCGTTGAACGAGAACTGCTGCAAGGCGACGGCGTTCGCCACAAGGTCTCTACCGACAATCGCCGGAATGAGCGCCTGTCGTCCCGGCTGATTGAACGCGATCATTGCGCCCCGCCCGGCGAACAGCGCGTACGCATGCCACAACTCCAACCGGTCCTGCACAAGAAGACCGAGCAACACGACATAGATGATCAGGATGCCGATCTGCGTGACGACAAGGATCGTCTTGCGGTTGACGCGGTCGGCGAGCACGCCTGCCGGTATCGCGAGGAACAGCACGGGTATCGTGCGCCAGAAATTGACCCAGCCGACGGCGACGGGATCTCCCGTGATTTCCCACACCAGCCAGCTGCGGGCGACTATTTCCATCCACAGCGTGAGGGCGTGCATGCTCACGCCCACCCACAGGATGCGGTAATCGCGGATGCCAAACGCGGAGACGGCCTCTCTCAGCGAGGCGCGCCCCCTCGCGGCGCGGCGTCCTTCTACGGGTTCATCGGGCGCGTTCGTCCCCTGCTCTGTTTCATTGGGTGTGTTGCGGGGGCGCACCTTTACGAGTCCGGCCTAGTCCAGTTCCCGGAGGCGCTTCACGAAGACCGTGAAGAAAATCGTGACGGCCATGAGCAGTATCGCCGAACCGCCAACCGCGATCTGCGCGCCGGAGAGCCCGCCCTGCGTCCCGACAACATCGGCCAGAACTCCAACAAAGAACACGCCGAAGTTCGTCATCGCCCAGTTGAGCATGTAGATGCTCATCACGCGGCCGCGGTGCTCGTCATCCGAGTACACCTGCGCGAGCGTATTGCTCAGCGCCATCCGTCCCGCCTGCGCGAATCCCAGCGGAATGAACACGATGAATGCGATGAGATACGAGTTCGTAAAGCTGAATATGATCAGCGACGCCGCCATCACGAACATGCTGATCAGCAGCCACAGGCCGCGCTTCTTGTCCTCCATCGTGGCAACAAAGATGGAACCGACCAGCGCCCCGATGCCGGAGATGCTGATAAGCAGCCCCTGCCGCGCCGACGATTCGTCCAGCGTGTCAAATAATGTCCCCACCAGCGGGAGTGACGTAAAGAACGTGAGCCGCGATGGGTCGACCGTCAGGATTGTGTCTGTGAACGCGGGCAGCAGGAACATATACGGCATCGACAGGACAAACGAGAACAGTGAGAAGATCAGCAGCATGAGAACTGCGGAGTTATGTCTGACGTACGAGAGACCCTCTCCCACCTGCTTCAGCATGCCGGAGCCACGCAGCGCCACCGCGCCCGTCAGCGGAACGCCCATCAGGATAAAGACGCCGGAGCCGTACAGCAGCGCCATGATGTAGTAGACGCCCTCGATGTCCCACAGGGCGATCAGGAACCCCGCGAGCGCGGGGCCCATGAGGCGGAGCAGGTTCATCGCCGCGCCGTTCAACGCCACAGCGTTCGTGATCATGTTCGCGCCCACAAGCTCCGGGATGATCGCCTGCCGGGCGGGCATCATCAGCGCCATCACGATTCCCTGCAGGAACGATGCAATCAGCAGGTGCCAGACGGTGATCGAGCCGAGTGTGATGGACATTGCCACGCCCACCGTGATGACCGTCGACATAATCTGCCCGATGATGAGCACCTGCTTCTTCGGGACGCGATCGGCAAGCACACCGCCGAACAGTGAAAGAGTCAACATCGGCAGCCCGTTCGCCAACGCCACGGCGCCCAGCATCGTCACGCTGCCGTCGTTTGTGCCGGGGGTCTTGGACAGTTCGTAGACATACCAGGAGCGCGCCATCATCTGCATGTTCAAGGCGCCCATCTGGCCGAGAACGAACAGGAAATACAGGCGGTAGGCCGGGACGGTCAAAGAGGCGATGGCGCGGAATCCGACGCTGCGTTTCTCCGTAACAGGTCCGGGGCCCTGGCGAAGTCCGGGGCCGCCGCGTGATCCGCCCGGGCCGCCCTCTGGCCCCCCGCCCATCATGAGGGGCGCGCCTCCTCATGCTCGGAAGCGGCGGCTTCGTCCTGTCCCAGGCGTTCCAGTCCCTCAAGCAGAATCGTGAGACCTTGCTGAGCCTCCCTGGCCTCTTCATCGGTCAGGCCGTTCAGGCGCTCTCCCCACTCGCGGCGGCGCAGCGTCAGCAGCCGCTCAGCAAGATCCACGCCCTCCGGCGTCAGGCGGCACACGTTGGAACGGCGGTCCGCGGGATCCTGCCAGCGCTCGACGAGGCCGCGCTCAACCATACGGTCAATGACACCCGTTGCAGTTGAAAGGGAGGTGCCGAGTTGATTGGCGACCACTCCCATACGGCTGTCGCCGTGCCTGCGCAGGGCAAAAAGCGCCCGCAGCTGCGGCATCGTGAGCTCTACCGTGAACCAATCGTCATGAACGGACGGCCTCAGAAGCCGGAGAATAACCTCCAGGTCAACAATGAGGCGTTGGGTAATTCTGTCAGTGCTTTCGGATACTTTCACTCACTCAAAGTATTTTACTCAGCGACACATGTCAACGCCTCGCGCCCGCTCATGCTCTTCAACAGGCTCAGGATGAGCGGGCGTCTGCTACGCTAAAGAGGCGTTACCACCTTAACCACTTCATATAGGAGACACGAATACACGATGGCAGCAGAACGCACCCTCATCCTGATCAAGCCCGACGCCGTTCAGCGCGGCCTGACGGGTGAAATCCTCGGACGTTTCGAGAAGCGCGGCCTCAAGATTGTCGGCGCAAAGCTCATGCGTGTTGAGCGCTCACTGGCGGAACAGCATTACGCCGAGCACGTTGGCAAGCCGTTCCTCCCGGGACTGTTGGACTTCATCACGTCCTCGCCGTTGCTGGCGATGGTGCTGGAGGGAGAGCGGGCCATTGAGCTTTCTCGCCAGACCATGGGCGCGACCGACCCTGCAAAGGCAGCCCCCGGCAGCATTCGCGCCGACCTTGGCTTGTCAGTCGGGTTGAACCTGGTGCATGGCTCGGACGGCCCGGAATCCGCCGCGCGTGAAGTTGCGCTCTGGTTCGACGAGTCCGAGTTGATCGACTATCAGCAGGCCACGGAGCAGTGGCTCATTGAATCCTGACCAGCGGCACGGCGCTGCGCCACAACTGCTCCAGCCCATAGAGCTCCCGTTGCTCCGCGGCAAAGATGTGGACGATCACATCGTTGAAGTCCATCAGGAGCCAACCGGAGTCCGCGTCGCCCTCCGTTCGCAGGACGGCCTGGCCGGACTCCTTCAACCCCTTGTGCATGGCCTCCCGGATCGCCTGTCCTTGCCTCTTGGACTCCACGGTCATCAGCACAAAGGCATCCGCGTAACTGCAGATATTTCGCACGTCGAGCAGGAGGATGTCGCCGGCCTGCCGATCCTCCGCGATTTCCACGGCCTTGCGGGCAAGTTCGATGCCGTCGGCAGTCGAATCAGCGTCTGTGGTAGTGACCTGTTCCGTCATGACGCCATACTACGCCACCGCGCAACGCCCAACAACGCAGCCAAGCCATATCCCCTCTCCCACTGGGTGAGGGTGAGGGCAACGCTCCCCCGCCCCGTTCACCCTGAGCCCAGTCGAAGGGTCGCCCGCTGATGGACTCCCTTTCCGTCACCCTTGCCGTCATCGCCCTCCTCATCGGCGCGGTTGCCGATCTTCTCTACCGCGTTGCTCAGAATCGAGGTATCGAGGCCCCTAACTTCATCTTCTGGCAGTCCACCGTCTTCACGGCCATCATTTGGACGGTCGCAGTGGTGAGCTGGGTTGCTTTCGGTGACGACGGCCCGGTTGGCCCGGTCCGTTGGATCGCGTGGCTGTACGGCGTGCCCGCCGGCGTGTTCGGCTACCTGGGGCTGACGTTGTTTGTGGCGAGCCTCCGCACGGGAGACGCGAGCGTCAACGCGCCCATCTTCAGGCTCAATTTCGTCATCACTGCGCTGGGTGCGATGTTACTTCTTGGCGAGTCGGTCAGCATTGTAAAGATTGGCGGCATCCTGCTCGCCGTTTTCGCCGTCCTCGTTCTCTTGAACATCACCCAGATCACCGCCATCCGCTCCGACATGCGGTCGATCCTCTTCGCGCTTGCGGCGTCCGGGTTCTTTGGCGTCGCCGGCCTGGTCGCCAAGGCCGGTCTCGATACAGGCGAAATCGGCGCGGTCCCCATAGTTCTCACCCAGACCGTCGGTTTCCAACAGGCCGCAATCATCACGCTGATGAGGAGCCGCAATTTCAGCATCACCCGCACCGTCTTCAACTTCGCCCCCGGCATCGCGGTCCTGCAGGTCACGTGGGCCGTTCTCCTGTTCGAATCACTCCGCATCGGAGACGCGAGCATCAGCTACCCCATCGTGCAGATGAGTTTTGTCATCACCGCAATCCTGGCCGTGGTCTTCCTGCGCGAGGAGATGAATTGGAGCAAGGGCGGCGGCCTCATGTTGGCCATCATTGCCGTCGTCGTCCTCGGCCTCTCCGGTTGACGATGCTTTGCGCAGCTTCCCCTAACTCCGTATCGTAGAAGTGAAATGAGTACCTCAGAAAGAGTCATTGTCGCCATGAGCGGCGGGGTGGATTCCTCCGTCGCCGCCTACCTGCTCAAGGAGCAGGGCTACGACGTCATTGGCGTCACCATGCGCCTGTGGAGCGATGACGTGGAGGGCGCGTCACGCCACAACCGCGCATGCTGCTCCGTGGAGGACGTTTTCGACGCCAAGCGCGTCTGCCAGAAGCTCGGTGTCCCTCACTATGTCCTCAACATGGAGGAGGAGTTCCGCAAGCACGTCATCGAGTATTTCATCCGCGAGTACAAGAACGGCCGCACTCCCCACCCCTGCATCGCCTGCAACGACAAGATCAAGTTCGCGTTCTTTCTACAGCGGGCACTGTCGCTTGAGGCGGATTGGATCGCCACCGGCCACTACGTGAGACGAGGAGAGACGGCGGACGGCCACATCGAGTTACACAAGGCCGTCGACGCCTCCAAGGATCAGACCTACGTGCTCTACGGACTTGGACAGGAGGAGCTGCGCCGCTCATTGTTCCCCATCGGCGAGCTGCCCAAGCAGGACGTGCGGCGAATAGCGCATGAGCTTGATCTGCCCGTCGCGGACAAGCCGGACAGCCAGGAGATCTGCTTTGTGCCGTCCGGCGATTACCGCGCATTTCTTTCCGAGCACATGGCGCTGACGCCCGGCCCCATCCTGGACGTTGACGGCAAGCACGTCGGCTCGCACATGGGAACCGCGGGCTACACGGTCGGGCAGCGCAAGGGCCTCCCTCCGTCCCCCGCCGGCCGCCGCATGTACGTCATCGACATCGATACCGCCGAGAACACCATCATCATCGGGCCGGAAGATCACCTCCTTGCGAACGCATTGCACGCGGCGCAAGCAACGTTCATCGATGGCAGCGTTCCTGCCGCAGGAGAACCGATGCGCGTCACCGCCAAGGTGCGCTACAAGTCCCCCGAAGCGCCCGCCATCCTGATCCCCGACGCGGGCGGCGGCGACGGGTTCACTCTTGAGTTTGACGATCCGCAGCGCGCCGTGACCCCCGGGCAGGCCGTCGTTCTCTACGATGGCAGCCGCATGGTGGGCGGAGGTGTGATAGAGCGCGCAGTGGCCGCCGACAAGCCGCACGACTCTGCATTGGCCGCGCAGGCGGTGTAGAATCGTTCTTGGGATAAAGGGGATAAGGGAAATCATGTCCATCATTGCCTTGTCGCATGGTCTGCGTGACCTTCTCAATCGTGGGGATACCGCCGCTCACTTGCAGAACGGGTATCCGTCCGGCGACGCCCTTGCAGGCGTATTCAAGGCGTGCCAACGCACCCTGACGCAGGCTGTGGAAACGATGTCCGAAGAAGACATGGCATGGCGGCCGTTCCCTGAGACGCCGTCCGCGAGTTACTACCTCTGGCACGTCGCCCGCGTGCAGGACGCCCTGCTCCACAAGCAGATCCTCAATCGCCCCGAGATCAATGAGACACACGGCTACGCCCGGGAGTTCGGCCTGCCTCTTGAAGACACCGGACAGGCGTATACCGCCACACAGCGCGCCCACTTTCAGGAGCCGCCAAAGACAGCGCTGCTGGAGTACCTTGGGCTCACGTTTGAGGCCGTTTTGCGCACCATCGAGGAACTCGGCCCGGAGGGCCTGGACATTGAGACGGACAGCGGGATGCGGCGCATCCGCTACCTCATCACGCTGACCACCCACGCCAATCTCCATGCCGGCGCAATCAACCACATCAGGGAAGTCCTCACTGCCTCGAGAGAGGTCCCCGCTGAAAACTGATCCTCCGGACGAGGGCGCCTCTTCATCGCGCCGTCCCATCGTCCCTCCCGTCACGCGCCCCGGTCTTTCTTACGAGCGTGAACTGCTCATTAGCGGCGCTCGCACAATCGCCGGCATCGACGAGGCGGGGCGCGGCGCGCTCGCCGGCCCCGTCGCCGCAGCCGCCGTCATCCTCCCCGCCCAACCGTTGGCATGGTTCGATGATGTTGACGATTCCAAGAAACTCAGCGCGCCCGAGCGAGAACGACTGGCAAAGCTCATTCTCCAAGATGCGGCAGTCGGCCTCGCCATGACGCCCGCAAGCCGGATTGATGCCGCGGGCATCGCCGCCGCAACCCGTGAGGCCATGCTGGCCGCCCTCAACGCGCTGGGCAGCCGTGTGGACGGTGTCCTCGTCGACGGCTTGGCGCTTCCGATCTCAGACGGTATTCGGCAGTTGGCGCTCACGCGCGGCGACCAGGTCTCCATCTCGGTATCAGCGGCCTCCATCATCGCAAAGGTCGCCCGTGACGAGGTCATGCGGCGGCTGGACGGCCAACACCCCGGCTATGGCCTGGCACGCAACAAGGGGTACGGGACCGCCAAACATCTTGACGCGCTGCGAAGAATCGGCCCCTCCCGGATTCACCGCCGCACGTTTCGCAATGTTGAGAATATTGCTGAGGCATCTTGACATGGCATCCCTTCGCCCCCTAGCATGGCGTCGTTCAGATATGGCAACCGATTTAGAGCCCCCAAGTACGGGGCACACACATATTGCGCCGGGTCGACGCATGATTAACGTCGCCGGGGCATAGACGCCAGTGTCAGCAATCCTCCTGCCGGCGTATCCGTTCGCCCTCGTCCTCCTGACGTTGGTGGTGGCGTTAGAAGACGCCTACTTCCAGACACGGGGAGAGCGCCTGGAGCGTCTTGTGCAGCGGCGCAGGCCGGGCGCGCGCCGCCTCGCGCAACTGCAGGAATCTCACGATTCACTCACGATGGCCGCCCTCATGATCCGTTCAACTGCGACGGTTCTCTTCGCCATCATCAGCTACGCGCTCGTATCCATGTACAGTCCCTGGGCCTCTTTGGAGGCTCTACTCGGAATCGCGCTCACCGTCGCGGGCGTCATATTGGCGCAGGCGGCCGGGCGCGTGTGGGCCGGCCATGACGCAGATCGCCTCGCTCTCGTGTCAGCCCCATTCGCCACATTCGTGAACGCCGCTCTTTCCACACCCGCCTTGGCACTCCGCGGTTTGTTCCGCCCGCTTGCACGCGCTGTGGGGCAGAAACGATCAGACAACGCCCCTGTGGAACGCTCCGACCAACGCAACACCAACGGCGACCACGCGAACGGCGCGGACGCTGCCATCACGCTGGACGAGGAATGGGAGCGCAACGTTATGCGCGGCCTTGTCCGGTTGGAGTCCCTGGCCGTCCGCGAGGTGATGGTGCCGCGGCCCGATATCGTGGGCATCGAAGCCGGCTCATCTCTTGAAGATGCCGTCCAGATCGTTATGCAGGAGGGATTCAGCCGCCTTCCTCTCTACCGCGGCACTCTTGATGAAGCAGTCGGAATCGTCTACGCCAAGGACCTGCTCGCGGCGTTCCAGAATAAGGACGGAGATTCAACACTTGAAGACATCGTCCGCCCGCCGCTTCATGTTCCGGAAACCAAGCGCGTGGGCGACCTTTTGCGCGAGTTCCAGTCACGGCGCGTTCACATCGCCCTTGTTGTGGATGAATACGGAAGTCTGGTTGGCCTGGTCACCAATGAAGACCTGCTGGAAGAGATTGTGGGCGACATCGATGATGAGTTCACCGTCAGCGAACCACTGGTCCGCCGGGTGAGTGAGCAAGAGGCCATCGTCGATGCGCGCGCGCCCCTCAAGTACATCAACGAAATGTTCAACGTGGAACTGCACGCGGAGGGAGTGGACACCGTTGGCGGTCTCATCCTCTACGCGTTGGGGCGCATTCCCCACCCCGGAGAGACCGTCAGCGATGACGGCATGACCATGACCATCCTGTCCACCACCGGCCGCCGCGTCCGGCAAGTACGGCTTCTTCACGGGGAGTCACCCACCGGAACCGACTCGGAGGACCAGACCCCCACCGCCGCCTCCGCCTAACGTTTCAAAACAAATATGGGGGCGCCCGTGGGCGCCCCCATCAATTGTGACCGATGTTGTCAGTTATCGGCTACTTGCCGCCCGTCGGCGCCTCACCCGGGCCGTACACGCGGATCGCAGTGCTCGCAGCCGCCGGCCCTGATGCTCCCTCAGGCGTCCTGCTGCCCACTGCGACAACCGTCCAGATGCCAGGCTGCAAGTTTTCCGGTATGGCGGGATGGAGATCCTCGCCGACAACCATCTCAAGTGCGCCGGATGAATTCACCTGGGCGGTCCCCATTTCATAATCGGTGGCCGCGCCAAGCGCCTCACGGATGTAGAGTGTCACCTCATCCCGTCGCGGGAAACCGGACAGCCTGAACGTCACCCGCGTCGTTCCCGGAACGAGAATGACGCTGGAATCGAGGGTATTGATATTGGCTTCCGGGTTGATGGCTCCCGGTCCGGGTGCGCCGGCCGCTCCGGCTTCACCGGGCGCTCCTGCCTCTCCTGCCTGGCCGGGCGGCCCCGCTTGGCCGTCAATGCCATCCGAGCCGGGCGCTCCCGCAGGGCCCGCCGGGCCCCGCTCACCTTGCACGCCTTGCGGACCTGTACATGCCGCCAAAACGAGAATAAAGGCAGTAATCAGAACAAGGGGCATCCAAAATGCTTTCCCTTTAAACACGCGCTGCTCCCTCCTGCCATCCCCGTCCGGCGCTGTGTAAATTGGCCGAAATACGCGCGCCAAACGGCTGATAGACACTTAATCATATTGGCGCAGATAGGGAACTGTCAAGGAGAAACCTCCTCAGTACAGCCCCTTCTACGTGAATTGTCATTCCATCTGCGCATGGCCGGCTCAGCCCAATTGCCCGGCACGGTCCTCGCCTGTCACGCGTATAATGACAAACGGAGAGGCCTCAGCGGAGAGGTGGCCGAGCGGTTTAAGGCGTCGCTCTCGAAAAGCGGAGTATCTTCACGGGTACCGTGGGTTCGAATCCCACCCTCTCCGCCATTACACAGGACGGAGAGGTGCTGGAGTGGCCGAACAGGCACGCCTGGAAAGCGTGTAGGGTCTTACCGGGCCCTCGCGGGTTCGAATCCCGCTCTCTCCGCCATTTCTTTTAGCGCATAGCGATGGGGCCTGAACGCATGCATAAAGGCACAAGGATTGCCTTGCTTGGTGTTGCATTGCTTGCAGTTGCGATTGCATCAGGCGTGATTGCCTTGGTACTAGAAGCGATTCTAATACAGTCGCACGGCCCTTACCGCGGTTTCTGGCAGGCCCACGCGCCTGGATTAGTCATGGTTCATGATATTTTCGGCGTCGCGTCGTTTCTCATACTCTTTGTAGGCTTGGGAGCCATAGTCGTGGGCATAATTGTCCGCATCCTCAGATCATGATGCTTTCTGGCGCACCGCTTCTCTGTCATTCCGAGCGCAGTCGAGGAATCTAAAGCCACAATTGCGCAGCCATACTTGTTCCTGGATTCTTCGGGGCTGCGCCCCTCAGAATGGCAAAAGAGAAGTCCGTTCAGAATGACCCTTCTTGACCCATCACACCGAAATCGATAGCTTTGAATCGTGAATGACGATCTCCCATATTGGATAGCGTTTCAGCGCGTCAGCAGGCTCGGCCGCGTCAGGTTTGGACATCTTGAGTCGCATTTCCCGACTCTGAAAGATGCCTGGCACGCATCAGAGTCGGAACTCCGCGCCACCCGTCTTGATGGGCGTACGGTGGAGGAAATCCTCAAGACGCGTGCCGACATCGAGCCCGAGGATGAGCTTGAGCGGCTGCACCGTCATCGCGTCAGCGCCTACACCTGGCACGATGAGCAGTACCCTGCCCGCCTCCGGCAGATCCATGACATGCCCCCGGTCCTGTACATCAAAGGAGAACTCAAACCGGAGGATGACCTTTCACTGGCCGTTGTTGGAACGCGCAAGGCCACGCCATATGGGCGAGAGGTTACACGTGAGTTCATCAGAGACCTCGTGCAGACGGGGCTCACGATTGCCAGCGGGCTCGCCGCCGGCATAGACTCAACGGCCCACTACGCCACGCTCCAGAACAAGGGCAGGACGATTGCCGTCCTCGGCAGCGGCGTGGACATCATCTATCCCGCGCAGAATCGTAAGATGGCGGCAGAGATCGCGGAGAACGGCGCTCTCATCAGCGACTATCCGATCGGCACGCCCCCCATGAAAGAAAACTTCCCGCGCCGCAACCGCATCATGAGCGGCATCAGCCTCGGCTGCCTCGTCATTGAGGGCAACGAGAAGAGCGGCGCGCTGATCACGGCACGCCAGGCCCTTGAACAGAACCGGGAGGTCTTTGCCGTCCCCGGCAGCGCCCTCAGCGAACGCAGCCGCGGCCCCAATCTCCTCATTCAGAACGGCGAGGCGAAACTCGTGCTGACCGCAGAGGACATATTGCAGGAGCTGAACCTGTCGCAGGAGGATCGGCAGCTCAATCTCCCCTCAACACCGCAGCCTGTCGATGAAGAGCAAGCGGCCGTCCTTCGCGTCCTCAGCCGCTCTCCCGTCCACATCGATGAGATCTATCGTGCCTCCGGAATGTCCATGCCTGAAGTGTCTAGTACCCTTACCATGTTGGAGTTGAATGACCTCGTACGACAGGTAGGCGGTATGCACTACGTCTTGACACGAGAGGCACATGCGCTTTACGAATCTCATAGGCAAAACAACGACAGCGGGGAACAGACCGAGACCAGAACCGCCGAGAATCAGATCACATAAAGAGGCAGAAATCGAATGACAACAGGTCGAAAAAAGTCGACGACCACACGCAAGACCAAGAAGGCGTCTGCATCCGGCAATGGCCGCGCGGGAGGTCGTTCAGCGACTGCCCGGCGAACAAGCGCCGCATCGCGAGCCAATGTCGTTCCCGGCGGCGATGTCGTCATTGTCGAGTCGCCCGCCAAGGCCCGCACGCTTTCCCGCATCCTGGGCAACCGCTATAACGTTCTTGCGTCAGTCGGACACGTTCGGGACCTGCCCAAGAGCAAGCTGGCCATCGACGTCGAGCGGGATTTCGCCCCGGACTACGTCGTGCCGCGTGACAAGTCCGCCGTCGTCAAGGAAATCAAGGCCGCAGCGAGCGCAGCGGGCACCGTGTACCTCGCCACTGACCCTGATCGTGAAGGAGAGGCCATCGCGTGGCACCTGATGCATGCGGCCAACATTCCGCAGGATCGGATTCGGCGCGTCGTCTTCCATGAGGTGACGGAGAACGCGGTCCGCCGCGCCTTTGAAGAATCTGAGGGCCTCGACTCGAATGCAACTGGCCGTATCACTCAGAAAGAGCCCCGCACCATTGACCAAGATCTTGTGAACGCCTACCAGGCCAGACGTGTCCTTGACCGCCTCGTCGGATACCGCCTCAGCCCCGTTCTGTGGAGCAAAGTGCGCAAGGGACTGTCCGCAGGCCGCGTGCAATCCGCCGCGCTGCGACTTGTTGTCGAACGCGAGGCGGAAATCGACGCATTTGTGCCGCAGGAGTACTGGGAAATCGACGCCGCATTGGCGACCAGGCCGGACTCAGGACCTAGCGTCCGCATTGAACCTGAAGAATTCTCTGCCCGGTATCGATCGGAGCTGGGCGCGAGCCGCGCAGCCGTTATTCCGAACCAGGAGACGGCAGACAGAATTGTCGCTGACCTGAACGCGAGTTCATATGAAGTAGCCTCGGTCCGACGCCGCGAGACAACGCGCCGCCCCGGCCCGCCATTCATCACGTCCACGCTCCAGCAGGAGGCGTTCCGCAAGCTGCGGTTCACCGCCCGCCGGACAATGACCATCGCGCAGCAGCTCTATGAGGGCCTGCCCATCGGCAACGAAGGCCCCATCGGCCTCATCACCTACATGCGGACGGACTCAACCAACATGGCAAACGAGGCCGTGCAGGAGGCGAGAGCCGTCATCGCCAACCGCTACGGCAAGGACCACGTCCCCGCCTCTCCCAGGTCCTTCTCGCGCCGCGTCAAGGGAGCGCAGGAAGCCCATGAGGCGATCCGCCCAACGTCGTTCATGCGGGATCCGGAGTCGCTGCGAAACTCCCTGAGCCGCGAGCAATTCAACCTTTACCAGCTTATCTGGCAGCGCGCGCTGGCATCCCAGATGGCGGACGCAAAGTTCGACCAGACGACGGTGGACATCACGGCATCCGGCGCGCCGTCCGGCGTCAGCCATACCCTCCGTGTCAGCGGCTCGATCATGACGTTTTCGGGCTATCTCGCGGTCTATCGAGAGGGCCTCGATGAGCCGGACGCGGAATCCGACGAGGGACGAGTGTTGCCGGATCTGCAAGAGGGGCAGGCACTTATCCTGAACGAGACGAGATTGCAGCAAGCTTCCCCCGCTATTGTCGCAACGCAGCGCTTCACGCAGCCCCCGCCCCGCTTTACGGAGGCCACGCTGATCAGGGCGCTGGAAGAGCGCGGCATAGGCCGTCCCAGCACCTACGCCGCCATCCTCAGCACCATCCAGGATCGCGGCTACGTGGACAAGGCGGATAACCGTTTCCGCCCACTCAAACTCGGCACGGCGGTGTCCGGCCTCCTTGCGGAGTATTTCCCGCAGGTGTCCAGTCTGGACTTCACCTCTCAAATCGAGGAGGAATTGGACGATGTTGCCCGCGGAGAGCGGGAATGGGTGCCGGTGTTGCGCGATTTCTACGGGCCGTTCAACGAGCGCATCGACACGGCGCAGGAAAAGATCGAGCGTGTCCGCAACATCGACGAGGAAACCGATGAGGTGTGCCCGGAGTGCGACGCGAACATGGTCATCAAGCGCGGCCGCTACGGCCCGTTCCTTTCATGCTCGCGATTCCCCGACTGCCGCGGCATGAAGCGCATTCAGAAGAGCACCGGCGCCCATTGCCCGGAGTGCGGCGGCGAACTCGTGCAGCGGTCATCCCGCAAATCCGGCCGCCCCTTCTACGGCTGCTCCAATTATCCCAACTGCAACTTCCTCACCAACCAGGAGCCGCTGCCCCAGTCTTGCCCCGATTGCGGCGGCCTCGTTGTTGCTTCGAGTCGAACAAACGCCACGTGCAACGACAAGGAATGCGGCTGGCAGGGCTCCCGCGAGGAACTCACCGCCGAACAACCGAAAGAGGAACCCCAACTCGTCGAAGTCTAGCCTACTCCACCGTCATTCCCGTGCTTGACATGGGAATCCGGTGTCGCCTATCCGCTCACTCCCTATTTTCAAACCTGGTCTAAAATATATGCATGGCACTCAAACACGCCCCCGCCCCGGACCAGCCCTCGGGCGCCGCGACAATCCCACAGGAGTGGACGGCCCGGCTCAACGATTTTGCCGCGTTCCTTGAATACGAACGCGGCGCCTCTCGCTACACCCTCCGCAACTACATGGGCGATGTCGGCCTTTTCCTGCACTTCCTGGCAGAAGAGGGCGTCAAAGAGCTGCCGCACACCACGCGCGACCACGCCCAGCGATGGGTTTATGACCTCACGATGGACGGCTCTGCCCGCACCTCCATCGCCCGCCGTCTTTCCGCTCTCCGCTCCTTCTGGCGCTTCCTCGCGCGCGAGGGTGTCATCGAAAACCCGGAGACCATCACAAAGACGCCATCTCCCAAGATTGGCCGCCGTCTGCCTGATCTCCTCTCGGAGCGTGACGCGGAGCGGCTCGTCCACGCGCCGCTCCGGTTCGCGACCCGCATCGATGCCGCAACCGTGGACAAGCAGGAGGTCCTGCAGCGCGCCCTTGCCCTGCGAGACCATGCCGTCCTGGAACTCGCCTATGGCGCGGGACTGCGCGTGGCGGAAATCGCCTCGCTGGACCTGGCGGGGCTTGATCTCCGCAACCGCGTCGCCCGCGTGTGGGGCAAACGCTCCAAACAGCGCGAGACACTCTTCGGAGAACCCTGCCGAGAGGCCCTCGCCACGTATCTCAACGATGCTCGCCCGCTGCTTGCCCGCGGCATCAGGACGCGTGCCGCGGTGTTCCTCAATAGTCGTGGCGGACGCCTGACCACGCGCGGCATCGAGCTCTCCCTCAAGAAGTGGGCGCGCGCAGAGGGTTTGCCGGAGGATATCCATCCTCATACTCTGCGCCACTCATTCGCAACGCACATGCTGGATGGCGGCGCGGATCTGCGGCTGGTGCAGGAAATGCTTGGACACGCCTCCGTCGCCACCACGGAAATCTACACGCACGTCTCGCAGGCGCAGATGGCGCAGGCCTACGCCCGCGCCCACCCCGGCATGAACCGCGACGATGATAATGAATCTCAACGAAACAGCGTATCTGACTGATAGAATGGCGGCATGCGGATATTGCTCATTAACGGCCCGAACCTGAATCGGCTGGGACACAGAGACCCTGCCGTCTACGGCACGACAACCCTCGCCGAGATCGAAGCCGCGTTCACCGCGAAAGCGAATGAGCGCGGCGCAGAATGTGTCTGCTTTCAGTCGAACCACGAGGGAGCCATAGTCGACTTTCTCCAGTCGGAGATTCCCAACGGTATCGACGGCATCGTCATCAACCCCGGCGCGCTCACACATTACGGCCTCAGTCTCCGCGACGCCCTCCAGGACGTTAGCGCGCCCACCGTTGAAGTCCATCTCTCAAACATCCATGCCCGTGAAGAGTTTCGGCGCCGCAGCGTTATCGCACCCATCGCACGTGGCCAGATGGCGGGTTTCGGTTGGCACGGCTATCTCTGGGCGCTTGACTATCTCATCGACGAAATCGGCAAGGAGTAGAAACAGCCATGAGTACCACCAATCGACTTACCAAGCTGCGAGAGGCGATGGACCCCGCCGGCGTTGACGCCGTGTGGGTCTCCCAGCCCGAAAACCGCCGCTACATGAGCGGATTCAGCGGGTCTGCGGGCTCCCTCTTCATCACACCGGAGAGCGCCCTGCTCGCCACGGACTCCCGCTACACGGAGCAGGCCGGCAACCAGTCGCCGGAGTACCAGATCGTACACATGGCCGGGCCCGGGAGTGAGTGGTTCAAGGAGATGCTGTCGTCCATGGGCGACACGAAGCGGGTCGGCTTCGAGGAATCGCACGTCACCGTCGCCACGCACAAGCGGCTCGCTGAGCTCTGCGGTGAGGCCGGCAAGGAACTCGTCCCTATCAATGATACCGTCGAGACCATCCGCGCCATCAAGGACAGTGCCGAGCGCGACGCCCTCCTCTCCGCCATCCGCATCACTGATGAGGCGTTCGTGGAGGTGCGCGACGGCCTTGAGCCGGGCGCGTCCGAGCAGGATGTCGCGTGGCGCATTGAGATGGCCATGCGAAATCGCGGCGCGGAGAGCATCGCCTTTGAACTGATCGTCGCATCCGGCCCCAACGGCGCGATGGCGCACCACCGTCCCTCCGACGAGCCCATTGCCGTCGGCGCGCCCATCGTTATGGACATCGGCGCGCGCGTTGACGGCTATCACGCGGATATGACGCGCACCATCTGCATTGGAGACCACGACGACCAGTTCCGGCGCATATATGACATTGTCCTAACCGCACAGGAAACGGCCATCGCCACCATTGAAGAGGGTATGACGGGCAGCCAGGCAGATTCGCTCGCGCGGGATATCATCGAGAAGGCCGGCCACGGCCCGGAGTTCGGGCATTCACTCGGCCACGGCGTCGGCCTTGCCGTCCACGAATATCCCCGTCTTGCGCAGCGCTCGCCGGACATCCTGACAGAGGGAATGACCTTCACCGTTGAACCCGGCATCTATATCAGCGGTTGGGGCGGTGTCCGCATCGAGGACATTGTCGAGTTCAATAACGGACGCTGCCGCCCCTTGAGCAAAGCGCCCAAGCTGGACATGAAGAACGGGAGTTAGCGGGAATGATTGAGACGGGTGACCTGCGCCGCGGCGTGACCATCGAAATTGGCGGCACGCTCTACCAACTGCTCGACTTTCAGCACCTTAAGATCGGGCGCGGCTCCGCCCAGGTCCGCATGAAACTACGCGACATCAAGGGCGGACACACCATCGAGCGCACCGTCCAGGCAGGCGAGCGTTTCACCCGCGCCACGCTGGAGACCCGTTCCGTGCAGTTCCTTTACAGCGAGGACGGCCTCTACCACTTCATGGACACTGAGTCCTTTGAGCAGTTCCCCGTCGACCGCGACCAGATCGAAGACTCCCTGCCATACATGACCGAGAACATGAACCTTGACATGATCTTCTACCAGGACGGGCCCATCGGTGTTGAATTACCCACGACGGTCACGTTGAAAATCGTGGAAACGCCCCCGGCGTTCAAGGGCGACACCGCCAACGCCGGCACCAAGCCCGCCACGCTGGAGACCGGCCTCGTCATCACCGTCCCCATGTTCGTCGAGAATGGCATCGCCGTCGTCGTCGACACTCGCACCGGCGACTACGTGGAGCGCGCCTGATTCGCACCCGCCTCGTCATTCCCGCGAATGCGGGAATCTGAATCACATTGCGCAGCCAAATCTACACGGCATCCTTCCTTGTGAGAGGGCTAGGCTAAGGGCCGCCTTATGAGAGCAGACTTCCACATCCACACCCGCGTCTCTCCGGGCTCCCGTCTCACCCCTGAAGCCCTCATACGCGCCTGCCAGCGCAAGGGTATAGACATCATTGCCGTCACGGATCATCACGCCATACGCGGCGCGCTTGACGTCCGTGAGATTGCCCCGTTCCCCGTCATCATCGGCGCGGAGCTCAAAACGGCGGACGGCGCAATCATCGGCCTGTTCCTTAAAGAGGACATCCCCCGCGACCTCTCCGCCAAAGAGTGCGTTAAGCGCATCAAGGACCAGGGCGGCATCGTGCAGGTGCCCCACCCATTTGACCGGTTCCGCCGCAAGCACATCGCCCTGCCCGCTTTGATGGACATTCTCCCGGATGTGGACATCATTGAGGCGTTCAACGCCCGCACCACCCTAAGGCAGGACATCATGCGCGGCGTGGAGTTCATACGCGAGCACAGGGAGAAACACAATATCAGGCCCGTCGGCGTTACGGACGCCCACACCGCCCGCGAAATTGGCAACGCCTATACAGACATCCCCGCGTTTGAGGGACGAGAGGACTTCATGGACGCGCTCCGCCACGCCTCCATACATGGCAAGCAGACCACACCACTCATCCACCTCGCCACTCGCTGGACGGCGCTCAGCCGCAAACTACGGCTTGCGCGCTAACCTATCCCTAAGAACCGCGCTATAGTGTTCGCATGGGACAAGTAGACGTCACAATTCAAATCTCGAACCTCGACGAGACGCAGACCAGAGAGGTCGAGGCGATGGTGGACACCGGCGCCACCTATACGTTTTTACCTGCATCAATGCTACGGGAACTTGGCATTGTGCCGCACCGTACCATGACATTCCGGCTCGGCAATGGCCAAACGGTCGATTACCCGGTGGGCCGGGGTATCGTTCGGGTGAACGGCTACGCAGAAGTGGTCGCTGTTTGCTTTGGGGAGGATGACGCTCAACCCCAACTTGGCGTTGTAACGCTGGAGGAGTTGGGCCTCGCGGTCGATCCAGTCGGGCGCAGGCTCATTGATCTTCAACCGAGACGATAGGTTCGTCGCCCTCTACGCCAGGTTACGAACGGCCGCCGCCAGCTGATCCACTTCCTCCTCCGTGTTGAAGAAGTGCAGCGAGGCGCGCACACCCCCCGGGTGTTCGATGTGGCGCACGACGATCTTGTTGTTCTCCCACAGGTGATCATCCAGCGCCTCAGGCCCCCAGCCCTCAACGGCGAACGAAACAAGGCCGGACGCAAGCGGCCCGTCCTCCGGCGACAGCACGGTCACGCGGGGGGATTCCCTCAACTGGGCCTTGAGGCGAGAGGCCAATTGAAGGTTGCGCGGCTCGATATTCCCAACGCCAATGCTCTCAATGAAGCGTGTGGCCTCAAGGAACGCCGCCTGCAACGGTATGCTTCCCGATCCTCCCAAGAACTTGTCCATGGTGGCATGGTTCGGAACGATATGGTTCGCTGTCATCGGCGATTCCATGTGCCGCCCGCCCGTGTGCGCCGGATGAACTGCGGGGAGCAGTTCCCGCCGGATATACAGCGCGCCCACGCCCTCAAATCCGAGCATCCACTTCTGGCCGGGAATCGAGTAATAGTCATAGTCGTCCGCGACCATGTCCAGCGCGATGTGCCCGGCCGTCTGTGCCCCGTCCAGCAGGATTTCCGCGCCGTTCTCATGCGCCATCCGCGCAAGCTCGGGAGCGGGCATCCGCATTCCGGTTGAATACTGGATATGGCTGACGAAGATCAGGCGCGTCCTCGGCGTCATGGCCGCCTGGAATTTCTCAAGGATGACATCGGCGGGATCGTGAGGGTCCAGCTCGACAATACGAACGACAACCCCGTAACGCAGACCGATCATCCACGCGGGCGCAAGCACGGACGGATGCTCCAGGCTGCACGTCACGATCTCATCGCCCGGCTGCCAGTCCAGCCCGCTCATGACTATGTTCAGTCCTTCGGTCGTATTGCGCGTCATGACAAGCTCTTCTTCAGAGACGTTCATCAGCCTGCCCACGGCCTGCAGGGCCTCATCGCGTATCTCGTGCGCGGACTCCATAATCCTCATGCTGGCCGGCGGCTCTTTCGCCTCCATGTCGATGCGATTCTTCAGCGCATCAACCACCGACTGCGGCGACGGCCCTGACCAGCCCGTGTTCATCCAGACCTGCTCTGACAACGCCGGAATCTGAGACCGAAGTGCTGCAATGTCCATAAGTACGTTCCTCCAGCGACTATCCTACATGGAATCGGATGCTAACCTTAGCCAATGGTGACTGACGACGAAACGGCATCGCGCCCGCCGCTCCGACTTGGCTGGCTGTCCACCGGACGCGGCCCCGGCTCCCGGGGACTCCTCGCAGCGGCGCACACAGCAATCTCCAACGGCGGGCTCAACGCATCCATCGACTACGTTCTCTGCACACGCGCACACGGCGAGGCGGAGGGCAGCGACATGTTCATCGACCAGGCCGAGAGTTATGGCTTGTCCACTATTTCACACTCGCTGCGCGACTACCGCCAACATCGCGCCAACGACCCCGCATGGCGAGACAGATACAACACCGACCTGCTATCCGTCATTCGGCGCAGGCCCGTCGATGCGCTTGTCTTTGCAGGCCTCATGCTCGTCGTCAGCGAGGACATCGTTGATGCCTACCCTGCCCTCAACCTCCACCCTGCCCTCCCCGGCGGGCCCGTGGGCGCGTGGCAGGACGTGATATGGGAACTCATCCGACAGGACGCGACTGAGACAGGTGTGATGGTGCAGCTATCGACAGCAGAAGTTGACAAGGGCCCCGTGATTGCCTGGTGCCGTTTCTCCATTCGCGGGCCGGAGTTCGACAGTCTCTGGGATGAAGTTGGGGGACAGTCTATCGATACCCTGCGGCAAGAACACGGTGAGGATCACCCTTTGTTCGCCAAGATCCGCCAACAGGGACTCCGCAGGGAGGCACTGACACTTGTGGAGGCTCTGCGCCAGATAGCCGATGGCAATGTGACCATCGACGATGACCGAGTGGTAAGGGACGCCAACGGCCAGCCGCTCGAAAACGGCCTCGACATCACGGACAAAATCGAGGCGTTAATCAGAAACGCCTGACCTCCGTCATTCCCGCGAACGCGGGAATCTGAATCCCGGAATGCGACCTGATACGGTAGCGCTAACCGTTAAAACCCTCTCTCCATTCGGGAGAAGTTGGGGTGAGGGAAACTCTTAGGCGCTCTCCTCTTCCGGCTTGAGCGCCACTGTCGCGCCGTTCGCATTGAACAGCAGTGGGGGAACCTTATTGTGAATGGTGTCGGCGGTAATCAGGCAGCGCGTGATGCCCTCCATGCTCGGCAGTTCATACATCACGTCCAGCAGGACTTCCTCCACAACCGTCCGCAGCCCGCGCGCGCCTGTCTTCTGTGACAGCGCTCGATCAGCCACCGCCTCCAGCGCCTCATCCGTGAACTCCAGGGTCACGCCATCCTGCCCCAAAAGGTTCGCGTACTGCTTCACCAGCGCGTTCCTGGGCTTCGTCAGCACCTCTAGGAGATCGGACTTCTGCAGCGGATCAAGCGCGACTGCCAGCGGCATCCGTCCCACGAACTCCGGTATCATTCCGTACGCGAGAATATCGTCGTGGCTGAGCTGCGCCATTACGCGGCTGCGCTCCGCCGGATCATCCGCCATTCGCTCCGACCCGAATCCGATGCTGCGCTTGTCCTTGTTCACACGGGCGGCGATGATCTCATCCATTCCCTCGAACGCCCCGCCGCAGATGAACAGGATGCCGCCGGTGTCGATCTGGATGAACTCCTGCTGCGGATGCTTGCGTCCGCCCTGCGGCGGCACATTCGCGATGCACCCCTCAACAATCTTCAGCAGCGCCTGCTGTACGCCCTCTCCGGATACGTCACGCGTTACGGACGGATTCGCATTCTTGCGCGCAGTCTTGTCGATCTCATCGATGTAGATAATGCCCCGCTGAGCCTTCGAAACGTCATAATCCGCCGCCTGTATGAGGCGGAGCAGGATGTTCTCCACATCCTCGCCCACGTACCCTGCCTCCGTCAGCGACGTTGCATCCGCGATGGCGAACGGCACGTTCAGGATACGCGCGAGTGTCTGTGCCAGGAGTGTCTTGCCGCTCCCCGTGGGACCGACGAGCAGGATATTCGTCTTGTCCAGCTCGACGTCCGGTTCCTCTTCGCTCTTGACGTTGGTGCGCTTGTAGTGGTTGTAGACGCCAACGCTGAGCACACGCTTGGCGCGCTCCTGCCCGATAACGAACTCACTCAGCAGGTTATAGATCTCTTTCGGAGCGGGGATAGGTTGCAGCTCTTCTTCCTGCTCCTGTCCCTCATCCGCCGGCTGTTCACGGCCTTTGCCGCGAGGCCGTCCCTCAAGGATGCGCAGGCAAACGCGAACGCATTCGTCACAGATATAGGCCTTGTGATCCGGTCCGGCCAGAAGCCTGACCGTCCCTTCAGGCTTGCCGCAGAAGGAACACCGATGCGGCCCTTCTCCCTGGCCGCCGTTTCGTCGACCGTTAGTCTCGTCCACCATGCCCTTGCCTTTACTCCTCCCCCATCACCGAGTTTAAGGCAACCTGCAAGCCCGTCCCGCACAGGCCTCTATCGTTAGCAATTATGCGGCGTTGGCGTCGTCGCTTTCGCCTTCCGGCCCCGCGAGCACCTCATCAACGATGCCATACTCCTTGGCCTGGTCCGCGGTGAGATAGTAGTCGCGATCCATATCACGCGCCACCTTCTCCACCGGCTGCCCGGAATGCCGCGACAGAATACCACGGATGATCTCCTGCAGCCGCAGGATCTCACGCGCCGCGATCTCAATATCCGCCGCCTGTCCCTGCGCGCCGCCCATGGCCTGGTGCATGTGAATTGTCGAGTTCGGCAGGGCGTACCGCTTGCCGGCCGCCCCTGCGGTCAGCAGCACCGTCGCCATGCTCGCCGCCATCCCCACGCAGATCGTGGAAACGTCCGCGCGAATCAACTGGATGGTGTCATAGATGGCCAGGCCGGATGTGATGACGCCGCCTGGGCTGCTGATATACAGCGAAATGTCCTTGTCAGGGTCCTCCCTGTCCAGGTACAGCAATTGAGCAACGACAAGGTTGGCAATCTGGTCGTTGATTGGCGTGCCGAGAAAGATGATCCGCTCCTTGAGCAGGAGGGAGTAGATGTCAAAGGCTCGCTCGCCTCGCGCCCCGGTTTCAATCACCATCGGCACGATGCCCTGCGGCCCCGCCGGCACGATACCCTGCGGCAGTCCCTCGCCCGTTCCACCTGTCCACGTTGTCATATCGCTCATTCTCCTCTGATGTATCCCCGGGGTCGACGCCTGGGCTTACTCTTCCTCGTTATCCGAATCCTCGTCGGTATCGGCCTCCGCCTCAGTCTCGGCGGCGCCCTCCGACCCGTCGCGCTCCCCTCTCGCAATCTCTATCAGCATATCCAATGTCTTCCGCGCGACAATCCTGCGGTGCACAGTCTCACGCGCCGCCTCGCTCTCAAACACCTGCCGTGCCTGCTCCTGCATAGCTTCGTCCGGCTGCGCGCCGATGAGTTCAGCGATGTCCGCGTCAACCTCCTCATCCGAGGCCTCGATGCCAGCCGCCGTCGCCAAGTCTGTGATCAGCAGTCCCCGCAGTATGCGCTGCGCTGCCTGCGGCCGCACGGAGTCGCGCAGCTGCTCCACGTCTTGACCCGTTGTCTGGATGTATGCGGCGAGCGACATGCCCATTCCCCGCATCTGCTCATCCTGTTCCTGCAGGATACGGTCGATCTCCATATCCACAACGATGGGCGGATAGGTCACCGTCGCGACCTCTGCGAATTTCTCGAGGATGTTCTCCTCGTATTCGGCCCGCGCCTGCGCTTCCGTCCGCTCCGTCATATCGGACCGAATCCGCTCCCGCAGCGCATCCACCGTCTCGAACTCATCGTCGCCGAAGCCCTCAACCCCCTGCGCCCATTCGTCATTGAGCTCCGGCAGATTCTGCTCCTTGACCTCACGGACCGTGACGGTGAAATGCGCGTCTTTGCCGTTCAGATTACGGATAGTGAAGTCGTCCGGCACGGAGACAGTGAATTCCCTGGTCTCCTCCGCGCTCATGCCGACGAGTTGCTCCGGCACCCCGGGCGCGGGATAGGTCACGCCCTCCTGCACCATGTAGCTGATGCCCGTCTCCTCCACGAACGTGCGCCGACCCGGTACGTCCGGCTCACCCTCAGAATCATCACTGTTGTCAGATTCAGACTCTGAATCGGCTTCGGCGGTCGGCTCCGACTCGGCATCAGCGTCATTGTCGCCGCCGTCCTCGGATTCCGCCGCGTCCTCCGGGTCCTCATTCACATATCCGTGCATGTCCACGGTCAGCAGATCGCCTAGCTGAACAGGCCTCTCCGCCGGTTCCCACGGCGTGCCTTGTCGACGCAGGTTGTTCAGGACTTCCTCAATCTGCTCTTCCGTTACTTCCGGCTCCTCCCAGTCGACGCGAATCGACTCATAGTCACCGAGTTCCACCTCTGGGCTCAGCGAGACCGTCGCGCGGAACCTGATGGGATTGAGCGATTCCAGGTCCGTCACCTGCGGCTGTCCGATGGGCTCAAGCTCCTGCTGCTCCACTGCGTCCGCCACGGACCGTTCAAGAAGCCCCTCAATATCGTCCTGGATGAACGTTTCCGTACCGATGTGACGTTCAAGGATGACGCGCGGCGTCTTGCCCTTGCGAAAGCCAGGGATGACGTACTGCTGCACAAGCCGCCGGTACGCCCGCTGCTTGTGGTCCTCGATCTCCGCCTCTTCCAACTCAATCAGAAGCCCGATTTGTCGGTCAGGCATATCTTCAGTCGTTATCTTCACGCGTGGAAACTCCGTATTCGGATTGGCTTAGCAACCAGATTGGCTTAGAGGCAGGAACAACATTATACATCGGGGCGGGGAACGCTTAGTCTGACGCCGCGATGTCTTGCGCGGCCTCTCGCAGCCGCAGATTCAGATCGACAAGCTGTTGCTCATCGACCGTTGACGGCGCGCTCATCATCAGGTCCTGCGCCGATTGTGTCTTCGGGAACGGGATCACCTCACGGATATTCGGCTCCCCCGCCAGCACCATCACCGTGCGGTCAATACCCGGCGCGAACCCCCCGTGCGGCGGCACTCCGTACTCAAACGCCTCAAGCATGTGGCCGAATCGCTCCTGAATCTCATCCGGCGAATGCCCCAGCAGCGCGAATATCCTGTCCTGCAGCTCACGGTCATGGATCCTGATCGAGCCCGACCCCAGTTCCAGCCCATTCACCACAAGGTCATACGCCCGTGAACGCACCGCCGTAGGGGATTCCTCCAAAAGCCCGGCATCCTCCGGCGTCGGCGCAGTGAACGGGTGATGCACGGAGTTCAGGCTGCCCTCAGCATCTCCGGCTTCGAACAGTGGAAATTCAGTCACGAACGCGAACGCCAACTCATTCGGATCCGCCAGTTCCAGCCGTTCTCCCAATTCCGTCCGCAGCGCGCTCAGCGACGCGCTCACGATATCCTCGTGAGCCGCCACGATCAGCAATAGATCGCCCGCCGATGCCCCCATCGCGTCCGCAATCGACCGTACAGTCTCGATATCCAGGTGCCGCGCCAACGCGGAGCGCACGTTGTCCGACTGCAGGTCTGCGATAGCCGCACCTGCCTCCGCGTCCAGCCCGATGGTTGCCAGCCCGCGCGCGCCCTGCCCGCGCACGATCTCCGTCAGGTTTTCAAGCTCACGCCGACTGTACCCCGCGCACCTCGGCGCGACGATTCCACGCACCGCGCCGCCCGACTCCGCAAGCGCCGACGTGAACACACCCACGCCGCTGTCCGACACGATGCTCGAGATATCCGTGATCTCCACCCCAAAACGCAGGTCAGGCTTGTCTGAGCCGAACCGCCGCATCGCCTCCGCATACGTCATGCGTGGAAACGGCGATGTCACGCGCATATGCGGCGCGGTGGCATGTGCCAGCCCCGTATAAAGCTCCTCCATCAGGTCCAGCACGTCCGTCTCGTCGACGAAGCTCATCTCAAGGTCGAGCTGCGTGAACTCCGGCTGCCGGTCCGCCCGCTGATCTTCGTCGCGGAAGCACCGCGCGATCTGGAAATACCGCTCCACGCCCGCCACCATCAGCAGCTGCTTCAACTGTTGCGGCGACTGCGGCAGCGCATAGAAATGTCCCGGATGCACGCGAGACGGCACAAGATAGTCCCGCGCACCCTCCGGCGTGCTCTTCATCAGCATCGGCGTCTCGACTTCCAAAAAGCCGCGGCCGTCGAGAAAATCACGGATGTACTTGACGACACGATGCCGCAGCGCAAGGTTGGCCGCCATCCGCTCACGCCGCAGATCCAGGTACCGGTACCGCAGCCGGAGCGACTCATCGACGTCCGATTCCTCATTGATATAGAAAGGCGGCGTCCTGGACGGGTTGAGAACCGTCACCTCGCTCGCGTGGACCTCGATGCCGCCCGTCGCGATGCGCGGGTTCTCCGTGCCCGCGGGACGAACCTGCACCTCGCCCGTGATGGCCACTACCCACTCATTTCGCAGCGCGTCGGCGGACTGGTATGCCGACTCAGCCGCCGACGGATCGACGACAACCTGCACCAACCCGGTGCGGTCCCGCATATCGAGGAATATCAACCCGCCATGATCGCGCCGACGGTGAACCCACCCCGCCAAACGTACAACCTGCCCTGCCTCAGCAGGCGAAAGCTCCGCACAACTATGTGACTTCAACATTGGATACGTGAATCTGCGTGAATCAGGTAATGCCTAAGCGGGTATGAACAGCAAACCGGCCACGGAACTCGCGAGTCCCCACACCCTACCCATCAATCATAGCACCCGCGCTGTTCACTCTGAGCATAGTCGAAGGGCGAGTCATTTCGTCGTTCCCTCGCAGGTGTAAATCCAGTACTGCTCCCAAGGCCGCCAAGAAAAGGGGGCGGCCTTAGAAAGGCCGCCCCGCTTTCGTTGCGTGGTCAATCGCAAACCGGGAAACTAATCCTCGATGTAGCCCTCCAGGCGCTCGCGGTTGCGCTGCAGGCGCAGGTTCTTCATCGCGCCGGCCTGGATCTGCCGCACACGCTCCCGCGTCAGGCTCAGCATGTCGCCGATCTCACGCAGCGTGTATTCCTTGCCGTCCATGATTCCGAAGCGCAGCTCCAGCACCAGCCGCTCACGCGGGGAGAGCGACGCCAGAACCGCTGCCATGCGCTCTCGCAGCATCGTCTGCGCCGCCATGTCGATGGGCGACTCCGCCTCGTCCTGCGCCACGAAGTCCGCCAGCGTCGCGCCGTCCTCACCAACAGGAGCATCGATGGACGCGGGCTGCTGCGCCAGGGAGATGAGTTGCTCCACTTTCTCCAGCGGGATCTCCGTCTCCGTCGCCAACTCTTCCGGCGTGGCCTCACGGCCGAACTTCTGGAGGAGGCGATGGCGCGCGCGGTCGATCTTCGCGGACAACTCGCCCACGTGCACCGGCAGACGGATGCTGTTGCCCTGCTCAGACACGCCCCGGGCGATGGCCTGCCGGATCCACCACGTCGCGTACGTCGAGAATCGGAACCCACGACGGTGGTCGAACCGATCCACGGCCTTGAGCAGGCCGATGTTGCCCTCCTGGATCAGGTCGAACAGGGACAGGCCCCTGCCCTGGTACCGCTTGGCGATGCTGACCACAAGGCGGAGGTTGGCTTCCGTCATGGACTTGCGGGCGTCCTCGCCCTTCTTGACCGTCTTCAGCAGCTCACGCCGCTCGGTGCCGCTCATGTTGTCCGCGCCGGCGAGGCGCTGGGACGCGCGGCGGCCCTCATCCATGAGAATGCCGAGGTCCGTCTCCTGCTGCGGCGTCAACAGCTTGCGGCGGCCGATGTCCTGCAGATAGCCCCGCAGAGGATCATTCAGATTCTCCCTGGAGCCGCTGTCGAACTCGTCGACCTCAGCCTCTTCAACGATGTCCGCCTTCCCGTTATGCGCGTCGAGGTCGAGGACATCCACAGAGGTCTCATTCACCTCCATAGGGACGTCTGTCGTACCCGGCGCCCGCCGGGCCTCGTCCTCCGCGATCACGGCTCTGGTCTCGTCCGTTATCGCCTTCATCTGCGCACCTCCTTGTGTTGATTTTGACCGATCACGCGCCCGTCAAAACCAGACACCCCCTCCCGGTTTCCCCAAAGGGATTGGCTAACAGCATAGACCTGTTGGCACGCTTGTCAATCTCTCGGTATCCGATGGTGCTTATGTCTTTCATTACCATTTGTTGTTCACTTCCTTAATTGTTAGAACGCTCCAGGCACGTGTGGGGAAAGCAGATCGAGACCGGGAACGAGCCGATTGGCGCAATGTGGGACAATTAGTGATGCCGTCACGGCATGACGGCCACAAGCAATCACTTCGCCCTGGAGCAGTGAACTCATGCAAGAAACCCCCAGATCGCTGGAAATCCTGGCAGCGCTTTGCCGCCACCCCGCCACGTCATATTTCGAGGACAAGGTAGCCCGTGAAGTTGAACGTATCCTCACGGACGCGGAGATTCCGTACGAGCAGGACGACTACGGCAATATCATCGCCCGGCTGACTCGACGGAACGAATCACCCGGTCACCCTGAGCTTGTCGAAGGACGCCCCATCGCCCTCGTCGCCCACATGGACCACCCGGGGTTTGAGATCATTGATGTCGACGGCCGGCGGTTGACCCTGAAGATGCTTGGCCGCGTCTCGGACGTCATCTACGAACAGCAGGTTGACCTTGTCGTCCACTGCGCCGACGGCTCATCATGCGCCGCCCAAACGACCGGCCAGGACAGCGATCCGGAAACGCGAGTTCTCTACGCCGATTTAGTGGAGCAGAATGAGCTCGCTCTGCCCGCTTTTGCCGTCTTTGACCTCGTCGATTATGAATTGGGCGACACCAGGATATTTGCGCGTGCCCTCGACGATCTTGCGGGCTGCGCCACCACTTTGAGCATTCTGGAGACGCTGGTCGCTGAAGATGAGCCGGTTGACGTAATCGGCGTATTCACATGCGCAGAAGAGGATGGCCTCATAGGAGCGCGCCTGTTGGCCGCCGCCGGATCTCTCCCCAAAGAAACGCTCGTCGTCTCGATAGAATCCTCCAGGACACTCCCCGGCGCAGAACAGGGAAACGGCCCCGTCATCCGCGTCGGCGACGCGCTTTCCACTTTTTCGCAGTCCGCCGAAGCCGTCTTGCAAGCGGCCCGGGCAACGCTTCAGCGTCGGGACCCACCCATTCCTGTTCAACGGCAACTGATGTCCGGCGGTGTGTGCGAAGCATCGGTTTTTGTCGCGCACGGCTATGAATCCACCGGCGTCGCGTTCCCATTGGCCCACTATCACAACGGATTCGGCGAGGATTCCATTCAAGCGGAAAACATCGCCATCAGTGATTTCCTGGGAGGCGTAGAGCTCCTGCTGGAGGCCTCCCGTTCCATGCATGTTTCTGAGCGCGAGACGCCTGACGGCGCTCAATCCCGGTACGCGCGACTCCGCACGGCGCCGGAGGAAGAGGGGAATCGGCTTCGTTCGCTCGCCAAAAGGAGTGGATGATACGCAGGCTGCGGGCACAACCTTGTCGCAATCACACGTAGCACGCTGTGATTTCATACTCTACGATAGAGGCAGGAACCACACATGCTAAGGCAAGTCTGGCTTTATGGGCGAATCCTCATTGGCATAGCCCTTGGAGTAGGGGTTGCCTACATTATTGTTCGTGAGGTTCAGTGGGCCGAGCTGCTGCAGCAGCTCTCAGAGTTCAATTGGTTCCTGATGATCCCCGTTATGAGTGTCGTCGTTGCCAGTAACGCCATTCGCGCTGTCCGGTGGAGAATGCTCTTCCATGGTCGAGCGCCGACCGCAACACTGCTCTTCTTCGTAGAGAACACCGGCCAGGGCCTGAATAATCTCACGCCAATTCGCGTCGTCGCAGAACCGATTCAATTCGGATACATCGCCCTGAGGGAAGGGTATGACAGGGGGGCGGTGCTCGCATCCATCGTCTTGGGTCGTGTGTCGGACCTCGCAATCACGCTCGGAAGCATTGCAGTTGGTTTCGCGATATTCGCGCCGGGGGGCGCGGGATATCTTAGCGTGATCATTCTTGTGTTAGTCGGCGTGCTTGTCTCTGTCGCGGTGCTTTCCCTGTACACCCACAAGATCACGTGGTTCGACCGGTTCCCCGTCGTGCGAACGTATTCAGCGGCGTGGCAGGAACTCATCGCTCAGCCGGGGAAACTGGCCTCCGTGATGGGTGTAACGCTCGTGACGTGGATGACACTGGGGTTAGCCGCCTCCCTTGTGGCATTCAACAACGGGATCATGCCAAATAATTCCGAGAACATCCTTGAGGTCTACGTCATCATCTACGTGGTGGTGCTGGGCACGATGACATTGGGGTCAATCTTGCCGGGCCTGCCCTCCGGCATCGGCCCGTTTGAGGCAGCCGCGGTTGCTTTCCTGGGATTCTACGGCGTCGGCAAAGAGGCGGCGTTGGCGTTCGGTCTCATTATCCATGCGGGCTTCTTCATCCCGCCGATTATCATCGCGATTGGCACCCTGATCATGTTTGGTCCTCCATGGTCGACGAAGCATCGCGTGCGGCGCCTCCGCCGCGTGCGGCGCGAAGCTCGAAGAGCTTCCGCAGCCAGAAGGGCAACGCAAGAAGGAGACCTATAACCACCCCTCCGTATAGATACGCGGCACTCTCTACCGCTATGAGTTCGGGCAACTCAATGTCCATCAAGGTTGACACCGCGGTCATACCGAATGCGATGGCGATTGTAACGCCGCCTGTCCAGCCCATGTTCTTCGTCAGGAGCAACATGGGCAAACCCACAAGGCCCGCCACGGCTGCCGGGCCCAGCATGAGTCCGCATATACCCCCAAATGCAGCGGCCAAACCGGCCCCGCCCCTGAACTTCAAAAAGACGGAATACTGGTGGCCCCAAAGAGCGCCCGCTCCTGCAATCACTCCTCCCGTTGGACCAAGATCAAGAACGCGGTCGGCAATCAGGACTGGCAAGAGTCCTTTGAGTATGTCAACGACGGCAACGAAGACGCCTACACGGGGATCAATCTCCCGGAACACGTTGGCCGCCCCGGGGTTTTTGGTTCCCAGATCACGCACGTCAACACCGGCGACCAGCCGTGACATGATGACGGATGTTGGAAGGGAACCGATCAAATAGGCTCCTACGAGAACGCCCGCCAGTCCAATCAACTCAACCATCGCTGTCTATTCCTCCAAAGAATATTAGTTGAACGTGTTGCGTTCATTTGAAACAGACCGTTCTTAAGAGTAGCGCACGAGTCCGATGGACGAATGGAGTAAACTCGCTACAGGCTACAATCATTCGAGAATCGGGGCGAAGTATTGGGCAACAGCCTCTTGGGATCGGTTGGTCTGCGGCTGGCCATTGCCATTATCACACTGGCGGCCGGCGTTTACCTCATTCAGGGCATATCCGACCTATTCAGCGTCCTCTTTGATGTCCTGATTCTCATATTCCTCGCATGGATACTGTCCGCCGCGGTGCGTCGTATTGCGAACTTTGTTGAGGTCTACGTTCCGAACCCGAAATGGGCGGCGGTCCCGCTTGCGTACCTCATCATATTGCTCCCGGTTGCCGCGCTGATCGGACTCCTGGTTCCGATTACCATATCCCAGACCGTCACTCTCTCCGAAGACCTGCCGGATTTTGCCGTGAGGCTTTCGGGTTTCCTGTCGTCAATCAATGAGTTTTTTGATTCGCTGCGGGCAGCAGGGGGCGGGGACATAACAGCCGACACTGACCCACTCCTTGCGTTTAGCTCCACGGCAAGCGCATGGGTGCAGGACAACGCGCTGGGAATCGTGGGCAGCGCAACCAACATCGCCATTCAGACCATTTTCTGCATCTCGTTGTCGTTTTACATGACCATTGAGCGGGAGCACCTCCGAGAGCTGTTCTACAGGCTCTTGCCGGTGGAGTACCACGAACGCGCCACCGTGGTTCTGACCCATCTGGACAGAACGTTCTTTTCGTACCTGAAGGGGATTTCCATCGTTGTTGCGCTTTACTCCGTGGCCATCACGACGATCATGTTGGTTGCAGGGCTGCCTTTTGCGCTGCCGATTGGAATCACGGCGGGCCTCGTTCAGTTGGTTCCAATCATCGGCGAAATCGCCGCCATCGGGATACCGATCATCATTGCATTGCTGACGGGTTCGGTTACGACGGCAATCATGGTGGCCGTAGCCCTGGTTTCATGGAGCCTCTTCATGAACAATTTCATTCTTCCCCGAGTGTATGGCAGGGCTGTGCGCATGCCCGGCCTCCTCGTGCTATTGGCGGTGGTCATTGGCACGCGATTCGCGGGCCCGTGGGGAGCCATGCTTGGCGTCCCCGTGGCGGGCTTCATCTACTCCCTGGTCTTCGCGTGGGGAGAGTTGAGGCAAAACCACGGCGGCGAATCAGCCGAGCCTTCAGCGGAGGAGGAAGAGACGACAACCGACGAACAAACCGCCCCCGATGAAGAAGCAATCGAACCGTCAGGCACACCCACCGAGACCGGGGAAGAACGCGTCCCTGTTAACGGCAACGAGACGACGTTGGGAACGCCGGGGCGGATACTGGCAACTATTCGCAATATGATTTCCCGCTAGCCCCTCAACGGCGCCCCATCCTTGCATGGGGTAAGGCCTGCTCGGCTAGGAGTCAAATCCCACCCGCATATCCCTCATGCTGGCATAGCGGGTTCCCTCGTTGTGGGCAACAATGATGTGGTCGAGCACCTTGATGTCCAGCGCATTGCCCGCCTCAACAAGCTGGCGCGTGGTTTGTTCATCCTCCGAGCTTGGAGTGGTGTCTCCCGACGGATGGTTATGAACGACGATGATATTCGGCTGGTTTCGCCGCACCGCTTCCCGGAACACTTCCGCGGTCCTCACGTGAGCCGAGTTGACCGTCCCGCGATACAGGCTCTCCGTATGAACCACCTGGTTCTTCGTGTCCAGCACGAGAACGCGCAGCTCTTCATGGTCCAGGAGCACCATGTCTGAACCGACCAGGTTATAGACATCCTCAGGCCCGGAGATAACCGGGCGCTGCTCCGGCGACTCAAACTGGAGCCGTCGCCCGAGTTCCAGGGCAGCCTTGATCTGCGCGGTCTTGGCGACGGCCATGCCGGGCTGGCGGGCAAATTCGTCAAATGTCGCCTGGTGGAGTCCTTTGAGACCTCCAAGGTCGTGCAGCAATCGCGTTGACATGCTGACGACGCTCTCATTGCGCCTGCCGACACGGAGAAGAATCGCAAGAAGCTCGGAATTGCTCAGGGCCTGCGCGCCCCGGTCTCTCAGGCGCTCACGCGGCCTTTCATCGGACGGTACGTCACGGATCAGGAGGTTGTATGGACCGGTTGCAGGCGGCTCACAGCGGCCGTTTGTGGTAGCCATGGCTCAGTGTAGCACATTTGAGCCAATTACAACTCCCTCTCGCCCGCCTTTACCATCTTCGGGCTACGTACAGGAGGGATACGTGCGGCGTTAGGTGATGTCGACGGCTGCGCCGACGCCCTCAAGCTTGGACTTGATCGTGTCGGTCTCGTCCTTTGCGATGTTCTCTTTGATTGCCGCAGGCGCGGACTCCACCAATTCCTTCGCTTCCTTGAGGCCGAGGCCGGGCACCAGTTCACGGACAGCCTTGATGACCTCAATCTTGTTGGGGCCAATGTCCTTGAGCGTCACGGTGAACTCAAACTTCTCTTCCTCGGCAGGAGCCGCGCCGGCATCTCCACCACCTGCTGCCGGAGCAGCCGCAACGGCGACAGGCGCAGCGGCGGTCACACCAAGCCGCTCCTCAAGCTCCTTGACCAATTCGGCAAGATCAAGGACGGACATGCCCTCGATTGCCGCAACAATCTCATCCTTTGTCGCCATCGTGTTAGCTCCTCTCCTCCAGTTGTCTGCGTCTTTGATCCAGGACATTCACAATACTGCTCAAATGAGTATGCAATACACTGACCAGCCGTTGGCTCACGCCGTTCATCGCGCCCATCACCTGCGCCAGCAGCACTTCTCGTGACGGGAGCGTTGCCAATCGTTCAAGCTGCGGTGGGGCGATAACCCGGTTCTCGAGCACCGCGTTCGTGATCCGCAGCTGCATCCGGTTCGTTCGGACATACGTCGTGAGCGCCTGGATGACAGGCATCGGGTCCTCTCGCGTTACGATCAGGCCCACAGAACCATCCAGCAGGCTGCCGATCTCGTCCCTCTGCCCCAACGACTCAGCAGCTCGCAGGACGAGGCGGTTCTTGACGATGCGGTAGCGCGTGTCATTGATGCGCAGGGCGCGGCGAAGACCCTCCATCTCCTGCACGGAGAGTCCGGAGTGGCCCGCGCCGATGATGAGGGACGCGCCGTCAAGGAACTCGGTGAGTTCCTGCACCTGTTCTATCTTCTTTGCTGCTGGCATGGCGTCGTCTTTCGATTACATCAGTTAGTCAACAGGTTGGAGGGCGCTTGCCGCAATAGGATCAATGCGGACACCGGGGCCCATGGAACTGGAAACGCTAACGCTGCGGATAAACTGACCGCGAACCACTTCCGGGCGTGCCTGCGTAATGGCGCTCACAAGAGCGGCCATATTCCCCATCAGATTCTCCGGCTCAAAGCTCGCTTTCCCGATTGGGCTGTGGATGATGCCGGTCCGGTCAAGGCGGAACTCAACGCGTCCCTTGCGGGCCTCCTCAATGGCGCGCGGCAGATCCTGGGGCTGCACCACCGTGTTTCCTCGTGGGCTTGGCATGAGCCCCCGGCGTCCAAGGACGCGCCCCAGACGCCCGATGCGTCCCATGATGTCCGGCGTTGCAAGCGCAACGTCAAAGTCCGTCCAGCCGCCCTCGATTCGCTCAATGAGATCGTCGGAGCCCACATAGTCGGCGCCGGCCTCACTGGCAAGCCGCTCACCCTCCCCCTGTGCGAACACGAGGATACGGACAGCCTTGCCAAGCCCATGCGGGAGTAGAGCGACCCCACGCACCTGCTGGTCCGCCTGCCGGGGATCAACGTTGAGGCGTATATGCAGCTCCACCGTCTCATCGAATTTCGCGGTGGCGGAGTCCTTGACGAGGCTTATCGCCGCATCCGGCTCGTAGAACGTAAGGTGTTCGACCTGCTCGGCGGCCTGATCGTATCGCTTGCTGTGTTTTGGCATTTGTCGATTATCCGTGGCTTAGTCGCTAATGTCGATGCCCATGCTGCGGGCGGAGCCCATCACCATCTGCATCGCGGCTTCAACATTGTCCGTGTTCAGGTCTTCCAACTTTAGCTGCGCGATCTCTCGCACCTGGTCTCGCGTAACCGTCGCGACGCGTTCCGTCCGCACGTCTGAACTGCCCTTTTCGATACCGGCGGCCTTGCGCAGGAGATCGGATGCAGGCGGCGTCTTGGTGACGAACGTGAACGATCGGTCCTCATAGATCGTGATGTCCACTGGGATGATATTGCCGGTCTGGTCCGCCGTCCGCGCGTTGTACTCCTTGACGAATCCCATGATGTTCACACCGTGGGGGCCAAGGGCGGTGCCGACGGGCGGCGCGGGCGTCGCCTTTCCCGCCTGGATCTGCAGGCGCACTACCGACCGTACTTTACGTGCCATTCTCTCTTGTTGCTCCGTTGGGTGGTATTCAGGATCAAGTGGCTAACGGCTGAGGCCGTTACAGTTTCTCAATCTGCAGGAAGTCCAACTCCACAGGCGTTTCACGTCCGAAGAACGAGACCATCACAACAACCTTGCCGCGATCCGGGCTGACTTCCTCAACCGTGCCGATGAAGTCCAGGAACGGACCGTCCGTGATTCGGACGCTCTGTCCCTTCTGGTATCCCACGCGAACGCGCGGCGCTTCCTGCTCCATCTGGTCCAGGATGGACCGCACTTCGTTCTCATCAAGCGGGACCGGCCGCGGCGGGTCGCCGCTGCTCACGAAACCGGTGACGCCGGGCGTTTCCCGCACCACGCGCCACGTGTCGTCGGTCATCAACATCTCGACAAGGATGTAGCCGGGGAATACCTTGCGGGTTACGGTGCGCTTCTGCCCGGAGCGGATTTCGATCTCATCTTCAGTGGGCACAATGACGCGATACACCCGGTCCCTGACGTCCAGCGAGTCGATGCGGTTCTCCAGGTTGCGTTGGACGCGGTCCTCCTGTCCCGAGTACGTGTGAACCACGTACCAATGGACTTTTTCTTCAACGATCTCGCTCTGCTGGGAAGTCATGGTCTGCCTGTCTTAACGAACGCCTAGACGCCCAGGATGAACTCGGTCATCAGGAAATTGAAGACGTAGTCCACACCGCCGAGGAATAATCCGACAACCGTGGAGACGACGAGCACCATGATGGTGAGGCGGACGGCCTCTTCACGAGACGGCCACGTCACCCGCCGCAGCTCGGTGATGACCTCACGGGGCAGGCGTGTGATCGCCCCTCCGTTAGGGCGGCGCCGGCTTGTCGTCTGAGTACGCGTGCTCATTGGATTTAGCGAGTTATCCGCTTACCGGACTTCTCGATGAAGGCGGCGGCCGTGACACCGCGCGCAGAACTTATTGAGTTCCATCCGCTGCGTGTCATTCCGGCGGTTCTTCATTGAGGAGTAATTGCGCTCACGGCATTCCGTGCACGCCATGGTGATAACAATGCGGTTTCCCTGTTTCTTTGCCATGGTTGCCTCGTTGACCGTGAGCGCCTCTCTCCTGCTCGCCGTTCTTACTGGATGATGCCGGTGATCACGCCGGAGCCAACGGTTCGGCCGCCCTCACGGATGGCGAACCGCAGTCCCTCTTCCATCGCGACCGGAGTGATGAGCTCGATGCGCATCTCCACGTTATCCCCCGGCATCACCATCTCCGTGCCTTCAGGAAGGTGCGCGGAGCCGGTGACGTCCGTGGTGCGGATGTAGAACTGCGGCTTGTAGCCATCGAAGAACGGGGTGTGACGCCCGCCCTCATCTCGCGTCAGGACATACACCTGCGCCGCCGCCTGTGTATGCGGCGTGATGGAACTCGGCAGAGAGACAACCTGGCCTCGCTCAACGTCATCGCGTTCGATGCCGCGCAGCAACAGGCCGACGGCATCGCCGGGCTCTGTCTCGTCAACGGTCTTGTGGAACATCTCGATTCCGGTGACGACGGTCTTGCGCTGCTCGCCGAAACCGACGATCTCGACCTCTTCGCCGACCTTCATGACGCCGCGCTCAACACGGCCTGTCACCACGGTGCCGCGGCCCTTGATGCCAAAGACGTCCTCGATGGGCATCAGGAAGGACTGGTCACGCGGGCGCTCCGGCTCCGGGATATAGGAGTCAACGGCCTCCATCAATTGAAGAATGGATGCGTATTCCGCCGCGCTCGCGTCGGTTGCATCGCTCTCAAGAGCCTGCAAGGCGCTTCCGCGGATGAACGGGATGTCATCGCCGGGGAAGTCATAGCGAGAAAGCAACTCTCGCACTTCCATCTCGACGAGCTCAAGAAGCTCCTCGTCATCCATCATGTCAACCTTATTAAGGTAGACGACGATGCGGGGAACCTCCACCTGCCGGGCGAGAAGAATATGCTCTCGCGTCTGCGGCATGGGGCCGTCCGGGGCGCTCACCACGAGGATGGCGCCGTCCATCTGCGCTGCGCCGGTGATCATGTTCTTGATGTAGTCGGCGTGGCCGGGACAATCGACGTGCGCGTAATGGCGAGTAGCCGTTTCATACTCGACGTGGGCGATGTTAATCGTCACGCCGCGAGCCCGCTCTTCAGGGGCATTGTCGATGGAATCAAAGGGCCGAAAGTCGCTTGTGCCGGCGAGATTCAGCACCTTGGTAATCGCTGCGGTGAGCGAGGTCTTGCCATGGTCAACGTGACCGATGGTCCCGACGTTGAGATGCGGCTTGTTCCGCACGAACTTCTGCTTCGCCATTCCCTCCCGTCCTCCTTCGAGCTGGAGCCCACAACCAGATTCGAACTGGTGACCTCGTTCTTACCAAGAACGTGCTCTACCGCCTGAGCTATGTGGGCCTCTCTCTCCTTTCCGGTATTTCCGCTTCCTGCTCTCACTACATTGTCGCGCCTGCGGGCGGCATAGCATGATGCTGGAGCCCGAGAGGGGATTCGAACCCGCTAACCTGCCGATTACAAATCGGCTGCGCTACCCTTGCGCCACTCGGGCCCGGGCCCTTCTCCGTTACGGCACAACAAAATAAGCTAGCGGTTGCTAGCCCAATTCAGTATGAATTGCGGGCGGATAATCGTCAAGCAGCAGCGCCGTCTACCGCGCCTTCCTTTAAACACCCACGCGTTCATGCCGGCCCTTTCACATCCGTCAGCTGCCGCTGTCCAAATAGGCGTTGATGATCGCGAGCACCTCTTCCTGTATCAGTAGCCCATCGAAGTAGTCTTTGATGGCCGCAAGCACCTCAGACAAGTCCAACGCGCCATCCCCGTTCTCGTCGTAATTGTCCGCCTTGCCGGGCAGCCGCTCGTCGTCGGTGATATTGATGTTCACGGAAATCGTCGCCTGCTCGCCGGAGCCGTCGATGTCCTCTGCGGTGACGGTGACGGCATGGAGTTTGTCCGTTTCGTAATCGAGCGTTGCTCCCTCAGCGACCGTTATCTGGCCGGTGTCCTCGTCTATATCAAACAACTCCGCGTCTCTGCCGCCCAGTTCGTAGCGCACATCGTCGCCCTCAGGGTCCGTTGCGGTGATGGGGCCGCCCACCTCGGTTCCCGCAGGCGAGTTTTCACGCACGGACACGGTAACGATGGCTCCCTCCTCGAACTCGGGAGGATTGTTCGGCACCGGCGTCGGCGTTGATCTCGCCCGTGATCCTCCTCCGCCCCCGCCGCCGCCACCGCCGCCGCCGTTGTTGTTTCGTGGCGGATCTGGGTTTGGAGGTGGTGGGTCATCGCGTGTGGGCGGGGGTGGAGGAGGAGGCAGTGGTGGGGGTGGCTCCTCGCTCACGCACACCTCGACGTTGTCTTTGAGAATGAGCGCCGCAGTTCTGGCACGCACCTCTGCGGCCTTGGTGGCATAGGCGTGCGCGTGATCGGCGTACCACGCGCTGGCCTGTGCGTCATCCTCACGATGGACCGCATCCCATGCAGCCTCGGCCGCCTCTCCCGTGGCGTCGGCGTACGCTTCAACTGACTCGGCAGACTTCGCGACGCATTCTTCGGTCTTGGCGCTGATTTGCCCTGCCTTCAACGCGGCGCGCGCGTGCGCGGCGTGTGCTGCGGCAGCGTGCGCGTGGGCATTGGCGGCGCTCTTCGCGGCCTCGGCAGAACGCGCATAGGGCTCTGAGTCGAGGTGGGAATGACACACGTTCACTCGATGATGGCAGTGATGGTCGGAGCCGAACGTGATGTGATCCGCTGCGATTTCTGCGTGGAATCTGGAGAGTTTGCTGCTCGTGTCAGAAAGGTCGGCTGCCTTCTCTGCAGCATTTGCATCAGCCGCAGCGGCTGGGTGTGAGTCCACGAGAGCACGGGCGGCGCTGGCAGCAGTCTGGGCTGCCGCGGAACTCGTCGCTGCGGCATCTGCGGCGTGGCGAGCGTCAGCGGCGACGGCAGTAACCGGCGGCAGTGGCTGAGACTGTTGCGCGGCGGCGGGCCGGGAGTCGCTCGAGAAAGAGACCGCCAGCATCAACAGCGTGGCAGCAAGGAGGGTGAAGCGAGAGAGGCGAAAGGCTGCCATTATGCCCTGACCGAAGGGCACGGCGATGCTCACGAGAAGACGCTGCGAGAAGAGTACCCCCCCCCCCCACAAACTTATGTTCTATTCTCATTGCGAGCAAAGAGACTGCGTTTCGCGCGAAATATGACGCTCTCCTGGATATGACAATCGCTCCTTCAAGCCAACTCGATGGACGCTCGTCCTCTTGCTTACATAGATTATTGCATTGGTTGTTCCCCCCTCGATGGGGGAGGGCCAGGGTTGGGGTGAATTACCTAATCCGGCGGCGCCTCAGCCAGAAGTACAGGCCACCCAAACCGAACAGCGCCAGCGCAGCAATCAGGATGATCAGCCCGGTGGGTCCCCCTCCCTCGTCTGCCGGCGTCGCGGGTGTCGCGAGGGGCATGACCGTCGGCGGCGGTGTTGCCGTCGGTCTGGGTGTTGCCGTCGGCCTGGGTGTGGCAGTCGGTGTTGGCACAGGCGTTGGCGTGACCGTCGGCGTCGGAGTTGGGGTGGCAGTCGGCGTCGGGGTGGGCGTCGGCGTGGGAGTTGCGGTTGGCGTTGGTGTCGGCGTGGGCGTGGGCGGCGGACCAATCCTGATGACGGACGCGCCTCCGACCTCCTGCTTCTCCAGGCTTAGGTTCGTCAGTTCGCCGGAGAACGTGTACATCCCCGCCGTTTGCGGTGCCCTCACGGTATAGACCACGGCATCGAGACCGCCAAAAAATGTGACCGTGACGGTTCCGGCCGAACTGTCGTATTCCGCTTGGCCTCCGGTGATGTTTGCACTCACGTATTCGAACCCCTCGGGCAGGGTCTCCTCAAGCCGGCCAAACGCGCCGTATCCCGATACGGCGACCGTAACCTCAAGCTCCGTGCCGGGGGCGGCCCACGACGCAGAGAAAGACCGCTCGGCGCTGTGTGACGACGCCAAAGCGGTGGAGTGGGACAACCACAGCAGGACTGCCGCCAGAGCCGCAGCGCCAAGCAGCAGCCCCATCCACCGCGCCCTCCTTAATATCAATACCCACGCGTTCATGCTGGCCCTTTCATATCCGTCAGCTGCCGCTGTCCAAATAGGCGTTGATGATTGCAATGACCTCTTCCAGCGTTAGATCCCCATCGAAGTAGTCGTTGATGGACGCAAGCACCTCCGTCACATCCAATGCGTCATCCCGGTTCGCGTCGTAATTGTCCGCCTTGCCGGGCAGCCGCTCGTCGTCGGTGACGTTGATGTTCACATCAATCGTTGCCTGCTCCCCGGAGCCGTCGATGTCCTCCGCGGTGACGGTGACGTGGTGGAGGTTGTCCGTTTCGTAATCCAGCATTGCGCCCTCAGCGACCGTTATCTGGCCGGTGTCCTCGTCTATATCAAACAACTCCGCGTCTCTGCCGCCCAGTTCGTAGCGCACATCGTCGCCCTCAGGGTCTGTTGCGGTGATGGGGCCGCCCACCGCGGTTCCCGCGGGGGAGTTTTCACGCACGGAGACGGTAACAATGGCTCCCTCCTCGAATTCGGGAGGATTGTTCGGCACCGGCGTCGGCGTTGATCTCGCCCGTGATCCTCCGCCGCCCCCGCCACCACCGCCGCCGCCGTTGTTGTTTCGCGGAGGGTCGGGGTCTCGAGTCGGTGGAGGTGGTGGCGGCCTGGACGCCGTCACACGCAGTATCTTGTCGTTATTCCCATCGTTGGAGGTGGTGACGTACAGCGCGCCATCAGGGCCCATCATGGGGGTGCGGAGCCTGAACGACCTATTCTCGCCGTCCGTATCCCGAATACGCTCCAGTTGCCCGACACGCGACGGCTCGCCCCGACGTGCGCCGTTCGAGTCGAATTGGAAGCGGAACAGTCCTTCACCCACCAGGAGTGCCACGGCGAACTGCCCCCGCCAGTTGCCCCACTGGCTGCCCGTGAGGAAGATGCCGCCGCTGGGCGCTAAATTGGGAGGAGGATCACCATTCGTCCACTTCGGGCGAATCGCGTTCGGGAACTTTTGGGTGTCAGTCATAGGACTCCCGGCTTCGTAGCATTTGAACTCGGTGGAACCGGGACTACATGTGGGATCACTGGACTTGGGATCCCATCCATAGTTTCCGCCTTTGACCAGCAGGTTGATCTCGTCGTGTCCGGTCGGGCCATGCTCTACCGCCCACATCTGATTCGTGCCCGGCCGGAGCGCCAGCCCCTGGACATTCCGGTGGCCGTATGTATAGACGCGCTTGGTGTTTTCGTTGGCGTCGTCATAGAAGGGGTTGCCCGGAACGCCCGCTCCCGTGGAAGAGTTCACCCGCAGCACCTTTCCGCCCAGTGACGTGAGGTCCTGGGGAACGCTGCCAATCTCCGCGTCGCCCGTAGAGATCCACAGATAGCCCCCCGGGCCAAATCGCAGGCGGCACCCGCTGTGGTAGCCCATTTCACCTGCCGGAATGCCCCCCACGAGGGGATCATTGACGCGGGTCGCAACGCTGTAATCGCTGCTGATGGTCCAGGCGATGACCTGCACCTCCCTTGGATTCTCCTGAACCTGGCACGTGTAGAAGCGGCGGTTGTTGTTGAAATTGCGATCAACCAGGATGGCCATCAGGCCGCTCTCCCGTTCCCGGTAAAGATCGGACATATCCGCGCTGACGGGCACGATATTTCCGGTGGGTCGGCGCGCCGTGATGCGGCCTCCGCGCTCGGTGAACAGCATCGTCCCGTCCGGCGTGAAGGTGAGATCCCACGGGATATTGAGTTCGTCGACAAGCACCTGGACCCTGATGGCGGGCGTGTACTGCGCCTGCGCGGGCGGCGCCGGTGAAATCGTTAGGGCGGTCAGCACGACGGCGAGGACGGCGGCGATGGCCGGGAGACGCCGGAAGGAGGGTTTCACCCCCCCCCCCACAAACTTATGTTCTATTCGCATTGCGGACGCAGCGGTGGAAACCGCGGAGAGCACGCGGTCGAGATCAAATCGGTCGAAAGCCATACGTGCATCTCCTGTTTGTTGGATAACCTCACTTATTACTTTACCAAACGGGTATGATATTGTTATGACTTATAAGCTTATTTTCAGTGACTTACCGTGATTTTACTCAGTATTTGGCACACGACAGGCTTTCTTTGATACAGAACAGCCACCGCTTGTCATTCCCCCGTTCACCCTGAGCCTGTCGAAGGGCGAGCGGATCAGGGGCGTTCCAGGGTGTCTTCGGCGGCGCGGTGGACGATTTCGTAGACTCTTTGGATAGGGAGAGATTGCTCCAACGCGATGCGGCGGCAGTCCTCGTATTCGGGCGCAATGCCGATGATCTCGCTGTCGGCGTTCAGCCGCTTGACCTTAACCCGGGCCGGGCCAACCGGCGTCTCGATTGTCACCACTTCTCGCGCCGCCTCATAGCGTGTGACGGGGGTGACACGGACCCCAAGCGTGGTCGTTTCGCGGAGCATGACGGCGGTGATTTCGGCCTGTCTGTCAGGAGCGGCGATGGCGCTGAGGATGACGCCCGGCCTGCCCTTCTTCATCTGGACATTCTGCAACCAGACGTCTCGCGCCCCCACCGTCATCAGACGCTCGCGAACGTAGTCATAGACTTCGGGATTCATATCGTCGATGGTGGTTTCGATCATGACCATTGGCCGGGTTTGCACCGGCTCTGAGTCCGCCTCCCCAACGACCAGGGTGACGATGTTTGCCCTGCCCTTTGGGTCTTTCGTGCCTGCGCCATAACCAACAGCCTTGACCGCAGTCATTGCGGGGGGAGGGTCAAAGGAGGCGAGCGTTGTGACGATGGCCCCGCCGGTGGGAGTTACCAGTTCGCCAGTTTGCTGACCCTCACCGGTCGCGGGAGGCGGCAGCGTAGGCGCTCCTGACAGTCGCATGATTTCCAGCACGCCCGGGGCCGGTACCGGCAGGATGCCATGATGAGTGGACACACGGCCTGTCGCCAGCGGGAGGCCGGTAGAGTGGAGGGTTTCGATTCCCAGTTCGTCCAGTCCGACAAGCGTCCCAACGATGTCCACAAGCGTATCGGCTGAGCCCAGTTCCGCAAGCTGCACAGTCTCAGCGCTGCCGCCGTGGACACGCGCTTCCGCTTCGCCGATGCGGCGCAGGATAGCTGTTGCGCGTTGAACCACGCGTGACGGCAGATCGGCTCTCTCAACGCGGGCAACGAGGTCATTCAGGGGCGTATGGCCGGCGGGAGCGTCAGCGCCGCCCTCAATCGTGATGTGTGTTGCGCGGATGCCGGCCCGGAGAGTTTCAGCCGGTTCAAGGCTGACCGTCGTGTCGGGAAAGACCTGTTCAATGGCCTTATTCATCCTGTCGACGGGCGCGCCGGCGTCCACCAGCGCGGCAAGCAGCATGTCGCCGCTGACGCCGTTCGCGCATTGCAGCCACGCGATTCGCATGTGGCGAGATCCCTACCCGTTCCGGTTGATTGATGCCGCCGAGCCGTTTTCGCGTGTGGGGATTGCAGCCTTTCGTGTGTTCAGGCTGCCGGTCTTGTATCCGGCGAGGTCCAGCGTCACGAAGAGATAGCCCAGTTCACGGATGTGGTTAATCAATTCCTCGCGCAGGTCCTCGGCAATCAAACGCTGCATATCCTCCGGCGGGACTTCGATCCTGGCAATCGCGCCGTGATGGCGGACGCGAACCTGCCTGAAGTCGTGCTCATGGAGATACTTCTCAGCGCGGGCGATCTTGTCGAGCAGCTCGAACGAGACCGGCGTGCCCAGTGGAATACGGGAGGCGAGGCACGACTCAGCGGGCTTATCCCAGTTGGGCAGGCCGCGCTCGCGGGCCAGTTGGCGGACCTCGTCTTTATTCAGGCCGACCTCCACAAAGGGGCTGCGGACGCCCTGTTCGTCCTTGGCCTTAAGGCCGGGGCGCACGTCTCCAAGATCGTCGGTAAGAGTGCCGTCAATAACCCACGGGATCCCGCGTTCCTCGGCGATAGTCCGCAGCTGCGAGAACAAGTCGACGCGGCAGAAGTAGCAGCGGCGCCCATCATTCGACGCAAAGCCCTCCATGTCCAGTTGGTCGGTGTAGAAGAACTCGTGGCGGGCATCCAGGAATACGGCAATCTCCCGGGCGTCTTCCGCCTCGGAATCAGCGAAAGTGGGCGAGAGCGCCGTTACCGCAAGAGCGTCCTGACCCAGAACGTCAACCGCCTCGGCAAGAAGAAGACTCGAATCCACACCCCCTGAAAAGGAAACGATCATCGAACCCATTTCGCGGAGCAGCCCGCGCAAATGCTCGCGCTTTTCGGCGATTCCAGGAGAGTGGACAGGATTGCCGTTCATGGTTTCCTCTCACCCCAACCCTCTCCCGGGCGGAGAAGGGATTTCAAATTCGTGCGAGGACGGATACTCGGAGAGGGCCTGCTCGACGGCTTCATGGAGCGTGGAGGCAGGGATGACGCCGATCGGCACGTCAGGGGATGATGCGGCGTCAGGAGGCGCAATAATGCGGCCGTAGCCGCGCCGCGCTGCCTCATTGATGCGCCGTTGGAGTTGGGGAACACGCCGAATGTCCCCGGTCAGGCCGATCTCACCGACAGCAGCGAGATCCGGGGCGGCAGGAACGTCACGAAGGCTCGAAACGATGGCAAGCGCGATCGCAAGGTCCGCGGACGGGCTTGTGATGCGGAGCCCGCCAATAGCATTGACAATAATGTCGTGCTTTCCAAGCGGCAGCCGCAGGCGTCGTGAGAGAACGGCGCATATGAGCAGCAGCCTGTTGAGATCGACGCCCGTTGCCATGCGCCGCGGGTCCGCCCCGCCTGACGGAGCAACTAGAGCTTGAATCTCCACCAGCAGGGGCCGGGTCCCCTCAACGACGGGGGTAACGATGGAACCGGGCGCGGTGGACGTTCGCTCCTGCGTGAGGGCGGCGGATGGATCATCAACTTCCCGCAGTCCCGTGTCGGTCATTTCAAGGACGGCGATCTCGTCCGTGGAGCCGAATCGGTTCTTGACGCACCTGGCAACGCGATAAGGTCCGAGTCCTTCACCCTCCAGGTAGAGGACAACGTCAACGGCATGTTCCAGCACGCGGGGACCCGCAATCGCGCCGTCCTTGGTCACGTGGCCGGTCATGATGACGGACACGCCGCGCCGACGCCCCCACTCAACGAGCCGCGCGCCGCACTCCCGCACCTGCGCGACGGTACCCGCCGATGAGGATGCGTCAGTCCTGAGCGTTTGAATGGAATCCACAAGCAGCAGGTCTGGCGTGTTGTCGTTGAGCGTCTGCAAGAGCACATCGATATGCGTCTCTGACAAAAGTGTCACGCCATCACCCGCGAGGGAGAGGCGGGCGGCGCGAAGGGCGATCTGCTCCGGGGATTCCTCTCCGGCCACGTAGACCACACTCGCTCCCGCTTTCCCGAGCGCCGAGGCGATCTGTAGAAGCAAGGTTGACTTACCAATGCCGGGCTCGCCGCCCAACAGGGTCACGCTGCCGGGCACCACGCCGCCGCCAAGAACGGTCATGAGTTCCGGCATGGGGTGGACTGCGATCCGTGACGGCTGTGTTGCGGCCTGTTCCATGAGGGAGGTCAGCGCGGCAGGCGGAGCGGCCTCTAAAGTGCCGGTTGCAAGTCCGGCAGACTCTGCGGTGACCTCAACAAGGGAGCCCCACGTTTCACATCGTGGGCACCGTCCCTCCCAGCGGGACGACTCCGCCCCACAAGCCGTACAGCTATACGAAACGCGCGGTCGTGGCATCGTGCCAGACCCGACCGTCAGCTAGCCCGCCACCTCGACGGTCTCGGGAGCTTCAGGGGTTTCTGGAGCCTCAGAAGTATCGGCGGACACACTTGGCTTGGACGGAGCACGCTCGGCCGTCGTGACTACAACCTCTTCATCCACGTAGTCAACGTGGACCGTATCTCCTTCAGCAATGTCGCCACTCAGGATTTCGTCGGAGAGCCTGTCCTCGATCATGTCCTGGATGACGCGCCGGAGTGGTCTTGCCCCATACGTCTCGTCGTAGCCCTTTTCGCCGACATAGTCGCGCAGAGCATCCGTGACCTCGATATTGATCTTCTTGGTCTCCAGCTGCTTCTCCACGTCCTTCATCATCAGGTCAACGATCTGGCGAATGTGATCCCGATCGAGGGAGTGGAAGACAACCTGCGCGTCGATGCGGTTGAGGAACTCGGGCCGGAAGAACTGCTTGACCTCATCCAGCACCTTGTCCTTCATGCGCTCATAGCTCAACCGGCGCACGTCGGTTTCGTCGCGCGCATAGGAGAAGCCGATATTGGAGTTCTTCTTGATGACCTCCGCGCCGATGTTGGACGTCATGACAATAATCGCGTTCCGGAAATCCACCTTGCGGCCCTTGGCGTCGGTGAGATGGCCGTCGTCAAAGATCTGCAACAGGATATTGAAGACCTCGGGGTGGGCCTTCTCGATCTCGTCGAAGAGGATCACGCAGTAGGACTTGCGGCGCACGGCCTCCGTCAACTGTCCGCCCTCATCAAAGCCGACGTACCCGGGCGGCGCGCCAACAAGCCTGGCAACGGTGTGGCGCTCCATGAACTCGGACATGTCAAGCCGGATGAGGGAGTCCTCTGAGCCAAACATGAACTCGGACAGCGCGCGGACAAGTTCGGTCTTGCCGACGCCCGTCGGGCCAAGGAACAGGAACGTGCCGATGGGGCGGCGCGGGTCCTTGAGCCCTGCCCTTGCGCGGCGGACGGCCTTGGAGACATTGATGATGGCCTCATGCTGCCCGATGATGCGGTCGTGCATCACCTCTTCCATGTGCAAGAGGCGCTCACTCTCTTCGGCGGCGAGACGCGTGACCGGGATATTGGTCCACATGCTCACGACCTGCGCGATGTCGTCCTCGGTTACTTCCGGTATCGCGCTCTGCTGCTCGTTCTGCCACTCCTGCTCAAGGCGGGCGATGCGCTCGGCGAGGCTGACCTCACGCTCACGCATCTCGGCGGCGAAATCGAAATTGGCGGCGGCTACAGCGTTGTCCTTTTCGGCCCGGACGCGCTCAAGCGCCCTCATCGCCTCCTTGACGGAGAGCGGCATGGACGACGCGCGAATGCGGACACGGCTGGCTGCCTCATCGATGAGGTCGATGGCCTTGTCCGGCAAGAAACGGTCCGCGATGTACCGCGAAGCCAGCGTGGCGGCGGCCTCCACCGCCTCATCCGTGATGGTGAGGCTGTGGTGCTCCTCATACTGTCCCTTGACCCCACGCAGGATGGCGGCGGTGTCGTCGGACGACGGCTCCTCCACACGGACGGGCTGGAAGCGCCGCTCAAGCGCGGGGTCGCGCTCAACGTAACGGCGGTAATCGTCCAGAGTTGTGGCGCCGATTGTCTGGAGCTCGCCACGGGCGAGCGACGGCTTGAGGATGTTGGACGCGTCGACCGCGCCCTCCGCCGCGCCCGCTCCAACGAGCGTGTGCATCTCGTCAATGAAGAGAATGATGTTCTTGGCCGAGCGAATCTCGTCGACGACCTTCTTTAGACGTTCCTCGAATTCACCGCGGTACTTGGTGCCGGCGACAAGAGCGCCCATGTCAAGCGTGACGAGGCGCGCGCCGCTGAGGCTGTCCGGTACCGGTATGTCATTTATGCCGCCGGCATCTTCATCCTCGTCCTTAACACCGGCGATGCGCCGGGCAAGAGCCTCAACAATTGCGGTCTTGCCAACACCGGGCTCGCCGATGAGAACTGGGTTGTTCTTTGTGCGGCGCGAGAGTATCTGCACCACGCGCTCGATTTCCTGCTGCCGGCCGATCACCGGGTCAAGTTGGCCCTCACGCGCAAGATGGGTCAGGTCAACACCCAACTGATCAAGCGTTGGAGTGCGCGTGCTGGACCTGCTGCCTGTCTGTCCGCCGGACTGGCTCAGGATACGCTGGGTCTCCTGCCTGACTTTGTCGAGAGTGACGCCAAGACTTTCGAGGACGCCCGCGGCAACGCCGTCGCCCTCACGCAACAGGCCGATGAGCAGGTGCTCAGTGCCGATGTAGTGATGTGACATCTCACGCGCCTCGTCGACGGCGAGTTCAATGACTTTCTTGGCGCGTGGAGTGAGGCCGACGTCGCTTGCCGGCTGCTTCTGCCCCCGCCCGATGATAAAAGTGACGGCAGATCGAATCTTGGAGAGATCGACACCAAGGGAAACAAGGACGCGGGTGCCGACACCCTCCGGCTCACGGGCAAGGCCAAGAAGGACGTGCTCCGTGCCGATATAGTTGTGGTTCAGTTCACCCGCCTCTTCCTGCGCCAGCGAGAGAACCCGCCTGGCACGTTCCGAGAACTTCTCAAATCTGCTCGCCATTATCTTCTCCGCTCACCCTCTATTGTGGGATTCGCGCCCGCGCCTTCCAATTCCTTCCTATGCATCCACCTGGCGTAGGCTAAGGCCCAGCCGGCGTCGCTCCGGTTCGATCCGAAGCACTTTCACCCGTCGCGTATCTCCCTCCTTGATGACCTCACGCGGATGATTGATGTGGTGATCCGCCATTTCCGAGATGTGGATAAGGCCCTCTATATTACTTTGCTCTAAACGGGCAAAAGCGCCAAATACGGCAAGACGGGTCACAGTCGCCTCAACAATCTGACCCTCCTGATACGCCTCCACCTCCGCAAGCCACGGGTCCGGCTGCGTGCGGCGAAGACTGAGGGAGATGCGCCCCGTCTCGTGGTCGACCTTGAGGACATGAACCTCAAGTTCCTGCCCTGTCTGGACGATCTCAGAAGGATGCGTAACAGGCTCCCACGCAAGCTCGGATACGTGGATGAGGCCGTCCGCGCCGCCAAGGTCAACAAAAGCGCCGAAATCACGGACGCCCGTCACCCGGCCCTTGCGAACCGTCCCCTCCTGCAGTTCAGCAAGCAGGGCTTGCCGCTGCTCGACGCGCATATCCTGGGACGCGGCGCGCTCCGAGAGGATGGCACGCTGGCGGCGTCGATTGACCTCAATAACCTTGAATTGGAACTCCTGGCCAACCAGCGTATCCAGCGCCTGCAGTTGGTCATCGCCCTCACCGGATGCGAGTTCGCGGTGCTCAGGAGACAACTGGGACAACGGCACGAACGCCTGGACGCCCCTCGTTTCAACGAGGATGCCTCCGCGATTGTGGCCGATGACCTTGCCGGTGATCAGCTCGTCGGTTTCCCTTTCTTTTTCGAGCTGACGCCACCCGCGCTCGGCCTGCGCGCGATCATAAGAAAGCATGTATTGGCCGGCCTCGTCGGTTCGCACGAGAGTTGCCACGATGGAATCCCCGGCCTTGAGGGCGCGCGCCTCATCCTCTGGGAGGCTTCGCATTTCGCGGTACGGAATAACCCCTTCGCTCTTCGCTCCGATATTGACGAGGAGTCCTTCGTCGTCAACGTGGACTATGGTGCCCTCCACAGCTTCACCGCGGCGGAGGACGGGCATATTCTGACCTTCGGCCTCCAAAAGGCGAGCCATCTCGCTATCTTCTGGCCGTTGCGATTCCTGCTGACTACCCTCAACGGGCTCCTGGAGCATCGAGTCCCCTGACGTTGCGCTTACTTGCGCAGTGATGTTGCAAGTATACACCGCAATGGCGACATAGCGCATTTGATTTTCTGCATTTGAAGGTATCGTGATGGACATGAGTAAAGAGTGGCGCCTGGTTTTGGATTCAGGTTTAACCGGGCAGGAAAACATGGACATGGATGAGCGGCTTGCCATGCAGGTGGCGGAGGGGAAGTCCGCGCCGGTTGTACGGCTCTATTCGTGGCCTTGCCCTACGGTGTCGCTGGGCCGACACCAAAAGAGTGAGCAGCTGCTTGACGTTCAGCGCTGCGAGCATTCGGGCATCGAGATTGTGCGGCGTCCAACCGGCGGCAAGGCGATCCTGCATTCAACCGGTGACGTGACCTATAGCGTGATTGCGCCCGCTGACAAGGAACCGTTTTCGCAGGACGTTCTCGCCGGTTACGCAGCGGTCAACGAAGCGTTGGTGGCCGGACTGGGAATCCTGGGCGTTCGCGCCGCCATGCGTGATCCTGCGCCAATCTGGCCGGAAACCGGTGTGGATTTCGGCTGCTTTGAGTCGCCGGGACGCCATGAGGTGTATTGGGCGGGCCGAAAGATGGTGGCCACCGCGCAGCGCCGCACAGCAGGCGTCGTTCTCCAACACGGAACGATTCCATTGGCAGAGGCAGGGTCCGGACTGGCCGACCTCCTACGGCTTGACCCGGGGCGTCGGGAGCGATTCCGCCGCGATCTGAATGACCGCACGGGAACGCTGGCGGGCGCGCTGGATACGACACCTGACTTTAAAGAAATAGCGCGCGCGCTGAGCGAAGGTTTCGGCCAGGCATGGAGAATCACGCTAGTGTCATGAGGGTAAGGGGAGAGGCCGACGCAGGCGCGGGTTGGCTATTCGGGTGTAGATTTTTGAAATGACCCTCGGGCAAAGACTCCGTTCAGGCCCTCAGTACAAGTGGTTGGTGCTTGTGACTGTTGGGCTTGGCATCTTGACGAGCACGGTCGACGGCTCTATCACCAATATCGCTCTGCCAGAGCTTGAGAAGGTGTTCGGGGTAGATGCGAGCGTGATCCTGTGGGTGAGCGTGGCGTACCTGCTTGCCAGCATCGGGCTGATGCTGACGCTCGGCAGTCTCGGCGACGCCATCGGACGCAAGCAGGTTTTCCTGGCCGGGTTCCTCGTGTTCGGGATTGGGCTGATCATCACGCCGTTGAGCACGACTCTGCCGATGCTGCTGTTCGGGCGCGTCGTGCAGGGCATAGGACAAGCGATGATCCTCGCCAACGGAAACGCCCTCGTCGTAGACGCTTTCCCGGACACAGAACGCGCCCGGGCGCTCGGGATGGAGAACGCCTTTGTCGGCGTCGGCCTCGCCAGTGGAGCGCCATTGGGTGGTTTTCTGCTCGACCTTTGGGGATGGCAGTCGCTGTTCTACACCCGCGCGCCGTTCATGGCGGTGTTCTTTGTCATGGGGCTGATTTTCCTGCGGAGCGACCGTCAAGAGGGCCGACATGCGCGTGTCGATTTCCTTGGCGCGCTGGCTCTCTTCGGTTTCGTCTCGGCGTTCCTGTTGGGCCTCAATCGCGGCCCGAACCTGGGGTGGACGGAGCCTCTCATCATCGGGCTGGGCGCGACTGCCCTCTTGTCTTTCCTCGTATTCCTTTTCGTGGAATCCCGCCAGCGGCTGCCGCTGGTAGAGATTCACATGAGGGGCATCCGCGTCATGAGAGACCACCTGCCTGTTCTGGAGTTGAGCCTGTTCCGCAATCGAATGTTCTCCATAGCAAACAGCGCAAACGCGCTGCAATTCCTGAGCCAGGGCGCGATCATCATTCTGATGCCGTTCTTCCTGATTACCGGGCGCGGAATCACGGCGACGGAGGCGGGATTAATCCTCGTCACGCTTCCAATCGTGCGGCTCGTCGTTGCGCCGTTTGCCGGCTGGGCGGCGGACAAGATGTCGTCGCGGACGGTCTCCACTTTGGGTTTGCTTGTCATGACCGGCGCGTACTTTGGGCTGCGGAGTGTGGGCATCGATACGCCCGTGGCGATCTTGATCACCTTGCTGCTTGCGGAGGGCGCGGGCAGCTCGATATTCGGCCCGGGCAACAACAGCGCCATCATGGGCTCTGTACCTCCCTCGCATCTCGGCACCGCATCGGCCATGCTCGGCACCGTGCGGCAGATCAGCCAGGCGACGGGCATCGCGGTAGCCGGAACGCTCTATGCCGTAATCCAGAGCGCCGAGGAATCACGATTGCTGGGGCTTGGCGTTGAAGCCGGGGACGCCCTCAGTCTCTCCGTAGAAAAGGGATTCCAGGATGTCCTGACCATCATGCTTGTTACGTTGGTGGCGGCAATCATCGTGTCTGTGCTGCGGGGGCGCGACCCGGAGACAACGGGGCGCGTTCGCGGGCCCCAGGGACGGCCGCAATCCTCTGAATCGACCCCAGGGGATTCCCGCGCCCAGGCGAACCGCTAACAGATGCCCTTTACCGAAAGGCTGCGCTCGGCCGGCTATTACAAGTGGCTGGTGCTTCTCACCGTGGGCGTGAGCATCCTCACAAGCGCCTTCGACGTGGGGATAACGAACATTGCGCTGCCCGAGCTTGGGCGAGAGTTCGATGTCGAACCCGATGTCATCCTCTGGGTAAGCGTCATTTACCTGCTGGCAAGCCTCGGACTGAGCCTGACGTTCGGCAGTCTGGGCGACGCCATCGGGCGCAAGCAGGTTTTCCTGGCCGGATTTCTCGTATTTGGATTCGGGCTGGTTATTGCCTCACTGAGCACAACGTTGGCGATGCTGTTGGTTGCCCGGGTGATCCAGGGCATCGGGTTGGCATTGTTCATCTCCAACAGCGATGCCATCGTTGTGGGGGCATTTCCTGAAGCCGAACGGGCGCGGGCGATCGGACTGGAGAACGTCTTTGTGGGAATCGGCCTCTCCACAGGCCCGTTGCTAGGAGGATTCCTGCTGGACGCGCTCGGATGGCAAGCGCTTTTCTACACGCGCATTCCATTTATCCTGCTGTTCTTCGTGATGGGGCTAGTCATTCTGCGAAACGACCGCGCGGAAGGCCGTCACGTTCGGTTCGATTTCTTTGGCGCAGTCCTGCTCTTCGTTTTCATGACCGCGTTCCTGCTCACGCTCAACCGGGGCCCTATTCTCGGCTGGTCGGAGCCTCTCATCATCGGATTCACAGCGGCTGCGGTCGTCTCGTTTGCCGTATTCATGTACATCCAGTCGAGGCCGGAAATGATGGTTCTCCAGATTCGCAGGAGCGGTGTCCGGTTCCTCCGCGAGCGTCTCCCCATCCTCGAGTTGAACCTGTTCCTGATCCGGCAGTTCTCCGCATCGAACGCCACCAACACGCTCCAGTTCATCACGCAGGGGGCACTCATCATCCTGTTGCCGTTCTTCCTGCTTGACGGGCGCGGCCTGACAGCGACGGAGGCCGGCCTGATCCTGGTCACACTGCCCGTCGTACGCCTTTTTGTTGCCCCCTCTGCCGGATGGGTGGCGGACAAGGTCCCAACGCGTGTTATCGCGACATTTGGCCTGATGCTCATGACCGCCGCCTACTATGCGCTGACCTATATCGGCGTCGACACGCACATCGCAATCTTTGTGACCGTGCTGCTCTCATTGGGGACGGGCATCTCGATTTTCGAGCCGGGCAACAACACCGCCCTCGTCAGCTCAGTCCCGCCTCATCGCCTCGGCACGGCGTCCGCCATGATCGCCACCGTGCGGCAGGTCAGCCAGGCGACGGGCATCGCCATCGCCGGGACGCTATTTGCCGTCATTCAGCGCGATGAGGAGGCGCGGCTATTGGATGCCGGGGTGGATGCGGGAACGGCGATGGCGCAGTCGGCAACCACAGGCTACCAGGACGTCATCACATACCTGACGGTACTGCTCGTAGTGGCAGTATTCGTCTCTGCCCTGCGCGGAAGGGACCCCGTCCGCGTACGGGCGGGGGGATAGGCAGTAGATTCCTCGGCTACGCTCGGAATGACAAGAAGAATGCCCTTCGACAGGCTCAGGGCGAACGGGGGGGAGCTTGTCGGTCGTACCAATACGGTAGAGAATCGGCAATGGCGGTACCGCAATCACCACCAGACATATCGAACTAACGGAGAATACGAAAGATGGCTACTGAGCCGGAGAATCCGCGCCCTGCCTGGTTTGTTGGTGCCATGTTTGGTCGCCGCGATGATCAGACTGAGCGTTTTATCCAAAACGGGATTTGGGAAGGCGGGCCCGTAGAGGATTACGGCGATCTAATCGCTTCAATACAACCAGGGGACCGAATCGCTATCAAATCCCAATACACCCGCAAGAGAGGATTACCCTTCGACAATCGCGGAGAGTACGTCTCTGTGATGACAGTCAAGGCTACGGGTGTCGTCCTTGAAAACCTAGGAGACCGACGGTCTTTACGGGTGGACTGGATTCCGGTTGGCTCGCCACGTGAGTGGTATTTCTACACGTATACCGGAACAGTTTGGCGAGTTCCACCTGACGGGCGACGGCGGCAAGCATTGATACGATTTACGTTTGATGATGAAGACCAAGATATCAACTTGTTTTTGAAGTACCCGTACTGGGGTGAAAAGTACGGCTACCCTGACAGCAATGGATCGGAAGCGGAAGAGAATTCACTACCATCCTACACCCTTGACTCCATCACGAATGATGGGTGCTTTCTGCCGCACGAAACGCTGGCCAAGGCGCTGGAGCGTTTGAAGACCAAGCAGAACCTCATCCTGCAAGGGCCGCCGGGCACAGGGAAGACGTGGCTGGCAAAACGGTTGGCTTACGCGCTGATTGGGCACAAGGACGATACACGAGAATTCGTCCGGCCAGTACAGTTCCACGCCAACATGTCATATGAGGACTTTGTGCGGGGGTACAGACCGACCAGCGGTGACGGCCGCGAGGCAAAGCTGGAGTTGGCGGACGGCCCGTTCATGAAGTTGATTGACGACGCCCAAAATGACAAGTCAAACGCATACGTCATGGTCATTGAAGAAATCAATCGGGGGAACCCGGCGCAGATTTTCGGCGAGATGTTGACCTTGCTTGAGGCGGACAAGCGGAAAGAGAGCGAAGCGCTGTCACTCGCGTATCCCAAATACGAAGGGGAGCGCGTCAACATACCAGAGAACGTCCATATCATTGGCACAATGAACCTTGCGGATCGGTCGTTGGCTCTGGTGGATTTCGCACTGCGACGCCGATTCGCATTCCTCGATTTAGAGCCGAGTTTCGGCGATGCGTGGCAGGAGTGGTGCCAGCAGAGTTGCGAGGTTGATGAGGAATTCCTCAGGGATATTCAGCAGCGCATGAACGCACTTAATGAGGCCATCGCCACCGATTCAAGCCTTGGCAAGCAGTTCCGCATCGGCCATAGCGTCGTCACCCCGGCCTCAGGGACACGCATGGACGCCGAATGGTTCAAGATTGTGGTTGACACGGAGATCAGGCCGCTTCTAGCGGAGTATTGGTTTGACGCGGGTGGCGCAAAGACGGTTGATGACCATGCCGCCAGATTGGAAGAGGGTCTGTAGAGACGATGGTTTCCACGGCTGAGGGGGCTGAGTCGGCACACCCCCGCGATAGGAACACTCGTATCCCCATCCGCAACGTGTGGCTGTTGCTGCTGTGGGCTTCCGCGCTGTATCAGGAGCATCTGGCTGACACTCAGTTGGCTGGGGCAGAAGACAACTCGGACGAGATATTCAATTTGGTCGCCGAGGTTCTCGCGTATTCCGTTGAACGGCGGCTCAAGCGCAATCTGAGCTTTTCATTCCACCGTCGAGAGGCAGACTTGCGGCGAGTGCGCGGACGCATTGATTTGCTACGTACAGAGCGGCGCTCGCTGCTGGACAAAGGATTCGTCGCGTGTCGCTTTGACGAGTTGACAGTGGATACGCCTCCCAATCGGTACGTCATGGCGGCATTGTCTCGCGCGTCGCGATTAGCGACGAATCAGACGCTGGCGTCACGATGTCGAAACGCGGCGGCTGCGCTTGCGCGGTCAGGCGTGACTGCGGATCCCACGCTAGACAGTCTGCGCGGTCGTGGCGACGCGTTCCGTACAATCCGACGCGAGCATCATCGAGAGGATCGACTGATGCTTGCGTCGGCGCAGCTAGTGTTCGACATGGCGATACCCACAGAAGAGGCAGACCAGTCGCAGATGTTTTCAGTCGAGCGGGGCGATTGGCTGCGACGTGTGTTTGAGAGGGCGGTTGCGGGATTCTATACAGTGCGATTGGCGCCGCAGGGATGGAATGTCGACCACGGCAAGTGGATTGACTGGGATTACTCGCGCTCGTCCGGTGGGTTGGACGACATTCTGCCACGTATGCAACAGGACATCGTGCTAGAACATCGTAGGGATGCTCGACGCATTGTGATTGATACGAAATTTACAGACATTACAACGCCTGGGTTCAGGCGCGATGAATCACTGCGGAGTGGCTACATCTATCAGATCTACGCGTACGTGCGCTCACAGGAACGGCATGACGATCCGCCGTCGTTGAGCAGCACAGGTATCTTGTTGCACCCGACAGTCGACGAGAATGTAGACGAGTGGGCGGACATTCAGGGTCACAGATTCCGTTTTATGACCGTGGATTTGAGTATGCCGTCGGCAGACATTCGCGATCGGTTGATGACCATTCCTACAGACACGCCCTAGTTACGCGGCGTTACGAGGTTTGGTTGGGGAAATGAGGCTTTAGATTCCTCGACTCCGCTACGCTGCGCTCAGAATGACAGGAGGGCCCTTCGACAGGCTCAGGGCGAACGAGCGTGAGAGCCGAACCCTGATCCCGACCCTTCCTCGGGGGAGAGGGGACTCTGGATTCCCACCCTGTATCGGAGTACGGGGCATGCTTTCACGGGAATGACGGATGAGCGGATGGGCGTTGAACCTCTAACCGGAAAGGCCCTTCACGGCCTCCAGCGCTTCGTTTGCATGGCGCTCCATGTCACCGGGGTCATCAATGACGTGGCGGAGGACGCTTTCCTTGTCGATGACGTAGGTGACGCGGCGCATCATGCTTCGTTCCTCATTCCACGCGCCGAGCGTCTTGGCCGCCTCGTGATTCGGGTAGCCGCTGACGAGCCTGTAACTCAGGCCGCAGTGCTGCGCGAATGCCGCCTGGCTCGGAATCAGATCAACGCTTGAACCCCAGACCTGGGTGTTTAGCTTTCGGAATTCGTCGTGCAGGCGCTCGAATTCCCTCAGCTCCCGCTCTCAACCACCTGTGAAAGCGGCGGCATAGAATGCGATGACAAGGTTCTCTTCGCCCTTGAGGTCGGCGGTGCTGATCGTCTCTCGAAATCCGGACGTAAACGTCAAGTCCGGCAGTTGTTGCCCAATTTCTGGCATGGTCATGGTGTGTTTACTCCCCCGTTCGCGGCGGCTCTCTTACCGATGCCGCATCGTCATCGTATCGCGTTGGCGCGTTATTTGTCAGCGCAGGATGCCCCTTCTCTCCTTGGGCTCATGGCAATACCACGCGCGGCCCGCAATGGCATTGCGCGCGACTGAACCGAATGCACGGCTGTCCTGGCTGTCACCGCGATTGTCACCGAGCAGGATGAACTCATCCCCGCCGGTCATCCACTCGGCGCTATCGCCGGTATTCGGTCTCGACGGCGCGCGTGACACGTAGGGCTCTAGGAGCGGCTCGCCGTTCACATATACTGCGCCATCGATGATCTCAATGTGTTCGTTCGGTAGACCGCAAACGCGTTTGATAGATATTCCTCCGGATTCGGGCTCTCTGAACGCCACAACGTCGCCCCGTCGCGGCGCCCCACCGGGGAAACGCCGAGATACGAGAATCATGTCGCCCTCCAGCAAATACGGTTCCATGCTGTGGCCGGCCACGCGGAACCGGAGGGAAGTGAGCAGGTCCAGCAGGCGCGGGGGATTCAGCCACCAGGGCATCAGGGGCGCCCCTCAATGCCCGCCGCGTTCCTTGCCCTATGAGTGGGGGCTACCGTACAATCTTTCACGTTTGAATCCGTTGATGAGCCAACTTGAAAATTGGGGACGATAGGAGGAAGAAATGTCCGCACTTAGTATAGCCTTGGGAGCTATCGAAAAGCTCTCACCCGCCCGTACCGCCAACGCCCACTGCGATATCCCATGCGGTATCTATGACCCGCACGCAGCCCAGATCGCAGCCCACACGGTGGTGCGGATGGTGAATCTGATTGAGGACCTGGGCGAGGTCTCCGACGCGGAGTCGCGCAACAAGCTCATACGCTACATCGCCGTCAAGGAAGAGCACGCCGAGCTTGCCAAGAAGGAGCTTCGCATCCTGTGGGGCGACTATTTCCGCCCCGAGCACCTGGAGCAGCACCCGAACCTGCACAACCTGTTCTTCACAGCCATGAAGCAGGGCTCCGCTGCGCGGCAGAGCGTGAGCATGGAGAACGCGCAGGCGCTGGTGGCGACGGTGCAGGAGATCGCTGAGATTTTCTGGGCGACCAAGGGCGCGGAGACATCCCGACAGCCGTCTCGCCAGACCTCCGGCGGGGAGATCGTCTATCCGGCGTAAACCTCGCGTAGAATAGGGTATGGGCGAAATAAAGGCTGACCTGAAACTGTGGTCGGATGACCAATCTCGAAGTGTCGATCTTCAGGGCACGATGGTCGACACCGGCGCCACCTATTCTCTCGTACCCCGCGCGGTTCTCGAGGAGTTGGGGGTCCAACCGACTGGCAAGGCTTACGCGGAGTTGGCTGACGGTCGAGTAATCGAATATGACAGGGGGGCCGCCTGGGTCGCAATTAATGGCGACAGTGCGGTCACCCCTGTTTTATTTGGCCATGAGGGCGAAGAGCCGCTGATAGGTGTTGTCACACTTGAGATACTCGCCTTGGCCGCTGATCCGGTTGGTCAACAACTGGTTCCAGTCAGGTTTATCCGTCGATAGAGGTCATTCGTCGATAAAGGCCCTTACGGATACCCGATCTCCGAATCGAATTGCGGCTCTGACGCAACCAGTCCTGAGACGTTCAGATACCAGCCGTAGTTGCCGCTCGGCGCGTTCGTTGCGCCGACGTTGAGTGTGGTTTCAGCGGAAGTAATCGCCGCCGTGGATTCCAGTCCACCGTGCTCCGCAAGCAGCTCAAAGGCGAGCCAGGAGCAGATTTCCCCTCCGTCCGAGCCATCGCATTGGTAGCCTGCTGCGTTCCCCTCCCGTGGCACGCCCACCTCGCCGGATAGAGTCGGCCATTCCGGCTGGGGAAAGACCCGGGCCTCCTGGTATATGGGAATTGCGTCCTGCAACACAGAACGATCGCCGCCATGAGCACGTTCTGCGAGGATGCCACGAACGGCCGGCGCAACCAGTAAGGCAAGTCCAACCAGGACGATGATGATGACGAGGGCGGATAGTTCCCTGGTGAACCGTCGCACGATGGGGCCTTAGTGGGGCCGCCGCCGCTCAGGAGGCTTCGCGCTTGATTTCCAGGCTCTCGCCGGGGGCGAGCGCAACGCGCTTGACAGTGAGATTCATCTTGAGGAGCCAGTACCAGAGAGTTCCCTTGCTGATGCCGAGTTCTTCGGACATGCCGGGCAATCCGAGTTCGTTGTACATTTCGGGCAAAAGCCGCTCCAAGGGGCGCCCATAGCGCTCCTCAACCTGCTTCATAAGCTTGGTTTTTCCGCGTGCCATTCTGCCTCCGGAGCGTCGCCAGTCTATTCGCGCAGGAGCCGAAATGTCAAGCTTTCCAAGACGGGTTCCAAACCCGGTTCAAAGGCTTGACAGATTCAATATGACGTCAGTAGGATTTTGGCATGATGATCGGCGCCGGCTATCGCTATTACGACTTTAGCTACCCCCTGCGGGGTGGGCCGCCGACGTTGCTCGTCTGATTGACACGCAAGTACAGGAAAAAGTAAAGCCCCCCCGCATCAGTCGGGGGGGCTTTCGTTGTTGAGGAGTGGTAGAGAGGGCATAGGCCGCGTGGCCGGAGGAAAGCGCACGCAATGATCGTCGTAATGCGGACTGACGCAACACAGGAAAACGTGGATGGCGTCGTGGAGAAGATTGAGGAACTTGGCTATCGGGCGGATGTGGAGCCGGGCGAGTTCACCAGTGTCGTTGCCGTCATCGGTGATACAACTGCGGGCGGCGATGATGTCCTGAGAATCCTGCCTGGCGTGGACCACGTCGTCCGCATCATGAAGCCGTACAAGCACGTGAGCCGGGATTTTCGAAAGCGCGACACCGTAATCGATTTGCCCAACGGCGTGAAGATCGGGCCGAGCGCGCCGGTGGCCATGATGGTAGGACCGTGCGCAGTAGAGTCCGAGGAGCAGGTGCGGCAGATTGCCGAGATGGACAAGAAACTTGGCTTCACCATCCTGCGCGGCGGCGCGTTCAAGCCGCGCACCTCGCCGTATACGTTCCAGGGACTGGGGCTGGAAGGCCTGCGCATCCTGAGAAACGTCGCGGATGAGTATGGCCTCATGGTTATCACCGAGGTGATGTCCGAGATGGACGTGGAAATGTGCGAGGAGTACGCAGACATCCTCCAGATTGGCGCTCGCACCATGCACGCGTTCCGGCTGCTCAAAACAGTGGGACAGACGCGCAAGCCGGTCCTGCTGAAGCGCGGGTTCCATGCCACCATCCGCGAATGGCTGCTGAGCGCCGAGTACATCATCAGCGAGGGTAATTGGAACGTCATCATGTGTGAGCGCGGCATCCGCAGCTTCGACGATGAATTCTCTCGCAACGTCCTTGATCTGACGGCCGTGCAGATCCTCAAGAGGGAGAGCCACCTGCCCGTCGTCGTTGATCCCAGCCACGGCACGGGTGAACGCGATCTTGTGATGCCGATGGCGAAGGCTGCCATCGCAGCGGGAGCGGACGGGCTTATTATCGAAGCGCACCCGGATCCCACGACGGCGCTTTCTGACGGGGCGCAGTCGCTGCCCATGGAATGGCTGCCGGATTTGCACAAAGAGATCAACAGTATCGCAAAGGCGGTTGGGCGGAAGGTCTAGGGCAAAGGAAGACTCAAGACTCTTCGTCGCGCTCGGAACAACATGGCGCGGGGCATGACGTGGCAGGGCGATGGTCGATAGAATGCGTAGCATTGGCAGGATGGCGGAGTGGACAAACGCACCAGGCTGTAAACTTGGCGCCCTAAGGGCTACGGGGGTTCGAATCCCTCTCCTGCCACCACTCCGCCTTAATTTCATGACGCCCAAAAGGCGCGTGTGATGCTGTTTGAGCTTTCAGACGACCTGCTAGAGCGGCACCCCACCTATGTTGTGGGCGTCGTATTCGTGCATGACGCAGGCCAACCCTCTCAGGAAAACGTCCGTGTACTCCAACACGCGCTGAATGAGGCAGCACAGGCTGCGCCCTGGAAGCTCGGCGGGGCCGGGTTGCACGGCCATCCGGCGATCGCCCGGTGGGAGCAGGCGTTTGAGGCAGAGGAAATCAATCCCCGGACTCACACGCCGTCGGTCGCGGCCCTCGCTCAGCGGTGCCTGCGCGGCGACTACATTCGTTCCATCAACCCGGCAGCCGATATTGCCAATCTTATTTCGTTGAGACACCTTGTCCCCGTCGGCGCGCATGACCTGGACCAACTCCCGGGAGACATCGCCGTGCGTCTGAGTCGGGAGGGGGACACATTCACAGCCTCCGCCGGTGACGAAACGGAAGAACTGCCCTCCGGCGAGCCGGTGTATGCAACTGGAAACGAAATCCGGACGCGGCGTTGGGTGTGGCGGCAGGCTGAAAAGGCGATGACGACGCCTGAAAGCCGGACAATCGTCTTTCCCGTCGACGGGTTCACGGACGCGACTGCTGAGGGCGTGGAGGCGGCGACCCACGAACTGGCGTTGCTGGCCAAAGCCACGCTAGATGCAGATGTTTCCTACGGCTACGTTAGCGCTGAAAAGACGTCGCTTTCTGAGAATGACGTTTCGCTGACACAGATGGATGACATTGAGGCGGCCACTGCCTTGCTGTTGTCTCTAGGGGCAACGGATGAGGACGCCGAATCATATCCATCGCCGCCGGCGGATGAGGCGCTCGCCAAGTGGTCGTTGTCGGACCTGCTTCGTCGCGGAATCCTGGACGGTGTGATCGTTGAGGAGGAATTGCAGGAAGCGCTGAACTCCGGGCGGCAGCTGACAATCTACGAGGGGTTTGATCCTACAAGCACAAGCTTGCATATCGGCCACTATCTTTCCCTGCGCGTGCTCCGATGGTTTCAACTGCAGGGCCACCGCGTGATCATGTTGTTCGGCGACTTTACGGCCCGCATCGGCGATCCGACAGGACAGTCCGCGGAGCGCCGGCAGTTGACCCAGGAGGAGGTGGCGGCGAATGCGAAGACGTGGCGCGACCAGATCGCCAGGGTGCTCGACCTGGGCGGCGACAATCCTGTTGAGATCAAGTGGAACGGTGAGTGGCTGGACGCGCTCTCACTGCGAGACATGATCGAGATTTCCGCGAACGTGACGGTACAGCAGCTCATTGAACGGGACATGTTCCAGGAACGGCTCTCACAACAGCGGCCCCTCCACCTCCATGAGACCCTATACCCGCTGCTGCAGGGGTACGATTCCGTGGCGATGAGCGTGGACGCGGAGCTTGGCGGTCGTGACCAGATGTTCAATATGATGGTCGGGCGAGACCTCGTGCGGAATTACAACGGCAAGACAAAGCACGTGCTGATGACGCCGCTCATCCCGGGGCTTGATGGCCGCAAAATGAGCAAGTCATATGGGAACACGGTTGACCTGACCGAGAACCCCGTCGACATGTTCTTCAAGCTGACACAGGTCAGTGATGAGTTGCTGCCGATGTTCTTGAGCGCGCTCACCGACACGCCGGATGACGAGATCGAGGAGGTTCGCAGCCGCCTGTCCTCCGAGTCCAATCTGCAAGACGCTCGCGAACGATTTGCGTCAGCGGTGACAGAGCGCCTGCACGGCGCCGATGAAGCTCAACGGGCCCAGGCCGAGTTCACCCGCGTGGTGGGCGAGGGGAACATGCGGCAGGACGTGGAGGAGGTTTTCCTGAAACCCTCAGAGGAGCCTCTGACGATTCTGGACGTTGCAGTGGCGACGGGACTGACGACAAGCCGCGGCGACGCGCGCCGCCTGATCCAGCAGGGTGGCCTTGAGATCAACGACCATCGCCATACCGAGCCCACACTCCAACTCTCGCCGGAGGATGTTGAGGGAGCAATCATCAAGATGGGTAAGCGGGGATTCGTGCGGATGAAGGTGGAGCGCGCATGAGTTTCGATAGACCGACTGTAGGATTTCTCCAGCCGGAGGCGACGTTCACGCACCTTGCGGCCATCGCCCACTTCGGCCGGGATGCCATCTTCGAACCGATGGAGTCGGAGGCAATCTGCCAGGCCGTCCAGCAAGGTGAGATTGAATACGGCGTACTGCCCATTGAGAACCTGCTTGAGGGGACCGTGGGGGCAACGCTGGATTTCGTGAGCGCGACGGAGGGCATCAATGTGGTGGCCGAGGTTTTCTTGCCCATTCACCATCACTTGTTGACAAAAACATCACTGGAACAGGTGACGCGCATCTATTCACACCCGCAGGCGCTGAGCCAGTGCCGGCGGAATATCCGGCGTTTATCGGAAGAATTGGGGCGGGAGATTGAGGTCATCGAGGAATCAAGCACGGCGCGTGGAGCTGAGATAGCTGCGGCATCCGAAGACCCCGGGGCGGCGGCATTGGCGACGGCTGTTGCGGCGCTCTACTACAGGCTGAAGGTTGTGCGGGAAAACATGGAGGATGGGGCAGAGAACGCGACACGTTTCTGGGTGCTGGGTCACAACGACGTTCCGGACACAACGGGCGGTGACAAGACGACGCTCCTGTTCGATCTCGAGAACCAGCCGGGCGCTCTGGTCAAGGTGCTCAGCCTGTTCTCTTCCCGGGGTTTGAACGCAACGATGCTGCAATCACGGCCGTCCCGACTCGATCCGGGGGAAGGTCTTTGGGAATACACGTTCATCGTGGAGTACTTGGGCCATATCACTGACGCAGGACTGGCAGAGGCATTCGCGGAGGTCAAGGCGGGACTGGGGACGATTTGCAAGAGAATCCGCCTGCTGGGTTCATACCCTCGGAGTTCACTCATAGAGAATGACTGAAATAACGAGTAGGAATCAGGAGGATTAGTGTCAATCATGGCAGGCGAGCAGGCGCGCGCCCGTGTAATCACTGAAGTTCAGGTAGCCGAAAGATCACTGGATTTACTGACCCCACACTTGAGCGCGGAAAGGCGCAACGCCATCACGATTGCGGCCCAGACTGTCCGTGAGCGCTTGCAGGGTCGAACGGTTTTCAATATCAATTCGACGGCGCGGGGCGGCGGTGTGGCAGAGCTTGTGCAGTCCCTGTGTGGATATGCGCGCGGCGCAGGCACGGACTCGCGCTGGCTTGTCATCGAGGGGGATCCCCGGTTTTTCCAGATCACGAAACGCATCCACAACAACCTGCATAACCAGGCAGGGGACAGCCAGCCGCTTACAGAGGACGATCAGGCTTATTACGAGCAGACACTGCTGGAGAATGCGGCGGCGTTGACCGCGCACATTCGTCCCGGTGATATTGTCATTCTTCACGACCCCCAGACTGCCGGGCTGACCCCGCACATGCTGGAAATGGGCGCCCGTGTTATCTGGCGATCCCATATCGGCCATGAGCGGCACACGCCCATCGTTGCGTCCGCGTGGGATTTTCTCCGCCCGTATGTCGAGCAAACAGACCTGGTCATTCTGACCCTCCAGGAGTACGCGCCGGAGTGGCTTGATACGTCGGCATTCAGAGTCATCCATCCGTCCATTGACCCGGCCAGCCCCAAGAATGACGAGATCGCGCCTGAAACGACACGGAGCATTCTGAAGCAGGTTGGCCTGCTCTCCGGACCCGCGCCGGACGCGCCGCCGCTGTTTCGGCGAGAAGACGGCTCACTGACGCCGGTCAGGTGTCGTCTCGATATGATCACGGACGGCGAGTTGCCCGCGCCGGATGACCCCCTTGTCGTCCAGGTGGCGCGCTGGGACAGCCTGAAGGGCATGGCGGGCGTGATGCGCGGGTTTGCGGGGCTGAATCATCGTCCTGAGAACGCGCACCTGCTGCTTGTCGGCCCTGCCGTGTCCGGCGTGGCGGATGATCCGGAGGCGGAGCATGTGCTGGCGGAACGCGTCGACCAGTGGCGGGCGCTGCCGGACGACGCTCGAAAGCGCATCCACCTCGCAACCGTTCCAATGGAAGATCGCGAGGAGAACGCGGCAGTCATCAATGCGATTCAGCGACACGCCACGATCATCGTGCAGAAGAGCCTTGCAGAGGGGTTCGGGCTGACGGTGACGGAGGCGATGTGGAAAGGCAAGCCGGTTGTGGCGAGCGCGGTGGGCGGCATCCGGCAACAGGTCGTCGATGGAGAAACCGGCATCTTGCTGCCGGACGCATCGGATGTCGAGGCATGCGCCAATGCGATTCGTGAACTGCTAATGAATCCGGAAAGGGCAGCGCAGATGGGGGCGGCGGCGCGGGAGCGCGCCCGTGAGTTGTTCTTACCGGATCGTCACCTCTTGCAGTACGCAGAGCTTATTTTAGGAACAATGCCGGAAGCGGCTTAAAGACACACCTCTACCAGGGGGCTAGCCCGCGAGTATTCTGGCCAGCTCGTCGCGCGGAAAGCGCGGGACGTTGACGCCTTGGGAACGCGGCACGGCGCGGCCAATGACGGCCGCCTGTTCAAGAGCAGTGAGGACGCCCGAGGCATCTTCCGGCGCGGCTGCAATGATGAGTGCTCCGGCGGAGATGAGTCCCACGGGGTTGACGTCAAGGGCGCGGCAGATTTCTACAGTCTCGGGTAGGGTCATCGTTTCCATCACGCCGGCATGAATTTCAAGGCCCACACCGGATGCGTCCGCCATCTCGTGCAGGGCCGTGGCAACACCCCCCTCGGTCGGGTCATGCATGGCATGGACGGCAGCAGTTTGGAGAGCAAGCTGGGCACCTTGAACAACGCTGATGCCAGGAACATGGAGCAGGTTAGCCGCAATCCGGATTGTCTCATCTGAGACTCCGGCAGCACGCAGCTGATCAGCGCGTTCAATGGCGAGGATGGCCGTGCCCTCGATGCCAAGGCCTCCGGTGAGGATGATGTAGTCACCCTCCCGCACCCCTGATGTGGGTGTTTCCCTGCCCTTGGCGACCTCTCCGATCATCGTGCCGATGGCGATTGGGCGGTCAATGCCGTGCGTCACCTCTGTGTGGCCGCCCACAAGCGTGACCCCAATCTCCGCGCAGGCATCTACCGTCTGCCGCATGATGTCCTGCGCGAGTTGCGGCGGTGAGCCGTCCGGCAGGATGACGGTCATCACCATCCATCGCGGCGTCCCTCCGGTTGCGGCGATGTCGTTTGCGTTGACGTGAACGGCGTACCAGCCAAGTTGCTCCGCGGCGAACGTGATGGGGTCTGAACTCACGACGAGGTAATTCTCCCCGCCGTTGTCTATCAATGCCGCGTCCTCCCCCATACGGGGGCCGAGGATGACGCTGGGGTCCTTTACATCGACCTGCTCAAGGAGTTGGGCAAGAAGATCAGGCGGGAGTTTGCCAACACGAAGAGGGATGTTGTGTGCGTCTGTCATGACGCCATTATCCCCTGTCCGAAGCATGGCAGGGAGCGCCCGTCAACGCTTTGGCCCTAGACCTCGTGGGCGAGGGTGAAGGCGTAGACGTTCCTCACACCGGCACGCCTCAGAGCACGCGCGGCTTCTGTGAGCGTCGCGCCTGTTGTCAGTACATCGTCGATGAGCAGAACATTGGCGCGTCGGATTTGCTCCGGATCAGGGACGTGGAACGCGCCGCGGACATTCTCGGAACGCTGGGCGGCATTCATCGCTCGCGCTTGAACGGCGGTTTCCCGCAGTCGGACAAGTGCCGGAACGGCTGCTATACCCATCGTGCGCGAGAGTTCCCGCGCGAAAAGTTCGGACTGGTCATATCCCCTCTCACGGAGTCGCGCGGGATGGACGGGGACGTTGACGATCAGGTCAACGGCAGGATTCCATTCGCGCAGGACATGAGCCATCTCTGACGCGAGCGCCGGGGCGAGCGAGCGGAGGCCGTTGTACTTGTAGCGTCGGACAACTTCACGGACGCTGCCCTCATACGGCCAAACGGCGCGCGCAGTGCGAATGCCGGGCAGCTTGGGTATGGCATCAGGGTCAAGGCGCGGAGGAAACGAACGCCTGCATGGCTCGCAGATGAGGTCGCCTTCCCGTCCGCAGAGAACGCAGCGAGGCGGAAAAAGCAGCCGGAGCGCAGAATCGGCAAGGTCGCGAAGTCTCATCTCAAAGGCGGTGGCGAGCGGCTTGGGTGGAAGGGAGGCTCAATTGGCGTCCAATAGGAATCATGTTGACACTCGTAGCTGGGAATGGCAAAATCGACACTGCTACGAAGGGGAGTAGTAGCGTTAGTCTAGCGGACAGCGAGCCGGGGACGGTGGAAGCCCGGTCGTGACGGCACGTGAACTCGCCCCGGAGCATCCGAAACGCGGTCTCCGTCGGCAGGATGGAGACGAAATTGGTTTTGGCGGGGTCGCGCCCGAACAAACGCTAATGAGAGACTCGGCCATGAGGCCGGGTAAGGAGGGTGGTACCGCGGGATCGCGAAAGCTCCCGTCCCTTCATGGGACGGGTTTTTTAATGGCCGCTCCGGCTCGGAGAGCGCGGTGGCCTCGGGTTGTTACCCGGAATCAACCCCACCCCAACCTTCCCCCACAAGGCGGGATGGATATAAAGAAGAGACGTACAACTAGCAGGTAAGCCGGTAAGAGAGTAGCGAGGAGAATGATGTCAGGCAGGATGCTGGCGGGCGGAGAGTTTGTATGCGAGTCGCTGCAAGCGGAGGGCGTCGATCTCGTCTTCGGTGTCCCCGGCGGCGCGATTCTGCCGCTCTATGACCACATATTGAAGTACCCGTCCATTCACCACGTCCTGACCCGCCATGAGCAGGGCGCGGCGCATGCGGCGGACGGCTATGCGCGGGCCACAGGCAAGGTGGGCGTCTGCATCGCAACGTCCGGCCCCGGCGCAATCAACCTGGCCGTCGGGCTTGGAACATCGTTCATGGACTCCACGCCCATCGTTGCGATCACGGGACAGGTGACACGGCCCGCCATCGGCAAGGACGCGTTCCAGGAGACGGACGTGACGGGCGTGACGATTCCCGTTACCAAGCACAACTACCTCGTCATGACTGCGGAGGACATTCCGCGCGTCATGAAGGAAGCGTTCCATATCGCGCGTTCGGCGCGCCCGGGCCCGGTGCTCGTGGACTTGCCGCGCGACGTGCTGCAAGAGATCGGCGAGTTCACCGGCTATCCGGAGACCGTCGATGACCTGCCCGGATTCAGGCCGATCACTCACCCGGACCCGATACAAGTAGAGGCCGCCGCCGAGCTGATCAATTCGGCAAAGAGGCCTGTCATCCTTGCGGGGCGCGGCGTGCTGGTGGCCCAAGCGGAGAAGGAGTTGCAGGAACTGGCCGAGAAGGCGCAGATTCCCGTCATCCCCACCCTGCTCGGCATCGGATCGTTCCCGGGCAATCACTACCTGCACCTGAGCCTTATGGGCATGCACGGTTCTGCATTCGCCAACCTTGTGGTGGATGAGTGCGACCTGCTCGTCAACGTGGGTTCCCGCTTTGACGACCGCATCATCGGGCGGGTGGCGGACTTTGCCCCGAACGCGAAGATCGTGCATCTGAACATCGACCGCTCCGCAATCCACCAGAACGTTTTCGCGGATGCGCCGGTCATCGGTGACGCGAAGAACTCGCTCAAGGCATTGCTGCCGCAGGTTGAAAAGCAGACGAGGACGGAATGGCTCTCGCGCGTGGACGACCTGAGGCGTGAGCATCCGCTGGTTGTCAGGGACTTTGACGGCAAGCCGTCAACGCAGTACGTCATCAAGCGCATCCATGAGCTGACGGACGGTAAGGCGTTCATCGTGACTGGTGTTGGCCAGCACCAGATGTGGGCCGCGCAGCACTACGTCACGGACAGGCCGAACAGCTTTATCACGTCCGGGGGCCTTGGCACGATGGGCTACGAAGTCCCCGCCGCGATGGGTGCGCAGATGGGTCTGCCCAATGAGCAGGTGTGGTCGATCTGCGGTGACGCCGGCTTCCAGATGACGCTGCAAGAACTCGCGACGATTCGCGACGAAAAGGCGCCCGTCAAGTTCGCGATTATGAACAACTTCCACCACGGCATGGTGCGCCAATGGCAGACGCTGTTCTATGACAAGCGTTACAGCCAGATCGAGACATCGGGGCCGGACTTCGTGAAGCTGGCGGAGGCGTACGGGATGCTGGGCATCCGCGTCGATGACATCAAGGACGTGGACTCCGCCATCAAGCGCGCGCAGGATCATGACGGCCCCGTCATTCTTGATTTCATGGTCGAGATTGATGAGTTGGTGTACCCCATGATTCCGGCCGGCCAGTCCATCAATGAGATGGTCGAGGACCCGTGGACGCAGCAGCAGCCCCTGGGCACGGTGGCGCGATGACGATGCGGCGAGTCATCTCCGCGCTGGTCCATGACCGGCCCGGAGTGCTCAATCGCGTGGCGAGCATGTTCAGGCGGCGCGGTTTCAACATCGCCAGCCTGGCCGTGGGTCATTCGGAGAAAGCTGAGTTCTCACGCATGACCATCGTCGTGGACAACGTGCCGGAATCGGCGCTGTGGCAGGTGACGTCGCAGTTGTGGAACGTAGTGGACGTCGTGGAAGTGATGGACATCACGGACGAGGACTACGTGGCGCGCGAGACGGCGCTGATCAAGGTGCGCGCGAACCAGGAGAACCGCGGCCATATCGTCGAGATTCTCGACCTTTTCCGCGGCGCGGAGGTTGTGAGCGTCTCTCCCAGCACGGTCATCATCGAGATCACGGGGCCGACGGAGCAGGTTGAAAGCCTGCTGGCCCTGCTTGAGCCATACGGGATTCTCGAGCTAATGCGGACAGGCCTCGTTGCGCTTACAAAGGACGAGAATATTCCGCAAGACGGCGAATTTCGCGGCCCGGCGCTCGTGGGAGTGCCGTCGCGACGGGGATAGGGCCGACGGCGGCTGCCACACAGGACAACACAAGGCAGGAAGGGTGCGATGGCAGACATCTATTACGACAACGACGCGAACTTTGATCACATCAAGGACGAGGTGATCGGCGTAATCGGCTATGGCAGCCAGGGTCACGCTCACGCGCTGAACCTCAAGGACAGCGGCGCGAACGTCATGGTCGGCCTGTACCGCGGCAGCAAGTCGTGGGAACAGGCTGAGTCTGACGGCCTGGAAGTCGGAACCGTTGAGGAAGTCGCGCAGCGAGCAAGCATCATCATGATGCTGATTCCGGACACGCGTCAGAAGCAGGTCTATGACGAGTCCATCGCCCCACACCTGGACGATGGCAAGACGCTGATGTTTGCGCACGGCTTCAACATCCATTACAGCCAGATCGTTCCGCCCCCCGGCGTGGACGTAACCATGATCGCGCCCAAGGCGCCGGGGCACCGCGTGCGGCAGCTCTTCCAGCGCGGCGTCGGCACCCCTGCCCTTCTGGCCATCCACCAGGACGTAACAGAGGGAGCGCGGGCGCGGGCGCTCGGCTATGCCAAGGGCATCGGCGCGACCAAGGCGGGCGTCATCGAGACGACATTCGCCGAAGAGACAATCACTGACCTGTTCGGCGAGCAGGCCGTCCTCTGCGGCGGCATCAGCAGTCTCGTCAAGGCCGGTTTCGAGACGCTGGTCAAGGCGGGTTATCAGCCTGAGATCGCCTATTTCGAGTGCCTGCATGAGATGAAGCTCATCGTTGACCTCATCTACCAGGGCGGGCTTGAGTATATGCGCTATTCCGTGAGCGACACAGCCGAGTACGGCGATTATGTGTCTGGCCCCCGCCTCATCGACGACGGCGCGCGTGAGCGGATGCAGCAGATCCTCGAAGAGGTACAGGACGGAACATTCGCGCGGCAGTGGATCCTGGAAAACCAGGCCGGCCGCCCAAGTTTCAACGCGCTCAAAGCGGCAGACACGACGCATCTCATCGAGGTGGTCGGGCGCGATCTGCGCGCAATGATGCCCTGGCTCAAGGACACGGTCTAACCGGATACGACTCCAATGACTGAAATGTCACATACCTACTCGCCGCGGCGCGCATTGGGCGCCGGATGCGGCGGCAACCTCTACCTTACAGGCGCGCTCATGCTGCGGGGACGCTAGCAGGTGAGCGCGCGCAAACAGGGGAGAGGCGCGGTCTGACAGGCCGCGAAATACCTACAGACAAAGGACATCAGTCATGGTTGAGCAGGAACGAATAACGATCTTTGACACAACGCTCCGCGATGGGGAGCAGGCGGCGGGCGCGGGCCTCAATTGGGAGGAAAAGCTGGAAATAGCCCGCCAGCTTGAGCGCCTCGGCGTGGACGTTATCGAGGCGGGATTCCCCGCCTCATCGCCCGGCAACCTTGAAACGGTTCAGCGCATCGCACGCGAGGTGCGTGAGCCGGTTATTGCCGGGCTGGCACGCTGCGTGCCCGGTGACATCGACGCCGCGTGGGAGGCCGTGCAGGTGGCCGAGAAGCCGCGCATCCACGTCTTCATCTCCAGTTCCGATATTCACCTGACACACCAACTCCGCAAGAGTCCCGAAGAGGTGATGGAGCAGGCCATCACGTCCGTCGAGAGGGCGAAGAGCTACTGCGACAACGTCGAGTTCTCCCCGATGGACGCGACCCGGACGGATTGGGATTTCATCTATCGGCTTGTGACCGAGGCGATAAACGCGGGCGCAACGACAATCAACATCCCGGACACCGTCGGCTACGCGATACCGGACGAGTTCGGACGGCTGATCGCCAGCGTGTTTGAGAACGTCAAGAACATCGACAAGACGACGGTCAGCGTGCATTGCCACAACGATCTCGGCCTTGCGTCCGCCAACTCCATCGCCGCCGTCCAAAACGGCGCGCGGCAGGTTGAGGTGTGCGTGAACGGCATCGGTGAGCGGGCGGGGAACGCCTCGCTGGAAGAGGTCGTCATGGCCATCCACACGCGTGAGGACCTGCTTGGGTTCACCACGAGCGTGGACACAACACAGATCTACCGCGCAAGCCGCATGGTCAGCGACTACACCGGCTTCGCAGTGCAGCCCAATAAGGCAATCGTCGGCCTCAACGCATTCCGCCACGAGTCCGGCATCCACCAGGACGCCATGCTCAAGGCGCCAATCACGTTTGAGATCATGACTCCGCAATCCGTCGGCGTGCCCGGCACCGCGTTGGTGCTTGGGCGGCAGAGCGGCAGCCACGCGCTGGAGGCCCGCTTGCATGAGTTGGGCTACGACGTGTCCAAGGAAGACCTGGGGCGTGTCTACGTCGCGTTCAAGGACCTGGCTGACAAGAAGGAGAGCGTCACGGATCGCGACCTCGAAACCTTGATGGGCGAGGATCGGCGCACCACCGGCGACGAAATCTACATCCTGGACCACGTGCAGGCGCTCAGCGGCTCACCGGCCGTTCCGACGGCCACGGTGCGGCTCATCGACCCTGAGGGAGAGGCGCAGACGGCCAGCGCGGTCGGCACCGGCCCGGTGGACGCCGTCTACCAGGCGATTACGTCAATCGTCGGCGTGAACAACCATCTCGTGGAGTACCGCGTTGAGGCGGTCACGGAGGGGCTGGATTCCATCGCCGACGTGACACTACGCATTGAGCATGAAGGAACGAACTACATCGGGCGCGGCGCGGACACGGACATCGTCGTCGCGAGCGCGCGGGCGTACGTTGATTCGCTCAACCGCCTGCTGGCGTCCAAGCAACGCGCCACAAGCGTTATGGCGTAGCAGAGCAGGAACCCGCCTCGCCGCACAGAGAAAACGCTGAAAGAGGAGACGTGAATGGCAACGCCCCCACGGACAATGTTTGAAAAGATCTGGGACGCGCATCTCGTTCGCGAAGAGGCGGGTGAGCCCAGCCTGATCTACGTTGATCTTCATCTGGTGCATGAGGTGACGTCGCCGCAGGCGTACGAAGGGCTGCGGCTGGCCGGACGCAAGGTGCGGCGGCCGGACTTGACCATCGCCACCGTTGATCACAACGTCCCAACAACTGACCGCTCGCTGCCCATCGAGGACCCCATCTCCAAGCAGCAGATCGAGACGCTGGCGCAGAACACCAAAGATTTCGGCATCACGTACTACGACATGCACGATGAGAACCAGGGCATCGTCCACGTGATTGGGCCGCAGTTGGGACATACACAGCCCGGCAAGGTCATCGTCTGCGGCGACAGCCATACAGCCACGCACGGGGCGTTCGGCGCGTTCGCGCTCGGCATCGGCACATCCGAGGTCGAGCACGTGCTGGCGACACAGACCCTGCGCCAGTTCAAGCCGAAGACCATGGAGGTTCGCGTCAACGGAGAGTTGCCTCCGGGAGTGACGGCCAAGGACATTATCCTCGGCATCATCGGCAAGATCGGCACGTCCGGCGGCGCGGGCTACGTGATCGAATACACCGGCGAGGCAATCCGCTCGCTCTCGATGGAAGGCCGCATGACCGTGTGCAACATGTCCATCGAGGGCGGAGCGCGCGCAGGCATGATCGCCCCCGACGAGACCACGTTCGAGTGGCTGCGAGGCCGCAAGTTCGTGCCGCAGGGCGAGGAGTACGACGAGGCAATCGAACGCTGGAAAGAACTCGCTACGGACGAGGGCGCAGAGTATGACGTCGTCGTGGAGCTTGACGCGAGTGAACTGCGCCCGCACGTGACGTGGGGCACGAACCCGGAGCAGGTCGTCACCATCGATGACGCCGTGCCCAATCCGGCTGAACTGCCCGCGGACAAGCGCGAGGCGGCAGAGCGCGCGCTCGCGTACATGGGGCTTGAGGCCGGCACGAGCATCAAGGACATCGAGATTGACCGCGTGTTCATCGGCTCATGCACGAACTCGCGGCTTGCGGACCTGCGGGCCGCGGCGGACATGGTGCGCGGGCGGCAGGTTCACCCGAACGTGAACGCGATGGTGGTTCCCGGCTCCGCGCTGGTCAAGTGGCAGGCGGAGAAGGAGGGGTTGGACACCGTGTTCACGGAGGCGGGCTTTGAGTGGCGCGCCGCCGGGTGCTCCATGTGCCTCGGCATGAACCCTGACATCCTTATGCCGCAGGAACGATGCGCGTCCACGTCCAACCGCAACTTTGAGGGTCGGCAAGGGAAGGACGGGCGCACGCACCTGGTGAGTCCACAGATGGCGGCGGCGGCGGCCATTGCCGGTCGATTCGTGGATATTCGCGAGTGGGAACCGACACCGGCGTAGGGCCATAAAACAGGGGCAGACATGGAAAAGTTCATTTCACATACAGGTTCCGCAGCGCCGATGGATCGCGCGAACGTTGATACGGACTCGATCATTCCCAAGCAGTTCCTGAAGCGCGTGGAGCGGACGGGCTACGGGCCGTTCCTGTTCTTTGATTGGCGCTACACGCCGGACGGCGGCGAGAACCCGGAGTTCGTGCTGAACAGGCCGGGCTACCGCGAGGCGATTATCCTCGTTGCCGGCCCAAATTTCGGCAGCGGCTCAAGCCGTGAGCACGCGCCGTGGGCACTCCAGCAGTTCGGATTCCAGGCTGTCATCTCATCCACGTTTGCGGACATCTTCTACAACAACTGCTTTGAGAACGGACTGCTGCCCGTGCAGCTGCCTGAGGAAATCGTGCGGCAAATCCTCGACCGCATCCGCCCGGGCTATGAGTTGACCGTTGATCTTGAGAAGCAGCTCGTCTACGACCGCGAGGGGTTTGAGGCCTATTTCGAGATCGATCCGTTCCGCAAGCACTGCCTGTTGAACGGGCTGGACAGCATCGGCCTCACCATGCAGCACGAGGACGACATCGCCGCATTCGAGGAGCGTGCGGGCCTCGAGCCCGTCACTTCTGACGCCAGGTGAACTACTCCATCGCGCTGATGCCGGGAGACGGCATCGGCCCTGAAGTCACCGCCGAGGCCGTGCGGATGCTCGCCGCCGTCGGCAATCGGTTCGGCCATTCCTTTGAGTACCGAGAGGCCCTTGTTGGCGGCGCGGCCATCGACGCGACGGGCAGCGCCCTGCCGGAAGAGTCCCTCAACATCGCTAAACAGTCCGACTCCATCCTGTTCGGGGCTGTTGGCGGGCCGAAGTGGGACGATCCACGCGCCCGAACACGGCCCGAGGCGGGGCTGCTCGCGCTGCGTCGCGGGATGGGGCTGTTTGCGAACCTGCGGCCTGTCAAGGTTGTGCCGGAGCTGCTGGGAGCCTCACCGATCAAGAGCACGGTCATCGACGGGGTCGACCTGATCGTTGTGCGGGAGCTGACGGGCGGGCTGTATTTCGCAGAACCCAAGAAACGCTGGGACGATTCGCAGGGCCGCAAGGCGGTCGATACGCTCAAGTACACGGAGAAGGAGATTCGCCGGGTGTTGCAGGTGGGCTTTGACCTTGCCCGCGGGCGGCGCGGACGACTGGCGTCCGTGGACAAGGCGAACGTGCTGGCATCGTCCCGCCTGTGGCGCGAGGTGGCTCAGGAGATGGCGGAGGAGAATCCCGACGTGTCCGTGAGCCACATCCTCGTCGACGCCTGCGCGATGATGCTCATTCAGCGTCCTGCGGAGTTCGACGTTATCGTCACGGAGAACATGTTTGGCGACATCCTGACCGACGAGGCGTCCGTACTGGCGGGCTCGATGGGCATGCTGCCCTCCGCAAGCCTCGGCACCAAGAAGATTCGCAAGCGCGGCGGCGGGCTGTACGGCATGTATGAGCCGATTCACGGCTCCGCGCCGGACATCGCCGGCCAGGGCATCGCGAATCCGCTGGCCGCCATTTCCAGCGCCGCGATGATGCTGCGGCTCTCGTTCGGGCTGAACGAGGAAGCGGATGCCGTTGAGGCGGCGGTCGATGCAACGCTGGCGGCGGGCTACCGCACGGCGGACGTTGCGGGCGTGGGCGTTGCAGACTCAGACACGCAGGTGGTCAAGACCACGGAGATGGCGGACGCGGTCATTGAGAGGATCGAGAATCCTGAGCGGGCGCGAGTGCCTCGACCGCTATAGCCTATAGTTGATATAGAGAAACAGGTCAGAGGACAACGCAGTGACATCGGCAACGCCACCAGTGATCCTGTACGACACCACCCTGCGTGACGGCACGCAGCAGGAGGGCATCTCCCTCACTGTCAAGGACAAGCTGGACATTACTACCCGGCTTGATGACCTCGGCATCCACATCATCGAGGGCGGGTGGCCGTTTTCCAACCCGAAAGATGAGGAGTATTTTCGGCGGGTCAAGGGGCTGAATCTCAAGACGGCGCGCGTGGCCGCATTCGGCTCCACACGCCGCGCCGGCATCACTGCTGAGCAAGACTCCAATCTCCAGGCACTGGTGGCATCCGAAGCGCCGATTGTCACCCTCGTCGGCAAGACGTGGGACCTACACGTGACGGAGGTGTTGGAGACCAGCCTGGAAGAGAACGTGCTGATGATCAGCGATTCCATCGCCTATCTGAAGAGCCTCGGGCGTGAGGCGCATTTCGACGCCGAGCACTTCTTTGACGGCTATAACGCCAACAGCGACTACGCCCTGCAATGCCTCAAGGCGGCGCAGGACGCGGGCGCGGACGTGATTCACCTGTGCGACACCAACGGCGGCGTACTGCCGGGACGGTTGGGCGAGGTGGTAGACACGCTGCGGGAGACCATCACTATTCCACTTGGAATCCACGTTCATAACGACGGCGATCTGGCCGTTGCGAACTCGCTGACCGCCGTTGAGCACGGCATCGAGCAGGTGCAGGGCACGATCAACGGCTACGGCGAGCGCTGCGGCAACGCGAATCTGTGCTCCATCATCCCCGGCCTGCAGACCAAGATGGGCGTTCGAGTTGTCTCAGACGAGCAACTGAAGAATCTGACGACGGCATCTCAGGAGATTGCCGAGATCGTGAATATGGGCATGAACCCGTCGCAGCCCTATGTGGGCGCGCGGGCGTTCACGCACAAGGGCGGGCTGCACGCCGCCGCCGTCGCGAAGATTGAGCGCAGCTACGAGCACATGGACCCGGACACGGTGGGCAATGCGCGGCGCGTCGTCGTGTCAGAGCTTTCCGGGCGCAGCAACGTGCTGGCGGCAACACAGGCCATGGGCATCGACGTTGAGCCGGACACGGCGCGCTCCATCCTTGAGCAGGTGAAGAATGCGGAGGCGGCGGGTTTCCAGTACGAGGGCGCGGAGGCGTCGTTCGAGATGCTCGTGCGCCGCGCCCTGCCCGACTACACACCGGCATTCAAGCTTCAGGATTTCATGACCGTCGTGGAGACATGGCGGCGGCGACCGTCCATGAACGCGGTGGAAGACAACGATGATCCGCTTTCAGAGGCCGTCGTCAAGGTGCGCGTCGGCGAGGAGCAATACCACACAGCGGCGGAGGGCAACGGCCCCGTCAATGCGCTGGACGAGGCGTTGCGCAAGGCACTGCGGAGCCGTTTCCCTGAGATTGGCGTCGTTCGGCTGACGGACTACAAGGTCCGCATTTTGAACCAGGAGAGCGCAACGGCGGCAACCGTGCGCGTGCTGATCGAGTCGACTGACGGCGACCACGTCTGGCGAACTGTTGGCAGCCACACGAATATCATCCACGCGTCCTGGATGGCGCTTGCGGACTCGCTCGAATACTGGCTCCTCAACTGGAGCTCCGCGGCAAAGGCAGCCAAAGGGGCGTAGCATGGCCCCGCCAAGCAGGTATTTTGAACTCGGCGGCAACGGCGTCGCGCGTTTCACCAAAGACGGCGACAAGGTCATCATGGCCGGCGTCAACCGGATGCACTTTTACCGCCTGACGGGCGCGACCCCGGAAGAGGCGACGGATGAGCAGGTCGAGAAGTTCTTTGAACTGCGGTCGCAAGAGGATGAGACCGGCGAGCGTGTGACGGACAAGCTCCCTACCGAGTCCGCGACGGACATGGTGACGCGGGAGCTCAAGATCCTGAACCTCCCCCAGATCATCAACCCCAGCGATCCCCTTGAGGAGGAGCTCAACCGGCCGCCATTGGCCGCTCCGGCGAATACCCAGAGGATGGAGACACAGCCGCAGCAGGCCGCACGGCCTCTCGACCGACCTGTCCCGCCGCCAAGCACAAGTCCGCTCGGCGCGCCGCCGCGTTACCAGCCGGGTGGCGGCCTGCCGCCCGCGCCCAGGTATTCACCAACCGGGGATGGCGCGCCCACTTCTCAAACACCGGCATCAACCTCACCGCCTCCTGCCACACCGCAGACTCAGTCAAGCGCCGTCGGTACACCCCAAAGCCGCTATGTCCGATCCGACGGCAGCGTTTTGTGGATCCAGACCCCGGAGGGTGAAGAGGAGCGTGTGACGCAGTATATGCGGACGCATTTCCTGAGGCTAATCGAAAAGGACATCGAGCACGCCGACGACGCGGATATAGAGCTCTGGTGGAAGTCGCAGGGCAGCCTTGACGCGGGCACGACGATGCAGGAAGCGCAGTCGCAGAACATGCTGGCGGAGGCCCTCAAAGCCGCAGGCAAACTCAAGCTCCAGGAACTTGAACTCCTCCAGCAGATCGTAGACTCATGGCTAGCATCCCGCCGCAGCGAGGGCGGAAATTAAATTCTTCGCTGTAATCCACATGACACGTCCTGATTGCCACGCGGAGTAAGATGAGACATATGATGGTGTGCTATGTACGACGCTAGACAAATTGCGAATGAGTTCATCCGGCGTGGACTGGATGATGGGCGTGCGCTTACTCCAATGCACGTGCAAAAGCTGGTGTTCTTTTCACATGCCCGGTTTTTGGCCTTTCACAAGACACCCCTGATTAAGCAAACGTTTGAGGCTTGGGAACATGGCCCCGTCATCCGTGACGTTTACGACGCTCTAAAGTCGTATGGGGCCAAGCCTGTAACAGAGCCTATTTTTTTGCGCGACCAAGTGGCAGAGCCCATTGAGGATCATGGCGCAATCGATTGGTGCTTCCGTACCTATGGCCATGTTGGCGCGCTGACACTCTCCGATCTGACACATTCACCGGACGGACCGTGGGCGCGAACGCAAAAGAACGCAGTAATTTCCAACGATATGATTCGGGAATACTATGCCGAACCGTGGATTGAAGAGAATAAGGCACTCTTGTCCAAAGTGATGTCACACCCCCAGATAATTGCCGAATACGAGCAATCAGTAAGGGATTTCGCCGAGGGAAGATACTACGCCGCCTCTTCTCCCGAAGAGATGATGGAACAGATCAGACAGCGTAGGGAAGAGCGTGGCGAAGGAGGTTCCTGAACTTAGGTGGACCCCATCTGTCAATGCCCGCCTGGCGCAGACAGGCTTTGCCAATGGAATCACTGTTCTCTTCTCGTTACTTTTGGATCCCGAAGTCGACGCCACCAACAAGTTTCACTGGGATATGTTCCCATACCGTCGCGGCACCAGGGCACTATTCACTGAAGAGTGGGTAGCCATCTACTCCGTAGACAACTCCGGCAGCGTCATGGTGTATTCCCTGAACCCTCGTGCCAATGCTGACGACCTGTTGAATCCGAGCTAGCCCCGCTGCCACGGCCTGTCTGCGGGCAGGGCCGCCGCGAGGGTTGAAATCAGAAATCCGGGGATAATCAGCACGCCCACCCTCGTCAAGTCGCTGAAGATGATGACAACGAGGGCGAACGAGGCGATGATCATGACCGCCAGACCGTCCGCCCTGCCCTGCGTGCGCCGCAGCGCCCCCACAAGCACGCCCAGAAATGCCAACGCTCCTGTCGTCACAATTGCCACGAACGGCAGAACGCTATCGCCAACGTAAAGCTCAGGAACCATAACTACTCGATACCAGATAGCGGTGGCGGCTAGGGTTATCCACCCAACAGCCGCGGCGATGGCGGCGACAATCAGGCACATCAGGCGGGATTGGGGGTTGGAGTTTCAGTCACGAGGAGTTCGTGCTCGTCGACACGGAAATCATCGCCTGAATCGGCATCCGGCGGGGAGATGGAGTAGGCGCGCACGACGGGCGTGTCTTGATTCTCAAGGGAAACGAGCAGGTAGTAGGAGTCCGGCCAGATGGGATCTTTGGTCCCCGGCCAGAACGCCAGGTTCTGATCGGTCTTGGACGGATACGCCTGTGAGCGCGTGTGGGAATGGTAGAAACCCCACAACGTCCAGCCGTTCGCGGAGCACTCCTCGTCGATGGACGCATATTCCAGAGGCGCCATCTGGTAACGGAACGGCTTGTTCTTGTCATCGACGATGTTCGTCACACGCCGTACGCCGATAACCGCTCCGTTCTCGCCAATCAAGATGCCGCAGCACTCATTCGGATCATCCTGCTGAGCGTGCGCGATCATCTCATCGACGAATTGTCGAGGTATCTCAAGGGCGGTCATGGGGTTAAATCTCCTCAGGGATGGACATGGAGTCCCTGTTGTTCGGTGATATGACCAATCACGGCGGCGGTTGTGTTGCGCGTTCGCAGCGCGTTCAGCAGCGCATCACGCTTGTCGGCGGACACGGAGATGAGCAGCCCCCCGGACGTCTGCGCGTCCATGAGCATGATTCGCCCCGCCTCCGTGACATCCGGATGCCAGGTCACCGCGTCCTCGATCCACAGGCGGTTGCGGCCCGTGCCCCCGGGAACAAAGCCGCGGTCGATCATTTCCCACGCGGCGGGGATCGTTGGAACGTCTGACAGGATCAGTGTTGCGCCAATGCCGCTGCCGTCAAGCATCCCTTTAAGGTGTCCCAGCAGGCCAAAGCCCGTGACATCCGTGCAGGCATTCACGCCCACCTCAATCATCGCCTCCGACGCGTCGCGGTTGAGCTGCGCCATGATGGCCACGACCTCCGCGAGAGTGTCTGCATCGAGCGCGCCATTCTTATGCGCCGTCGTCAGCACGCCGGAGCCGAGCGGTTTTGTCAGCACGAGAGCATCGCCGGGCCGCGCGCCCACATTCGCCACCTGGTGGCCGGGCTGCACGATGCCCGTGACGGAGAGGCCGTACTTGGGTTCAGGGTCCTCGATTGTGTGGCCGCCGGCGATGAGCGTGCCGGCCTCCGCCGCCTTATCCCCCCCGCCCTTCAGGATGCGCCCAAGGATCTCCTTGTCGAGCGCGTCAGGGAACGCGGCGACGTTGAGGGCAATGATGGGGTGGCCGCCCATTGCATAAACATCGCTGAGCGCGTTGGCCGCGGCTATCGCGCCGTAGTCGTACGGGTCATCAACGACGGGCGGAAAGAAATCGATGGTCTGGATGATGGCAATGTCATCGGTGAGGCGATAGACGGCAGCATCATCACCGGTGGAGATTCCGACCAGCAGGTTGGGGTCGCTAACGGGCGGCAGATTGCGCAAGACCTGCGCAAGCTCGGCGGGGCCGAGTTTGGCCGCTCAACCGGCGCAGTGGGACAGGCTTGTGAGCCTCACCTGTTCCGACGTTGACATGTGAATCCCTATCCTCCCTTGCGCCCCGTAACGGCGGCGGTGTTTCAAGTATAGCGGGCGCCTCCGTCATGTAGAGTAGAAGAATCATGCCACACGTCACCATTGGCGGGGAGTCCGTCTACTACGAATGTCCCCATGATATTGGCGGGGCCACGCCGGGGGCTCGCATCCTTTTCATACACGGGCCGGGGGTGGATCATCGGCTGTTTGCCGACCAGTTGAGATTCTTCGCGCCGGCACAGACGCCCGTCGCGCTGGACCTGCTTGGTCACGGACAATCGAAGGGCGAGGCATTGGAGGACGTCCCTGACTGGGCATCGTTCCTGGAAGAGTTCATCGACACATTGGGGATCTCGCCCGTCCTGCTCGTTGGACATTCGCTGGGCGGAGCCATAGCCATCGAGTACGCGAGCCGGCATCCGCGGCTGGTTGAGGGTTTGGTGCTGATTGGGACGGGAATCACGTTCCCCTGGGCGGCGGACACGGCGGCGGACCTGTTGGAGGACCCCGTGGGCTTCCTGGAGAGCCGCGCCCTGCGGGGTCTGCGCGAGCCGCACATGCCCATGTCGGCGGAGGCGCTCAAAGCGACACGCTCCGCGCAGCGCCCGGCATCCTCTATGCGGGATTTCGTGGCGGCGGCAAAGTGGGACGCCACCTCGCGGCTTGGATCAATCCAGACTCCGACGCTCATCATCTATGGCGAGGATGATCCGCTTGTGGCGCAGGCGGGGCAGTTGCTGGGGGCGGTGCAGCACGCGTCATTCGATACGATCCCGCTCTCGCGGCATTTTCCGCACCTTGAGATGCCGGACATCCTCAACGACTCACTCAACCGTTTTGTGACGATTGTGCCGGACCTGACCTACGTGGCAGGCGGAACTGAACCCTAGTCCTTCCCGGTGCAGTTGGCGCGGCGGGGGTTGGTTGGGGTAATTGAGGCTTTGGATTCTTCGACTCCGCTGCGCTGCGCTCAGAATGACAGGCAGGTCTGAGTTGAGCTAGGGGGAAGGTGCGGGGGCTGAGCCTTCGCGGATGCGCAGCATCAACGTGTCGCCGTCTTCCCATGGCGCGCTTGTGAGGCTCCATGTCCATGTGGCGGCCGTTTGGTCGACGGTCGCATCCGAAACGTTCAGGGATGTGTCGATGGACCCGTCCAACTCGATGAAATCAAGCGCCTTCCCGGACAACGAGACATGCTCATCCAGCGTCAGAACGACCTCATCATCATCCTCATCCCACACGATATCCTCATCCCACACGATGCTTTCGATCTCGTACTCATTGCTGCCGACCGTGAACTCATCCGGATCAATAACCCCGGAGGAACCCGACACTCCAACGCCTCCACCTGTCAGGTCCACCGGATCAAGGAGCGCCTCATGGAGCGTGCCGGTGGGAGCGGTGACGGCGATGTCCATTGCATGAGCATCAATGTACTCACTGGGATAGTAATTGCAGGGTATATGTTGCGGCGCTTGGAAATTGTGATAGACGAGGTATCTTCCTGTCGCAAGAGGACGAGTAGCTCGTACATTCCCATCTGCGAAGGTGATGAGGCCCGCATCGGGCCCAGAGAGCCAGAATCTTCCCTCCAAGGAACCATCATGTGCATCCGGAATGACTGTCCAAGCTGGCAGACCACTGGAAAAACTCAAATTCCAAGCAGGAGTAGGAGGTTCCCCTCGCTCCTTCGAACCATTGAGGTCCCTCTCAAGAACAAAGCTGGCGCGAACACAGTCGAAATACGCGGGATCATTCCCACCTTTCCTAACCCATGCGTCCAGTCCAGCGATGAACGTCTTCAATTTCGGAACCGTCGTGCTCGCCGATTGGGACGAGGATCCTGTGGCTCCTGCAGATGCACTTAGGCTCGGCACTTCCAGGAGGAAACGCGTTTCAGTGGCTCCCGTGGCGCCGCCAACACTTGCCTCAGCAGGCAGCCATGTTCGATAAAGCTCGTCGTCCGCCAAGCCGAACACAGGGCCGAATGAATACCGGAGCGTTGCGTCGGCGGTCCCCTCGGTCCCGCTGGCAGAGCCTGGCACTGTCTCTTGAGGAACAAGGATGATAGCCTCGCGATTATCCCAACGTGTGTCCAACTCCCATGCCCGGATAGCCTCTAACGCGCTTTCCATCGTCGTATACGGGTTTACATCATGGGCGGGACTGTAGACATAGTCTGAGTCAAGAGTATCGCGCAACTCCTTAGCTAATTCGAGGCTGCGATTCAAATACGCCGTTACCGTCAACCGGTTGCCTCCCGACCCCTTCAGATATTCAAGCACCTCGAATTCGTATTCGATAATTCCTTGGTAGACGTTTCCTCCCGCAGATTCGGCTCGCCGCTGGGTGTTCAACAGGCGCACTCGCGCGATGACCTTCGCATCGAACACACGCTCTCTCAGCCCTGGCCCCCCCAAAGGTGCAGCTCTTGAGATTGACACAGTCGTCGTTGTGCTGGAGCTTGGCTCAGCAGTCGGCTCCAGGGACACGGAAGAATCAGTGCAGGCCGCAACGAGAGCGACAATCAAGAAAATAATCAAGCCAGAACGGGGGTTCCTCGCCATTGCGCTTCTCCGGCTTGTCCCGACGAAATCTGCTGTGAGTTAGTCGGACAGGTTATGGAACAGTATACGTAGGGCGGGGTGGGTGGGGATTCGCCCTTCGACAGGCTCAGGGTGAACGGGGGTATTGTGGCCCTGTCGGGCCACGGGATGGATTCCGGCCTACGCCGGAATGACGGAGGGGGTGCGGTCGGCTGGCGGTACGGGGTTAGGTTGCGCTCCGGGTTCTGGATTCCCGCTTTCGCGGGAATGACGGGGTGGGGGGCGGGAATGACGGAGGGAGGCCCTTCGACAGGCTCAGGGTGAACGGACGGGCGGCGGCTCAGGGTGAGCGGGGGTGGTAGGGGGTTGTGGCCCTGTCGGGCGACGCGATGGATTCCGGCCTGCGCCGGAATGACGTGGTGAGGGGATTTTCTGGATTCCCGCTTTCGCGGGAATGACGGAGGGCGTGGGCTAGGTGCGGCGGGTGCGGCGGGCTATTGTGGCTGCCATGACGCCGGCGGCGATGCCGTTGTCAATGTTGACGACGGCAAGTCCAAGCGAGCAGGACTGGAGCATCGTCGAAAGCGCGCCCATGCCCTCACCGCCGTAGCCCGTTCCGGTTGACGTGGGAACCGCGATGATGGGCAGTTCCAGGAGTCCCGCGACGACAGGCGCAAGGCCGCCCTCCTGCCCGGCAATCACCACAACGACTTCCGGATCGGACTCGATGACTTGCTGCAGGACGGGGAAAAGCCGATGCAGGCCGGAGATGCCAACGTCTGAATGCACCGTGGTTTCCACGCCCAGCATCTCCGCAATGAGCTGCGCCTGCAGAGCGATGGGCATGTCTGACGTTCCCGCGGTGACGATGGCGGCCCTGCCGATCTGCTCCGGCTCCGGCTTGTCCTGGCTGCGGGCAATGAGGATGCCCGCCGACGGTTCAAAGCGAATACGGGCATCGGGGCGGGCGGCGCGTATGGCGGCTTCATGGTCCGCAGTCGCGCTTGAAAGGGCGACGACGCCCGGCTCATCAAGGAACGGCAGCGCAAGCTCAACGGCCTGCTCCACGCTTTTTCCGGAGCAACGGACAATCTCCGGCTTGCCGGTGCGGGCCATGCGGCCAAGATCAAGATTGGCGAGGCCGCTCACCTCCTGGATCGCGTGAAGGTTGAGACGGCGCTGGGCCTCTTGTGTGGTTATCTCCCCGTTGGCGAGGGCCTGAAGGATGTCGCGCACGTCAGTATTCGAGCCTCGGCGGGGCAGCTGTGCTGAACGCCCGCGTCTCTACGTGGCCGGAATCGGCGCGGGGTCAGGTGGAACAGAATCGGTCGGCGCGGGGTCGGGGTCAGGCGGCGGCGTGGGATCGCTTGATGGTGATGGCGGGTCCATCTGCTCACCGTTGAGGATGCGCTGGAGATCGTCCCCCTCCACCGTCTCTGCAACCATGAGGTATTCGGCGAGACTGTCGAGAATGTGGCGGTTCTCATTGATGATGCGCTTCGCCTCATCGTAGGAGCCAAAGACGATGTCGTTGACCTCCTGGTCGATAACATCGGCCACACGCTCGCCGTAGTTGCGCTGCTCTGAGATTTCACGCCCGAGGAAGATCATCTCCTCACGCTTGCCGAGCGTGAGCGGGCCGAGCTTATCGCTCATGCCGTAGGTTGTGATCATGCTGCGGGCAATGCGCGTGACCTGCTCGATGTCGTTGGACGCGCCGGTGGAGATGTCGCCAAACACGATGTCCTCCGCAGCCCGTCCGCCAAGCGCGGCCTTGATGGCGTCAAGGAGTTGAGAGCGCGTGCGCAGCATCGACTCCTCCCTGGGCAGGAATCGCGTGTAGCCGCCCATCATTCCGCGGGCGACGATGGTGACCTTTTGCACGGGGTCCGAATTGGGAACGAGATGCCCAACAACAGCGTGCCCGGCCTCGTGGTAGGCGGTGGTGCGTTTCTCGCGCTCGGTAACGCGACGACTCTTGCGCTCCGGCCCGGCAAAGACCCGGTCAACAGCCTCGGCAAGCTCGTCGTACATGACGAGTTTCTTGTTGCGTCGGGCGGCAAGAATCGCAGCCTCATTTATGAGGTTGGCGAGGTCCGCGCCGCTAAAGCCGGGCGTCTGCTTGGCCACCACTTCCATGTCGATGTCGGGGTCGAGGGGCTTGCCGCGCGCATGGACGTCAAGTATCGCGATGCGCCCTCGAACGTCCGGCAGGTCGATGGTGACACGCCGGTCAAAGCGACCGGGGCGCAGGAGGGCCGGATCGAGAATATCGGGGCGGTTGGTGGCGGCGATGACGATGACGTTTGTGGAGCTGTCAAAGCCGTCCATCTCAACGAGGATCTGGTTAAGGGTCTGCTCACGCTCATCGTGTCCGCCGCCGAGTCCCGCGCCGCGGTGACGTCCGACGGCGTCGATCTCATCGACAAAGACGATGGCGGGAGCATTGCGCTTGGCCTGATCAAAGAGGTCTCGGACACGGCTCGCGCCGACACCGACGAACATCTCAACAAATTCAGAACCGCTGATGGAGAAGAACGGCACGCCGGCCTCGCCGGCCACCGCGCGGGCGAGCAGGGTCTTGCCGCCGCCGGGCGGGCCAACGAGGAGGACTCCGCGCGGGATGCGCGCGCCGAGGCTGGCGAATTTCTCCGGGTACTTGAGGAACTCCACAACCTCTTCGAGCTCGATCTTGGCCTCTTCAACACCGGCCACGTCAGAGAACGAGACGGCGGGGCGGTTTCCCATGAACATCCGCGCGCGGCTGCGCCCGAAGTTGAGGGCCTGGCTGTTGCCGCCCTGCGCCTGCCTCATGAAGAAGATCAGGATTGCGCCAAAGAAGATGAGCGGCAGGAAGTTGATGAAGAGGCCGAACAGGCTGCCGAGGCCGCTGCTGCCGCGCGGCCGGAGGTCCACCTGCCCCGCGCCCTCGCCAACCTCAACGCCGCTCGCCGTCAGCATCTCAAAGACGGAGATGTCCGGTTCCTTGTTGACGGTGACCTCGCGGTTGTCCACCGTCATCACCTTCAACGAGTCGTTGGACACCTCAATCGAGGTGATGTTGCCGCCGCGGGCCTGGTCAATGAGCCAGCCCAGCGACTGGTTTCCCTGGCCTCCCGAGCTTTGGAGGAGCGTAAACAGGATGGCAACAAGGGCGACGGCGACCAGCACCCAGATGAAACTGTTTCGAAAGATCCGGGGATTCATTCGACGCTCACGCCTGATTTCACCACTTCGTATTGCGTTTCCATTATCATCAATGTCAGGGTTTCGCCGTTTCGTCCGGCCTCCGAAAGTTTTCCTCCAGAGGAATTGCGCGGCATTCCCCCAAACTTGAGCCTAGTATACCCCGATAGGGCGCGCGCTGTGATAAACAGGAACGCGCGTGAAAGGAATCGCTGGCAACAGCGCCGTGTCATTTACGTTTGATCGGAACCGTTTATTCATCGTTGCCGCCATCGTCGGCACGTTTCCCGCTATAGCGCTGTTCACGCTCGGCCACACACAGGACGTACACGTCCACCCCCTGGTCAACTCGCTCGTCTATGGTCTCGGCATCCTCAGCGCCGCATTCCTGCTGTCATGGGCCGCGGAGGCGTTCCAGCACGATATATCCCACGGGTTGGCGCTGGCGCTGGTGGCGATCATCACCGTGCTGCCGGAATACGCCGTTGACTTCAGCCTTGTCTGGAGGGCGGGCACCGACCCCGAGTACGCGGGGTATGCGGTCGCGAACATGACGGGGGCGAATCGCTTGCTAATCGGTCTTGCATGGCCTCTGATTGTGGGAATCGTCTGGTTCAAGGGGCTGCGCAGGATACGAGGGCAGAGGAGCGACAGCACGATTCGTCCACCGGGGGTCGTTGCGCGCCTTGCGAGCCATATTCCCGGCGTCGGCACTCTGGAGGACCGCCATGGCCGCGTCCAACTGAACAGGAGCCAGACGATCGAGCTGTCATTCCTGACGGCGGCAACAATCTACGCGTTCACAATCCCGCTCAAAGGACAGATCGACCTCCTGGACGCGGTGGTGCTCATCGGACTGTTCGGGTCGTACATGTGGCTCAGCTCGCGAGCAGCAGTGGTGACGCCGGATCTGGTGGGTCCGGCGGCGTTGATCGGCAACCTTGAGCCTTCACGCCGACGCGTTGTCGTGCTGGTGTCGTTCGTTTTCTCGGCGACCGTGATCTTTCTGTCGGCTGAGCCGTTTGCCGAGGGCATGATTGAGACGGGAAAGAGCATCGGCATCGATGAGTTCCTGCTGATCCAATGGGTCGCGCCCCTGGCCTCGGAAGCGCCGGAAATCGTCGTTGCGTGCATCTTTGCAATACGGGGCGATGCCTCGTCGGCGCTCGGCCTCCTGGTGTCCGCAAAAGTGAACCAATGGTCGTTGTTGGTGGGCAGCCTGCCGATTGTGTATTCGGCGTCGGTCGGGAGCCCTGCAGCCCTCCCGCTCGATGACCGCCAGGCGCAGGAGGTTCTGCTGACGGCGGCGCAATCACTCTTTGCCATTGTTCTTCTTGCATCGCTGCATCTCGGGCCGCGGGGCGCGCTCGCGCTTTTCGTGTTGTTTACAACACAGTTGGTGCTGCCGTTTGCGGCAGTGCGCCTGATCTTCTCATTCGTCTACTTCGTCGCTGTCATACTCATCGTGGCGTTCAGCGGACAGCAAAGACGAGCGCTTATCGCCCTGCCCCGCCGCGCCTACCGCGAGGCATACAAGGTGACGCACCACGAGGGGGGCGGCACGCAAGAGCCGCTAGGGAGACGCGACCGCAGATTCCGCTCCGCGGACGCGCATCATGTCGCGGGTGTTGGAGCGGGCTATGGCACGGAGAACGGCGGCATACATATGCGTGGGACGGCTGCCGCCAACACGAGGCGCCTCAATAACCGCATGAGGCTTCGGGGTTGGAGCGAGTAAGCCCCACAACGGCGGCAGTTGATTGCGGCGGACGGCCCTGCTGGGGACTATGAGGTAGTTGTAGTCCGCCACGCGGATAAACCGGGGATCGTGGAACTTGGTGCTCAGCCGGCCCGCCCGTTCCTTGAGTTTCGTTGACCGGTGAGAGAGCATCTCGACGTCAAGCGTCGCCTGCGCAGCCGTGTCCTCCTCACCCGCCTCCTCAAGGATCTCGCGGGTCAACGACGCCATGCGGTCGTTAGCCTCTTCCTCTCTCCTCAGGCGGTCACGGTCACGGGAATCGTTGTCATCGCGGCGGAAATCAGCGAGCGAGGATTTGACCTCAACGACGTAGAGTTCCTTGTCCTTGCCAACACCCGCCACGTCCACAATCCGCCCGCCCGGCCCCTCAAAGGCAACCTCAAAGCCGATCACCCGGCAGCGCGCGACGGTGTGCAGCCATTCCCACGCCGCCCACTTGAGGGCGTAGGTGAGATCAGATTCGTTGTTGCGCTTGAAAGTCACGGTGGGACATGCGTTCGTGTGGGTGGCGGCATGGTACCTCAGTAGGATGGGTATGACAAGGGTGTGCGGATTGACAGTGTAGTGATTGACGCGCACTATACGCATAAGCGGATACGTTTAGCAGCGCCGCGTCGTTTCACGTCTAGTGCGGTCGAGGAGCAGGAAATGAGTATTCGAGGAAAAGCCGCAATTGTCGGTTTCCATGAACTCCAGCATCGCCGTTCCTATGCCGGACGCCATTTCATGGGGATGTACGCGGAGGCGACGGCAAAGGCCATCGTGGACGCGGGAATCCGCAAGGAAGAGATCAACGGCATCATCGCCGAGCCTCCGTTCGGCCTGCCGAGCCTCGGTTTCGCCTATGACTTCGCCGAGTACATCGGCGTTCAGCCCAACTTCGCCACCGCCCTCAACGAGAACGCCGCCACCTTCATCTCAGTAGCGGCGGCTGCTATCAACGCCGGCTACGCCGACACGGTTCTCTGCATCAATGGCGCGGGGCCGGTCTCTGAGATTCCGGGGATGTATGCGCCGAACACCGACCATGTTGACCCGCAGTTTGTCGAGCCGTACGGCCCGGTCATCGCGGCCAACGGCTGGTACGCGCAGATCGCGCGGCGGCACACGTGGGAATACGGGACCACGGATTTCCAAAGGGCGCGCGTTGCCGCGGACCAACGCTTCAATGCGCAGGGCAACGAGAACGCCTTCTTCAACGGCCAGCCCGCCAACGAGGAAGATATTTTAAACTCACGCCTCGTGGCTGATCCCCTGCATCTGCTTGAGTGTGTGATGCCGGCGCAGGGAGCGGCGGCGACCATCGTCACCACCCCGGAAAGGGCGAGGATGCTGCGCAACCCACCCGTGTATCTGCTGGGCGCTGCGCACCATAATCTCCGCGCCGAACACGGCGTGGACTGGGTTGACCGCATCACCACCTCCCCCGCCGTCGTGTCGGCAAGGGACGCTTTCCGGATGGCCGGGCTTGGGCCGCACGACATGGACATGGCCCAGATCTATGACTGCTACACCATCACCGTGATGGTCACTCTTGAGGACTCCGGGTTCTTCCCCAAGGGCGAATCCGGCCCGTTCTACGCCGAGCATGACACGACGTGGAAGGGTGACTTCCCCGTCAATACCGGCGGCGGACAGCTCTCAAACGGGCAGTCGACTGCCGGCACCACACAGGTTGTGGAGGCGGTGCGGCAGCTCATGGGGCGCGCGGAGAATCACCAGGTTCCGAAGCACGACGTGGCGTTCGTGAACACTTGACGGGGATACATAAGCGACATGGCGTCGCTTGTCCTTGCGACGGAGATTCCGTCGTAGACCTCTCTCTCGTCCAGTTAGCGAGGTTGTGAGGCCCCCGGCAATGCCGGGGGCTTTCATTTTGGGCACCCTCCCCCATCAAGGGGGAGGGGACTCTGGATTCCCGCTTTCGCGGGAATGACAGGTGAGGGACGGGAACGCCTGTCATTCTGAGCGGAGCGCAGCGGAGTCGAAGAATCCAAAAACGTGATTGCTCACCATCGCCATTCCCGTGCTCACCATCGCCATTCCCGCGCCCCCACTTGTCATTCCCGTGCTTGACACGGGAATCCAGGAACGCGTCCGTTGAGCAAATGGAGGCTTTAGATTCCTCGGCTGCGCTCGGAATGACACCGGTCGTTCGTGCTGAGCTTGTCGAAGTACGAACGGAGGGGGGCGGTAGGGGGGGGTGGTTGGCGTAATGCGATTCAGATTCCCACTTTCGCGGGAATGACGGAGGCCCTTCGACAGGCTCAGGGTGAATGGGGGACAAAGTGACGCCGAATGTGACACTTTTGGGGCTTAATTGAACCTGAATGTAGCAGTGTTGTAGTCGGGTGCGCATGGTCGCCAAAGCGATTGTAGCTGTGGGTTCGGCAGCGGCCGGGCCTGAGGCAGCAGACGCAGGAGGCGCTCATCATGCGTACACAGAACAGCAGGTTCACCACAAAGGCCGAAGGCACAGCCCTCGGCGGATTCTTCAAAGGGTTTGGATGGACAACGGCCATGGCGCTCATCGCCATCGTCGCCATGATTGCGATGGCGGCCGGGTGCGGAACGGCCCCTGAAGAAGAGGACTATCCGGGTTCTTCGAGGTCGTATGAGGTGCGTCCCACCAACACGGCCATTGCCATCATGGGAGCCACGGCGTCGCCGTCTCGAACCATCTCGGAAAGTTCCATGGATGATGACTCCTCGTACCCACCGATTTCATCGAGTCGATCGCAGCGACCAACGGCGGTTCCGGCACGACCAAGCACAACCTACGAACGCACGACAACCGTCCCCGGCGGCCCCATAACGTTCGACGATTACGTGCAGTCGGGATGGGTCTGGGCAGACCAGGACAACATGTCCACGTTCAGCCTGGACACAGATCGCACCTCGTTCGCGCTTGCGCTGAACTGGGCGCAGTCGGGGTATGAGATCAACCCGGATTCCGTGCGGGCGGAGGAGTGGATCAACGCGTTCAACTACGATTACCCCAAGCCGTCCCACGACGACTCTTTCGGCATCACAACCGACGTTTTCGAGCATCCGCTGGACAGCGCATTCCAGATGGTGCGTCTTGGATTCCAGGCGCCGCAGGTTCAGGACAACATTCCGGTCAATGTAACGCTCGTGCTCGACGCGTCAGGCTCCATGGCAGACGGTGATCGTGTTGAGATTGCGCGAGAGGCGGCGGATGCGATTCGCAACAGCCTGGGCAGCCGCGACCGCATCGCCGTCGTCCACTTCTCCTCGGATGTCATCAACGAGCTGACCGTTGAACATTCGCACCCGGATGACCGCGACGTGCGGCGCTCCATCGACCGGTTGAGGCCAAGCGCGAGCACTAACGTGCAGGCGGGGCTGAACGAGGGCGTGTGGCTTGCGGATCGGGCGCGGCGTGACAGGCCGAACGCCTACAACTACATCATCCTGTTCTCGGACGGCGTGGCGAATGTGGACGCCACGGACCCGTTCGCGATCCTTGAGAGCGCGTATGACCGGAACGCCGGCAATCCGCTCCGGCTGATCACCCTCGGCGTGGGCATCAGCAACTACAACGACATGCTCCTGGAGCAGTTGGCGCAGCACGGCAACGGGTGGTATCGCTACCTGAACGATGTCGAGCACGCGAAACAGACCTTCGAGCGCGACAACTGGCTGGCCATCTCAAAGCCGTTCGCGGACCAGACGCGGGCACAGGTGAGGTGGAACCCGGACGTTGTGGACTCGTGGCGCATGGTCGGCTACGAGAACCGTGTCACCTCTGACCAGTCGTTCACCGAGAACCGCAAGGAGTTCGCGGAGATTCCGGCGGGCGCGGCGACAACGGTCTTCTTCGAAGTGCGGCTGAGAGACGATATGCGCTCACGGCTGAATAGCATGGCCGACCTTGGCACCGTGGACCTCCGTTGGGTTGATCCCGTCACCGGCGATTCCTATCAGCAGTCTGATTGGATGGAGGTGCGGCTGGATCGGCGGCTTGGCAGGGGCGGCGACGCATACGTGGAATTCGGCGCAATCGTGGCGCTGTCCGCAGACCGTTACGCGAGCCTGCCGGACACGGATTCCTACGGCGCCGAAATCGTGCAGCACGAGTTGGCTGTGCTGGCGGAACGCCTCGAATCCCTTGACGGAGACCTTGGACGCCTGGATTCGTACAAGGACTTCCGCTACGTGCTGGATCATATGATGCGCGACCTGCCGCAAGCGCCGGCACGGCCGTCATCCGGGTACAGCAACGGGTACAGCAACTAGACAGCTTTTCACTCCACAGTCCGGGGGAGGGGGAGGCCCGCCCTGCCGTTCGGCAGGGCGGGTTCCTTTTGCCAGAGCTAGCACGCAGGGCGGCCGGGGATGATTGGGCGTGGTCGAAACTCCAGCAGGTCCCACATCTCAGCCGCGCCGCGTGCCGTGGCGATGGGAGCATTGAGCATCCCGGCGGCATCAAGGAGCGCCGTGCGGCACCCCTCCGGCCCTACCGACTCGACCCACATGATGTAGTCGGCAAGATCGCGCTCCGCATCATCGGCAAGGCGGAGCGTCGCGTTCGCCAGCGTTCGTGAGTAAAGCGCCCTGCCATACCCGCCCTGCACTGCCGCATTGCAGTAGCGGAGCGCGGAGGTGGCGTCACCCGCAACAACGAGGGCGCGGCAGGCCAAATCCTGGTAGCGGAGGGCGCTCGGCGCGAGCTCCGCTGCTTTCTCCAGGTCAGCGGCTGATTCGGCGAGATTGCCAAGCTGCGAGTTGGCAAGGCCCCGGTGGAGCCAGGCATCCGCAGATTCAGGCGCCAGATCGATGGCCTGGGTATATTCCCCAATGCTGCGGAGCACTTCTGCCCGGCCCCCGCGCGCCACAAACAGCAGGCCGGCAGTGACAAAGGCTTCCGGGAGGCTCGGCTCCAGTTCCAGCGCGCGATCAAGGTCGGTTCGGGCAAGCGTAAAGTCGGATGCTTCGCCGCGGGCGATGTACGCTCCCGCACGCTCGACGTAGACAATTGCGTTGTCCGGGACAAGGTCAATGGCCCGTGAAAACGAGCCGATAGCCTGGTTGAGGTCATCTATCCCGGCGTGGAGCACGTGCGCCCGGCCCCTGTTCACGTGGGTTTCGGCATGGTCAGGCGAAATGGACTCGGCACGGAACAGATCGGTGCGCGCCAACTGGATATCGCCGTCCCTGTCGCGACGCATATAGGCGACGGCACGGCCATTCAGCGCATCGACTGATAGCGGCTCCACCTCCAGTACGAGGGAGAACCAGGCGACAGACTCATCGTAGTCGAATCGCTCGCCGTCGAGGTAGGCGATACCCAGCAGATAACGGATATCAGCCAATGCGGCAGGGTCCTCCGGCGGTGGAATGATCGCCCGCCTGAGGACGGCCTTGGCGCGGTCATGTTCTCCCTGGTCGAGGTAGACGCGCCCTGAGGTCATCAGGGCCACATACCGAACGGCGCCGGTCAGGTTCACGTTGATGGTTGTCGGGAGTTCCGACGGTGAGGACTCGATGTTGATGACGGGTTGCCCGCCCGTTCCGTTGGGGCTTTGAGCAGTCGTGAACCGGGCCAGAACGCGCCCGCTATCGTACTCACCCCAGATTGTGAGCAGCGCGCCGGACCTCTCTGTGATGGTCCTCGCCTCGCTCTCTGATCGGATCGTGTCCGGCCACAGGAATGTGCGCGCGTTTGCCAGTCCGGAAAGATGCAGCTCTGCGTCGATTCGCTCTTGAAGCCGTCCCGAGACGTTGTACCCCTGCGCGCCGGCGGTGTAGTTGGCGAACGGCGCGAGCAAGATGAGGGATTCGCCATCGCGCGCAACGGTGGCGGGCAGAGGCGTTGCCGTGGGAATGGCAGAGGGGTGTGTTGGCGTTGCAGCAGGTGGGCTGGTTGCGACGGGCGTGGGGACGGGTGTAGCAGGTACTGGCGTGGGGTCAGGGCCGATCAGATTCAGGTTATCTGTAACGACTGCCAAGCCTGCGCCCAGCAGCACAATACCGGCTACCGCGGCGACTGCAAGAGCCCACTTCCGATTAAGAGTCAATCCCGTGGCCGGAGGTTGAGTATCGACCTCTGCCTCCAACTCCTCCTCCTGGGGAGCAAGAGAGCTGTCAGATGGCGCGGATGTGGCTTCCGCCGGTGTTTCGGGCTGGAAGCCTGCGGCCAGGAGAAATTCGTCGCGTTCCTCCGGCGTGAGGCGTAGAACATCGGCGCAGCGGGCCACGTCCTCACGATGCCGGGGCCTTTCCGTGACGCCCTCACGCCATCGAATGAGGGTAAGGCGATTGACGTTGATGCGGCGGGCAAGTTCGGCGTCGCCGATGCCCGTGCGCTCCATGTACTCCGTCAGAAGATCGGCGAATGTGGGCGAATGTGACATATCTGACACTCGTTTCAACGGGAATGAAACAGTGTTGTAGTCAGAATTGTACCCACTTCAGCGCGACTGTGGTTACGGGGCCGGCGGCGGCCGAGCCTGAGGCAGTGACTAACAGGAGGCGCATGAAATGAACAGTGTATGGATCGCGATAATCGCCTTGCTGGCCGTGGTCGTCGTCGCGACCGGCTGCGCGGCGGCGGAGGATAAAGCGGACGGGGAATCCATGAGCCCTCCGCCCACCAACACGGCAATCGTCATCACTGGGTCTCAGGCTATTCCGACGTCGGCCCCTTCATCGGAATCCTACGAATCCTACGACATGATGATGGACGATTCGCCGGGGAGCGGATACGAGGGGTTCAACCGGATTGGCGGCACATCAACGGTCAACGATGAGCCGTATGACCTGACATTCTTCCAGAGCTACGGCGTCAATCCGTTCATCGACACGGAGGACGACCGTTTCTCAACATTCGCAATGGATGTGGACACGGCGTCGTACGTGGTGACACGAACATTCCTCGGAGACGGCTTCTTGCCGGACAGCGATTCGGTACGCGTTGAGGAGTTCGTCAACTACTTTGAGCAGGAATACGAACAGCCGGAGGAGGGCGCGTTCAGCATCACTATCGACGGCTCGCCATCCCAATTCGGTCTGGATACGCACCACATGATCCGCGTGGGACTCCAGGGCAAGACAATCTCAGCGGAGGCCCGCAAGGATGCCACGCTCATCTTCGTAATCGATGTGTCCGGCTCGATGGAACGGCAGGACCGCCTGGGTTTGGCCAAGCGCTCCCTGCTGCTGCTCGTTGATGAACTGCGAGACACTGACAAGGTCGGCATCGTCATCTACGGCGACCACGGCCGCATCCTGCTGGAACCCACAAGTGTCGACGCTGACCACAAGCAAACCATCATCGATGCCATCGACGCTCTCGGGGCCGGCGGCTCCACATACGCCGAACAGGGGCTGGAACTCGGGTACCTGATGGCGGCGGATGAGGCCGACCCGGAGCGGATCACCCGCGTCATCCTCGTGTCGGACGGCGTGGCCAATGTTGGCGCGACCGGCGCAGAATCCATTCTCAAGACGATTGGCGAGTACGTTGATGAGGGTGTCACGTTGACCACCGTCGGGTTCGGCATGGGCAATTTCAACGACGTGCTGATGGAGCAGTTGGCGAACAACGGCAACGGCACATACCACTACGTGGACACGCTGGCGGAGGCTCGGCGGCTGTTCGTGGAGAACCTTGCGGGAACCCTCCAGTTCATCGCGCGGGACGCCAAGATCCAGGTGGAGTTCGACGAGGAGAGCGTCCGCAGTTACCGCCTGCTCGGTTATGAGAACCGTGACGTGGCGGACGAGGACTTCCGCAACGACGCGGTGGATGCCGGGGAGGTCGGCGCGGGCCACTCCGTAACAGCGCTGTACGAACTCAAGATCAATGAGGACGCAACAGATGACACCACGTTGGCCACAGTGAGGGTGCGCTATGAGCATCCGGATTCCGGCGTCGTGAGCGAAATTGAGCAGTCGATCACCATGGGTGATCTTGCCGCGGAGTTCACGGACGCGCCAACACGCTATCAACTGGCGGCCGTGGTCGCCGAATTCGCCGAACTCCTGCGCCATAGCTATTGGGCGCGCGAAGGAAGCCTGAGCGAGGTCGAGGCGCAGGCGCATCGGCTGCATCGGTTACTCCCCGACGACACCTATATGGCCGAATTCGCCGACCTTGTCTCGATCGCGGCTCGCATCCAGCAGGTGGACGCCGGTAGTTAGCGAGCGCGAGCGCGGGGGTTATTCCCGGCTCGCAATCACGACTGCCGGAGAAAAGGAGTTGGCAGACTGCTTACCGGCTGGGTTGCACCGGGAATTGGGGGCGTGCCCGTTCCGTGAGATTCGCGGGGCGGGCACGGTCTTTTTGTTTGACATTGCCAAGCGGCGGATGCTACGTTTCGACGGCAACAAAACGGTGCTAAGGGGGTAGAAATGGCACGACCGATTGTTCCCGTTCCGGATCCGGTGAGTCAGCCGTTCTGGGACGCATGCAACGAAGGAAAGCTCATCGTTCAGTACTGCTCGATATGCGACCGACGGCAGTATCCGCCGGAGCCCACCTGCCGCGATTGCGGCTTTGATTTCCACATGACCTGGCAGGAGACCAGTGGCCGCGCCAAGATCGTCGGCTACTCCATCACGTATGACTCCCGCCTGGTCCAGTGGCATCCACTCCAGCCGTTCCTCAACGTCATCGTGGCGCTTGAAGAGGACCCGGTGATCAACTTCCATACGATTCTCATCGACGACTTCGGCACCAACCTCTCGGAAGAGCCTGATATTCCTATCGGCGCGACCTGCGAGGTGCAGTTCGTTGAGGCCGCGCCGGGGCGCATGATCCCGGAGTGGAAGATCGTCAACTAGAGATTCACACAGGACGCAGACCAAACAGGAAAGGAAGATAACTCGATGGCACGTGAGAATTGGGAGCGAAATCACGATCCCGTCGGCATCTGGAATGGCCGCGGCAAGGCTGCTCTCATCGCGCGCGGGCACTCCCCGACGGATCGCCGCTGGGACGGTGAGACGCTCGAGAAGTCCCTTGGCGCGTACATGATGATCGCCGTGCAGAACGCGCTGGATGACGCCGGCATCACCGTTGATGACGTTGACGGCATCGTCGGCTCCGCAGGCGGGCAGCCGAACGGCGCGCCGCTGAGCGACGTGTGGGGGCCGCGCGACTACTTCGATCCGCCCTACCACTCGGAGGACGGACTGACGCACGTCACCGGCCAGTGGCTCCGCCAGCAGATGGGCTTCAAGAACATCAAGTACATCAACAACCATGGCGACCCGATCTGGAACCTGATTGGACAGGCCGCGCAGGCCATCGCGGACGGGCGCGCCGAGACGGTTGTTGTGACGTACCCGAACGGGAACCTTCCCGGGCGGTATCACCAGGACCCGTCCAACGAGGCGCGCGGCGGAGCCGTGTGGGCGAACACGTGGGGCTGGGGACTGTCAGGACAGGGTTTCACGTTCAACCAGTACTGCCAGAAGTACGGCACGAACCATGACCGCATGGCGCCGTTCGTCGTGCAGGAGCGCAAGAACGGCCTGCTGTGGGAGCACAGCTACTACGCGCAGCATGAGCCCGGCGAGTTCACCGAAGAGGACTACCTGAACGGCCGCATGATCGCTCGCGACCTCAGCATCTTCGATTGCGACCGCCCCGTCCTGGCAGCGGCTGCATACGTCATGACCACGGCTGAGAAGGCCAAGGACATGAAGCAGACGCCGGTCTACATCTGGGACCACACGGAGAGCCTGTTCTCCCCGCGCAGCCTGGTGCAGACCATCGATGACACCGAGGAGTGGACGGACATCCAGGCCCAGCGGTCCTACAACGGCTCCGGCATCACGGCGGACGACATCGACGTGTTCGCGCCGTATGACGGCTTCGCAGTCTTTACGCAGTACTACATCGAGGCGTGGGGCTGGCGCGGCGTCAAGCGCGGCGAGGCGCACGATTTCTACGCCGGTGACATCAGCCTCAAGGGGCCGAACCCGCTGAACTCCGGCGGCGGCAACATGGGCACCGGTCGCATGCGCACCGTGTTCATCACCGATCCGCTTGAGCAGCTGCAGAATCGCGCTGGCGAGCGGCAGATCACGGGCAGGGCCGAGATCGCGGTGAGCCACGGCGTGCTGCCGATCACTGCAGGCACTGTGGTGATGAGCACCAACCCCGGGTAAGCGTCTAACGCAAACCCACCGTGGGAAACAGCCCACCATAGGGGAAAAGCAAGACCGCCCCCGCCGCGGTTCGCGGCGGGGGCGGTTCTTTTTTGTCAGGGCACGCGCAGGCGGGTTAACTTATCGGCCCCTACCCTTTCGCAATGCGGTCAATATCATCCCATGTGAGGATGTTGGCATCAGTCAGCCTGTAGTGCTTCTTCATAAACTCGACTTGCGCCTTCTCATCCCCTCCATGATCTTTTCTTGGCCGCACAATGAAGGGCACTACTTGCTTCTTGGAGATGTGACTGGGAAGGGTCTTCGCCAGAACGTACTGCCGGATTAGTTGATGAACTAAGACCAGCTTGCTGCTGGCATGAAAGCCCGATTCGTCCTTAGCCTCGCCGATGTAAAGGTGATTAGGTGTCTCCAGGACGATGTCAATTTCAGCGTTGAGAAGACTGTTGTACAAGCTCTTCTTCTGATCAATGTCATCCGCCCGGTAATTATGGGCTTTTAGTGGTTCAAATCGAGGTGGTCCTTCAAATTGCTCGATCTTGTCTCGCAGCCCGGAAAAATGCTCTTGATAGCGTTTTGCCAATTCGTAAGCGCGGTTCTCGCTGTAGCTTCGCTCTCCTTGCGGAAGTGCGTCTCGCATCCCCTTCCAAAACAGCTCAAGGGTCACGTCTTTGGCTGCTGTGTCCCCTGGCTCGCCGAGCTTCTTGGCAAGTCTCAGTCTCCGTTCCGCGCTCATAGAATCATCCACAAGGAACGGCGCGAACGTCTTGGCCGTTTTAAAATTCTCTGTCCTGTTCGTGATGCCCAATATGCCCATCTCTTGATGCTCCTCTACCCTTGCGCCGCCGCCTGCCGCAGGGCGTCGTATACGCGGATCATGGCTTCCGTGTCGCGGTCGCAGTAGGTTAGCAGGTCGGCCCTGAGACGCGCCCGCTCATCTGCCGGAGTCTCGGCGGCAATCATGTGCTGATACGAGATGGCGGCGAGCTGTCCTTCATTGATCGCGAGGTCGGCATAGGTCACGTCGGGCGCGAGGGCGGGCAGCACGGACTTGATGGAGAAGCTGCCGTGAAACGCGGGGTGATAGTAGTGCTGCCGCACGATCTGGAGCATGTCCACGATGCGGCTTGTTAGTGCGATTAGCGGCTCGGCATAGCGCGAGAAATCACGCGCCAGCCGCTCGATCGTCGTTTTCTCATACGGCGAGTAGGCGACGATTGACCCTGTGGGCGGCATGGCCTCCAACAGCGCGGTTATCAGCCGCTCACGCGGGTCATCCGCGTCATCGTTCAGGAACTCCGCATGCCGCAGCTCCCCGGATTCCTCACGAACGTACAGCGACCACTGGAACGGGATGGCTTGGTACGGCCGCGTGCCGACATAAAAAGGCACGGCATGGCCGACCGCCTCGAAGTCGAGGAAACTGATGGGAAATTCAATCTCGCTCAGCGCGCTGGCCAGGTCCGGGCCGACGAACGGCTCGCCGCTTGCGACACTGTCACGAACACGGCGCTGCAAATACGTGAGCAGCGCATCGACTTCTCCGTCGGGCGGGATGTCCGCGATGGTGGCGATGCCTGCGGCTTTCAGCCTTTCATCAATACCCGGGGCGATTGGGCCCGGCAGTTCCCTGATAGGGTTGGCGGGCTCATCCGCGTGGCAGTAGTCGAAGAATGAGCAGGGGTACGGCCGGAGGCAGTGCGGCCCCGTTGCGATGTCAGGGATCTCATCAGCCCGCAGCGCCGCCCACATTCGCTCCAATTCCACCGGCACGTTGTCCGAGATGAATGCCCGCGCCTCCTCTGTCACATCCTCCAGCGTGAACAGCTGCTCCAGGTCATGCTCGCCGCCCTCATAGACATAGCCATTGTTGAGGTGCATGAGGTACGCGTTGGCGATGGGGACGCCGGAGCCCTCCACCGCATACATCTGTATAGCCACGTCCGTGATGTGCTCTCTCTTGAGGCTTGTCGTCGATTTGACCTCGACGAGATCGAACCCGCCCGCCGGATCGCGCGCCAATACGTCCACGCGCGTCCTGATGCCCTGGTAGGTGAATGCGGCCTCATAGAGCGCCGGGATCAGGAAATCGGAGAGGAGTGTCTGCGTTCTTGTTACCGCGCTCTCATGGGCGCGATACGACTCTGTGATGAGCGTGCCGCCCTGGAAGCGCTGCTGGGCAAGTTCACCCACCGCGGTGCCGGTATCGAATCGCGCCTGCAGCGCGGCATCAACCGGGTCGGCCAACTCGCGATGATTCGTTTCCATATACAGCCGTTTCAGACATTGGAGGCCGTATTGAAAGCGCGATTTGGAGAGGCCGGGAGGGGCGTCCTCTCGGCTCTCTGTGTCAGTTGATCCGGATGTGGGCATGGACATCTTTCTGCTCTGCCTGCGCGGCTGTTTGCTCCATCAATGGGCTGATCCAAGACATATACGCGAACATCGATAATTCTATACACCTATGGCGTGCCCACGCGTTGCGTTGACATGCCTCTGACCACCATGCTACATTCCGCACGGTATACAAGTGTCAATGGAAGAGTGGGGGGAGAAAATGGCACGACCGATTGTTCCTGTCCCTGATCCGGTGAGTCAGCCGTTTTGGGACGCATGCAACGAGGGCAAGCTGATTGTCCAGTATTGTTCGATTTGTGACCGACGGCAGTATCCGCCGGAGCCCACCTGCCGCGATTGCGGCTTTGATTTCCACATGACTTGGCAGGAGACCAGTGGTCGCGCCAAGATCGTCGGCTACTCCATCACGTATGACTCCCGTCTTGTTCAGTGGCATCCGCTGCAACCGTTCCTCAACGTCATCGTGGCGCTTGAAGAGGACCCGGTGATCAACTTCCATACGAATCTCATCGACGACTTCGGCACCAACCTCTCGGATGAGCCTGATATTCCCATCGGCGCAACCTGCGAGGTGCAGTTCGTTGAGGCCGCGCCGGGGCGCATGATCCCGGAGTGGAAGATCGTCAAGTAGAGCTGAGCAGCTTTCAAAGCAGACACGCGAAGCACATCAGTCAGAAAGGAACAGACAAGATGGCACGTGAAGTCAATTGGGAGCGGAACCATGACCCCGTCGGCATTTGGCCCGGACGCGGCAAGGTTGCGCTCATGGCTCGTGGGCACTCCCCCGTCGACCGCCGCTGGGACGGTGAGACGCTGGAGAAGTCCCTCGGCGCCTACATGATGATTGCAGTTCAAAACGCCCTTGAAGACGCCGGCATCACCATGGATGACGTCGACGGCATCATCGGCTCCGCAGGCGGTCAGGGCAACGGCGCTCCCTTGAGCGACGTCTGGGGCCCCCGGCCCTACTTTGATCCGCCCTATGACTCCGAGGATGGCCTGACGCACGTCACGGGCCAGTGGATTCAGAGGCAGATGGGTTTCAAGAACCTTCGCTACATCAACAACCACGGCGACCCGATCTGGAACCTGATCGGCCAGGCCGCCCAGGCCATCTATGACGGCCGCGCGGAGACCGTGGTGGTCATGTATCCCAACGGCAACCTGCCCGGACGCTACCACCAGGATCCCTCCAACGAGGCGCGCGGCCCCGCCGTGTGGCCGAACACGTGGGGCTGGGGACTCTCCGGACAGGGGTTCACGTTCAACCAGTACTGCGAGAAGTACGGCACCAACCATGACCGCATGGCGCCGTTCGTGGTGCAGGAGCGCAAGAACGGCCTCCTCTGGGAATACAGCTACTACTCCAATCATGAGCCCGGCGAGTTCACCACAGAGGACTACCTCAACGGCCGCATGATTGCTCGCGACCTGAGCATCTTCGACTGCGACCGCCCGGTTCTCTTCGCGTCCGCCTACATCATGACGACGGCTGACAAGGCCAAGGACATGAACCAGAAGCCGGTTTACATCCTTGACCACACGCAGAGCCAGTTCACTCCGCGCAGCCTCGTGCAGACCATCGACGACACCGAGGAGTGGACGGACATCCAGGCGCAGCGATCCTACAATGGCTCCGGCCTCAAGCCCGAGGACATTGACATCTTCGCGCCATACGACGGCTTCGCGGTGTTCACGCAGTACTACATCGAGGCGTTCGGCTGGCGCGGCGTCAAGCGCGGTGAGGCGCACGACTTCTACGCCGGTGACATCAGCCTCAAGGGCCCGAACCCGCTGAACTCTGGTGGCGGCAACATGGGCACCGGTCGCATGCGCACCGTGTTCATCACCGATCCGCTTGAGCAGCTGCAGGGCCGCGCAGGCGAGCGGCAGGTGACAACGAAGGCGGAGGTTGCGGTCACGCACGGGGTGCTGCCAATCACGGCCGGCACCGTTGCGATGGCCACTTCACCCGACTAAAAACTTCTGTCATAATACGGGAGTCAAGACGCAACTCCCTGCCGGCACCGGCAGGGAGTTGCCTTACTAACAGGAGTCACATGGAGTGGAAAGTATGGCGATACTTCTGAGCTTTGACATTGACGGAACCCTTGAGCTTGGGGACCCGCCCGGCGGAGTCACAACAGAGATGGTCCGCAAGGCACACGAAGTGGGTTTTATCATTGGCAGTTGTTCAGACAAGCCTCTGAGCGTGCAGCGCAAGATTTGGGAAGACATGGAGCTAACGCCCGCGTTTGTTTCCGCCAAGCACCAGCTCGGCAAGGTAAAGCGGGAAAACCCGGCGGACGCCTACTATCACATGGGGGATCGGGACACGGATTACCTCGCGGCAAAGGACAACGATTTCGGTTTCTGGTGGGCGCATGAGGCCGCCGAGCAGCCATGGCTTGAGTTCGACATGAACAACCACGAACAGATCCCCATTTCGTCATAGCTCCTGAACATAGAGAACGATACGCCGTCCGATGGGCGGCGTTTATGTTGGAGGCTTCAGGGATCTTTTCCTTCGGCGATCATTCGATGAGCCAACGAATATTGGTGGTCACGCACAATGAACGCACGAACCACAGAGCCAACAGGAGAACCTCCCAGCGGTGGGAGCCGCATACGTCGTTGGCTAATCTACATAGGAATCGGGTTTCTAGTTCTGTGGCTTCTTGGGGTATTTCTCGGTGAACTTGACTCCCAACTGCCTATGACTCCCGAAGAAGAGGCGGATGCGACTCAAGTAGCAGCATGGGGAACCGCGACCGCCAATATACGTGGGACGAATGTCGCTAGGCAGGCATCCCTCTCCAGCGCTGACGAGACTGCGACTGCGGTTGCAGCAGCCACTGCTTATCCAACAATAGTTGCGCGAGCAGCCGCGACTATTCAAGCAATAAGTGCTGCTACAGCCTCCGCTCAATTGGAAACAAATAGAGATGCCCTTGCCGAGGCCTACATGCAATCTCAGACTTGTGCTGACGTTCTACTCGAATACAGAACAAGGATGAGGACTTACACGATGGAGGGTGTGCTCACGGTCGAGGAAGCACACGATATGACTCTACTTCAACTCGCTAGTTCCTTTGGGGCTGGAACTAGTATCCCCATCCACATTCGCGACATTAACGCGAGAATCACTCAATGCGAAGCAAATCAGGAGGGATGACGTGGCGCGGGAATGTATGTGTGGATGTGGCGAATTGACTCAAGGCCGATTCTATGGTGGACACGATGGCAGAGTCAGGGGTTGGTATACGAAGGCAATGAAACTGCCGACGCATCAGAGCATTTGCGACCAAGGACTTTACATCCTGTCAAATCCAGAGGCTTTGGATTATTTTGACGACTTCGGATTCGACATGTCGCCTAGAGTTCGGCGTTACCTAGATGGCCTCCGGCATCTGCTGGAAGAATACTGCGCCGACCAAAGCTAGAACCACAATCATTTTGGTTCGGCGAGCGACCAACTTTAGAGTCGCACTGGATTCCCGCTTACGCGGGAATGACAGGCAAGCCAAGGGGATTCTGAGATTCTCCTCTGCACTCAAAATGACCGTACAGAGACCATAATGACGCATCGTTCTGCATTACGACGGTTGTTTGGGAGGCGGTGCAATCTTGAGTGGGATCACGGCCGACTCATGGCCGTCGATGAGCCAGGAGACTTCATAGTCGCCGTAGGCAGGGAACGTGACGCCGTGTAAACCGAGAGCGATCCGGTGAGTCCGATGAGTGTAGCCGGGCTGCGGCCGGACAATTTCCACCTGCGTCCTGAGAGCCGGGACAACATCGCCGCCATCAGCATCGACGATATGAACTTCGACGGTCTTTGATCCCGCCTCCACGGCCTTGAACCGAAACGCGGCCACAACGAAGAAGGTCGGATGACTCAGAGGGACTTCCTGGGCGTAGATCGTGTCAAAGCCGATGCCGACGGCGGTCAGCTTTGACGAGTTCTCGGCGTAATCACAGATAAAGGCAAAAGCAACATCCATTGTTGATCCTTAGCGTGGGTCATCGGCTTTGCTAGACGATTCAATGGTCGGGGTGCCCGGATTTGAACCGGGGGCCCCCTGCACCCCATGCAGGTGCGCTTCCGGGCTGCGCCACACCCCGACCGACGTTTGCGCATGATACTCGCGGAGCGCGTGCCGACGCAAGCGACACGGAGAGGACGTACGATGATGTCATGCATGTTCGCCAATTGCATGAGTGGGATATCTCTCCGACAGCGGCGGTGGCGCTCCAGCGAGACCTGGCCGGGCAACTGCGGTTGAATCAGAGCTTGCCGGAGAGCGCAGTACAGACGATTGCAGGCGTGGACCTCTCCCCGCCTGACACGGAGTCCGGACGCGTTCGCGGGGCGGCGGTCGTGGTGGCATGGCCGTCACTTGAGGTGGTGGATGTCTCAACGTCGGAGGGGATAGCAGATTTCCCGTACGTGCCGGGGCTGTTGTCTTTCAGAGAGGCGCCGATCCTCCTTGACGCCTTGGCGGGGCTGCGCACGACGCCTGACGTGATTCTTGTTGACGGACAGGGGACGGCGCATCCGCGTCGATTCGGGATTGCGTGCCACCTGGGTTTGGCCATCGACGTGCCGACCATCGGGTGCGCAAAGTCGCGGCTTGTCGGCACACATCAGCAGCCTCAAGAATCAAAGGGGGCGTGGACTCCCCTGGAGCACGGAGGAGACACTATTGGGGCGGTTGTACGGACGCGCGCGGGCGTGAGGCCAATCTATGTTTCGCCGGGGAACAACATCGATCTTGAGTCGTCCGTGAGATGGGCGCTGGCCTGTTCTCCGCGCTATCGTGTGCCCGTCCCAACACGATTGGCGCATCGAGCCGCCGCCGGAGAATCTCTCCTGTAAAATAAGTAGCAACTGCACGCATATTGCACGGAGTCTCTAACACATGCTTGAACTCAGGAACGAGGCGCAGACACTTCTTGATCGGGTCTCCACGTATCTGGAGCGTCTTTGATCTGCCCTCGAAAGAAAAACGTGTCGCGGAGTTGGACACAGAATCGGCCAAGCCTGACTTCTGGGACGATTCACAGCGCGCGCAGAGCGTCCTGAGGGAGGCCTCTACGCTGCGCAACGAAATCGAAACCTGGCAATCCATTGACCGCCGCACGCGCGGCCTGCTTGAACTCGCCGACATGGCGATGGCGGAGGACGAGTCCGGCCTGGAAACTGAGCTTCAGACGGAACTCAGCGAGGTTATGCAGTCGCTTGAGCAGCTTGAGGCGCAGGCGATGTTGAGCGGGCCGCATGACGGGCGAGCGGCCATCGTGTCATTCCAGGCCGGAGCGGGCGGTGTCGATTCGCAAGACTGGGCGCAGATGCTGGTGAATATGTTTCGTCGGTGGGGTGAGTCTCACGGACACAAGGCAAGGATTCTCGACTGGATGGACGGCGATGAGGCGGGCATCAAGCGAGCGGACCTGGAGATTGACGGGCCGAACGTGTACGGGTACCTGAAAGGGGAGGCGGGAGTGCATCGGTTGATTCGCCTCTCGCCTTTCGACAACCAACACCAGCGGCATACGTCATTCGCGCTGGTAGAGGTGCTGCCCATAGTCGATGACGCCGTTGACGTGTCGATCAGCCCGGAGGACCTGCGGGTTGACACGTTTCGCAGCAGCGGCGCGGGCGGGCAGAACGTGCAGAAGAACGAGACGGCAGTGAGGCTGACACATATCCCGACCGGGCTTGTGGTCAGCGTTCAGAACGAGCGCTCGCAGGGACGGAATCGAGAGATCGCGATGCGGATCCTGATGGCGCGGCTGGTGGAGAGGGAAATGGCGAAGCGGCGCGAGGAGGAGATGCGGCTGCGTGGCGAGTTTGTCGCGCCGGAGTGGGGCAACCAGATCCGCACCTACGTCCTCCACCCATACAAGATGGTCAAGGATCACCGCACGGGGCATGAGGAGTCAGACCCTGACGCCGTGTTGGCCGGAGAGTTGGATCCGTTCCTGATCACATACTTGCGCGGGGCTGTCGGGGCGGCAGGCTAGCGAGTGATGTCGACATCAGCAAGAGGCGCCATCGGCTCGCTCATCAAGCTCATCGCGATCTGTGGAGTTTTGGTGGCAGCCATGCTGATTAGTGCTTGCTCTGGCGAGCCCGGAGAAACTGAAACACCGACTGCGAGTAACTGTGCCGGCGAATCGGAAGGGGCTCAGAATCCGTTCCTGATACCCGGCACCGTAGCGGTCGAATATCGTGACAACGAGCTTGGGCTGGGCTTCTGTCACCCGGATGACTGGTCAATCAGTGATCCTCCCGACACCGAGGGAATCGTCGTTTCTCTCGTGTCGCCGGAACAAACCGTCACCATGGACGTTGAGAGGGACTTGCCGCCGCCGCAGATCGACTTCATGTCGTACGGGAGCGCCCGCATGAGGTTCTTCCAACAGCTGCAGCCCAGCCTTGAGATTGTGCAGGAGACGGAAACGACCCTGGAGGACGGCACGCCGGCGTATCACGCGAATTGGGTTTCTCGATCTGAGGAGGCTGAATCGACAGGAGAGACGCTCGTTGTCTTTCGCGGGGAGGGCGACGATCGCGAGGCATTCATGATCGTTTCCTCCGGGCCCTCGTCGCTGTACAGCGCGTGGACGGGGCCGATTCTGTTCTTCTACGAAACCCTGACGATCGACCCGGCGTAGCTTTAGGGCGCTCCGCGGTTACTCATTCCCTTCACTACCACCCATTCCTGCAATGATTCGTTGGAGCGCGCTGACAGCGGTAAGCGCGACGACGGCAATAACGGCGATTAGAGGCTGAGCAATGACCAGCCCGGCGGCCAGGATAGCGACACGGGCCGGGCGCGGGGCAGGGATGATGCCGCCGCGATTCAGGCCCAGACTCTCCGCCCGCGCTCTCGCATAGCTCACCAGCATTGAGAGAGCGAGCGCGACTGCGGTTGCCACGACTGCGAGAGCGTCATCTTCTCCCGCAAAGTAGAAGCTCAGTCCGATGAGGAGCGCCGCTTCTCCTACCCTGTCCAGAACGGAATCGAGGAAAGCGCCGGTGCGGGACACCGAATCCGTGTGGCGCGCGAGCGCACCATCCAGGCCGTCCATGAGGCTTCCCGCGAGGAATACAAGGCCGGCAGGCAGCAGCGCGCCCTGACCCGTAAGATACCCTGCGCCCACAGCGATAAGAGCGCCGAGGACAGTCAGGTGGTTAGGACGAACACCGACTGCGGCAAGAACACGGACGATGGGCGAGCGCATCCTCTCAACGACATTCGTGAGAAAGGACAGACGGCTCACGGCATCTTATGGGGCCGACGAAAGCATCTGCCGGCCTTCGCGCCCTTGGATGATTCTATTCCGCTGATGAGGACCCGCGAGCCACGTAGATGCTGAGTCTTTCGAGCAACTGCGACTCGACCGTGCCCTCTTCGGGACGACGGCGGCGGCGTCCACGGCGGCGGCGGCGACCTTCAATACTCCGCAACACCTCGTAGATGCGTCCCATCGTGACTGCGCCCCAATCCACGGAGGACTGGGTCATCTCGCGCTCTCGCTCGGGGCCATAGATGGCGATGGTGGAGTGGTTTGCCCCCCTGCCCTCGAGTTCAACCGTCTCGCCCGTATAGTCGGCGACGGTCTGCCGTATCCCCTCAAGATCCGGGTCTTGGACGGACTCGTTATTAAGGATGATCTGGACCGCGAAACGCCCCTGTCGTCGGAAAGCCCAATTGAGGCCGATCTTGCCCCGGCCCATGCGAACAATCCGCTCACGCGGCCCGGCTGTGCGGGAGAGGCGGGCGTCCGGCATCCTTGCCTGGAAACTGGCAATGAGTTGGTCCCAGAAATCTTCTCGTGAGGAGAAAGCAGCCGGGATGTCTTCTGCATCGGCCGAAGGCTCAGGCGTGGTTTCAGGTGTCGGGGCCTCGGCTTGAGACCTTGCTGATCTGCGTCCCGGGGGGCGTCCACGCCTGCGGCGAGGAACTCCGGCGCCTGCTCCGGCAGAGGCCGCGGCGGGAACGCCCTGCATTCCCTGGAGGATGTTGTTGAGGTTGATGCTCTGCTGTATCCGCGCCGCCACAGTCATGATGTCGAGGATTTCATTGTTGCTGATGCCATCCGCCAGCGCATCGGACACAGCCTGTCTGATCGCCGCTTCATCACGAACTGCCGCAGCCGTCGCGAGAGCGACAATAACGGAGGTTCTGTTATCGAGAGATATCCCCAGGGAATTCTCTCCAAGTAGCCCTGTCACTTTCTTTCACTCCCCTGTCACGTTTGTCACGTTCAACGCCACTGAAAAATCAGTGATGCAATATCCCACTCTTCCCGTCAGAATCAGGCTTCTTGCCAGTTATTGCTTTACGCCGCCAGGGGAAAGTGTGGTGGCCTAAACAGTGGCTGCGGCGCGGCGGCGTATGCGCGAAACCCTTGTCAGCAACTCGAATTTACATGAGGCCGGCGAGAAGCTCTTTCGCTTCCGGCCGGAGCATCTCCGGTGTCCAGGGCGGGTCCCAGACAATATCCACTTGGGAATCATTCACGCCTTCGAGTTCAAGGATGCGATTCTCGACTTCGGGGCCGACTGTGCCGGCCATTGGGCAGCCGGGAGCAGTGAGTGTCATCGTCACGTAGACACAATCGTCCCGTATATCTATGTCGTAAATGAGACCAAGGTCATAAATGTTCAGCGGAATCTCAGGGTCGTAGCACGTCCGCAAAACGTCGACTACTTGCTCTTCAGTAATTGTGTTAGGCACGCCAGCCTCCTAATGCCGAAGGTTCATCACAACTTACCCCATTGAGACCAGCATACACTCTTTTAATAGAGGGTGTTACTTCACGTCTCGCGGGCATAATCCTATGCTTGTTCTATGAGCATACGGTAGTAGAGACATATTCGGCACTTGGAGGCAAACAGGAAAATGGCGGCTTTTGACGTAATTGTTCTCGGGTCCGGTCCCGGCGGGTACGTTTGCGCAATTCGGGCGGCGCAACTGGGGCTGAGCGCAGCCATTGTCGAGCCCGACGAACTCGGCGGGTTGTGCCTCAATTGGGGGTGCATCCCGTCAAAGTCCCTGCTGCGCAATGCCGACGTGCTCAATACGATCAACAATGCCGCGGATTTCGGAATTACTGTTGGATCAGTCGAGGCAAGCCTCGATGAGGCGATCACGCGATCACGCAGAGTTGTCCATCGGCTGGTGCGGGGAGTGACAAGCCTCATGCGTTCAAACAACGTCACGGTGGTGAATGGGCGCGGGACCTTGTTGGACTCCCGGAGAGTGATGGTGGACACGGAGCCGGAGCCTTTGGAGGCGAACAAGGCGATTGTCATTGCAACCGGGGCGCAGGAACGCGAGCTTCCGGGCCTCGATATCAATGGCGAAACGGTTGTGACGAGCAGGCATGCGCTGGAGCGGCGCGACTTGCCGGAAAGAGTGCTCATCATTGGCGGCGGCGCGACGGGGTGTGAATTCGCGTATTTTTACCAGTCTTACGGCAGTGCCGTGACACTGGTTGAGTTGATGCCCAGCCTGTTGCCGGGGGAGGACACCGAGATTACGGCCGCGCTGCAAGACTCCCTTACACGCCAGGGCATTGACGTTTTGACGGAAAGCCGCGTGAATCGGCTGACCGGCGACACAGCAGAGTTGGACGTTGCGGGCGCATCGCGGGTCATCCCGTTCGATATGGCGCTCGTGGCCGTGGGGATGCAGGGGCGGACAGAGGGTCTGGGTCTTGAGGCGGCAGGAGTTGCGACGGGGCCGGGCGGCTATATCGAGTGTGACGACACCATGCAGACGAACATCCCCGGCGTGTATGCGATCGGCGACGTAACAGGGCCGCCGCTCCTCGCCCATGCGGCGATGGCACAAGGAGTGCTGGCGGCGGAGGCTATCGCAGGCCGTGACACCCAGCCGCTCAACAAGGAGGACATACCCCGGGCGGTGTACTGCCATCCGCAGGTGGCAAGCATGGGAATAACGGAGGCGCAGGCAGCGGAGCGCGGCATCACCGTCAGCGTTGGGCGTTTCCCCTATCGCGCAAACGGAAAGGCGCTGAGCCTGAACGATTACGCGGGGATGATCAAGGTGGTCAGCGATGCGGATACGGGGGCGCTGCTGGGGGCGCAGATGGTGGGGCCGGAATGCGCGGAGCTGCTTGGCGAGTTGTCCGTGGCAAAGCTGCTGGAGGCGACGCCGCTGGAGATCGGGCGCGCCATTCATCCTCACCCCACCTTGTCCGAAACGCTGATGGAGGCGTCGCTTGCGGCTTTCGGCGAGGCCATACACATGTAGACTCTGTGTATGGAGGCAGATCGCTTGTGAGCACATCGATAGACTCTACCCTTCCGCGTTCTGAGCTTCTGACAATGCTCAGGACGATGAAGCTGATCCGCCGGTTTGAAGAACGCAGCGCCGAGCACTACGGTCGCGGAAACATCGGCGGCTTTCTGCACCTGTACATCGGCGAGGAGGCCGTCGCCGTCGGCGTGATCTCACCGCTGCGGGACGACGACAAGATCGTCACGCATTACCGCGACCACGGCCACGCCCTGGCGCGCGGGATGGATACCGCGGCGTGCATGGCGGAGTTGTTCGGGAAATCCACGGGCGTGAGCGGCGGCAAGGGCGGCTCCATGCACTTCTTCGACGTTGAGAAGGGGTTCATGGGAGGTCATGCCATCGTCGGCGGACAGCTGCCGTTGGCTGTGGGGCTGGCGTTCGCTAATCGCTATCGCGGCGAGGACTCCCTCGTGGTGTGTTTCCTGGGCGACGGAGCGGTCAATGAGGGAGAGTTCCATGAGTCGATGAACCTTGCCTCCTTGTGGAATCTGCCGGTGTTGTTCCTGCTGGAGAACAACGGGTTCGGCATGGGAACACGGGTGGAGCGAGCGTCGGCGCAGCCCATCATCCACCGCCTTGCCGACCGCCACAACGTGCGCAGCCTCCGTGTGGAGAACGGTCAGGACGTGTTCGCGGTGCGGGACGCGACGCTGGACGCCATCGAATACATCAGGGAGGGAAACGGGCCCTATTTCCTGGAGGTCATGACGTACCGTTTCCGCGGTCATTCGATGGCAGACCCGGTTGAATACCGCCAACAGCACGAGGTCGAGCCGTGGCTGGCGCTGGACCCGATCAGGATATTGTCCGACCGGCTGCTGGGAAATGGTCTGGCCACGACAGACGAGATTGACGCCATCGACGAGGACGTGGAGAACGAGGTGAACGAGGCGATCCGGTTCGCGCTCGAATCCCCCTTCCCCACGCCGGACGAGCTCTACACGGACGTGTACGCATGAGGGTTCGGCAATGGCGCAACTGACATACCGCGAGGCAATCCGCGTCGGGCTGGAGGAGGCGCTTCAGTCCAATCCCGAGACGTTCATCATGGGTGAGGACGTGGGCGCCTACGGCGGCTCCTATGCCGTGACCAAGGGATTCATGCAGCAGTACGGCGAGGAACGCATCATCGATACGCCGATTGCTGAATCCGGTTTCGTCGGAACGGGAATCGGCGCGGCGATTGCCGGCATGAGTCCTATCGTCGAAATCATGACCATCAATTTCTCTCTATTGGCCATGGATCAGATCGTCCACATCGCCGCCAAGGCACGCTATATGTCCGGCGGGCAGATCACCGTGCCAATCGTGATTCGAACGGTGAGCGGCGGGGGGAATATGCTCGCCGCAACACACTCGCAGAGTCTTGAGGCATGGTACGCCCGCGTACCGGGACTCAAGGTTGTGACGCCGTCCAACGCGGCGGACGCGCTGGGACTGCTGCGGTCCGCCGTCGCCGACCCGAACCCCGTGATGTACGTGGAGCATTCGCTCCTGTATGGGAGCCGCTCAGAGGTGCCGGATGAGCACTACACGATACCCTTTGGCTCGGCGCGGGTGGCGCGCAGCGGGACCGACGTTAGCATCATCGCCTATTTGAGAATGGTCCCCATCGCGCTGCAGGCGGCGGAACTGCTGGAGGATGACGGCATCGATGCCGAGGTCATCGACCTGCGCTCCCTGCTGCCGCTGGACTCGGAGACTTTCATCGACTCCGTCCACAAGACGAATCGGGCAGTCGTCGTCGAGGAGACGTGGGAGTTCGGTGGGTTCGCGGGCGAGGTCATCGCGCAGATCAATGAGAAGGCGTTCGACTCGCTGGACGGGCCCGCGCTGCGGGTCGGCGGGGTCAATGTGCCGACGCCGTATTCCCGTCCGCTGGAGCTGCTGACGATACCGACGCCGGAGATGGTGGCGGATAAAGTTCGGAGCCTGTTCTAGGTCGCATCGAAGGGAGAGGCAGACGTGGCAAGTGACGTAATCATGCCGCAGATGGGCTTCGACATGACCGAAGGAATGGTTGTGCGGTGGCTTAAACACGAGGGCGATACGGTAACGCGCGGAGAGACGATCGCGGAGATCGAGACGGACAAGGCGACCGTTGAGCTTGAGGCGTACGAATCCGGCGTGATGGCCCGCATCCTGGTCCCGGAGGGTGTCATGGTGCCCGTCGGCGAGACGATAGGCCTGATCACAGCGCCGGGGGAGGATGTCCCGGACGTTGCCGCTCCCACGCCGTCCCCACCTGCTGCGGCACCACCTGTAGACTCTACTCCGCCTGCGCCCCCTGCCCCACCGGAGCCTGTTGAGGCTGCCGCCCCTGCTGCTGAAACCGCCAGGGATGAAGCGCCATCCTCAGGCGCGCCGGTGACGCCCGTCGCACGGAGAATCGCGGAACAGGCAGGCGTTTCCGTGGCGGAGGTGCAGGCCAACGTGAGAGGCACAGGTCCCGGCGGACGTATCACACGGGGCGATGTTGAAGCTTACCTGGAGACCCGAGGGGGCGCGCCATCAGCGGCTCCCGTTCCTCAAGCGCCTGCGCCTGTGAGCGAACCCTTGCCGGAGGTACCGACGCCGGCCGCCGTCGTTGAGCCGTCCGCGCCGGGCGAGGTGGGAATCGTTGTGCCGGCGGGGCTGTCACCCATGCGGCAGGCGATTGCGCGGCGAATGTCTCTCAGCAAGCTCACCGCGCCCCACTATTACGTGACCGTAGAGATCGACATGACGCGCGCGGTCCAGATGCGCGCGGAGATCAACGAGGAGTTGGACGCTGATAGCCGCGTAACGGTGAACGACCTCGTCATCAGGGCAGTCGCCATGGCGCTGCGTACTCATCCGTATTTCAACGTGACCGTGCAGGCCGAGGGTATTATCCCGAATCCGACCATTGACGTGTCCATCGCCGTGGCAATGGACGGGGGCGGCCTCATCGCGCCGTCGATGCCGGACGTTGGCGACGCCAGCCTTGTCGATACAGCGGCGCGTTCACGGGACTTGTCGCGGCGGGCCCGCGAGGGGCGGCTGCGCCCGAACGAGGTGAGCGGTGTGGGGTTCGCCGTGTCCAACCTGGGCATGTATGACGTGAAGGACTTTGTGGCGATCATCACGCCGCCGAACGCGGGAGCGATTGCCGTCGGGTCAGTGCAGTCTACACCCGTTGTGCGAGACGGCCAAGTGGTTGTCGCGGAGATGATGTCCGCGACGCTGTCTGCCGATCACCGGGCGACGGACGGCGCGGAGGGCGCGCGTTTCATGAACGAGGTGCGGCGAATCCTGGAGCGGCCGGCGCTTCTGTTGCTCTAGCTTCTCGGGCCTTCAAGTTCGATGCTTTGAACCGGGGGCGGGGCGCTTGTGAACATCGCGATGATGACCATTTTCACCGGATACCGCGCCTCTATTCTTCCCGCGTTGTGTCTCGTCTTTGCCGCTGTTGTCTTCGCGGGCTGCAATTCCCAGACGGAACAGGCACCTACGGAAGAGGCGCCGACTCGCATGCTTGGCTCAGGCTCTGATTACTACGGTGTAGCCCCCGTGGAGGAGTCAATAGCGAAGGCAGACGTCATCGCCCGGGTGCAGTTGCTCTCAGTGACTGCGGTGGCGGAGCAGATGACGGGAGAGACAGACTACATCGCCGCCCTGGACTACCGGTTCCGGGTGTTGGAATACCTGAGAGGGAGCGGCGGCAGCGAGCTTGTGGCGGTGGTCAATGACAGTGGGGAAACCTTTGGCAGCAGCGGGAGCGCCGTCACCCGGGCAGGGATACTGAAGGACAGGCGGGACACGCAGTGGGATAGCAGGGAAGCCATCATCTTTCTCGAAGACGCCCATCATGCGCTACCCAGCACCAGCCGGGCAGACCGGTATCGGCTGGGAGCGGTATCCTTCCACGAGCCGTGGGAAGACTACTACACGATAGCGAGCCGATGGGGAAAGGAATGGCTGCCTGCCGCCGCGTCCGGGGCTGGCGGAGCATCCGGCAGTTCAGATACGCAGTCCTTCCTGCTGGATGTGCCCGCGGCCTCCGGTGGGGCAGGCGGGGCGTCAGGTCAATCCGGGACCGCGCCAACCATCACGCTGTCCGATTTGAAAACAAAGATTGCAGCGAACACAGCGGCAATCGCCGCGGGCGGCGGCTCCGAGGCGTACAAGGACTGCCTCCATCTGAAGCTTGAGTGGGCGCGTGAGGTTCAAACTCGCGTCGACCGCCGCGGCGGGAGTTACTTTTACACTCGCAGTGATGCGTCCCTCAATTCCGGTTTGGCTGCAGGAACAAGGGCGTTCACAGACCCATATACAGTGGGGGCTCCGGCAACTCCCCCAGCCTGGGCGGGTGATTATCCGATCATAGGTAGAGACGCGGCGTTGTTCAGAACGAAATGGCCGGGAGTTGCAGACACGGTGCGTCCCCTGCCCGCTGGCGAGTACAAGTTTTACTTTGACCATCGGCCTAAGGAGGCGATCATCTGCGACGCAGTGCCCGAGCTGGAGAAGAAGCGGCAAGAGGTGTTCGTCACCGTCACCGCCCCTGCCGGCACGCTCCACGAGGCCTTCTTCGATCCGGTAAACCTGACAGGCGCAGGCGTTGGCGTGTCGGGTTCCTCCGGGGTTATTGATCCGGATGAGTTCACGGTCGGCAACGATGACTATGAGGTTGAGAGCCTTATCTGGGATGAGGATGATGATGAGGTCGTCCTGATGCTGGATGACCATGTCTCGTTGTCCGGGAAGGCGCTGGACTTTATCGAGCTGGACGGATCCATCGACACCTCGCTGGACGTTTCAGACGCGACAGTCGACCAAACGGCCGCCACATGGACATGGAGCCTCACAAGCGCGCCATGGGAAGACGGCGATCTGCTGATGCTGCGCATCCGCACGGGCGGTTCCACGCCCGCGCCGCCAGATAGGCCAACACCCGCGCCCACACCGACGCCCGTTCCGCCCACCGCGACGCCAACCCACACACCGACGCCAATGCCCGACACGGAGACTCCGGACATCGTGGCGCGCTATGACGCAAACGGCGACGGGGCAATCGATGAATCGGAACGGCGGCAGGCCGGCAGTGACTACACCGACGGGAAGATCACCTACGCCGAGCTGCTGGAGGTGCTTCGGGCATACCTGAGTTCCGGCTGAGGAGGCCGCGTCGCTTGCCTTTAGCTTCTCGGGCCTTCGAGTTCGATGTTCTGGACGGGGGGCGGGGTGGGGGCGTGGCCGTGGCCGGCTGCCATTTCCCCGGCCTGGATGAAGGCGTTGAGCGCCTCAAGAACGAAGTTCTGAGGGGAAAGTCCAACATCCCGGGACAGTTCTTTGATCTGCTTGGCGAGGACACCGCTGAACAAAACGATCAGTCCCTCCTGGTGCGCCCACGCGTCAAGTCTCTCGATCTGGTCCGGGCGGACAGTGAGAACCACTTCTCCCTCGTCCGGACGCGTGGCGCTGCCACGCATGATGTTGATGCCGCCGCGGTCCGTCTCGGCCCAAAAATCGCCCTCATCTGATCGGGAAATAACGAAACGCCCGGGGTAGAGATTCATATCCTGCACTCCCATCTGTTGATTAGCATTCCAATTGGGCCAGGGGGCGCGTCCTTGCATGGACACATTTCATGGCCTGCCTGTATACTGCCTTACATTGACGCAGTTTCGTAAGTTCGCGTCATCGGAGGGTGCGATTGTGATTACTCTGACTGAGTCGGCTGCGGATAAGATTCTCGACCTGTTCAAAGAGCAGGATTCCGAGGGCGCTGCGCTGCGCGTCTTCGTCAAGGGCGATAACAACGGACAGCCTGCATACGGCATGGCCATCGAGCCTGACCCGAATGACGCGGACGAGGTTATCGAGAGTTTCGGCGTCAAGGTTGTCGTCGACGAGGAAAGCCTGCCGTGGGTGATCGGTTCTGAAATCGATTTCATCGACAGCATCGAGCAGACGGGCTTCACAATCCGCAACCCAAACATGGGAGGGTCATGCGCCTGCGGCGGCCACGGCGGCGGTGGAGCATGCGCGTGCGGCGGTCACGGCGCCGGAGCAGAGGGCGGGGCATGCGCGTGCGGCGGCGCCGGAGCCGGTGCCTGCGCGTGCGGGCATGAGGAACAGGCCGCGGAAACGGCCGGAGCCACGCCCGCTCACTAATCCGCAACAGAATCGCGAATGTTAAGGGGAGCCAAATGGCTCCCCTTATTCTTTACAGCACCTTAATGCAGGCGCATTTCCAACACCGTTAAAGCCGCTCGTGTCCCTGTATGATGACACTACGAAGAGCGATCACTTAACGGAAGGCGAAATGACAATCGCCGAGACATCAATACTGATTGTTGATGACGAGCCCGCTTTGCGGGAAGCGCTGACCTACTCTCTCAGTCGCGAGGGATATGCGGTAAGTTCTGCCGCCACGTCCGCGGAGGCGCTCGCCAAGGTGGACCGGCAGATGCCGAACTTCATCGTTCTTGACCTGGGCTTGCCGGACGCGGACGGGCTTGAGTTGTGCCGCAGGGTGCGCAGCCGCAGTTCCGTGCCAATCCTTATGTTGACGGCGCGGCAGTCAGAGGTGGACAAGATCGTTGGCCTGGAAATGGGCGGCGATGATTACATGACCAAGCCGTTCTCCATACGCGAACTGCTTGCGCGCATCAAGGCCATCCTACGTCGCTCAGCTCAGGATGCGAATGCCAGGCAGACGGACACCATCGAGTTTGGCGAGACGGTCATCGACCGCCTGGCGCATCGTGTGACCCACAAGGGCGAGGAGATAACGCTGACGCCGCTTGAGTTCGAGATGCTCTCGTTCCTGGCGGAGAATCGCGGCATCGTGTTCAGCCGCGAGACGCTGCTGGACCGGGTCTGGAAGTATTCTTATCCCGAGGGAAGCCGCACGGTTGACGTGCATATGCGCTGGCTGCGGCAGAAGATAGAGGATGATCCGGCTCGTCCGAAGATTCTCCTCACGGTGAGAGGTGTCGGCTACAAACTGGAGGCGTGAATGCCCCGGATAATGCAGGGCCGCATCGGGTTGGCCCTGTGGGGCACCCTGTTTCTCGGTCTCATCGTCGTCGCGATCATTTTCTGGATCCAGCTTGGACGCATCGGGGACGACGCCGGGGGAACCGACGTTGAACCCTCGCGGCGGCTTCTGCTTTATGCGTCGATCGCCGCCGGCATACTTATCGCGCTGCTCCTGGTGGTTACCAGACAGCGCATGGCCGCCCCTTTGCGCCGTCTCGCCCGGTCACTCCGGGCGGGTCAACCGCCGGTGGTGGAAGATTTCGCCACGTCGACTCCCGAGGTGCGCGACGTCGCGCTGTTGATCAGCCGGCTGATGCAAGAGGAACGCGGCATTAGCAGTGTCGTAGAAACGCAGCAAACGCGGCTGGCCTCCATCCTGGACAATCTGAGCGTTGGGGTAATCGTGCTTGCGGAAAATGAGCGCGTGCTGATGGTGAACGCGGCGGCGGCGGAACTGTTCGGCTTCACGCAGCAGGTCGATGCGACAACCACGCTCATTGGATTGGCGCGTGACTATGAGGCGGCGGAGATTGCGCGACGCGCCCTGCGAGAGCAAGCCACGGCGGTGGGTGAAATAACGCACGGCGGCGACCCTGCCCGCACAACGCGGCTCGTTGCGTCTCCCTATCGAGAGGGCAGACAGCGGCGGGTCCTGCTGGCGGCGTACGACGTATCCGAGGAGCATCGCGCGCAGCGGCTGAGGCACGAATTTCTTGCGAATGCATCCCACGAGATTCGCACCCCTCTTGCCGGCATCCAGGCAACCCTTGAGACCCTGGACATGGGGGCAATCGATGATCCGGACGCGGCGAGACCTTTTGTCTCAAGCGCGCTTGTGGAGGTACAGCGGCTGACGACGTTCGTGGAGAATCTGCTTGACCTGTCGCGGATGGAGATGGGGTGGACGCGCCTGGCTCTGCAGCCAATCGGCGTTGGGGACGCAATCGACCGGTGCGCCGGAACCATGGCATCCATGGCGTCGCGGGCCGATATTGAACTGGTTGTTGACATACAGCAGGGGCTGCCGGAGATCAACGCAGACCCCGGTCGACTTCACCAGGCGCTCGTCAATCTTGTGCATAACGCCATCAAGTTCACACCGGCGGGCGGGCGCGTGACCCTTTCGGCGGACAGCGGCAACGGTTCCGTGTGGCTCCATGTCAAAGACACGGGCATTGGGATTGCGCCGGACGACGTTTCGATGCTCATGGATCGCGTTGGACAGGGCGATGAGAGCGGGATGCGGGGGGGAGGATTGGGGCTGGCCATCGTGCGGCAGATCGTGGAGGCCCACGATGGTGAGGTGCGCGTCGAGAGTGATGTCGGCAAATGGTCTACGTTTTCACTGCGGCTACCCGTCGCGGGCTAGGCGGTTCACCCTTCGACAGGCTCAGGGCGAACGGGGGCTTCGACAACGATGCGGCGTGGATAGTAGCATCAGAACGCGATGCCGACTGTACATAGAAGCCAGACAGGATGAATTCATGGGAGCGTGGAATGACAGATTCGGTCATTGAGGCGGCCTCGCCGACCGCGACGCGCATCATTGTTACCGAGGATGAGTTGACGGCGGAGTTGTTCGATGGACGGACAATTTCGGTCCCGCTCGCCTGGTATCCGCGATTGACCCACGCGACTCAACAAGAGCGGGAGAATTGGCAGCTAATCGTCGGTGGAGAGGGCATCCACTGGCCGGACCTGGATGAAGACATCAGCATCGAGGGCCTGATCGCCGGGAGGAAATCCGGCGAGAGCGCCGAGTCTTTCAAGCAATGGCTGGAAGCAAAGAAGGCCGGGCGTCCGCTAACGCTCGATGCCTTGGCGCAGTCTGAGCGGGTGTAGGCCGCCCCTACTCCGTCATTCCCACCCCTACTCCGTCATTCCCGCGAAAGCGGGAATCCGAATCCCATTGACCCAACCAAACCCCGTACCGCCCAACCATGTCATTCTGACGGGCGCGCAAGCAGGGGTTTTGGGAGTGGTGCTGAGGGGCTGAAAAATTGCCGCGCAAGGGTTCGGATGGTACACTTTGGCACAGTAGGCAACGAGAACCGCGCGTATTGAGAGGTGGGGCGGCAATCCCACTTTTTTTATTAGCGCAACTCGTTGCGGAGGAATGTCCGGCAACGGAAATGAGGCAGGTATGAAGAGCGATTTCTTGCTCGCGGTAACGCAGTTGGCGACGGAACGCCGACTGCCTCGCGATGTCGTTCTCGGAGCCATCGAGGACGCGGTGCGTTCTGCGTACAAGCGCGAGGGAACCGAGACTGATGACATCGAGGTGCAGATACTGCCCACGACCGGCGAGATTATCGTCACCCTCAACAAGGCCGTTGTCGAGACAGTAAACCAACCCGCAGAGGAAATCACACTCGAAGAGGCGCGCCTGATCAAACCCGGCGCCAAACTCGGCGACTTGATTTCCGTCGAGGAGAGCCCGGAGGACGCAGGCCGCATCGCCGCGCAGACGGCAAAGCAGGTGGTCATGCAACGCCTCCGTGAAGCGGAGCGAGACCAGGTGTATGACGAGTACGCCGGGCGCATCAATGAGTTAATGACCGGTGTGGTGCAAAAGGTTGAGCAGGGACAGGTCATCATCGGACTTGGCCGTACTGAAGCAACTCTTCTGCACACGGAGCAGGTGCCGAGCGAGCAATACTATCCCCGCCAGCGCATCCGCGTGCTGATCCAGGAAGTTGAAAAGGGCATCCGCGGGCCGAGGATCCTCGTGTCGCGGGCGCATCGCGACCTGATTCGTCGGCTGTTTGAACTGGAAGTGCCGGAAATCACGAGCGGGACGGTTGTCATCAGGAACGTCGCGCGAGAACCCGGCTATCGTTCCAAGGTGGCCGTTGAGGCGCGGCAGGAAGGCGTTGATCCCGTTGGCTCATGCGTGGGCTTGCGGGGCGTCCGCATCCAGAACATCGTCAACGAACTGCACGGTGAGAAGATCGATGTCATTCCGTGGAATGAGGACCCGTCCGTTTACATCGGTCACGCATTGAGCCCGGCGCAGACATCACGCGTGGAGATCACGGGTGATCGTTCGGCGCTTGTGGTGGTGCCTGAGCAGCAGCTATCACTCGCCATCGGGCGAGAGGGCCTGAACGCGCGGCTTGCGGCGCGCCTGACCGGCTGGAGAATCGATATTCGCAGCACGTCTGAGGTGTTGGCGGAAGAGGCGGAGCGCGCGGCGCGCGGGCCGGAGCAGGCTGCGGCGGCAGAAGCCGTTGAAACCGATGAGCCGGAGGTTGACGCCATCGTGGCCGAGGCCGTCAGCGTGGCGGAAGAGGCTGAGACCGAGACTGCTGCGGAGGCTCCCGCCGTTGAGGAGGCCGTGGCAACTGCGACAACAGTTGAGTCAACCGAGACCGACGAGCAAGAGGTTGAAGCCCCCGAGGAGCTTGAGGCTGCGGCTGTTGCAGAGGTTTCGGCAACCGATGAGGCGCCGTCCACTGAGGCTGCCGCTCCCGAGACTCCCCAGACCGAAGAGGAAATCGAGGAAGAGCTCCGCAAGCTGCAGGAAGAGGAAGAGGCACTGCTGCGCGCCCTTGAAGAGGCCGAGGCGGAATCTGACGAGGGGGATGAAGACGAGGAGGCCGATGAGGGCGACGAGGAATCGGCGCGATTCGACTTCGATGCGTTCTTGCAGGAATACCAGTCAGAGCGCCAGGGTGAGAACAGCGGCGGCATCCGATTCGCTGAGGATATTTTCCCGGAACGCGGCGGGCGTTTCCGTGGTGGCCGAGACGAACGGCGCGGCGGGAGGAGAGGCGGCAACCGCTAGACGTGACGGCAGCAACGAGAGAGCGACGACAACACGGCACGGAGACGCGACGCAAACCACAGCGGACGTGCATCGCCTGCCGTAAGGCACGGGCCAAGCATGAGCTCGTACGGGTTGTTCGTGGTATCTCCGGTGTCGTGTCCGTAGACGGCTCCGGCAAGCTTTCAGGTCGCGGCGCGTATCTTTGCGCAAAGGACACATGCTGGGAACGCGGCCTGCGCGGCTCATATCTCGAAAATCGTCTCCTGCTCGGAGCGCCGCTGTCGTCCGAAGATCGTGACCGCATCCGCCATGAGGCTCAGACCGTGATCCAGAGTCGGCGGGACGGCGAGAAGGTGACCTCGCCATGACGACACAGCGACGCGCGGCGGATTCCGAGGAGCGGGTATTGGAGTTGTCCCGTGGAATCACCGTGGGCGAACTCGCAGAGCAGGTTGGCGCGAATCCCGTTGAGGTCATCAAGAACCTGATGCGCATGGGCGTGATGGCGGGTCTGAACGACGCCATCGACGCTGATGTCGCAACGCCAATCGCGAAATTCTACGGTTTTGACGTGAAGGAGGCCGAGGCTGCGGACGCTGCCCTGGGTGAGCGCATGGCGGACGCGGAAAAGACGGAGAACGCGCAGCCGCGTCCACCCGTCGTGACGGTTCTCGGCCACGTCGACCACGGAAAGACCAGCATCCTTGACGCTGTGCGGAAGACCAACGTGGCGGACGGGGAGGCGGGCGGCATCACGCAGCATATCGGCGCGTACCAGGTGGATGTCCGCGGAACCCCGATCACGTTCCTGGATACGCCGGGGCACGAGGCGTTCACGACGCTGCGGGCGCGTGGGGCGAACGTGACGGATATCGCCGTGCTCGTGGTGGCGGCGGACGACGGCGTCATGCCGCAAACGATTGAAGCCATCAACCACGTTAAGGCAGCCGACGTGCCAATCATCGTGGCAATCAACAAGATGGACGTGCCTGCCGCCGATCCGGAGCGCGTGAAGCGTCAGCTGTCCGAACAGGAAGTGCTCGTCGAGGATTGGGGCGGGGACGTGCTGAGCGTGCCGGTATCTGCGCGAACGGGCGACGGTTTGGATGACCTGCTGGAATCTCTGCAACTCGTGGCAGAAATCTCGGAGTTGACTGCCGACCCTGAGGTTTCAGCCCGCGCGACTGTGATCGAGGCCCAACTGGACCAGAATCGTGGTCCGATTGCCACTGTGCTGGTACAGTCCGGAACACTGACTCCGGGAATGACGGTGCTCGTCGGGGCGACGTGGGGCCGCATTCGGGCTATGACTGATTTTCGCGGCAATCGACTTACAGAGGCGGGGCCATCGATGCCCGTAGAAATTCTCGGTCTGAACGACGTGCCGCGGGCCGGCGATATCCTGGAGGTTGCCGAGTCAGACCACGACGCGAGGGCGACCGCTGCGGAAAGAGCTGACGTTACTGAGACAATCGACCGGCGGCAGCCCTCAAGCCTGGAGCAGTACGCCTCACAGATCGGCAGCGGAGACGTTCGAGACCTGAATCTGATTATCAAGGCGGACACGCAGGGCAGCCTGGAGGCGCTGCGGAGTTCGATCTCACGGCTGGGCAACGAGACGACCCGCGGCAAGATCCTGCACACGGATGTTGGCTCCATTACCGAGGGGGACGTCTTGCTGGCAACCGCATCAGACGCGACGATCCTCGGATTCAACTCCCGTGTCGAAACGGCGGCTCGCCGGCTTGCCGACTCTCGTCGCGTAGAGATTCGGAATTACGCCATCATCTACCAATTGCTGGACGACCTTGATAATGCGCTGCGCGGACTGGCAGCCCCGTTGCTGCAAGAGGTTGAAGAGGGCCGGGCAGAGGTTCGCCAGGTCTTTGATATCCGTGGCGGTCGTGTTGCCGGCTGCGTTGTCATAGACGGGCGCGTTCGCCGCACCTCACTGGCGCGTGTTCTTCGCGATGGAGAAGTCATCACGGACGCTCCCATCGCCAGCCTGCGTCGGTACCGTGATGAGGCGCGAGAAGTGAATGCCGGCCAAGAGTGCGGCATCGGTATCGAGGGCTTCTCGGACTTCGAAGAGGGCGACGTTATCATGACGTACGTGCAGCAGGAGCGGCCGTCCTACTAACCCTCGCTTCGGCGCGCAGGCCACAGTCGACGCAACAGGAGGGCTCCATGTCAAGGCGCACAGAACGCGTCAATGAGCTCCTGCGCGACCACATCAGTACGCTATTAGCTCGTGACATTAATGACCCGCGCATAGACGGAATTGTTACGATTACGGCGGTGGAAACATCGCGGGATCTGGCCCACGCGCGAGTCTGGGTAAGCGTGGCGGGCGGGCAGGAAAACGCGCGGCAAACACTTAAGGGGCTGCGTTCTGCTTCAGGCTTTCTCCAGCGCGGCCTGATGACCCTGGGGCTGCGGCGAACCCCCGAACTTCGCTTTGTCATAGACGACACAATTTCGAGGGCGAACCGGATCAATCAACTGTTGGACAGTGTCAGTCCGGGTGAACAGCAGCCCGAATCAACGAACGGGGGAGGTCGTGGCGAACACTAACCGGCACGGCTTTCTCTCAATCTGGAAACCCCCCGGAATGACATCATTTGATGTCGTCAAGCGCCTGCGCCGGGCGAGCAGAGTGAAGCGCGTGGGTCATGGAGGGACGTTGGACCCTGCCGCCGAGGGCGTACTGCCGATCCTCTTCGGACAGGCGACGCGTCTCAGCAGCCGCATCGAGGAGCTGGCCAAGGGATATGAGGCAGAGATCCTGCTCGGCACGGTGACAGACACGTTGGACATGGACGGCACGGTACTGGAGACCAGGAAAACAGACGACGTAACAGAGGACGACGTTCGGCAGGTCATCCCCGAGTTTATTGGCGAGATCCAGCAGGTGCCGCCGATGTACAGCGCCCTGAAGCACCGGGGAGAACGGCTCTATGAGATTGCGCGTCGAGGCGAGGAGGTCCAACGCGAGTCCAGGGCGGTGATGGTCTACGGAGTCGACGTGAAATCATTTACCCTGCCCCGCGTTCGTCTATCCGTGGCGTGTGGGCGCGGGATGTACGTGCGATCGCTCGCGGCGGACATCGGCGAACGACTTGGATGCGGCGGAGTGCTGGACGGCCTGCAGCGCGTTCGGGTGGGGCCGTTCAATGAGCTCAATTCCCTGGGGTTGGAGGAGGCTGAGGAGGCACTGGCAAGAGAGGATGCAGCGGAAGCGCTCGCGCCGCTGGAGTCTGTGTTTCCGGGCTGGCCTGCCGTGCAGGTTCGTTCGGGGTTCACCGGGCGAGTGCGCTCCGGCATGGACCTTGCGGCCGCGTCTGGTGATTGGGTCAGCGTGCCGGGGGAGTCCGATGATGTCTTCTGCCCTGGGCCGGACACGGGCAGCGCTGTCGCGTTAGCGCCGGACGGTTCCCTGCTTGCGCTGCTGCGGCGCACCGACTCCGGCAGATGGCACCCTCATACGGTTTTCGGAGGGTGACGGAGCAGCGAAGTTCCTTCGATTTCGCATAGAGTGCCAATATTGTGTGAAAGTGCCTCTTAAACGAGCGTTCACAGCTTGACATTGGCACTCGGTCAACCCTAGAGTCAGTTCAGTACATTTCACGCAAGGGAGATTGTTATGGAAGAGCTCACTGCATACTCATTGAAGCTTCGGAAGGCTGTCGTGATTCGCAACCCCAAGCTGGTGACGCTGAAGAACGGGCGCCCCGCTGTTCGCGGCGTGGCAGACGAAGACCCCAGCGCTTCCGTGTTCCGCATTCTGAGTGATGCAGAGGCCAACAAGCTGCGCGAGTCGGGGATGGAAGAAGAGAAGTAGGACACTTCTCTCTGACATCACCGGGGATCTTGTTTTAGTCGGTTCCCCAGGATTTCCAAGAGTGCGCGGGGATTGTCGTTCATCGCGATTTTTCCGTCCTCACGGCTCAGACCGGCTCCCAGGGCTGCGGTGAGGGCGAGTTCTTCCGTCAGCAGGTCTTCAGGCGCATGCGCGTCTGAATTGATCAACAGCTTCGCACCCTGACGCTGTGCCACACGCGCAACGTGGCCATTGGCAACGGAATGGCCACAGCCTGTCGATATTTCCAGTTGGAAACCGTAGGCCAAACCGTAGGCCATGGTTCACGCAAGCGTAGCACCCGCTCGCGAAACGCTACAACCGACAAGAACCGGGCAAACCAGATAGGGGCACGTTAAGGGATTTGACGCGAGACGCGTTATGTGGTTATTTGACTTACTTGTGCTCGTTGTGGGGGCGAGCAGGTTGTTTCCGCCTTTATTTCGCAATAGTCTGACGCTTGGGATTGGAGGAACCTTATGGGAGACAAGATAAATGTGGCAATTGTGGGGGTCGGCAACTGCGCATCCTCACTCGTGCAGGGCATCCATTACTATCAGAATGCGTCCGATTCCGAGTCGATACCAGGCTTGATGCATCCCCGACTCGGTCCATATCACATTTCGGACATCAATTTTGTCGCCGCGTTTGACGTGGGAGCGACGAAGGTCGGTAAAGACCTCTCCGAGGCGATCTTTGCCGAGCCGAACAACACCTATAAGTTCACGGACGTTCCGGGAACGGGAGTCACCGTCGAGCGCGGCATGACGCACGACGGCCTCGGCGAGTTTCTCTCGCAGAAGATCGAGAAGGCCAAGGGGCAGACGGCGGACATCGCCAACATTCTCAAGGAGCGTGAGGTAGATGTCCTCATCAGTTACCTGCCTGTCGGCAGCGAGATGGCCACGAAGTGGTATGTGGAGCAGGCGCTTGCAGCCGGCACCGCCGTCATCAACTGCGTGCCCGTCTTCATCGCGCGGGAGCCCTACTGGCAGATGAGGTTCCGCGACGCGGGCCTGCCGGTAATCGGCGATGACATCAAGTCGCAGGTCGGCTCGACCATCGTTCACCGCGTTCTGTCGCGGCTGTTCGGAGACCGCGCCGTCAAGCTGGAGAACACGTACCAGCTCAACTTCGGCGGCAACACGGACTTCTACAACATGCTGGAGTGGGAACGCCTCACCTCCAAGAAGGAGTCCAAGACAAACTCCGTGCTGTCACAGTTGGACTTCGACCTGGACCCGGACAACATCCACGTGGGCCCGAGCGACTACGTGCCATGGCTTCTGGATCGCAAGTGGGCATACATACGCATGGAAGGACGAACGTTTGGCGACGTGCCCTTGAATCTTGAGCTCAAGCTCGAGGTTTGGGACAGCCCGAACTCCGCCGGCGTTGTCATTGATGCCATCCGCTGCGCGAAGATCGCGCTGGACCGAGGCATCAGCGGCGCGCTCGTTCCGCCGTCTTCCTACTTCATGAAGTCCCCGCCCCTGCAGATGCGGGATGAGGAGGCGCGGCGCCGTCTTGAACAGTTCATCGCCAACGAGGGCGGCCCTGACGACACTCTCCCCCACATCGAGGTTGCGCTGAACCGGGAGGCGGTCCTATAAGCACCTCCCGGATGACAGCGGCATCATTGGCATGACCGTCGTGATAGCATTAAGCAACGGTTAACCCAATGAGTGCCATTGCTGAACGCGAGGCGTTAGACGTGGCCGCGATCGATGGGTCGCGGCCACTCCGCATCGCTCTTGTTTCTCCCTACGATTTCGCGTACCCCGGCGGAGTGACCAATCATATCTCCGGCCTGAGCGATGAACTGCGTCGACGCGGACACCATGTAACCATCGCCGCGCCTTCATCCAAACCGCGTGACGATGTTGACGCAGATAATCTCGCCATCATCGGACGCCCCATTCCCGTCCCAACGGCCGGCTCCATCGCGAGAGTCACGTTGTCCCTGACACTGGGCAAGCACGTGAAACCGCTGCTGGAGCGGGGGAATTTCGACATCGTGCATCTGCACGAGCCGATGACCCCTACCCTGCCGCTGACGTTCCTGCGCCTGGCATCCGGCCCCGCGCTGGTGGGCACGTTCCACGCCTACGCGGAGCGGCGACGGGCGCTTGGGCTTTCGCGCCCGCTGTTGCAGCGGTGGGCGCAGAGGTTGGATGAGCGCATCGCCGTGACGGACCCGGCCAGAGAATTCGCCAATCGCTATTTCCCCGGCTCCTACTCGATTATTCCGAACGGCGTGGACACGGAGTCGTTCTCGCAGGCCGCCCCATTCCCAATGTTCCGGGACGGGAAGCTCAATATCCTGTTCCAGGGGCGGATGGAGAAGCGTAAAGGGTTTCCACACATGCTCCGGGCTTACGCGCAGATACGGTGGCAGTTCCCGAACTGCCGTCTGCTTGTCGTCGGGCCCGGGAACATGGACAGGGAGAGCGCGCGCGTCATCGGGGAGCGCGGACTTGAGGACGTGCATTTCATCGGCTACGCCTCAAATGAGGACCTGCCCCGCTACTACCGGACGGCGGACATCTTCTGCAGCCCCGCCTTGGGCAATGAGAGCATGGGGATCGTGCTCATCCAGGCCATGGCCGCGGGTAGAGCCGTTGTTGCGTCGGACATTGCCGGGCACAGGTCAGTAGTCGCGCATGAGCATAACGGCCTGTTGGCCGATCCACGCAATGAGGAAGGCTTTGCCTCCACGCTCATTCGGTTGCTGCAAGACGCAGAACTTCGGAGCGCCATCGCCAATAGCGGCTCCGAGACCGTCGCCCGTTACCAGTGGAGCGTGGTGACCGACGAGATTCTGCAGGTGTATCACCGCGCTCTGGAGCGCCGCGCCCAAAGATACGATAATGAACACCTTGAGAGTGCGCCCGCAGCGCACACCGCTCTTTAACCGCTGAGCAACCTCCATCCCGACGCAAATCGTTGGGGTCGCGCTTGACTAAGTGGGCAAATCAGCGGATTGTGGACACGTCAGACTGGCAATCAGGAGAGGTGACGAGAGATGTCTAATCCGCTGCAAGACCTCCGCGATCTGGGGCAGTCTTTCTGGCTTGACTACATCGACAGGGACCTCCTCGATACGGGCGGGCTGAAGCGGCTTGTCGACGAAGACGGGCTGCGCGGCGTGACGAGCAACCCGAGCATCTTCGAAAAGGCCGTCACCAGCAGCACGTCGTACGACGCTGCCCTGTCTTCCTATATGGCCGCCAATCCCGGCAGCGCAGCCAAGGACCTGTTCGAGCATGTCGGAATCCGCGACATTCGCGATGCCGCGGACGTGCTCCGGCCCGTTTATGACGCGTCTGACGGCGCCGACGGCTTCGTCTCGCTCGAAGTGTCGCCCCATCTGGCCTACGACACGGAGGGGACGATCAGCAACGGGCTGCGGCTGTGGGGCGAGGTAAATCGCCCGAACCTGATGATCAAGGTTCCCGCCGCGCCGCAGGGCTTCCCGGCGGTGGAGGAACTGATCGCGCAGGGCGTGAATGTGAACGTAACGCTGATGTTCTCGCTGGAGCAGTACGAGTCTGCCGCGCGAGCCTATAACCGTGGCGTGGCTCGGCTGGCAGACCCGACACGCGCGGCATCCGTCTCGTCATTCTTCGTGAGCCGCGTGGACTCAAAGGTGGACGCGCTGCTGGATGCGATTGGAACGGAACAGGCGCTGGCGCTGCGCGGCAAGGCGGCGGTGGCGAATGCCCGGCAGGCGTTTCAGCTCTCGCTGCGGCTTGCCGAAGAGCCGGAATTCCAGGCGCAGGCGGTGCGCGGGGCGCGGCCGCAGCGGCTGCTCTGGGCAAGCACGAGCACGAAGAATCCCGCCTACACCGCGACGTTATACGTCGATGAGCTTGTCGGGCCCAATACGGTCAACACCATGCCTCCCGCGACGGTAGACGCGTTTCGCGGCGTGAGCAGTGTTCAATCCGTGATTGGGGATGACCCGGAGGGTTCCGCGAAGGTTCTTTCGGACATCGCAGCCCTGGGCATCGATTTCCAGAAGGTGCATGCTGAACTGCTCGATGAGGGCGTGATCGCATTCATCAAGGCGTATGACGCCCTTTTGGTGGCGGCGGAGAGCAAGGCGCGGGCTGCTGCGGGACTGGCGACGGCAAGCACCTAGCCCGTTACGTACGAGGCAATCTTGTGGCTGCGCCGGTGGGCGGGGCAGGCAGATAGAGTGGTCGCGCACGCCGTGTATGTGGAGTCCCATTTCGTGCCCCTGTAGCTCAGAGGACAGAGCATCGGTTTCCTAAACCGAGTGTCGGCGGTTCGAGTCCGCCCAGGGGTATTTGCCTTTGTAGGCGCAGGGCAGGATATCCTTAACCGGCCCAATGCCCTCTAGAGTGCGTTTCCCTGTGATACATTCGCTCAGCGGGAGCATCACGGGGAGGGTCTTGACGTAATGAATGTCATCTGGATAGTTTCCGACAGTTTCCGCAGAGATCATATCGGCGCATACGGAAATCCGCACATACGCACACCATCCCTGGACGCATTGGCGGCCGAGTCCGTCAGGTTCGACGCTCATTACGCCGCCGGTTTCCCCACCATGCCGACGCGGGCAGACCACCAGACAGGCCGATGGACGATGTCGTTCATGGGTTGGGAGCCGCTTCCCCCCGGCGTAACAACTTTGGCGGAAATACTGGCCGGGAACGGCCTCCACACCGCCGCGTCTGTGGACACGCCCTATTACCTCCGGGACGGGATGAACTACGATCGCGGTTTTCAGACATTCTTCATGAATACCGGACAAGACACCCTCTGGTCGTTGATTCCGGAGCCCGGCTACCACAATGAGGCCCTAGACATCAGGGACAGGTGGCGCTCTGAATCGGACAGGAACGCGCCAAAGACATTCATGACCGCCATGCGGTGGCTGGAGAAACACTACAAGGAAGATTTCTTCCTTTATGTGGACACATGGGACCCACATGAACCCTGGGATGCCCCGTCCTACTACACAGAGATCTACATGCCTGACCACGACGGCGAGCTGGTGCTCCCGGTCTACGGCAACTGGCATGATGTGCCCGGCTACACGGAGGCGCAACTGCACAAAGGACACGCCGCCTACTGCGGTGAGATCACGATGGTCGACACGTGGGTGGGCTACCTCCTGAAGGCTGACGAGAACATGGGACTTGCCGAAAAGACGGTCGTCATTTTCACCTCAGACCACGGATTCTATTTCGGAGAGCATGGCGGCCTCTTCGGCAAGATGAGCTCTGACATGTACCCGGACGGAACGCTTCGGCCATACGACGAACCGGGTTCGCAGTGGAGCTACTCTCCGCTATTTGAGGAGATCGTTCATCTGCCTCTTCTCATGCGTGTCCCCGGCGCGTCCCCTGCTGTTTACCGCGGCTTGAGTTCCGCTATCGACGTCATGCCCACAGTGCTTGACCTGCTGGGCATGGACATCCCCGACTTCGTTCAGGGCCGCTCGCTTGCTCCCGCCATGGGCGATACCACACGATCAGGACGCGACTTTGTGATTAGCAGCATCCCATTCGCCAATCCGGGGGACGCGGTCCAGTCTGTGGACAACTTCTTGCGCGACCTCAAGGACCCTCCGGTCACGACCATCACCACGGGACAGTGGAGCCTGCTATACAGCCCTGACCCGGGAGTGTCTCAACTCTACAACCTCGAATCAGACCCGAAGCAGCAGCACAACGTGATAGGGACGTATACCGACGAAGCACGGGAGCTCCATCGGTTCCTGGTTGAGTTCATGCGTGAGACCGATGTACCCGACCGTCTGCTGAAACCCAGGTTGGAACTGCGTATCTAGGTCGGCGCTTGTCAGTGTGACATGTTGGGTGATACAAAATTCTAAGTCAAGATATTCTTGCCGCCGCCGCTAGTACACGCATTTCCAATGGACATATAGCGTCAATTAGGTCTCCCGGTAGAAGGAGGATATCGTTCCCGTGAAGCATCACAAGTACATTCATACCTTCGCCTTGCCGTCAGCCAGCCCCGGGATTCGAGCACTCATACTTGCGGGCGCTGTCGTCGCGCTGGCTCTCGCCTTACTGGCCCTGGGTTGGAGCAGTTCAGCGTGGGCACAGGGAGAGTCAACGTGCGACGTAACCGACCTCGGCATGCTCAGCACCGACGCAGATACCGAATTGACGGGCACCGGGCGCTGGACCACCGAAGACTGCGATTCTCGTTTTCGGGCCGGCAGTGACGCCCATAGCTACCGCTTTGAGGTGGTCGATGGCGGGCGGATCAGGATCGACCTGGGTTCCGCTGAGGGGGACTCCTTCCTCTATTTGTTAGCTGAAGATGGACGCCGGCTCACGGACAACGATGACGGCGGCGCCGGCCTCGACGCGCGAATCGAGCGTGACCTGACGCCGGGCATCTACGTCGTGGAGGCAACCACGGTCGGCGGGCGCAGCCGCGGTCCGGCCGATTTCACTCTTTCCATCAGCCGGGCCACCGGTTGTGATCCGGTTAACCTGGGCACGCTGCGAACCGGCGTTGATTTGACCGCATCCGGATCGTGGTCGCTCGACACGTGCGGCTCGCGCTTCGTAGTCGAACACCCGGCCCACAGTTACCTATTCAATCTGCATCAGGCCGCCCACGTACGCGTGGACCTGATGTCGGAAAACGGTGACCCCGTGCTGTCGCTCGTGTCCACAGCAGACGGTTTGATCGCCGCGAACGATGACGGCGGTGAGCGGCGCAATTCCCGCATCAACCGCTACCTCGCGCCGGGCACCTACCTGCTGGAAGCAACGACCTATCTGGAACGCGACTATCAACCCCTGATGGCCGACTTCACGCTTGTTGTTCATCTCGTGGATGAGGAGGTGGACCAGGCCAGCTTCCTGATAAAGATCGAAGATGTCCAGACGCCGAATCAGGTAGTGGCGGGGCAACCGTTTGAGATTCACTATCGCGTAGGCAACCTCGGAGGAGGCGATCTGGCGGACATTGGTGGAAGCGCGCTGACCTACGTGGTGGGCCCGGGTGTGCGCACCATCAATGCCCCGATATACGCGTCAGAGGAGGTCTGGGAATCCGGAGCCTCCTATCACACGGGCACACAGACTGCGCACGAGACAAGCGTCGCGCTGGAAGAGATCGCGCCATTTGAGGCGACTCTCGGCAGTCCCGGCCCGTCGTGGATCTTCGTCGGAGTCGTCACCGACGACGCGGCCGGAAATGAAAGGGGATTCCACGGTCAGTGGCACAACTTGATGGTGCTGAGCAGCACGACGTTCGACGAGGTCACGGTAAGCGTGGACGGAGCGGACTACCTGGTTGAAGCGGTTGCCGACTCGGACGGGGAGGTTACAACCACGGTTAGTTCCGTTGCGGACCCGGAGGCAGATGTGGATTCGTCGCTCCGCGCGAAAGCGATCTACACGGCAGGTGTCCGCACACAGGTGTTGGACGGGATCTTCGAGCGACCGGCCATTGCCGATCTGCCAGTCACAGGAGCCTCCGTATCGGCCGAGGTGGAGAATCCGTCATCCCGCGTCCTGTTAGAGCACTTTGCAGACCGGTACACGGAGACGATTACAGCGTTCGGTTTAAGCGACGCGCTGGCAGCGAAGGAGGCCCTGAACCCAGCAGCCATCGAAAGCGTTGTCGTTGTCCTGTCTGATATGGCATCGAGGGAGTATGTGTCTCTGGCATCCTCATGGAGTGGGCTCCAGAGCCGGATCGATGGGGGTGAATCGCTCTCCTTCGAGAACGCGATTGCCCTGCATACCGAGCTCGTCTACGCCGAAAGGGCTATCTCTCCGGCGGTAGCGGCCGGTCGGGTTGTTGAGGGGGCCCGGGCGGCCGGGTCGGGCTGGCAGGATGCCGGTGTCCAGGAAATGGTCGACGCTCTCGCGATGCAGGCATCCTGTCGCAATCCCGGCGGAGAGCTGCGCGAAATCCTGGGGGAGATGGAAACTACAGACCTCGATTCAATGCTCCTCCTCGATGCTGAGATGCGCGCAGCGTTGCCGACCTACGGTTTTGCAAAGGACGCGGTGCTATGCGCGATGGCGGGCGCGGATCACGATAACACTCTGTTCCTGGAGGGTTTGGCAATTTCCGACAGCAGCGAGATTCTTGAACTGTTGGGCTACGAAGAGCCGACGGCCACGACGGATGTCCTACCGCCATACCGACTGCGAATCATCGCCAAGCTGGATGTGAACGGCCGGGTCGAGCACGGCGTTGAAATGTCCGGCGGGGAGCAGATACTGCCTTCCCGGCGTCACCTTTCACGCGACACCCCTGCCGGGGTCTGGCAAATCAGCAGCGACGTTGAAGTGGACGAGAACCCCATCGGAAGGGTGCGATCGCGCCGGTTGGATGACGGGCGCGTGGAGATCGGCTTCATGGATGCCACCGGTGAGGAAATTGTGCCTGAGATCCGCTACCTGTCTACGGACATCCCCGCCGGGGTTTGGCTTCGCAGCGCAGAGATTGAGGTGGAGCGAGAACCGATTCTGGAGTGACGAGAGCCGCGCAGCGCGGCCAGGCTGTGGAGGTTTGGCATCCAGGCATACGTCAAGGGTTTCAATACTCTCAATCGAGGAAGCTGACAGGAGAATCGGTCTCGTACGGGGAGTACCCGGCGGCCCGCAGCTTCGCCAGTACTTCCTGAGAGTGCGCGGAGTTCCTGGTCTCGAGAGTGAGCTGAATCTCAACCTCGCCCATATGCACTGTCGGGGCATGCCTGAGATGACCGATGTCCAGCACGTTGGCTTCATTCTCAGACACGATGCTCAACAGCCGGTTCAGCTTACCGGGACGGTCTTCCACCATGACCTTGAAGACCAGGTAGCGTCCCGCATGCGCCAATCCATGTTCAACCACGCGCGCGATCAGGTGGGAATCAACATTGCCGCCGCTAAGCACCACCGCCACTCTCTGCCCGGCGCTCCGGATTTTCCCTCCCAGCACCGCGGCAAGGCCAACTGCGCCGGCCCCTTCAACCAGCAGCTTGCTCCTCTCCAACAGGAGCATCATGGCCTGAGTAATCTCTTCCTCTTCCACCACCACCATGTCATCCACGTAGCGCTTCACTAACGGGATGGTGAGTTCCCCGGGTGTGCCGACCGCGATTCCGTCCGCCACGGTGGCCGCCAGCCCCGCGGAAAGGCGGGTGTTGGACTTGTATGAGTCGACAACAGCGGTGGATGCGGCGGCTTGCACGCCAATCACTTTGACGTTGGGTGCCGTTTCCTTGATGGCTACTGCAATGCCGGAAATCAGGCCGCCTCCGCCCACCGGGACGACAACCGTGTCCGGGGCATCCACCTGTTCGAGTATTTCCAGTCCAATCGTCCCCTGCCCCGCGATGATAGCGGGGTCATCGAATGCGTGGATGAACGTCAGGTCGTTCTCTTGCATGATGCGTCGCGCATGTCCCTGGGAATCGTCGAAATCGTCACCTGCAAGCACGACAGTCGCCCCATACCCGCGCGTGGCCTCCACCTTGGGCAGGGATGCCCCTATCGGCATGACAACTGTGCAGGGTATGCCAAGAGTGCCGGCCGCCAAAGCGACTCCCTGGGCGTGGTTGCCCGCGCTGGCAGTGATGACTCCCCTGGCCTTTTGGTCCGGGCTCAGGGCGGCGATCCTATTTGAAGCTCCCCTAACCTTGAAGGAGCCTGCCCTTTGGAGGTTCTCGGCCTTGAAAATGAGTTCACATCCCGCCAAATCACTCAGTGAATGCGCGGATAGCGCAGGCGTCTTGCGCACCAGGTGAGAGATTGTGCTTTGCGCCCTGTGAACATCCTGGAGAGTTACGGATGGCTTCATCACGACGGCAGTATAGCAAGGGGTGCAAATGGACGAACGACCCAATTTGCGAATGCTATGATACGGCAATGAAGCGTCGCCGCTCGCTTTGGGCTCTCTGAGACACATCGCTACGGAGACAGAATGATGGATGCGTTCAAAATCATCCGCCGCGGGTTGGCAATCACCACCTTGATGCCCGGGTTGCTGTTTCTCGTGGGCGGGTGCGGAGGCCCCCCGGCGACGGCTGAGCCTGAGTTGTCACTCGATGAGATTCTTGAGCGCACGAGCGAGCACCTGCTCTCCTTCCAGACTGCCAGATTCCAGATGATCGATGAGATGGAATCCGGGCGAAAGTTCTTTAGGCAGACGCTTAAGAAGGTAGACGGAGAGGTCCAGACGCCGGACAGGACAGACCTTAAGGTGGATGTGGAGTCTTCCGCCCTGGGATTCGTGCAGATCAACATCATCGCAGTGGGCGACTCGGCAATGATGCGGGTCGCATCAGGCGCGCCGTGGACGCCGTTGCCTCTTGAGCAAGTACCGTTCAATTTTAAGGCTTTGGGCGTGACGCTCAGCGACCTGCTGCCGAAGATTCAGAACCCTGAGATCGTGGGGCGGGAGACGGTCAACGATGTTGAGGCGATCAGGATTGAGGGGGACCTCGTCTCCGAAGATCTGGAGAATCTTATAACGTCCGCAGACGCCGGCCACCCGATCGATCTGACCGTATGGATTGGCGCGGAGGATCACAGCGTGCGGCAGATCAGGATAGTGGGCAACGTGTTCAATGACGACGAGCCGGGCACGAGCCGACTGATCATCCTTTCCGAATACGATGAACCGCTTGACATTCAACTTCCGACGAACGCCAACGGATCGTGAATAACGTCCGTTCCCGCATCTCATCGCTCGGCTCTTCGCAGACAGCGATCATCACGATAATCTGCCTCGGCGTCTTTTCCACTGCGCTTGACCAGACGGTGGTGGTCGCGGCGCTGCCGACGGTCATGCTGGAGCTTGAAATCCCGCTAACCGACCTCGATACCGCCTCATGGATCATCACGGGATATCTGATCAGTTACACGGTTGCCATGCCTTTGGCGGGCCGGCTGTCGGATGTCTACGGGCGCGTCAGGATGTTCCAGATCGCGCTGCTCATCTTCGCCATTGGTTCCGTATTCGTTGCCGTCTCGCCCAATTTTGCGTGGATCGTATCCGCGCGAGTAATCCAGGCCATCGGCGGCGGGGCGACTGTTCCCATCGGCCTGGCGATGGCGGTGGCGGCAGTGGAGCCCAGGCAGCGGGGCATCATGCTTGGACTGGTGGCGGCATCAGCAGAAGCGGGCTCGGTGCTGGGGCCGTTGTACGGCGGGGCGCTCATCGAGTGGGTTGGCTGGCGGTTCATCTTCTGGCTGGATGTGCCGCAGAGCTTGCTGCTCATCGCGCTGATGGCCATCCTGCGGAACCAGGCCAACCCACAGGCGCGGATGGACTACGTGGGCGCGGTGACGGTGGGTGCGGCGCTTACCGCGGTTGCAATCGGGTTATCACAGCGCGCGATCTTCTCATTTGATTCCATCCTGCCCTACGCAATCCTTGCCCTGGGAGTCGCCCTGGTTGCCGTTGTCGTCGTGTTTGAGCGCCGTACGGAACAGCCCTTGTTTGCCTCATTCCTCTACAAATCGCGATCATTCGTGTCCGCCAACGTGACGCAGTTCATGGTGGGGATTTCCCTGGTCATTGCGCTGGTTGCGGTTCCGCTAATGGCAAACACAGTGATGGAAAAGGATGACTGGGAAAGCGCGCTGCACCTTGTGCGGCTAACGGCGGCCATCCCGCCCGGAGCGGTTGTGGGCGGGTACATCCTGCGGTGGACGGGCGTTATCCCCGTGACAATCACCGGTTTGGCGTTCATCGGCACAGGGCTGTTGTTCATGAGCGGGTGGGGAACTGACGTGGAGGAATTCCGGTTGACGGCGCCCCTTGTGCTGGCCGGACTCGGATTCGGACTGGTGCTGCCTCCCATCAGTGTCACGGCCCTGAGCGCCGCTCCGAGCCACTATTGGGGCGCCGCCGCGTCACTGGTGACGGCAGCGCGTATGGTTGGCATGGCGCTGGGGCTTTCGGCCCTGTCCGCATGGGGCATCGAGCGGTTCTACAGCCTGACCGCAGACATGACACTCGGCGCGACATTTGAGGAGACGCAGGCGCCCCTGCTTGCAGCGGGCGTGGCCGTGTTCCAGAACCTGTTCATGATTGCAGGTTTCGTTGCCCTGTTGGCGATTCTGCCTGCGCTCCTGATGAGGGTTGCTGACGTAGATGAGACGGAACGGCAAGCGGAGCAAGCATCAGACGCAGCGCCAACGTGGTAGAGTGAGTATGCTTTTGGGTTAGGGGCGGGCGGGTGTCGTCCTGCCCCTTGCAAACGGGTGTTTAGGCCGATTCGTCGTCACCCTTGGATATTTTTGTGGAGTGATGGCCGATGACGACCGCGCAATATACAGATCTTGAGGACGCTCCGCTGCCGCCGTTTCCTGAGGGCTGGTATTTCATCGAAACACGCCAGGCCATCGAAAAAGCCAAGCTGGTCAGTAAGACGTGGATGGGCGAGCAGATCATCGCCTGGACTGACGGCGAGGGGCAAATCTGTGTTGCAGAAGCGCATTGTCCGCACTTGGGCGCGAACCTTTCGCCCGAGGTCGGCGGTCGAGTGGTCAACGGGCGTCTGGTCTGCCCCTTTCACGGGTTCACATACGATGCATCGGGGCAATGCATCTCCACCCCCTACACCAATCCTCCACCAACGGCGCGCCTGCGCCTGTTCGACATACAGGAGCGCACGGGCCTAATCTTCGGATGGTGGGGTATCGACCGGCGTCCACCACAATGGCCGCTGCCGGATGAGCCGGAGCAAATGGGGGGGTGGAGCTCCCTTGAGCGCAGGGGAGTTCGCTTTGCCGGTCATCCGCAGGAAACGACGGAGAATTCCGTCGACTATTCTCACCTGAATTACGTACACGGATTTGGGGAGGTAAGCCGTACCGCCCCGCTCGTGATTGAGGGCCATCGGCTGGAGAGCCGATTCGATTTCCAGACAGTCACGCAGATTGCACGGGTGGGTAGGGTAACCTTTGACATCTCGGCGACAACGCTGGTTTATGGGCTTGGGTTTTCGTACGTGGAGACACGCGAGCACTCCATCGGGATGGATATACGGCTTTGGATTCTTGTGACACCAATCGACGGCACAAACGTGGAAATGGCACTGTTCTCGCAAGTGAAAGAAATCACGAAACCCAAGCGCTTCATTGTGGGGTTGGGATTCCTGCCGACAAAGCTGCGCGCCCCGCTTATGAACAAATTCATCGCAGCCAACCAGCTACGGAACGTGGAGATGGACGTAATCATCTGGAACCGCAAGAAGTACCGATCACGACCGCGCCTTTTCAGGCTTGATGGAGACATCATGCCTTATCGCAGGTACTGCGCTCAGTTTTATCCCAATACGAAGACAGCATCACCTGCATCGGCAGACACAGTAAGTGAGGCGGAACAACAGGCAGTCACTCCCGCCGCAACTCAACCGGCCAAGCGCATTTGAGTATTGAGTCTCCCGGGGAGGGGGCATATCTCTCATGACGACGGCGCTTGGTAATCTCAGTCGGCTTGTGACCGCGCGGCCATGGCTAACCATTGCCGTGCTTCTTCTCATGACCGTTGCGCTGGCGTATGGCATTACATTTCGCGCGCTGCCGACGGAGGGAGCCAGCGTCGCGTTTCTTCCGTCCGACCATCCTCTCGTCACCGCGGCAGATGATATTGACGAGCACTTCAGCGACGCCGGCGAGGTAAGCGTCGCCACAGTCATTTTCCGGGGGGATGCGTTCACACCGGAAGGCCTCTCACAGATGGCTGCCTTGCTTGACGAGATTGCGCGGGATCCGACAGTGGCGCCGGTGCTGGCGCACGACAATCCCATCTTTGCGCCCTCGTCATTCATCGGGTTTGCGCTGCAGGTTGACGATCTCCGATCCGTGACGCAGGAGCAGATCAACACAGCACGGAACGCGCCGCCATTCAACGAGGCCCTGGACGCGATGACGGGGGCAGATGCGGACGGCTCACCGGCGTCCATCGCCACCATCACGCTGATCAATACGGGGGACGAAAGGGTTGCGGACGCCGAGCGGCGGATCAATGAGCTGGCGACTGAAGATGACGGCCCACTGAGCGTGAGCAGTGTTTCACCAATCGTCACAGAGGATGAATACAAGAAGGCCACGGAGGAGGGCATGGGGCCCCTGATTGGTCTGGCCCTCCTGCTCATTGCGGTTCTGCTGGTGGTTTTTACACGCTCCCTGGCGGACATGGGTCTGACACTGGCAGGCCTTGTCATGTCCATCACGTGGATTGTCGGGGCAGAAGGTTGGCTCGGGCCGAATGCCTTGGGGATTATTGGCCCTCCAAGTTCGCTGACAGCAGTCGTGCCCGTCGTCATCATCAGCCTGACAGTCGACTACGCTATCCAGTCAATCTCACACTACCGTGAGATGAGGCTGGAGGGCGCTCCGGTGGTTGAGGCAGTCCGCAGAGGCTTGCGGAATGTGACGGTTCCGTTGACGCTGGCCGCCGTCACAACGGTCGTGAGCATGTTCGCTGCGCGGTTCTCGCCAATCAGCGTCATCGGAGATTTTGGAATTGTGGCTGGGCTGGGCGTGGGCATGGCGCTGATCGTCATGCTGACACTGCTGCCGGCCGGGCGGCTGATTATCGACAGGCGCCGAGAGGCGCGCGGTCGGCTGGGGCCGCCCCGGGCAGTCTCCAATGCCCTGCCCGGCGTGCCGCGACTGGCTGAAGTGCTGGGCCGCGAGGTCACGCGGCGGCCGGTGCCCTATATCATCGGCGTCCTTCTGATAACGTCCGGGCTCGGCTTTGCCGCCACGGACCTCAAGTCGGAATTCAACATCCGGGACATCCTGCCGCAGGACGGTAACGTCATCCGGGACCTTGAGACGCTGGATGCTGCCGTGGGCGGTTCGACGGAGATGACCAGCATCATCATCAAGGCAGAAGCCACGGAAACGCGCACCCTGCTGAACGTTAACGATCTGACGGTTGGTTTTGAGAATGCGGACACGCGCCCCGAGGCCGCCGCCGGGCCAATCCAGGCATCTTATGAGCTGTTGCTGCGGGACTGGACAGAGGACAGCGGCGAGCCCGGCGATAAGTACGACCCGGAGATGGACGCTCTCTTCCGGGAGGCCCATGCCGGCCTGCAGTTGGACACAGAATTGATGCAGCAGCTGCTCGATCGGCTCGAAGAACGCGACCCGGCCTTTTCTCGCTTGATGGTCAACAACGCCAACGGCGATGACATCATGCTTCTCCAGTTCCCGGCCTTCACGGATGACCTTGCCGTGACGGGACTGCTGCAGGAGGACATTGAGGCAGGCTGGTTCGGCGAGGACGACACGATAACGGCAACGTCGCTGGGGGTTCTCTCCGTGGCGGTGGGAGAACAGATAACGGAGGGTCAGACGGGGGCGGTAGGAACGACCGTTGCGGCGGCGCTCATCGTGTTGTCGGTCTTTTTCTGGGTGACGCTGCGACAACCTGCGCTGTCCGTTATCGCAGTTGGCCCCATCGTGCTGGTGCTCATCGCGGTGCTGGGCACGATGGCGCTTCTCGGAATCCCCTACACGCTCATCACGTCAATCATTACAGCCTTATCAATAGGCATCGGCGTGGATTACACGATCCATATCATCCACCGTTACAGGGAGGAGTATGCCGCCGAGCGCAACCCGGAGCAGGCGGCAATCAGGACGCTGGCGACAACGGGCTCAGCGCTCCTGGGCTCTGCGTTGACGACGGCGTTGGGATTCGGTGTGCTGATCATGTCGCCTCTGGTTGCGTCGCAGCAGTTCGGCATCACGGCGACGATTACGATCGTCTATTCCCTCGTCGTCTCCATCCTGTTGGTACTGCCGGCCATGGTGGTATGGGGCTCATACCAGAACGTGCGCCTACGCTCGACGGCACAGCGATGGGCAGAGGAGTTGGACCTGGCGATCGACGCAACGCATCGACGCTTTGAGGCAGAGTCCTAGAGTTCGCGTCTCTCCGTCACGACAAACTTGAGCTTCTTATGCGGCTTTAGCGACGGAAGCGCGCTGATCTTCAGATTGTCCTTGAACTTCGCCGGGGAGACCTCAAAGGTGAAGTGGCGGGCGATCAAGAGCAGGTTGACGGTGAGCTGCAACTCCATCTGGCGATTGCCGAGACAGGTGTGCGTGCCCAGACCAAAGGGCGCATAACCGGGGCTGTGGTGCTCATTGCGGGGCGGCAGATAGCGGTCGATATCGAACGTGGTGGCGTCCGGGAAGACATCGTCCATGTAATGCGCGGCGGTCTGCGCGACGTGCACTCGCGTTCCGACGGGCAGTTCAAATCCTTCAACCACACAGGTATTCATCACGTTGCGGAGCGACATTGGGACTATGGGCCAGAGGCGCATGCACTCCATGATGAATCGATGGGTGATATTGATGGATTCGGTGTTAATGTCGTCTCCCTTTGGATCACCGTTTGCGAACAAGGCATCAGCCTCGCGCCGAATCTCGGCATGGAGTTCCGGCTTCGTCGCCATGGCATAGAGGCAGAAGCTCATCATGTCGCCGAGATAAACGCTGGCAACCAGCGCGACGGTAAGAACGAAACGAAGATTGGATTCCGGCAAGAACTGCGGGTCACTCGCGTGGAGGCTGAGATAATCATCGGCGAGATCACGAGGTTGTCCCGCCCGCTGCGCTGGGGTATGCACACCCTGCACTCGCTCCAACAGCAGATCAACGAGTTTCGCTCGTCGCCTCATGCCCGGCGTTTTCAGCATGAATTTGGGCATGATATTCATGACGTGAACGCTAAGCACTCGCTCCTTGTACTTCGCGAGATCGGCAACGAGGTCCTGCGATTCAACGCTGATGAAGAACGGAGATATCTGGGCGTTGATCATCATTCGGGACGTATCGCTGGCGGGAAGAGCGTCTCCGACTTTCCAGTTCGATATGAACGCCCGCGCGTTCTGATAGACCATGTCCAATTGACCCTCAAGCCGGGTGCGGGAATATGCGGGCTGCAGGGATTTCCGCAGTCGGAAATGGTCCGCGCCGTCCAGGGAGGGGAGCACACCTGCCGCCCCATATTCTTTCTCAAAGTCATGGAAATAGTCCCTGGCCCGCAGGTACATACGCCCCTGCCGATGCGCCCATCTGTTTGTAGCGGGCCCGGCCAGGAACAACAGGGGCTTTACGAATGGAGGCTTGATCTGAAACACAGGACCATATTCTTCAGCGAGCCCTCCAAACAGCGCCGGAATGTTCCCGCTTCTCAAGTGCTTGTTGAACAGCAGTTTTCGCAGCGGAACGGTCGGAATCGTCTTGGCCAGTCCCGAACGGCGCAGCAGAGGTCCGGCAAGGTTCTGGGAAACGGCCTCGGCGATGGATCGTCCGATGACGTCCATCCTGGAGATCTGCTCTATCCGCTCTTCTTCCTCTTCTTCAATGGGGAAGATGAAGCGGAACACGTCACACGTGTTGACGAGGCAGATGAGAATGATATCTCTCGGCTCAGGAATCTCCTTGCTGAAAATGACCCTGATGATCCGGTTCCTGACGAACTCGGCTGCCGTGTCTCTCCACTCGCCACCGGCAAATTGGACGCCGCGCGATGTGCGGGCCATCGTCCAGAAATCGCCGTCGTGATGTTGAAGGATGCCGATCCGGACCAGGCGGGCGAGTGTGTCATCGATGATGGTCTCTGCGAGTGGGGCGAGGCGCTCGATCCAGTATGTAGTGCTGTGCTGCTCAGTCTCCGAGGCAATCTCGTCAAGCAGGGTATCGAGGGTGATGTCATCCGTATCCGTCTTGTCCACGAGGATGAGCGACTCAAGGTCGGTGTCTATACGGCCCCGGAGAGACAGTTCAGCAATTGCCGCGCCGACCACAACACAGTTGAGGTTCCAGCCGGGCACCTGGTGGAAATAGCCATCCTCCTCATTGAGGAGGATCAGTATAAGTTCTTCCGGCAGGCTGAGAGTCTGTGTCTCCGCACCGTCAGCAGAAACCGTCATTCGCTATGGTCTCCGGCCATCATTGCGCCATCAGCAGGATTCACTGCCGCTTATAAGTATACTTTGGCGCGTAGAGGCTCAACAAATACGCCGGGCGCCCCGGGCATCTCACCGCGCCGGGCGCTTGACCTTTCTGAATCGGCGGCCATACATGATGCTGCCGTAATAGTTGAATATCTGCCTTGCCTCTTCATCGTCAAAGGGGTAGTCCGCCCCCAGTTGCCGCGCCGCGGCCAGCCCTGTGATGAAACACGTTTCCTGGCTGTTGACCAGCGTATGCGCGCCGCAATGCCACGTTCGCCTCTTGCCCTGGATAAAGCGGAACAGATTGACGAGCACGGCGATGTGCCTTACATCATGGATGATGTGTTGGAACGACAACGTCTTAACGATCTTTCCCTCATCAATGGGGCTAACGGCGTTGTATGTCACGAGGCAGGGTTTATCGGAGCCGTTCGCCCACGGCTGCTGGTTATGCATGATGTACGTGATCTGGTAGTTGTCGGGTTTCTCGCCGTACTGTTCGATGTAGTTGCTCCGCGTCTCCAGGGCCTTCATCTCATCGTCCGGCAGCACCGAGGAATCGGCGTGGACCACTGCATTGTGGTGAAGCTCGGTATCATAACGCACGGACGAGAGGATGTAGCGCTCGAGGCGTGTCGGACCGTCGAGCAGCGCGAGTGATTGATTCGCGTTGCAGGCAAGAATCACCTCATCGAACTCTTCCCGGACGCCGTTCTCATCCTCGATGACGACCCCGGCGCCCTGCCGATACACCTTTCGTACAGGACGATTCAGATAGATCTTGTCCCGGAACTCAAGCGACAGGTTCTCGTAGATGCGGCGAGTCCCCTGATCCCACGTCTGCATGGTCGTCGCTCTCTCGATATCGAAGAATTCCAGGTAGCGAGCAAAGAGGGACGCGGGCATGGCGAACACGTCCGTCGCCATCAGGAAATTGACGAACATGGGCTTGAGGATCTTGTACTTGAAGTCATCGGAGAATCTGCCCAGCTTGAGCACCCGCCCCATGCTGATGTAGTTGTAGGGGTTGAGCGCGTTGAGGAGACGGGAGCGGGAACGAGTCAACCACCCGAAGCGGTGGAGACGACGGAGCAGCCTCTGAAATTTCGCAATGTCGCCTGCCAATTCCCGCCTGAGATCGGAATCAAAGTCATGCGCGTAGACGCCGTCTCCGTATTGCACGCTGTAGCTGAACCGTGTTTCAAGCAGGTCAATGCCGAATCTCTGCATCAGGAGGAGCACGTGCTGGTATACCGACGGGATGAGGGCCGTGACGGAGATGTCAAACGGAACGAAACTGCCGTCGTCCTGCGGCATATCGGCTGTTACGGCATTGCCGCCAATCTGATCACAGGCTTCGAAGATTCGGAAATCGAACTTGTCAGGGTGGTGGCTCAATCCCCACGCCGCGCCCAGACCGGAGATGCCCGCCCCGACGATGGCGATGTGCTTCACTGGTTCCTTACTCATGTTGGTACAGCGTCAACTGCAACAGGCTACTTGCTGCGCAGTTCGGCACATCGCAAACGGGGCGTGGCGTGGTCGAGCGAAGTTCTCTCTATGAGGTTGAGCGCGGCGTCCACGCGCGGATGCGCTTGCCGTAGAAGAGTCTGCCGGTCATCTTGTCTGGTCTCGTAACGATCGAGAGCGCGCCCGCAGCAGACCAGCGCGGGTCGCCGGGGCCGTTCGGCGACATATCCGTCCTGACCCAACCCGGATCAAGCGCATTCACCGCCACCTTGCCCTTCAACTCGTTGGCAGTTGCCAGCGTGAGCGCATGCAGGGCAGCCTTGGACACGCCGTAGGAGTCCCTCAGGCCGGGGCCAAGGATGCCGGAACTCGAGCCAACGTTGAGGATTCGTGGATCGTTCGACCGCAACAGCAACGGAAGGAAACGCTTGGTGCAGAAATAGGCGCCATGAACGTTGACCTGCATCGTCGTCAGGAAGGTGTCGTCGGGCCCCTCGGTGAGGCCGGTCTCGGATCCGTCAAGGACGCCGGCGTTATTCACGAGGATGTCAAGGCCGCCCCACTCTCTCTCCGCCCACGCAACCACGCGGTCGACGTCCGTCGCAATGGAAACGTCGGCTACGAGTGTGGCGAGCGCGGGAAGCTGCTCCTTTGCTCCTTCAAGTTTTGAGGCACTGCGGGACACGGCCAGGACCTGGGCCCCCTCAGCGAGGAAGAGTTCGGAGATTCGATAGCCGATCCCGCGACTCCCGCCCGTGACGATGATGCGGCGTCCTTCAAGTTTCATGCGAGCCTCCCGTGTCTGTGCAGACTATGGTCATTGAACAGTTATCGCGCGTCGGGCGTCAAATGTGGGGCAATCTGGAATTGCAGCCGGCCTTAGACTTAAGATGTAGACAGTATTTGTCGTAGCCGGCGCAGGTGGACCTAGTGAGTCAGTCGGACATTGACCAGCGTATCCATGAGTTGGTCTCGGAATTCAAGCTGCTGAGCCCCTTCTTCGCGGGGTATCCGGTCAACCAGGACTTTGACTATTCGCCGCTGTACCCGTTGATGGCTTTCGCCGCCAACAACGTGGGCGACCCCTTCGGCTACTCGCGCTACCAAGCGAATACGCACGAAACGGAACGCGAGGTAGTGCGTATGGTTGCCGCGTTCATGAGGCTGCCCCCGGACGACGCCTGGGGTTACGTCACCGCCGGCGGCACAGAGGGCAACATGTACGGCATCTACGTGGGACGTGAACTGCTCAGGAACCCCATCGCCTACTTCTCACAGGACACCCACTATTCCGTGCTGAAGATCCTGCACGTCCTGGGCATCCGCAACATCATGGTCCGCAGCCAGGAGAACGGCGAGATCGATTACGACGACCTGCGGGAGTCCATGCGGATCAACAGGGACGTGCCGGCGCTCATTGTCGCCAACATCGGCACGACCATGAAAGGCGCGATCGACGATCTGGACAAGATCCGCGCCATTATCGACGACCTGGCGCTGACCCGCACGTATATCCACGCGGACGGCGCGTTGCATGGCATGATCCTCCCCTTCGTCGATGACCCCCAACCCTTTGGCTTTGACAGCGGCATCGACAGCATCGCCATCTCCGGCCACAAGCTCATCGGCTCGCCCATCCCATGCGGCGTTGTTGTAACGAGAAAGGAATACACCGCGCAGATCGGCCGCGCCATCGAGTACGTCGGCGCGCTGGACACCACGCTGCTTGGCTCGCGCAACGCCATCACGCCCATGATCATCTGGTACGGACTGACCAGGAACGGCCCCAACGGCTTCCGGGAGATGGTGCGTCGGATGCTGGACAACGCGGAGTACGCGGTGCAGAAGTTCAACGCCGCCGGCATCCCGGCATGGCGCGCCGAGAACAGCCCCATCGTCGTTTTCCCGCGTCCCTCGGATTATGTGCTCTTCATGTGGCAGCTCGCCCCGTACGAGGATATCGCCCACATCATCACCATGCCCCACGTCACCCGTGACATGATTGACAGAACCGTGCAGGACTGCCTGGACTGGCCGGTGACGAAAGAATGAACATGCAAGCAGATAATCCTGACCGCCGGATCATCGCGTTCACCTCCCAGGGGCCGGGCGCGCTGGCGCTTGTGACAGAGGCGCTGGCCGAGGCGGGAGTGAACATCGAATCCATCGACGGGCACGATGCGGGCGAGTTCGGCGTCATTACACTGCGCACCAGCGATGATGACGCGGCGCTCCACGCGCTCCTGAAGGCCGACGTGCGGGCGATCAGCTCCGACGCCGTGGTCTTTCGCCTGCCGGACCGGCCCGGCGCTCTCGCGAGTGTGGCTCGACGCTTTACCGATGCCAACCTCAACGTTCGCACCATTCACATCGTGCATCGTCAGGCCGGGCACGCCATCGTCGCCGTCACGACCGACAACGACGAACGCGCCCGCGCCCTCCTGGACAACGACACCCTGCTGATTTAAAGGGCGCTCCGTTCGTACTTCGACAAGCTCAGCACGAACGGCCACCCCTACCCCCGTTCACCCTGAGCCTGTCGAAGGGCGAGCGGGAGAGGCCCGGAGCCTGACCCGTACTTGATACGAGGGCGGGCGTTTCTCGCTTAATCGGGGCAATTATGCCAATTCTATCCATGAATCACAGAAGGTCATGCAAATATCGGTTTAAAGTCACGGCAATGTCATACCGGCATGGTATACTAATAGTACTCTGTCCGTAGTGTCTGCACTAACACAGGAGGTGTCACCATGTCTTTCACGCGACGCAACCTGGACCGGCAGCGCCGCCTGCTGAACGCGGCCATGCCTTCTACCCCCCCCGAATGTTCGTTCTAGTCTAGCTCTCCGCCTCTCACGCCCCTCCCCGCTCCTTCTCCTCGCCGCCGCGCTCATGGCGCTGGCGGTCCTCTTTGCGCCGGGCGCGCAGCCCGCCCAGGCGGACCACGGCACCTCGGCCCCGGTCCTGGATGAGCTGTTCGTCACCGGCACCGTCACCCGCGACGGCGAGACGTACACCATTCCGCTCGTCGTGAACCCGGCGTTCGACCCGCACACGAGCGTATACACCATCCGGGTCCCCTCCGACCTCACAGGGATCACCTTCACTCCCTCTTGGACGGATAACACAGTCAGAGGGGTACGGCTGATTGACAGGGTCGACGCCGACCCCAACGTCTTGGGCGCCACGCAGATTGGCGAAACAACCATGTCGGGCAGCGCCCTGACAAACAGCTCCACCCCCACGCATCCCGCAATTCGCGTCCTCAAGACCACGGGCAACGGCCTCAACGACGGCTTCCACTACTTCAACCTGAACAAGATCTCGGCGGACTCGCCGACCTTCGACACGACCACGGTGGAGGACAGGACCTACACCGCGGGCCACGAAATCTCCTTCCTGGACTTCAGCGAGGAGGAGATAGACGCTCTTAGGCTGCCCAGGGCCTCCGTCGCATACTACTCCGGCGAGATCACCTACACGGCCACGGGGCTGCCCCCAGGGCTGTCCCTGGGCCAGGGCCGCCTCATCATCGGCACGCCCACGGCTGCCACCACGGAGCCTGCCGAGGTCACCTTCACCGCCACCGACGAGATCGGCGGCTCCGTCTCCCGCACCTTCAACGTGTCGGTCGCCCCGCCCGTGGAGTTCACCGATGCGGCCGCGGTCCAGGCCTTCAAGAACACCATCATCGAGTACACCGTCGGCCAAGACACGCCCATCAGCATGACGCTGCCGGAGGCCGAGGGCGGACTCGGCACGCTGACTTATGGCCTGAGCTACTGGGTGAAAGAGACGAGGACGGTGGACGGGCGGCAGGTAACCCGCCACTGGGAGTACAGCATCAACGATGACGCTCCGGGCTTCTCCTTCGACTCCAGCACCCGGGTCCTCAGCAGCGACACCGGCGCGACCGCGCCCTCCGCAAAGGCGTTCTACAGCGTGGACTACTGGGCCGAGGACGAGAATGGGGCCCGGATCATCGCCTCCAACTCCATCACCGTGAACGCGGCGCCGACCCTGCCGGCGATATCCTGGCCGACATGGACGTTTGGCGATAGCGTCTCCCTTACGCTGCCTGAGGCGGCCGGCGGGACCAGGGTGGGCATCGGCATCCGGTACGAGCTGGAAGGGGTGGATTTGTCAGCCCTCGGCCTCTCCTTCAACGGACGGACCAGGACCATCTCCGGCACGCTTTCCACCGGTTTGGCTTCTGGTAGTGCGGATTTGACCTACACCGCGACGGACCGCAACGGCGTCACCGCCGAGAGCGATTTCACCGTCATCACCGTAAGCGGCCCTTCGGCCCCGACGTCTGCGCCGGACCTCTCGGCATTCATCGCAGCGACCACGGCGGGGTCGCAGATCGTGTTCCTGGACTGGGCGGACGTGGCCGGAGCGACCTCCTACGTTATCCAGGTTGGAGCCGACGACGGGTCGTTCTTCCCGGAGCTGGTCTTCCCGGCCTATGTGGTCGACGCCCTGCCCGAGGAGGCCAGCATGACGGTCTACGACTCCCAGACGAACCTGGGCGCCGACAAGACGGGGCACGCCCTGATTACGGGCCTGACCGCCGGAGATTACATCGTACGCGTCGCCGCCGCGAATGCGGACGGCCCAGGCGGCTGGTCGGCTGTGGTCAAGTTCACCGTGCCGGTGGGAGGACTCTAGGCGCATGAGCAAGGGCGCTCGGAGGTGTGATGATGCTGCGCAGCATTGAATTGCAGACCACATCCGTTCGGCGCGTCGCGGCCCTTGCCGTGCTTGCGGCTGCGGCGCTCCTGGCCGTCTTCGTCTTGCACGATGGGCAGCCCGCCCACGCCCAATCCGCCGACGCCACCCTCAGCGATCTGACCATCGCCAACGCCACCACCGGCAGCGACGCGTCGGCGGGCGGCGTGTGGGTCTATGGCCCTCGCGTCTACACCGCCGTCATGCTCCAGGAGATCACCAGCGTCACCGTTCGTCCGACAGCGACGGATAGTGACGGCGCGACCATCACGGTGCAGCTTGAGAGCGGCGGGACGCCCCAGACCGTGGCCAGCGGCGCGGACAGCGCCGCCATCGCCATCGCTCCTCACGCGGACCCCGACGAGTGGCACAACATCATCGTGACGGTGACCGCGGAGAACGGCGACACCCTGACCTACACGCTCAGGGTCTACCAGTACCCGCCCGTGAGCTTTGGCAGCGCCACCGTCCCCGCGCTCACGTTCACCCAGGGCGTCAGGGTGCAGCACGGCCCGCTCCCGTCGGGCAGCGATGACTACGAGGTGACCTACACGGCCACGGGCCTGCCCGCCGGACTCTCCCTGTCGAGCGTTCACCGGAGCATCGTCGGCACGCCCACAACCGTCACCGCAAGCCCGGCCACCGTCACCTACACCGCCACCGGCGAGCTCGGCGGCACGGCCTCCCTCACCTTCGATGTATCGGTCGCCGAGCCGGTGACCTTCAACGAGGCGGCCAGGAGATTCTGCAGCTCCACGATCGTCGCGTTCACGAGCGACGACGAGTGGTTGGACGCCAACGACGATGGAACGGTCACGTATCCGGAGGCGGCGGGCGGCGCCGAGCCCCTCACCTACAGCCTGATTGAATCCGACTCGCAGCAGCCGCTGAGCAGCGTGGCCTCCGGGATCACCTTCGACCCCGCGACCAGGAAGCTTGGCGGGACACCGGCGCAGGAGGCGCGGAGGCAATGGTCCGTGACCTACGCCGCCGAGGATAAGAACGGCAGCCGGGCCGCGTGCACCACCGCGGTGCATGCCGGCGGCTTCGGCGGCCTCTGACACGCGCACGGACTGTCATCAATTGAGGAGTGCCATGCAAACCACACGCCGCAAGCGCACCGGGATAGCCGTCGTTGGCGTGCTTGCGGTCGCGCTCGCCCTGCTCTCCGTCCCGTCCGCGGCGGCGCAGTCGCCCACAACACTTACGCTGACCGTGCCCAACGACACGGTGAGCGAGGACGTTGGCACGGTGACGGTGACCGCCACGCTGGATCAACCGGCCCCGGCGGGAGGAATAGAGGTGACGCTAACATCGCGGCCCATCGCGGGACGCGCCCGGGTCGGCTACGACTTCTCCCTGCCGTCCGCCTTCACCATCGCCGCGGGCGACACCGTGGGGACGGCGGACATCACCATCCTGAACAACCCGGCCGTCGAGCCGGACAAACCCGTCGTCCTGAACGCCACCGTCAACGTGGCGGACATCACGGTCAACGGCGTCACTTTCTCCCTGGCCGACGACGACGTGCCGCTCCTGACCGGCATCCATGTCCTGATTGGCTCCGATATCGCGGAGGATGCCGCTTTCGGTCGGCTCCCGAAGCTGCAGTTGACGCCGGCCTTTGACGGCCTCACTACTGCATTCAAGGCCCAGGCGAATCCGTCCATAGAGGATGTGACGCTGTTCGTCACCGGGGGAGTGGACAGGGGCAGCATCAAGATAGGGCTGCAGGGCTCGTTGGAGCAGCCCAACGTCATCCAGTATGGCAATGCGCTGAGCCAGCCGATCTCCCTCTCGGACGGCGAGAACGTCATCGAAATACAGAGGACACAGTACGACAAGACCTCCACCTACACCGTAACGGTGACCCGTGGGCTGCTTCCGGCCCCCAGCTTCTCGGTAACCAGGGGCGCGCGGAACGGCGGCCCCGCCATCACGGTCACGCTGACGGACCAGTCCCCGACCAACCAGGAGATGCGGGTGCAGGTGCGGGAGTCCACGACCGATCCGTGGCCGGACGCCGCGGAGGGCAACCTGCTGCCCGCGGGCGCAAGCGCAAGCGCATACACGCGGACGTTCAGGGACATCACGGTCACCGGGCTCGCCACGGGCACATCCTACGAGGTTCGCGCCCACCTGGTGGAGCTCAGCGGGTCCATCACGGATCCCGACTTCACCGTGATCAGCCAATCCGGCGCAGAAAAGCAGGTGACCACGCTGAGTCCCGCGCCCGCGCCGACGGGGCTGACGCTGACGCCCACGAAGCCGGGCACGGGACTCTCTCCGGCCATCGTGGCGAGATGGAGCGCCGTGGAGAACGCGGGCCGGGTGTGGTACCGCGTGCGCTGGCGGGAGGCGGATCAGACTCCGGAGGCGGCGTGGAGCGGCCCCCGGCAGGCATCCCAAACCAGCTACTCCGTCGGCCCCTTGGAGGACGGCACGTACGACGTGCAGGTGGCCTCCGATAACGGCGTCAACCCCATCGCCTGGTCGGAAATCGGACAGGCGACCGTCGACCACTCAGGAGGCCTGTAAGGAAAGTGTGAGCATGATAGATAAAACGCGACGCATAGCGCTGGCCGCGGGGCTGTTGCTCCTCGTCTCTGCGCTGTTCGCAGCCTGCGGGGATGACGACGCGGGGCAGACCCCCGCCGAGGTCGAGGAGACCGCGCAGCAGGAGGAGGAGGAAACCTCCGTCCCGTCCAGGGACACGCCCGCCGAGTACACGCAATACTTCGTTGACAACGCCATCGCCCGCTACGAGACGCAGGGGCTGGACGCCACGCTTGCCCACTACAACAGCCCACAGAGCATCGATGGCCAGTGGTACGTGTTCATCATCGACGAGAACGACCTGGTGATAGGACATCCTGAGCCTGAGCGTCTGGGACTGGACGTGAAGGGATGGGTGGGCACCGACATCAACGGCTACGAATTCGGGCCGGAGATGCTCGCGGCCGACGAGGCCGGCAAATGGGTGTCGTACGTGTACCGCAATCCGGCCAGCGGCGGCATCGGCTCCGGCGAGTTCGAGTTGAAGAATGTGTGGGTGGAGAAGCACGACGGGCTGCTGTTCGCCTCGGGCTGGCACATAGACGCCGACGAGTTCACCAAGATGCTGGTGTTCACGGCGGTGGACAAGTACCGCGAGGTAGGGCTGGAGGGAACGATGGCCTACTTCGCCAGTCCGGGGAGCGCCCTGGCGGGCCTTGAGCAGGCCATCAACTACTACAACGCCGCCGAGACGGTGGACGGGCACTGGTTCGCCTTCATCGGAGGGCCGGACGGGAAGATCGTGGGGCACTCCGACCCGTCGATGATCGGCGGGGACGTGGAGGACCTGCTCGGCGGGGTGGTGGACCTGCCCGCTGCGGTAGGCGAAGGCATATGGGTGGAGTCCGAGTCGCTGCGGGTATTCGTGGCCGGGGCGAACGGCTACGTGTTCGGCTCCGGCTGG
>DAOUJJ010000002.1:0-34368 GCA_034422835.1 Dehalococcoidia bacterium | reverse complement strand
CACGCTCCCAGGGTGCTGAGCCACACCATCCTGCTCCAGCGGGTATGGGGTCCGGAGAAAGTCGGCGAGCCCTGGCTGGTGCGGGACTTGGTGAGGAAGCTCCGCCGCAAGCTTGGGGACAACGCCGCCGACCCCAGGTTCATCTTCACCGAACCCCGCGTCGGCTACCTGATGGCGACGGGGGAGGAGCCACAGGCTGAAGAGGGGTGAGGGAGAATCTCCCTCACCCCTCTCTGGCGCGCTCTCGTTCGACGGGACGGGAAGCAGGCTATCCCTACAGGGCCAGCGCGAACCGGATCTGAAAGGTTCTTGTTTTCATCAAGTCTGGTGGGGCATCCTGGACTCGAACCAGGGACCTCAGTCTTATCAGGACTGCGCTCTAACCACCTGAGCTAATGCCCCTCACCATCGATACGCCCCTTAGAGCGGGGCGTGATAGACGCGCCAACGTGGACATAGCTGCCCCCACGCTCCGGCGCGTAACGACTATTGTATCCCGCGAACGGTCTATCGTCATGCGGGCCGGGCCATCTCAGCCGAGGTGGATGATCTCCAGGTCGCCCCACTTTCCCTGCAGGTACTCGGCGACGAGGCGGCGATGGCACTGATCTGCCGATTCCTCGCTGCACAGGAGGCAGGCGTTGTCAATTACATCTCTGATAGGCAGGTCTTCGACGCGCCGTTCGGCCATCAGAGCCAGGAATTGCGACTCGTAGTCGTCCCATGTGATTGCACGGTCTCGATAGGCTTTGAGCAGTTCCTGCGTCGGCGCAAGGTCCGGCATGTGCTCGTATCCCATGCCGCAAACATGTTTCAGGAAATACGCAAGATCGTCCCGCTTGGTGAACCCCGCGAGCTGGGACACGTTATTCAGTCGTACATCGATAACACGCTCTACTCCGGAAGCGCGCAGTATTTCAAAGAAAGATTCTGCTGATTTCTTTGTGAAACCAAGAGTGTAGATGCGCAAGGCCCGCCTCAGTGAGCCTTCGCATAGTCGGCACGCTCTTCGGCGACATAGGCGACGCGTCCAGCCTGCTGGCGAATCGCGTCGGAGATAACGTCCTCGCGGGTGCGGAACAGATCGGGTTGGGGTGGCAGGCCGAACGATTCAAGCAAACGATCCATCAGCGCCTCGTGGCTTTCTACGCCGCCGTCCGGCAGGATGTGCCGCATATCCACGCCCTGCTCAGCAAGCGCCCGGGCAACAAGGAGGGCGCGGTGGCACTCAAGCGGGTCCCGTTCCATGCAGAGCAGCACGATTCGACGCTCGTCCGCCTGCCGAATGAGGCTGGCAATGGCGTCGCTAAAGTCATCAGCCATCGCGGCCCGCTCATACGAAACACGCCCGTCGCCATCGTAGGCAGAGCGATCATTTGGCCGCCCGCCGAGTTCCCGGCCCATGTATGCGTAGTCGATTCCCGTCCGTTCCAGCGTGGGCTCAAGGTTGTCCGGGTTGAAGTGGGGGACCCAGCGGCTACGGGGGGCGGAGCGCACGTCCACGACCATGTTAACGCCGTTGGCCGCAAGGAGGGCGACGAAATCCTCGATGGAATGATCCGAATGCCCAATCGTGAAGATCGGATACTCCGTTGCAGTCATATCACGCACCTCTCTTATGCCTCGATTATGGCCGCAATGAGCTTGTAATGGTAATCCGGCTCATGCTCAACGGGTCGGAACGGCTCCCCGACAGTCACGGTGAGATAAGACTTGCCAAGCCGGAGTTTTCCGGGCCGCGCCTCCGCATACCGTTCCTCAAAGTCGATGTCTGTGATGCGGAGGTCGTAGATGTCCCCGGCGTGGCCGAACGATCCGCGAAGCTGTCTTCTAACCGTCCCCGCGTCATCCTTCCGTTCAGTCACGGTGACGTCCAGTGATGGAACGCTTATGAGCCGCGCGGAATCTGTCAGGGTTTGCGTGACGTCGTACGGGAAGCGGTCGTTCTTTCCCTGCGCGGTGTGGTGGCCGTTCTCCCACAGCGGGGCCGGAGCGTCGAGCCACCTCTCAATGTTGGCCTTATCCCCGACGCGAAGCTTTGTCCATGGCTCCGGCGCCAGTAACCAATTCTCGGGCTGATATGGCAGCGGTATCGGCTCCAGCAACGGGACCTCAATCACATCCAGCAGCTGCGGCAGCGACTCATCCCCGAAGCACATCTCATCAGGCATCACCTCTCCCTTGCCGTAGTCACTCACGGGCCGCACCCACGCGAGTGTACGGTCAGGAAGAATCTCTTTGCCCACGACGCACCTGCCCCCGTATTTGCGTGAATTTGCCAAACACAGGATCTGCTTGGTGATGATTGCGCTCACTTGTCCTCCCGGCCCGATTTAGAACAAGTGTATCACAGCGTTACTCCCCGCGCTTTGCCTCTTCCCAGAGGGCGTCCATCTGATCCAGTGACAGCGCAGAAAAATCCTCGCCGCGTTCGCGGGTTGTATCCTCCATCGCGCGGAAACGACTCACGAATCGTCGATTGGCGTGCCTCAGAGCGGTTTCGGCGTCGATGTCCATCCGCCGCGCCAAGTTCACGAGGCTGAACAGCAGATCACCGAATTCCCATTCCAGATGGGCACGCGCCTCGTCCTCTTTCCCGTCTCCCGATGCCTCATGCGCCTCCGCAAGTTCTCCGGCTTCCTCTGAAACTTTCTCAAGGACGCCGTCCACGTTCGGCCAGTCGAACCCGACGTTGGCGGCACGCCCCTGCGTCCGCTGCGCGTACGTCAGCGCCGGTAAGTTGGCCGGCACGCCCTCCATCAGCGACGCGCCCTGCCGCTCCTCGCTCTTGAGCACCTCCCATCGAGCGGCGACCTCTTCCGCCGTCCGCGCCTCAGCGTCACCGAATACGTGCGGATGGCGGCGGATGAGCTTGTTGACGAGACCCTCGATCACGTCCGCAACTGTGAAATGGCCCTCCTCCGAGGCTATTTCACTGTGGAGCATGACTTGCAGCAGGATGTCTCCAAGCTCCTCACGCAGCCCGGGCATCGAATTGGCGTCGATCTGCTCGACGGCCTCGTACGTCTCTTCGATGAGGAACGGCGTCAACGATTGATGCGTCTGCTCACGATCCCACGGGCAGCCGCCCGGCGCGCGGAGGCGGGCGACGATGTCAGCCAGAGTCTGGAACTCGCGGCTGTCCTTTCCGGCTGCGTCGTTTGCCTTGACCACGTATCACCCCCATCGCCCCTCCGGCGGTTTGTTCGTTTCAGCATAGGCAGGCCGGTTGAGCATCGTCACGCCTGCCCGTTCTTGCCCGCCCTACGGGCCGTTGCTAGACTGGATAGTCGGCAAATGCGCCACTGTGCGCCGCCGCGTGGTGGGTGTGGCCTAGCAGGTTTAAGGCACCAGGTTGTGGCCCTGGAGATCGTGGGTTCGAATCCCATCACCCACCCTTTCTCATGACCGCGAGCGCGACCTCAGGCGTTGGCGGCCCTTGCGTAGCGTGGCGGGCGCGGCGGACGCAGGAACAGGATCAAGATGGCCGACACCACGAAGAACGCGAGGAAGATCAGGAACGCCGGCCTGTACGACCCCAGCTGGTCGTAGATGAGGTTCATGACGATGGGGCCGGTCGCCCCGAACCCGAACGTCACCACAAAGCCCATCGATCGTATTGACCCGAGGCTCAACCGCCCGAATGAGTTGGCCCACAGCACCTCCTGCGTCACGCCGAGGCTCGTGATGCCCATGCCATAGACGATGAGCGCCGGAAACAGGAAATAGACCTGGTCCGCGAAGAGGAACAGCACGCAGCCGATGGTCTGCAGGATGAACGGCAGGGCTCGAACCGGGCCCATGTTCGCCCGCTCCGCCACTAAGCCGACAACCGGCAGGGTCACGGCCATCACGATGGCGCGTGTCGTCAGCGCGGCCGCAACAAGCGCTTCCTCATAGCCCAGATCCTGCACATACGGGGCGAGCGAGATATTGATTCCCTGGAACGCGAGGCTGGAGATGGCGAAACATCCCGCGATGAGCCAGAAAGCCGGCGCCCGCAGCGCCTCGCCTCGCGTCCACACCGGCTCCGGCATCGTTTCCTGCGAGGGAGCCCTATGCTGCTCCGGCATGAGCGTTGTCGGGGCAGGGCCCTGTGGCGTGTTCGGTTCTACGCCGTCGGGACGCAGTCCCAGGTCCTCCGGTCTGCGGCGGATGAGGATTGTAGACGGAGCCAGCACCACGATCCACGTGATGATCGCGAATATCCAGAACATCTCGCGCCAGCCGTGCTCCGCGATGACGTAAACGGCGACGGGGATCATGACGACGTTGCTGATGCTCGATCCCGTGTTGGAAATGGCGAGCGCCCGCCCACGCATCCGGATGAACCAGTTGTTGATTGCCACGCTTGTGACCAGGTTGCCCATCAGCGTGAACCCGATTGCGGCCACCAGTCCACGAACCAAATAGAACTGCCATAGCGACTCGACAAAGGTCACGCCGACCAAGGCCGTCCCGGCCACAAGCGCGCCAACAGGCAGGAGAGAACGCGCCCCAAACTTGTCGACGAGCGGGCCGATCAGCGGCGCAGTGCCCGCCTCCACGATGCGCGAGATTGTCTGGACGGTGGCTATCTGCGTGCGATTCCAGCCGAATTCCGCCGTAAACGGCCGGAAGAAGAGGCCCAGGGTGGAGGAGAACTGCTCCGCATAGGCGAGGTGCGCCATGAATGACGCGGCGACGATGTTCCAGCCATAGAAATAGCGGCCACGCCCCTTCTGACGCTGCCGCTCGCCGCTATCGCTGTCGCCGCCTGCTGTCTCCAACTCTGCCGCCGCACCTCCTCAGTCGCGATGATTGATTATGCGGCGAAAGCGAAACAGGCGTCATGGGGCTGGCGCATTCAGTCCTGCTGCCCGTCACGGCGTGAGCCGCCGCGCCTCCTGCGTCTGCGGCGGCGAGGGCGGCGATCCGTTGGCAGTGACTCATCCGTCTCAGCGGCATCCGTAGATTCCGGCTCGTTTGCCGGTTCTGGGTCTTCCGGGGATTCAGCGTCAGGCTGCGGGAAGAGGGAGGCCGTGCGGCCATATTCGTCTTCTTGTTCTGCGAATTCCTCAGCGTGCGTCGGTGGCATCTGCTGTGCGAGGATTCCCCGGCCCGAGATGAATCGCCGTGCGCCACCGATGGCGAATGAGATCAGCAGGATGAGCAGCGCAATTCGGAACGGCCCCTGTGCCGCCCCGAAGAACGTGGAGAGGTCTTCCGGCACATCGTCGCGTGAGCCGGGCACCAGAACACCCGCCGCGATGCCGGAGACAAGGACAACCGCCGCCAGCGCCCCGAGCGCCTGCGGGACTTGACCACGATTCCACAGGAGGATAGAGGCAGCAATCAGCGCCCCTTGCCCCAGGGCCACCAGCGCCCGTGACGTCTCGATGTCCGTTCTCGCGCCGCTCTCGGGCGGCAGCAGGATGATCGGCAGCGCCAGGTACGCTCCCGCAAGGTACAGGCCTGCGAAGAATGCGCTGTCACCCCAACTGCGCGTGGCGATGGCCCCGCCGATGACTGCCGCGAGGATTGGACCGCCCAGCGTCGCGATTCCCACCGCCACGTTGAACTCCCCGTCTTCCGGGGCAAGAAGAGCCCACAGCAGCGCCTGCGTGCCCACAATCCCCATCGCCATCCACGGATAGCCCCACCGTGGCGCACCGCGCGTCGCGAGCAGCAGGGCGACGGCCATGGCGATGCCTGTGGTGAATAGATAGGGCGGAGACGAGTTCAGCCTGCCGCCCACCGACATCGTCCACACAATGCCCGTCAGCGCCCCGACGAGAATCAGGATGATGGGCGCGATTTCCCGCAGCATGGACTGTACGGGAGTGCGCGTCGGCGGGGGTACGATTGGCCTGCTCATCGTCAGTTACAATAGCAGGCAGCGCCAAACGCTATCGGCAGGAGTTTCCCCAGCAGTGCCTCTAACGCACGTTCTCACGTTTCTACAAGATAATCGAGCCGTCGTCTACCTCGGGTTTGCCACCTTCTTGTTCACGCTTGCGCAAGGCGTTTCTATCTTTACCTACCCGCTTTATGGACGTGAGTTGGGCTTGCCGGTGGCGCAGGTCGGGTTGACCGTCTCTGCATTCGCAGTGGCACGCCTTTTCACCAACCTGCCCTCCGCGATAATTTCCAACAAGGTCGGAAGGCGGTGGGTTCTTATCGGCGGGGGCCTATTCGCCGCAACGGGCTACGTTCTCTCCGCAAACGCCGACTCGTTGCTACCGCTGATGGCATTCCGCTTCATCGCGGGCATCGGCTCCGGCGCGTTCATCACCGTCGGAATCGCGACAGTGGCGGACATCAGCGATCCATCCAACCGGGGGCGGCTGATGAGCGTGTTCCAATGGAGCTTTATTCTCGGCATCGCGCTCGGGCCTGCTGTTGGGGGCTTCGTGGAGGAACTGTGGGGGCTTCACATCCTCTTCTACTTCATGGGCATCATCTCGGTAATGAGCGCCCTCTGGGCTCTGGCTAAGGTGCCAGAGACAAGGGGGCTTCAGCAACCGAACGAGCAGGCACCAGTGGCAGGGACTTCACAACGACCGGCGCAGGGGGAACAACCGTCGCCTCAGTCAGGATTTCGCCAGTTCAGCTTCATGCTCAGCCGCGGCTACGTGCTCATCATGCTGATCTTCATCGGCGCATTCTTCATCCGGGGCGGCGGACTGTTTAACCTTTTTCCCATAATTGCGGACGAGGACCTTGCTTTACCCAGGGGCTTAGTCGGCATCACGCAGACACTACCGGCCATCGCATCCTTGCTTGTCATCCCGCTCGTCGGCGTGATTTCCGACCGCTTTGGCCGCAAGAGCATCATCGTGCCCGGCATGGCGCTTTATGTCATTTGCCTCGTCTTTCTTGGATACAGCGCACCGGTGTGGATCCTGTCCGCTGCTGTCGTCTTCGCCATAGGGATGTTCATCTTTGGCATCGCACAGGGCATAGAAGGTCCTGCGCCCGTCGCCTATGTGTCAGACATCAGCCCACTGGATCGGCAAGCAACGGCTCAGGGCATGGCCAGGACGATTGGTGACATTGCCCTAATGATTGGTAGCCCGTTTCTCGGACTCATCGCCGACAGCTTTGGCAACGCTGAGGCCCTGTACGGCACGGCCGTCGTGATGGGCATCTTCATGTTGATCTTCTGGGTCTTCGCCCGCGAAACGGCGGGACGGCGAGCGCGGCAACCCAATCAATCTTGATCGCGAACTATAAAAATCTTGTACCCCCAACCTTCCGTTTGCTATCATCCCTTTTGGCTAAGGCTTCAAGCCACGTCCGGGTGGGGGACGGGCGGTGGCCGGACACACATCCCCCGCAGTTAGTACTCTGGACGCTATTCATCTTTTTGCTTGGAGGAAACCCGCAGATGCACCTTGTCATGGATGGGTACGGGGCTGACGCCCACAGGCTGCAGGACGAGTCACTCGTCCGCGAGCTGCTGGACATTTACCCCGACGCCATCGGGATGACCAAGATCTCCGAGCCGTTGGTGCATCGCTACACGCACGGCAAGGTCCCCGTTGATTGGGGCGTGTCCGGCTTCGTGCTCATCGCCGAAAGCCACATCAGCGTCCACACCTTCCCCGATCGCGGCTACCTGAACGTGGACATTTTCTCCTGCAAGCCGTTCGATGCCGAACTCGCCGTCGCTGAGCTTCGCGGGCGTTTCGGCATCACCGAGGTCAGGATGCAGGTGCTGGATCGAGGCCTCGAGGAGTTCCCGGACAAGCAGGCAGAGCATGAGTTGAGCGGCGCGGGCGCAGCCACTTCACCCACGAGCGTCTGAACGCCACTCTTGCGCAGCGGCGGCTCAAACCGCGCATCACTCGCACCAATGACTTCTTTCCCGCTTGGCGGCGCATTTCCCTGGAGCTTTGCATCCCTCGACGGCGATGATGCCGACTTCGACAGCGCCGCGGCTGTCATTCTCCCCGTTCCCTACGACGGCACGGTGTCCTATCGCAGCGGCGCGCGTGACGGCCCGCAGGCCATCATCGAGGCATCACGCTACCTGGAACTCTATGAGCCGGACCTGGGACTGGAGCCCGCGCAGTGGGGCATTGCCACGTTGCCGGCCTTGGAACAGGACGTCTCGGGCCCGGAGGCCAATATCGTTCGTGTCGAGCAGGCAATTGCAGCCCTGGCCGACGCGGGCAAGCTGCCCGTCATGCTGGGCGGCGAACACTCGCTCACAATCGGCGCAGTCCGCGCCCTCACCCAACGGCATCCCGGCCTCTCGGTTCTCCAGCTCGACGCCCACGCGGACATGCGGGACAGCTACCAGGGCAGCCGCTACAGCCATGCCTGCGTGATGCGGCGTGTTCGAGAGATTGTTGGGGACGGCGGCGTTGTTCAGGCCGGCATCCGCAGTATCAGCAGCGAGGAGATGCAGCACATCCGGGATGCCGGCGTTACCGGGGTTCATCTCTACACGCCCGGTCAATACAACAATCCCGCCGCTGTTGATGAACTGCTGGCGGGATTGGGTGAGACCGTCTATGTGACGGTGGACCTGGACGGCCTGGATCCGTCGATCATGCCCGCCGTCGGCACGCCGGAACCCGGTGGGCTCTCATGGCAGGAAACGCTCAGCATTCTGCGGGCAGTCGCCCGGCGCTCACGCGTCATCGGCTTTGACATCATGGAACTTGCCCCAAATGAGGGGCCGACGCATGCCGCGTTCACCGCGGCCCGGCTCACCTACAAGCTGATAGGGTACGCGCTGGCAGAACGCTGACTGCGGGCCTTTTAGCCCTCACAAAAATGAAGCATCGCCCGGAGGGCGGCGCCGTTCGGCGCGGCCCCCCGGTTGCGTCGGCAACTATAGGATGTGGTATCCGGCGTGCAGCTTAGGCTAGGGAGTTGCCAGCGTGACGAGTTCGTCCTCGTTCAGGGACTGTTCTGCGTCTGCGCCGTTGCCATTCCCGTTACCATTCGTCGCGCCGTTCTTCTGGGCGCGGCGCTTCCTGGAGCCGTTGCCGTTGGCTGCCGCATTGCGCGCGCCGAGGTAGCGCAGGCCGTTCTCAATCAGTCCACGCAGCTCCATCGCCTCCTTGTGAAGGTCCTGGATATTCTGCGTCACCTGGTCCAGGTGGTTGGACAGGCGCTCAAGCGACTGCGCGGCATAGACGTCAGAGTCCTTGATGAGGCGCGCGGCATCGCCCTCGGTGCGCTGCTTCATCCGCTCTACCTCTTTTTCAGCGTCCCTGAGTATCTCTTGCGCCCGCTCTTCCGCCTCTCCAACGATGGCGCTCTGATCGACGGCGGCGCGGTGGTCCTGTTCCGTCCTGGCCTTCATCTTCTTTGCGAAGACATAGGCTTCGTTGACGATCGATTCGCCTCGCTCACGGATTTCCTCAGCCTCGCGCAGCTCGGCCGGAGCCGTCGCGCGCATCCGATCGATGAGTCGTGCCAGCTCTTCACGATCCAACATGACTCGTCCGGTGCCCGGAACACGGCGCGCGTCTTCCGCCATGTCCTCCAGGGCATCAATCATCTCAAGGAACTGCATCAGGTCACCTCCCTGCTTTCGGCGTTCCCTTGCCTCTTTCTCCCGCGCTTTCCCTATCCGTCTGTTGCCCGATCCTGAGAACGGGCGGACTTAAACGTGCACTATGTGTGATATTTCTGCCGCAGTGCCTCCGCGACAGCCGGTGAAACGAGGCCGCTGATGTCACCGCCAAGTGAGGCGGCCTCCTTCAATAGACTGGAACTCACGAATGCGTGCTCAGCCGACGTCAGGATGAATACGGTCTCGATCTCCGGATCGAGCTCACGATTCATCTGCGCTAGTTCCGTCTCCGCCACCAAGTCGTTGGCGTTGCGGAGTCCGCGAATCATCGCCGTGGCGCCGAGTTGCCGGGCGAGATTCACTGTCAGATCGCGTGTATACGTTGTGACGCTGATATTGGGGACGCCGTGCAGGGATGCCTCCGCCAGCGCGACTCGCTCCTCCGTCGAGAAGAGCATCGACTTGCCGACTGTCTGGTCGTAAACGCAGATGGTCAGCTCTTCAAAGAGCTTGGCCGCCCGCTCTGCGATGCCGGCGTGGCCTAGTGTCATGGGGTCAAAGGTCCCCGCATAGATTGCTTTCGTCATGAGACAGTCTCCCTGTCCGATGACGTCACTACTGTTTCTCTCATGAGCAGAGAGACGAGGGTGTCTCCGTAGCGGCGTATCGCAATCTCGCCGATTGCCAAGTCTCCTATATCTGCCGGATTCCTGCTGGACTGCTCTACGACGATGATCGCGTCATCACGCAACAGTTGATCAGCAGCCAACAGGGCTTTCAGGGTTGCCGGAACGGCCTCAGAATCGTCGTAGGGGGGATCCATGAAGACGAGGCCAAACGGCCCGTCAAGCGATGCAAGGGACCGGGCCACGGGCATGGTGAGCACGGTAAGGCTGTCGGCCACACCGGCCCGTTCCGCGTTCTCACGGATAACGGCACATTCCCGCGCGCCGCGTTCCACGCAAACAGCGGACGCCGCGCCGCGGCTCAATGCCTCTATACCCAGGGCGCCTGTCCCTGCGAACAGATCCAACACTCGCCGATCCTTCACCGTTTCCCGCGCTTCCAGCATGGAGAACATCGCTCCACGCACCCTGTCCGTTGTCGGACGGCCATGCCAGCCTTGCGGCGTCCGCAATTCAATTCCTCTCGCGGATCCCGCCGTGATTCGCATAGCTTCACTTGAACCCAAATTTTAGTCTGGGTCTAAAACCAGGTCAATGGAATATATGGTCTATTCCGGTTAATTGTTTATCATAGGAACCAGCGCCCACATTCACGGAGAGTAATCCACGTGTCTCAACGTCGTAGAAACGCAGTATCGGCAGGCGACGGTAATCGCAGCGGCATCATCATCATTGCGGCCACCGTTGCGGTGATCCTGCTCATCGGAGGTCTGCTCGTCCTGCAAGAGGTCTTGAATGAGGAGCCCGGCTACGCCCTGGAGAACCAGGGGAACTACCATCTGGCTGACATACAGGAACCGCACTTGCCGTATAACTCGTCCCCTCCAACCTCCGGCCCCCACATGCCCTCGCTGGCGCCCGGCCAGATCTACGACGTGCAGGTGCCGGATGAGATCCAGATTCACAATCTTGAGGACGGACACGTGAACGTCCAATACGACTGCCCGGAGGGCTGCGCCGAACTCGTCGCCCAGCTAACCGGGGTCGTGAGTGAATACATTGCCGAACCGGAGGGGCGCGTTCTCATGGGGCCGTACAGCGGAATCATCGACCCTGTCACCGGCCAAAGACGCCGCATCGCCCTCACGGCGTGGACGCGGCTGGACACCTTTGATGAGTTTGACGAGGAACGCATCCGCACATTCATCGACGCCTACATGGGCATCGATCACCACGTGTACTGAGGCCAACGCTCGCTCCGGGCGCCTCACATCGGTCGATATCTGCGGCGACCGCGCATATCCACCTCTCGTAGCGCGCCGCCAAGTTCCGCAACCAGCAGAATCACAAAGCCTGCCATATATATCCAAACCAGCAGGACCACTATTGACGCGAGTGAACCATAGACCGCGTCAAAACTGCCAAAGGCGATCAGGTAGAACAGGAACAGGTTCTTGATAATCTCAAGGGAGATGCCGGCGATGAACGCGGCAGGAATGCAGTACCGCCACGGAGTACGGTCGCTTGGCAGCCATCGGTACAGCATCAGCAGCCCCGCTATCGCGCCAAAAAGCGACGCGACGCCCAGCACAACCTGACCCCCTACGTTGACCACACTGGCAAGTGTGCCCAGCCATCCGTCCAGGTCGGCCCCCTCAGCTGCGTGAACCAGGGTTGACATCGCCAATGACGACAGCAGGAGCGCGCTCACGCTTCCCACGGTGATGACGGACTTGATCCGCACCAGGTGAAAGGCATAGGGGTTTGCATTGCCCCACGCCCTGTCCATGAAACGCGCCATCGCGCCGAAGAAGTTGCTGCCGGACCACGCCAGCGCCATCAGTGAAATGATGCCGATTGCCCCGCGGGATTGAACTATTGCATCCACGTTGTCGTCGATGAGATTGGCCTCCAGCGGCACATACCGTGACACGATCAAGTGAACTTCGTTCACGACTGTCTGAGTATCCAGCACAAAGCTCAGCACGGTAATAGTGAAAATCAGCAACGGCAGGATGGCGAGGATGCCGTAATACCCCACGGCCGCCGCCATATCGCCGACGCCGTGCCTTCCGGCATTCCGAATCATGACGACCGCAACCGCCGTCGGCTTGAAGCTGTCCAGGATGAGGAGGAGGGTATTGGCAAGCCGTCGCCCTCGCGCAACAAGGGAACTAAACACCCCTCCAGCTTAATAGCATCTCCAACCGCAAGCCCTTCGTCGGCATGTATCATTGAGTACGCGGACTGAAGAACCCGAAAGAGGTGTGCGATTATGTTTGCGACCATCGGCAGGAGTTGGCAGCTCTTCAAGCTCTGCCTCCATGTTCTCAGCGTCGACAAGGAACTGATCTTCTTCCCCATCTTCTCCACCATTGGCGTAATCTTCGTGACCCTGACGTTCTTTGGCGTCACCTTTGGCATCGGTTCATTTGAAAGGCTGGAAACCGGGGCGTTCAGCGGCCTTGACCTGCTCATGGTGTTCCTCTTCTACGTCGCCTCTTATTTTGTGGTGATCTTCTTCAACGCCGCGCTCGTCTTCGCCGCGCATGAACGGCTTGAGGGGGGCGATCCCAACATCAGGTCCGGGTTGGCGGGCGCATCCAGCCGCATTATCACGATCTTCTTCTGGGCCGTGATTGCCGCGACCGTCGGCCTTATCCTCCAGATTCTCTCGAGCCAGGCGCGCGAGCGCGGCGGCATCATCGGAATCATCGGGCAGATCGTTGTTGCGCTCATCGGCGCGGCCTGGTCCCTCATAACGTTCTTCGTCGTGCCGCTCATCGTCATCGAACACCGCGGGCTCTTTGACTCCTTCAAGACGTCACTTTCTCTCCTGCGGCGCACGTGGGGTGAGCAGGTTGTCGGCAACTTTGGCCTCGGCCTGATACAGTTCGGCGCGACGCTTCTGGCAGTTCTGGTCGCCGCGGTTCTTGGCTTTGCCCTCTCCTTCCTCGGAACCCCCGGCATCGTATTGGCCGTTGTCATTGGCGTCGTTCTCGTGGTGGGTGTTTCGCTGCTCTTTGCCACGCTCAGCGGCATCTACAAGGCCGCTCTTTACAACTACGCTGCGGACGGCCAGATCCCTTCGCTGTTCACGGAGGACACCATCCGCGGCGCGTTCCGACCGCGCTAGAACGCACGTCGAAAGGGAGTGGGGAGATGGACTTTCGATTCAGCGCCGAGGAGGAGGCCCTTCGCGCCGAGGCGACGGAGTTCGTCCGGCAGAATTGGGATCCCGGCGACAAGGACGCCTACAGCATGATCGTCGCCTCGTACGACGTGGATGACGTCGACGAGGAAGAGCGCATGCACGCCTACGCCAGGAAGTTGGCCGAGAAGGGCTGGTTCACCATGCACTGGCCCAGGGAGTTCGGCGGGTGGGGCGCGCCTCTCAGCACGCAGATGGCATACCGCGAGGCGATGGCCTACGCGGGCTCGCCGGAGATTCTCGGCGGCGGCATGTTCGCCCCCATGCTGATGATGCACGGCGCGGACTGGCAGCGTGAATTCTTCCTGCCGCGCATCGCCAGCGGCGAGATTCACCACCTGTCACAGGGTTTTTCCGAGCCCAACGCCGGCTCCGACCTCGCCAACGTGCAGACCCGCGCGGTGGAGGACGGCGACGACTACGTGCTCAGCGGCCAGAAGATCTGGAACTCGGAGGGGCGCTGGGCGGATTGGGGTCACTATCTTGTGCGGACGGATCCCACCGCGCCCAAGCATCGCGGCATCTCCTACTTCATCGTTGATATGAACGACCCCGGCGTCACGCTGCGGCCGCTCTACGACGGCTTGGGACGTTGGCGCTGGAGCGAGGTCTTTCTCGAGGAAGTGCGCGTTCCCAAGCGCAACCTGATCGGCGAGCTCAACCGCGGCTTCTACACGGCCATGACGACGCTGAGTTTCGAGCGCTCACAGGTGGAGATACCGGCACGGCTGCAACGCTACATGGAACAGTTCATCGACGCGTACCGAAACCGCCCGTCGGCGGACGGCACGTCGTTGCTGGAGAATCCCGTCGCGCGCCACAAGCTGGCAGACCTGCGCGTGCAGGTAGAGACAACGCGCATGCTGTGCTACCGCGTCGCGTGGCTCCAGACGCAGGGGCAGGTGCCGGACAGGGAAGCCTCCATGGTCAAGGTGACCGGCGATGAGGTCGGCTGGAACGTCTACAACGTTCTGGCCGGTCTCGCCACCGACGACGCTCTAATCGCGCCGCGTGGCAGCCGCTTCGCGCCGATGCACGGCTTCTTGGGCGCGAACGCGTGGTTGACCAGGGGGCTCGCCATTGGCGGCGGCACGGACGAGGTGCAGCGCAACATCATCGCCCAACGCGGGTTGGGATTGCCGAGGTAGGCAGCCTAGGCCCTTCGGCAGGCTCACGGCATGGGCGACAGAGGGGATTGCGAGTAGCCAGACCTTAAGGGTTACTCTTGAAACCGCAGGGGCAGTATGCTACATTCCGCAACGTCCGTACAATGGATATGGATAGAGAAGAGGACACACCTAAGCAGGACATGTTAACTCAAGCAGCAGGGGGAGGTACCCCTACTCATCAAGACGAATGGATGCAGGCTTGGCTTGATTCCTTCGAGCGCACTCCCAGACAAGTGTTGCGAAGCGGCATTAGAGCAACTAACAATGCGTTTCGGTCGGGTGAGATTACGCAGGCGGAAGCGGATACCTACCTCCGACTCTTCCTCGGCGGTTATGTGGCTGCCCTAGCGGCGGACTACGGAGAACGATGCTTGATTAGGCTAGGAGCCCACCGATTCTACTGGAGTAAGATCGCCCATGCCGCAAGAGAATGATACTTCAGGCAACGAACCAGAGCACGAACACACGCCTCGTGTCCCATTGAATGGAGAGGGTGCCGAAGATACGACAGGGCCATTCGACGAGATTCTTAGTGACGCACCGCCGGAAGTGCGGCGGCAGGTCGCCATGATGATGTCTGTTGCTGGTGGCCCGCTGCAGAATCCATTCCTCTCAAAGCTAGACGCTGAGCACATACACAAGATGATGGACCACAGTGAAGCGGAGAGTGTGCGGGAAGACCGTCAAGCATATTCCAACAGAAAGTGGGCCTTTGCCGCTCTCGCCACTCTTCTCGTTGCCGTCCTCGCCATCCTCTTCTTCTTAGTATGGCAAGAGGAGACGAGCCTCTTAGGGCAGATACTCGCAGGTTCCGCCATCTTTGCAGGTGGTTTTGGTGGTGGCTTTGGGGTAGGCAGACGCGGTCGGTAGCCCGAGCCAATTGCGCCTTCCCCCTGACCATCCCCGTTGAGCCGGGAGGTTATCGACCCATACGGCATTCGGAGGCTGTAGCAAGTGGCCGTCGGCCGCTGAGAGCTTAATTCCACATAGGCGTCAGTAGTTGCTCCGAAGCTGCCGCACTCCCGCTATTCTGAGGACGATGGGCGAAGACCTAGACAAGCAACATGAAGCATAGCTCAAAGATCCTCGGCATATTCGGCATGATTGCGCTAGTGATCCTGGGCTTCGCACTGGCATTCAATCAATTTGCGCCTCGCCAAGAACCTGTAGTCGCGCCTTCTCCTACAATCACTGCAGAGCCTACGGTTACGCTGACTCCTACACCTGCCGCGACATCCCAAGTCCTTACATCGACTCCCGCGCCGGTTGTGACATCGCCGACCCTCACACCGACCCCCACATCATCACTTGTCCCCACGGCAACACCTGCTCCAACCCCTTCGTCTGAAACGGAACTCGACTTTGCGGTAGCACGAATCGCAGCAAGGCTCTTGAACGTCCAGAAGCAAGCTGTGTATTACATTTGCACCCAGTCTTCCTGTGGTACGGCATCCTACGTGAAATTCACAGAGCCTGGCGGTTCCGTCTCCTACTACATCCTCACTGCTGCCCATATCTTGTGTGACGACTATGGGGATAACTGCTCGCGTACCGCTGCGGTGCGGAGGGTCTCTATCGGCGAGCCGACCAATTGGTACGAAACGCGAGTGATTCATATCGACTGGGCTAAGGATGTGGCTTTGCTAAATCCTGTTACCGAATTGCGCCAGGTCTATGCTTCACATAGCCTCATCCTGCAAAGAGAGTGGTTTGACACTGCTTTGCCGGTAGATGATCTCCCATCGCGCGGAGCAAGCATGGTCGCCATCGCATCAAACGGGCTGATAATCGAAATGGTAAATGACAGGGAAAGCTATTCTGGCTCTTGTTCAAGACCAAACTACTGCGCACCAGTCTTGGGGCAGGCGTTGAATGGCACATCGGGTAGTCCTGTAATTGACGCACATGGCAGAGTCGTTGGCATTATCACCGGCGGGTGGGAGAGTGACCGTCAGCATATCGTTATTACTACCGGAGACGGAATCTTGAAGGCCATCAGCGATGCTCCGGCATCTACGACAACTGCGCCACTACCCACACCAACTCCCTCGGTGTCACCGACACCTACGCCCGTCCCCACAGCGACACCCGTTAATTCGCCAACCCCTGATCCTGACTGGGACTTCGGTGAATCCGTAGCAAGAGCCAAGGCACAACAATTGAACTGGCAGATGCACGCTGTATATCAAATCTGCACCCTGAAAGCATGCGGCACGGCAACCTACATTAGATTCACTGAACTTGACGGGTCCGCCTCCCACTACATCCTTACTGCCGCGCATATCCTCTGTATCAATGACGGCGATAGCTGCTCAAGCAACGCTGCGGTACGGAGGATCTTTGTCGGGGCGACCGATTGGTACGAGACACGATTGCTTCATATCGACTGGTCTAAAGATATCGCGTTGCTAAGTCCAGTCGACGAATTCAGATTGAGGCACCGCTATGGTCTCAACTCTGTCACGTTCGAATACGAATGGATTGATGTTGCACTGTCACTAGCCTTCCTCCCACCACGTGGAGCGGAATTGACCGCTATCGCATCGAATGCGTTCACTATAGAAATGGTTAACAACAGGCTCAATTATTTGGGCTCTTGCTCAAGTCTCGACTATTGTGAACCGGTATTAGGTCAGCTAGTAGATGGCATGTCAGGCAGCCCCGTGGTCGATAGATTTGGCAAAATCGTCGGTATTGTCACCAGAGGATGGAAGAGCGATCGTCAACATGTTGCGATTGTCACCGGCGACGGAATTTGGCGGGCTATAAGGGACTTTCAAGACAGCCAGTAAGGCATCCTCAACTACATCATACGGGCGTCGTCGGGATCCATGCCGGGCGGCTCTTCCATCAGGACTGCTACATGTCCTGCAAACTCAAATGGAATGAACCGATGACTACGAATACCAGCAGACTCCTTCCTTAGCAATTTCTCGCAAGTCGTGCAGAATCTAGTCGATGAATCGCCATGAGTCTTAATCGGGTCACCCATAGACTTTGGAACCAGTGGGCGGACATGGTTGATCTGCGTCAGCATATTCTTGCAGATGGCCTTGGCGGGCGCATCCGGCGGCCGTAGCAGATCACGCTTGCGTATAACGTGAACCCTTGCTTTATACCCAGCTTTGTTCGTTACCAGGAACAGGTCGCGCCAATTATCTGTCCGGTTTGATGTGGTGAGCTTAGTCGGGAAGCCCAAATGCTCCGAGAGCAAATCCCCTAAGCACTCGTTGCAGACCGTGCGCTCCTGAAAGCCTGCGCGAAACTGAGCGTCGCATCGCAAACAGGTCTTAATAAAGGGATACAGCATATGCCTTGTTATCTCCCTAACCCTCTGAGGGCCTTAGTGTGAGGATGACTTTCCAAGAGTAAAGGAACAAGCGTGCGGATTCAAGGGGTCACCCATTGCGACATTCCTGTTGTAGGCATCCTTCGACTAATCTCGGGAGCCGCTTTGACTGCTCCTGCCGTTAGTCATATACTTAGCTAAGCAAACCTGCAAGAGGGCAACGATGGTCACTGTCAACGTTCATGAAGCCAAGACCAACCTCTCACGCCTGCTGGCGCAAGTCGAGGCGGGTGAAGAGGTCGTCATCGCCCGCAACGGCACGCCGGTGGCGCGGCTGGTGCGTGAGAAGCCGCGTGCCCCGCGGAAGCCAGGCAGATTCAAGGGAGTGTTTGAAGTTCCAGACAGTTTCTTTGACCCTTTGCCTGAGGAGGAGTTGGCGCGCTGGGAAGGCCGTGGCTAGGAGATGACTCTTCTGCTGGACACCCACGCGCTTCTGTGGTGGTTCACCAGTAATTCACGGCTTTCTCGTGTAGCCCAAGGCGCGATAGCAAGTGCCTCCAACGACGTTCTGGTCAGTGCCGCTTCTGCGTGGGAGATTTCCATCAAGTACCACAACGGCAGGCTGCCGGAGGCAGCGCCAATGGTGGACGATATGTCCAACGTATTGGTTCTTGACGGATTTCACGCCTTGCCTGTTACCGTGTTAGATGGAATCCGCGCCGGAGCGCTGCCCGGCCCGAATCAGGATCCCTTTGACCGGATGCTCATCGCGCAGGCCCTCAACCACAACCTGACACTGGTCTCCAACGAGACCCTCTTTGACTCGTACGGCGTTCAGCGGCTTTGGTGAAAAAGCACGCGAACCGGCGTTACCTCGTCCAGTAATTGCTCCGCAGCTGCCGCACTCCCGCTATGGTGAGCGTGACGGGCAGGAGCGTATCAATGACCGCCCAGAGAGTCCAGTACGTCGCATCGTCGGAGAGGGCGTCCTGGCCATTGGCGAGCAGGTTGAACCAATTGTGCAGGAACAGGATCGTGACGACGACGATCCCGTAGAACGTGCCGTTGACCGCGATGTACCGTCCGGTATCACTATTGCCCGCGGCGCGCTGCCGTCTCTCCTCCGCCTTGTCCCCAAAACTCAGCGCCAAGCCGATGGGCAGCGCGATGACCATCAGAACGTCCAGCACATTCCAGACACTCATGACGTCAAAGGTGTCGTTCGCGGCAAAGAACGAGTTGATGATGAAGTACACGACGACGGCGAGGCTCACCGCAATCAGGTAGATGCCTGCCAACTGTTTCACGCCCATGACAACCTCCTGGTCTTCCGGCTGCGTCTTTCGGCGGTTCCCCGTGAGTCTACACCCTGCCTCCGCAAAGGGGGGGGAGTCCCGATGGATTCCGGCTTTCGCCGGAATGAGGGGATGGGGGCGGGAATGACGGACGACCTTAGCCGGTCGGGACATCCACAGCCGCACCGGTCAGGTGAGACTTCTGGATCGCATCCAGCACGCGTTGGCATTGAAGGCCGTCATGGAAGTTCGGCGCGGGCGATTCGCCTGACTCAATGCCACGCACAAAGTCGCGCACCTCAAGGCGGAACGGCAGCAGGCGATGATCGCGGTCATCGTCGAATGGGTGCAGTTCCTCGGGTATCGGGACGGTGCGCAGTTCGCGGGAATCATCATCCAGCCGCCCGACACGCACAATACCCTCCGGCGCGGGATTCGGCCCGGATTGACTCAGGTGAATCGACCCCTCCGTGCCGTAGAGCTGGATCGACCCTCCCTGTCCAAGCGGCGCGTTGAGGCTGCATGTGAGCGTTCCCCACGCGCCGTTCGCGAAGTCCATGTGGACACTGAACGCATTGTTCGTGTCGGCGAGGCTGAATCCTGGGGGCACATTGCCGTGCAGCGTGCCGTTGACACGGGAAATGTCGCCGAACCAGTGACGTATGCCGTCGATGTAATGGGAGCCGAGCGCGCCGAGCATCCCGCCGCTGCCGATGGACGGCGCAGGGGGTGTCGCTCCCGGTCGGCGGGCAAACCGCAGGTGGAGCGTGGCAATGAGATGCTGCGGCTCGCCGATCTGGCCCTCATCGATGAGTTGCCGCGCGTAGGCGCGTTGCGGCGCGAAACGGAACTCATGCGCGATCATGTGCGTCAGGCCCCGCTCGGTGGCCATGGCGAGCAGTTCTTTGGCCTCCGCGGCATTCGTGGTGAACGGCTTCTCACACATCACGTGCTTGCCGGCCTCAAGGGCGGCTTTGGTCATCTCATAATGGAGATTGGGGGCGGTGACGACGCTGACGGCATCAACGTCCGGATGAGTCACGAGTTCGCGGTAATCGGTGAACGCGTTGGGGATGCCGAACTTCTCAGCCGCGGCCTGGGCGCGTTCCTCCCGGCTCGCAGCAACCGCGACGACCTCCACACCCTCGGACTGAAACCCCGGGATATGCACAGTCGCCCCAAACCCAACGCCGATAACCCCAATGCGGATAGGTGGCATGATTTTTCTCTTCCCCGCGTGCCTAGCCCTCTAACTCACTAACGATATGAGTATGGCATGGGAGAGAGAGTTGAGCATCTCATGGTAGTCATCTCTGGAAGATACTGCAGCAAGGTCAGGGCATGACAAAAAGGGGGCTAATGAGTTCCCTCAAAATCTAGCTTGGTCTGGTCAGAGCTAGACCTCTTGCCCTTCTTGACGCTCCCTTGCTTCAGTTTCTGGGCCTCGTTCTCGTGCAGAGGTTTCAATAGTGAGGCATTTACTCCTAATGACGCTATGACGAATCCCTTTACCAGCGCCGACAGGCTGCGGCCTGCAAGCCAAGCCGAGCGCAGGCGCGGGAACAAGTCGATTTCAGATTCACTGCCGAACTGCTCAGTCTCCATTGCGACAGGAAGATATCGTGCCTCATCCGGAGCACTTAGAATTCTCTCAATCAACGAGATTAGTCCTTCAGAAAACACGGGAGGGTGAAATAGGCGATTCGAGTCTACTTCTGGAGGAATGGACATCCCCCGATTCCTGAGAGCTTGCGACATCCAATCGACAGTATTTCTGACCAGCCCACTTGCACGATTTGGATCCTGGTCGCCGTACACGAGCCTGTTCTGCAAGTAGGAATGGAGATCACTTACTGGGACACGACTGATATCAAGGCACATGGCGAGAAGATATTGACAGAGCCTGACCAAGAGCGCTGAAACAGAGTACCGTGCGCCCAAGCTTCTAGCCTCTTTCGGAGACGATACATCGGAAAGAGTCCTGAGGATCCTGAGTAAGCGATTGAGCCGAGCATAGCCAAACAAACGCCATGAATCTATTTCGACGAAATTGATGGCTTGGCGCACGATTTTGTCCATCTCTGAAGCGTTATTCTGTTTTCCGAGACTCAAGGATCTCTTCCTGACAGGGTCAATTAGCCCAAAGTCGCTTCGGTTTGGCCACTCGTCTGCAGGGATGTTAAAGGCCTTTTCCCAAGTCGCAAGTTGCTTAACTGTCATAACGTCGACGCTAAGGCTTCTTGCAAAGTCAGTGGCATCTTCATCAAAGGATTCTAGAACCAGATAGCTCGCGTCAGCGCCAAGCATGGCGCGCACTCCATTCAACCAGAGGACACGGTCCAGAATTGCCACCCGCCTCCCAGATTTGCATTCAGCATGCCGACGCGTAAGGTGAAAGCCGCTGGAGTACTCAGAAACTAACACATCGATATCGGTCGCCAGCAGCCTATGGTCGATATCTGCGGACGGCAAGAGACCTCGCTCGGCAAAGATACCCTGAGCCAAGAATAGCCGCTGAACCCGCGCCTCTAGAACAACTCCGGCGTTAGTCACGTCTATCCCTCTCTAAGGTTCCTTAGGATCTCGGTTTCGATTTCAGCGGTTTCACCGGAGCTTTTGCCTAGCTCAGCTCGACCCTGCTCTATTGACTTGAAAGTTCTACCAGCCGACAAGTGCGTAGCATTCACATGTGGTGCTCCTGGCTCCACACTACCTGAAGAGACGACCTCAAGTACTTTGCGGATCGTGTCTTCTTGTCCCAATTCCATAAAGGCCTTCCTGCCAGCGGATGCTCGATGCACTCGAATGATGCCCGCCTTTTCAGCTACCATGTAGTCTGTTCCGATGGCCGTAGCTGGCCCAATTTCGCCTCGATTAAGTAGAGCTCTGAGCAACACTTCGGGATTGTGAATTCTGCCAGTGACTGCCGATCCATAGTATTGACCGTTTCGAATCGAATCCAAGAATATCTTGACCCGATCACACATGTCTTCTCCAAATTCGTCTGCAAGATCGGAGTAGAAGTGAGGAGTTGTTAGGAAAGATCTCTTGACACCGTCAGCCAAGTAGAGTTCTGTTCTGTTAACTAATCCTATTCCAATTGCCATTTCAACGAGATAACTGACTGCATTGTTACTTGCCTCACGCTTAAACAGAGATTCCGGATAGCCCTGACTTTGCCTCACGCGCCCTATGAGATGGAGGAGCACTTCCCGGTCTGTTTGCTCAAGTGGAGCCAAAGCTTGCGAGGCCTTGTCGTGCAGTCCTGTCCAAACTCGAGGCGCATAGAGCAGTGGATCGTTGCCGCCATCTTTAGTAGTCACCATGTTAAATGATTTGGACAACTGTAAAGCCACGTTGGCAATTTCTTCACCGAATTGCTTTGCTACTTCCTGTCGGATTACAGATTCTGGAGTGGGAAGCTTATTAGCTTGTTCGAGCACTATAAGACAAGCTTGATCCTCTAATGACGGGGTCCTAGAGTCGTAGAAGTCTGAAACTGCGCCCAAGAGATCCCGATAAGCCAACACTAAGCTTGTTACTTCCTGTATTTCTCCACTGGGGTTCCGTCTAATTTCACAAAGCCCGGCATGTTCAAACCACGGCAAGAGCTCGGTCGTCAAATCATGGAACCCTATCCCTTCATGGCCAGCCAAAAATCGAATCCGGTTGATGTCAGCATGCTCTTCAGCCTTAATGGCTGACGCAAATAGCCCGAGTCTGCCCGCCTCGGACATACCATAGAGGAACGAGGCAATTCTTGAATCATCAAGCCGATAGCCCTTCAAGCTCTTGGCTGCCGATATAATGAGTTTGCCTTTATCCTGCTTGTCCACAGAGTACGATTCCATATTCATGTGTGTGCTTATAGCACATGGTGACTACTTACTCCTACTCCCCTTAGCTCCCCTTCTCCCGCAGGCCTGCCAGGAGCTTTTCCGGATGAATCGGGATCTCATACGGGCGGACGCCGCAGGCGTCGTAGACGGCGTTGGCGATGGCCGCCGCCGTCGTGATGTTCGAGTGCTCGCCGACGGCCTTGATGTTGTAGTTGCCCCAGCCGCTCGGCGCCTCAACCAGGATCGTCTCCAACTCGGGGATGTCCGGCTCCGTCGGCGCCTTGTAGTCCGCCAGCGAGGGGTTGGACACGCGGCCCGACTCGTCCACCGTCAGGTCCTCCATCATGGCGTGGCCGAGCGCCTGCACAAGGCCGCCCTCCACCTGCCCGTGGAAGCCGATGGGGTTCAGCACGCGGCCAACGTCATGCACCGCGACGATCTTCTCAATCGTCACGCGGCCTGTGTCCGTATCCACGCTGACCTCCGCCACCTGCGCGACGAACGACGTCATCGGCGACATCATGTCCGGGCCGCCCTCCGGTGGCCTGTTGCGCCCTGAGATCGGCTCGCCGCGGCGGCGGACGATGTCCTCCATCGGCACGCTTTCATCCGTGCGCGTGTTGACGAGCGAACCGCTCGCGTACTCAACAACGGACTCGTCCCAGCCGTTGAACTCGGCAGCGAGGCGCTTGAGATTCACCTTGACCTCCGTCGAGGCATCCGCCGCCGCCATCGGACCGACGCGTGACGCCCGTGAGCCGCCAAAGCCGAGATCAGGGACATCGTCGAAGAATTCGTCCGTGTTGAACGGCACAACGCTGATGCGCTCCATGTCCACCTGCATCTCCTCCGCGACCGTCTGGCGGATGAGCGTGTTGACACCCGTGCCGGGGTCGAAGAATGAGGTGCGCGCGGTGAGCGTGCCGTCCTCGTTGACGATGACGGAGGCCTGCGTGTTGCCCCCGTACTGCGGGCGGTGGCCGTATGCGATGCCGCGTCCGACATTCGCGGGGCGGGTCGCCGCCATCTTGCCGGCCCGCGCCGCCTCCTCGATGATCTTGTCCGCGATGATGCCGGTGAACTGGTGGCCCGTGGGCGTCTCATCGCCCTCCTGCACGACGTTCTTCAGGCGGAACTCCACGGGATCCATGCCAAGCTCCTCCGCGACGATGTCCATCATGGACTCGCCCGCAAAGATGCCCTGCACCTCGCCCGGCCCGCGCTGGAAACCGCCCGGCACCGTGTTCGTGGCCATCTGCCACGTATCGATGCGGGTGTTGGGGATGCGGTACGGGCCCGCCACCTCGTTCGCGCCGGGCAGGCTGCCGCTCGGCGAATAGGCGCGGTACGCGCCCGCGTTGAAATAGATATCCGACTCCCATGCCGTGATCGTGCCGTCGCGCTTGACGCCAACCTTCACGTTCACCTCGGACCGATGGCGCGGGTTCATCGCCATCAGTTCCTCGGTGTAGTCCATCGCGAACTTGACCGGCCTGCCCGTGCGCTCCGCCAGCGCATAGCAGATCGGCACGCCGACGATGTCGCCCTTGCCGCCGAAGTCGCCGCCCACGTAGGCGAAATTGATGACGACTTGGGAAATGTCACGCCCGGTCAGGGCCGCAATCGAGGCTCGGTTGGACATCGGCGACTTTGTCCCGATCCACGTCTGCAGGGTGCCGTCGTCATCGATGGCGACGACGCAGTTATGCGGCTCCAGGTAGAGCTGGTGCGTGCGGGAGGTCTCAAAATCGCGCTCGACGATGAGGTCGGCCTCCGCCATTCCTGCCGCAACGTCGCCCTTGCTCCAATTGTTGTGGACGACGGCGTTGGAGGGGCCGGATAGTTGATCCATCACGCCCTCGTAGTTATTGAAATCGGGGTGGAGGATCGGCGCATCAACGGCGCGGGATTCGGCGATGGTGACGATGGCGGGCAGCTCCTCGTACTCCACGTCGATGAGATTCAGCGCGGTCTCGGCGGTCTCCTCGTCGTCCGCCGCGACGGCGGCCACTTTGTCGCCGATGTAGAGCGCGGCATCCCACGCGAGAATCGGCTCATCCTGAATGGTCTTGCCCCAGCGCTGTCCCTCGAGGTCCTTGCCCGTGATGACGGCATGGACGCCGGGCAGCGCAAGAGCCGCGGACGCATCGACGGAAACGATGCGGGCATGCGCATACGGGGAGCGCAGCACCTTGCACCACAGCGTGCCAGGCGGCAGGACATCAATTGAGTACTTGCCCGCACCGGTGACCTTTTCCGGCCCATCCGCGCGGCCAACGGGTTGTCCGATAACGCGATGTTCTGTAGTCGCCATGAAAGTAGTTCCCTTCCCCGTGAATGCCCGGCCGCGGCCGGTTTCCCCTCGCTCAACCTATCGGAATTATACGGAATGGCCGGGCGCGTACGCGCTACAAATCCCTTCTCCTTCGATGGGGGAAGGTTGGGATGGGGGTGGAGGGGATGCCTACCGCTTCACCCCGGAGATGCTCGCGCTGTACCAGAATTGCCCTTCGATTATCCCCTCGTACTGCGGCGCAGATTCCACCGTCACGTCCGCGAAACCCGCCCGGCGAACCGTGTCGGCGTATTCCGTATCCGGCAGCGAGCCTGAGACACAACCGGTCAGCAAGGCAAAGTCCTGCATTTCCGCATCCGTCGCGGGCCGGGTCAGCACGATGTCGGACACCATGATTCGCCCGCCGGGACGCAGCACGCGAAACGCCTCGCGGAACACGGCGTCCTTGTCAGGCGCGAGGTTGATAACGCAATTGGAGATGATCACGTCCACCGTGGAATCCTCCAGCGGCAGCGCTTCGATATCCCCGTTTTTGAAACTCACGTTGTCGAGGCCAAGCTTGGCGGCGTTCTCGTTGGCCTTGTCGATCATGTCCTGCGTGAAGTCCACGCCGATGACCGCGCCCCGTTCTCCAACCTGCTCGGCGGCAAGGAAGCAATCGAGACCCGCGCCGCTGCCCAGGTCCAGCACCGTCTCGCCGGGCTGCATGCTGGCCAACGCGACGGGGTTGCCGCACCCAAACGTCACAACGCTGCCGGGCAGCTTCTCAAGGATCTCGGCCGGATAGGCGGCCAGCGCCTCGGCATCGCCGCAGCAGGCATCAGCGTCCAGCTCAATCGCCTTTCGCAATTGGTCCGCATACGACTCGGATACAACAACTTTGAGTTCAATCGGTGAGTTCATCTCACGCCTCCGGCACTGTCCTTCATGATTGGGACTCACAGGATAAATGAGTGCGCCATCGAAAGGAATCCCCAAGAACTGCGGGCAGACGTTTCTCAATTGACCATGTACATACTATGTTTGGAAGAGGAACGGGACTATCCCGTCAGTTGAGAGTAGGAGCCGGAGCCGATGATTAAACAACTGATCGCTCCACGAGACCTGGGGCCGATTCCCGCTTTGGCAGTCACGGTGTTCGTGATTTTCGCCATCTTTGGCTGGACGGAAAGGACTGAGATCGCCGATCCGGACGGATTGTCGGTCCACTACTGGCCATGGAAGTTGTGGCAGATACCCCCGTTGGTGATCGGCTTCGGCGGGGTTTGGTGGATCTGGCTGAGCACCCGCCGCGTCCCCTGGGTGCGCAGCCTGGCGCTTGCCATCCTTGCCGCGGCGGTCTTCGCCAACGCATACAGTGATCTGTTCGGCAGCAGTTCAGGCGACGTGTGGCGCACCATCAACCCATTGTTCTTTGGCTCCGCGAGCGTGGCCGGAGTGGCCCTATGGCGCAATGGGTCCATCGAGGCGCGTGTGGGCGCAGTACTCTCGGTGGCAATGGGCGGCGTGCTCTTTATAAACGCCTATTGGGTCAATAACGCGGACTTCTGGCCGATAATCAATCCGGCGCGAGTCCTCACGGAACTGGCCTGGGCCGGCCTGGCCAGCCAAGGAAACACGCTCGTGAACAGGAACGGTGAACCCTCGGAGACCGGCTGACACCTGCGCCGGACCAGCGGCATGAACCTGTTGCCGATGCAGCTATCGTCTAACCCTACTTTTGGAACTTGGCGTCAATAGCGCGGCGTTCGGCGTGATCCATGCCCCACCACGTCGGCCAATCCGTGTCATCGCCCTCGGCGGGGAGATCGGTCAAGAGGGCGGAGGCGCGTTTCACGATGGCGGGAACGAGCCCGGAATCATAGGCCGCGCCCAGAAAGCCCTCATCGAGGCGGTCTTGCCGGATAAGCACGGTGATGACCCTGCTCAGGTCCAGCGGGCTTGACTCCGCGATGGTTGAAGGGTCGCTCATTAAGCCCTGCCCCTCGGGCGTCGCCTTCCAGTCCACCCACTCAAACCCCTGCACCCAGCCGTTGTCATTGCAGTACTCGTAGAAATCGCGGGCAACGCGGGAAAGACGGTACCACCTGCCTCGCCCGGGCTGATCCACCCACTCGCCGAACTCAAAGCCGGGCTGTCCGAATGGGCGCTGATAAACCGCAAGCGCGTTGAGGCGTCTGGCGAGCGGCCCCGCGTCGGACGCCCGCATCGCGATATCTTTCCGCATCCGATCCCGTTCAGTCGCCATTCATGCACCTCTATGTGATGTTTCTGCATATGCCGTCCCCAATACGATACGCCGATGCGCCCGTCGGCACACGTCCGTACGAGAGGGGTTGCGAGCGCCCGAGAACTACGGCTAGCCGCCGCAGAGGCGGTCTAGCACCGCCGCGCCGGCAAGTCCGTCCACCACCTGCTGCGCAAGATCACACGGCGTCTCACCCGTCGTGGTCATGGCGTTGATGTCCGCCCCGCGATCCAGCAGCAGATCAATCACCGCCGTGTCCCTGTTGAACACCGCTATATGGAGAGGTGTCACACCGCTCAATGTCCGGTGATCCGTCAACGTAATACTGCTCGTAATCTCAATGGGAGTCCCTTCATCCAGCAGCGCGGCAACGTCATCTGCAGAGCCTTTGCTCGCCGCCCAATGAATCGGGCTCTCGGCAAGGCCCGCAAGGCGCACGGGACCTGGCGTCGGTGTTATCTCAGGCGTTTCCTCTCTATTTTGATCGTCTCTATGCGGATCGTTGCACAGGCGATCAAGTATTGCGGGGTCCGTAATCGTATCGAATGACCGTGCTGAACGGCAGGGAGTCACGATGCCGTAATGCTCAGCGAACGGGTCAGCCCCGCGATCCAGTAGAAGCGCAACGATGTCCAGGTTGAGATTCTGAGCAAGGATGGCGGTCTTCAGGGGTGTCTGACCGTTGGAATCCTGCGCCTCGATGTCCGCGCCACTGTCCAGGTACAACTCGATCAATTCGCGGTCCCCGCTCCCTACTACCGCGTGCAGTGGAGTCCAGTCGGCAGGGTTATCTGCGGCGTTCACGTCCGCTCCGGCATCCACCAGCAGCCTCGCGATTTCCACATTGGCAACAATGTGAAGGAGGGTGACACCACCGGTGTTCGTCCCTGTCGGATCGGCCCCGTATTCGAGCAGGAGAGCCACGACTTCGGGATCACCCATATCTTGTTCGCCATCGACAATTATCCCCGGCGTGGCGAAACTCCAGAGGACGTAACCTCCCGGATCTGCTCCGCGTTCCAGCAGCAGCCGCGCAACGCCAAGCCCGTCCTCGACGAAAATCTGGCGCGTTGTCAGAGACTCATACAGCGGCGTCTCGCCGGAATCGTTGATCGCATTGATGTCCGCCCCGCGATCCAGCAGCAGTTCGATGATCTCAATCTCACCGTGCGCGGCGGCGCGGTGGAGCGGCGTGTTCCCGCGGTTGTCTCTTATCTCCGTATCCGCTCCGCCATCCAGCAGGAGATCAACTTTCGCCGTGTTGTCGCTAAACCAGGCCGCCTCATGGAGTGGGGTTTCCCCGTCGTCATTGACCGCGTTGACATCAGCTCCGCCCTCCACGAGCACCCTCACGAGCTCCGTATCTGCATCTGCCCCCATCGCTATGTGGAGCGGCGTGCTCCCAAACTCGTTCCTGGCATTGGGGTCCGCCCCGCCATCGAGCGCCCGCTCCACGGAAGACGCGGAGCTGTTGTTCTCAGCCGCGCGATGCAGATCTGTCGCGCAGGCGGCCGTGAGCGCGACGGCTGCCAGGGGCAGCGCCAACACGATCAGACCGAAACGCAGAGTAAACATGACATAAGTCCTCGTGCGCCCATACCATACACCCGTCCACTCTTTGCGGCATGGGTCACTCCGCCAATGCTACCGTTGTGTACGTGAGTATGAATGACGCGGCCAGCGAGGTAGACACAACGGCAGCTATGCCCCTGCTGCAACAGTGGGCCGGGCGGCTCGGCGCGCCGCTGACTGACCACCAGCTTGACGCCTTCCGACTCTATCGAGACGAATTGCTGGCATGGAACGCGACCCGCGCCAACCTGACCGCGATTACAGACCCCGCCGAGGTTGAGTCGCGCCTCTTTCTCGAAAGCCTCTGGTGCGCCGCCGCGTTGCCGTCAACATCCGGCACTCGCCTCATAGACATCGGCTCCGGCGGCGGCTTTCCCGGCCTCCCTCTCGCCGTCGCCTTCCCGGAGATGGATGTCACTTTGCTGGAGGCGACGCGCAAGAAGGTGGATTTCCTCGAACACGTCATCGCCCGCCTTGAACTGCCGAATGCCCACGCCATCCATGGCCGCGCCGAGGACATCGCGCACGACCCAAATCATCGGGAAGCCTACGACGCCGCCACAGCCCGCGCCCTTGCGCCGCTCCCCGCGCTTGTGGAGCTCTGCCTGCCTTTCGTAAAGGTGAACGGCGCCCTCATCGCCCCCAAAGGAGCGGACGCAGAGCAAGAAATAAATGCCGCGTCGAATGCGCTGCCGGCTGTCGGTGGCGAGGTGGAAGGAATCATCCTGCCGGAGCCTGACTCTCCTATCCCTGCCGACCACACGCTCGTGGTCATCCGCAAGGTTGCGCCGACACCGGAGACGTACCCACGCCGCGCAGGCGTGCCAACACGCAGGCCGCTCTAGTCAAAATGTCCGCGCCCTCCGCCTCTCAGATAGTCGGCCTGCGCCGCCGCATCCTCCATCCGGCCACGCTCATCTCTTTCGGCGTCGCCATCCTCCTGCTGATTGCTCTGGCGCGGGGAGTGGACGTCAGTTTCACGGACATGGCGCGAGCGATTGGGGATGCCAACCCGCTGCTCATCGCCGCCGGCCTTGTTGCCTATTACGTCAATTTTCCGATGAGAGGCATCCGCTGGCGGATCCTCATCGAGAATGCGCAGACGGAGACCGACAATCCCGTCCCTCTCCCATCCAGGCGCGCCTTTTCGGAGATCATTCTCCTCGGCTGGTTCATGAATGCCGTCGCATGGCTCCGCATGGGGGATCCGTACCGCGCATACCTCGTCTCTCGCCAGCACGACGACCACTCCTATCCCCGGGTTCTCGGCACGGTCCTTGCAGAGCGCGTTCTGGACGTGGTGACGTTCGCCGCGATCCTTCTGCCCATCGGCGCTCTCCTCTGGGTGGACGCGGGCGGCGTAACCGCAGCCATCATCGGCCTCACCGTCATCGTTGGGGGAGGAGGCATCTTCCTGGTGATCGGCATGGCGCTCTTTGGACAGCGCGTCACCGCGCGGCTGCCGAGGGGAATTCGGGATTGGCTGGAGCGGCTTCGTGTCGGCGCTCTGCTCAGCCTCCGCGCAAGGCTCTGGCCCGTCACCATCCTCAGCATAGGCGGGTGGGCGGCGGAGGCTGTGCGTCTCGCGCTGGTCGCCTGGGCGCTGGGGCTTGACGTACCGCTGCCCGTGATCGCCTTTGTCGCGCTGGCCCACAACCTGATCACCGCGATTCCGTCCACCCCGGGTGGCCTCGGCGTCGCGGAGGCGGGCATGGTGGGGCTGTTGCTGCCGTGGGTAGCGCTGGAGGGCGCCGCCGTGCTAACGGCGCTCGACCGCTCGATAACGTGGTTCAGCGTAATCGTATTCGGCGGCCTGCTATTCACCTGGCGCGAGGGCGTGCGGCGAGGGCGTTTCTAGCGCCCCTACGCCGTCGTCCGGCGATACTAGAGAGCGAGGCTATCCGTCATTCCCGCGAAAGCGGGAATCTGAATCGCATTACGCCAATCTCACCTCGGCCCTCTCTCATACGGGGACTTATATCAAATAGTTGGGGCGGTCTCTGTCTAGATTGTCTTTCCTTGCTGACATCATGTAACCCTTTCAGCATTCTTTTGCGGCCCCTTGGGGGAGTGCACCATTCTTAGTAAGTCATCAATGTATCTCACATTGCGGACTAGGAGACCTCGTGCTTCCTTTGTCTCTTGGTCTGTGGCGCCCCGGCTCTGCGCCTCTAGCTGTACACAGATACACCTTTGCCACATTAGGTAGTCCATGAACAGGGTGCGGCTTATGCTTTTGGTACGGTCGGCGATAGCGGCCACCATTGGCACGCTCGAATGTGACAACTGGTCATCACGTGCCCAACCCAGCACTTCGGGGTCTCCGTACTGGTAAGTAATGCCAACATAGGGATCATGCTGCCCAAAAAGGTACTCTTGGGTGTTGCTCTGGTAATTGCGTATCCCGATAAACGCGTGCGGGGACTCGCCCCACTCGCTCATCATTCTCCAGACTTCCTCTCGTAGTTTCTTCCCGCATGGCACAGTGCTTCCTACAACTTCCACTTGCACGCACGGCTGATGCAGAACATCCCAAGCGCTTTTGTCGGCGCGGAGCACGTAGACTGGTATCCCCCGCATATCCATCGCCTTGACCTTGGCCGGGGATGGGGGAGAGGTGTCTACGCACTCTATGATGCAGCTCGGTTGCTTTGCGCCATAGGCATAGACGCCAACATCGGGGATATAGCCCGCAAATGGTGTCTCCATCTTGACAGTCCCACCTGCCATGCCCTCCAAGATGTTCACCAAGGCAACACCGCCCTCGCAACCTTCGTGGGGTTTCTCCTCATAGGCTACGTAGGAGAAGCCGGGCCAAGGGTCTACCCTGTCCGCTACGCGTTCTAGTGTCTCCATGAGTCGTGCCTCCTGCAATTTCGGCGGCACCGACACGTTGCGCAAATCGCCTCTATGTGGTTGGCCGTACTTTCTCGGTTCCGCAAGCAATGCGGAGCGGAGATTCTGCGCCATCATGCTCTTGACCGTCCAATGTGGAAGGCCCTCTGGGTGTCCATCTGTGCCCATGTTCCGGAATGCCATCTCTTCTTATCCCCTAGCTTGTCAACCCAAAGATATGAGTCCCCCAAAATGCGCCATCGGCAGTTCCCCCTATCAGCCTTCATTTAAGTATGACTGAGTTGCAGTGCGCGAGACAGCGCACGCCGGGGGCGGTATTAAGCCGTCGTGCGGCGGTACATGATGGTGGTGGCGGTGAGCATGGCGATCTTCATGACAACCAGTATGGAAACGCCGGGCAGGATATGCTCCCACTCCCAGCCGGTCACCACCACCGCGCGTATCGCCTCAAGCACATAGTTCACCGGGTTAAGGGAGACGGCAACCTGGAACCAGTCCGCCATGAGCTCCTTCGGCATGAACGCGGTCGTCACGAAGACCGCCGGGATGAAGAAGATGAACATGGATTGCGTTACCTGAACGCTCCGCGTCTTGATCGCGATGATCAGCCCCAGACACGACCACGCCACGCCGAACATCGTTCCGAGAATCAGGATTACGAGGAGGCCGAGCCACCCCGATTCCGAAGACGCGCCCATGATTACACCCACGATGACAATCGTCACGCCCTGGATGAAGCCTCGCGTGGCCGACACGAGAAGCACGCCGAGCAGGATGGAGATGCGGTAGATGGGCGCGAGCAGCAGTTTGTTCAGATAGCCGGAGAGATCGTCCGTCAGCAGGTTGAAACCGGCGTCGATGCCGCTGAAGATCATCGCCTGCACGATGATCATGGGCATCAGGTATGTGACATAGCTGTCCGTTGGGAATCCCGGCAGCATGGAGACATTGTCGAAAGCCGCGACGAATACGATCATGAAGAGGATGTTGATAAAGACGGCCGGCAGTATCTGGCCCGGCTGCGTCACCCACGCGCGGAAATTGCGCAGGTAGATATACCAAGTCTGCAGAACGAGGCTGATCATGGTCGCCTAGCCCCCGTCGCTCAGTCCCAGCCACGGCCGGAACGCGTTGTTCATCTCGTCGCCGCCGGTTTCCTCATCACGGATCGTCCGGCCCGTGTGTTGCAGGAAAACATCGTCAAGTGTCGGGCTCGCGACGGACAGGTTGGCTACGGGCACGTCGTTACTGGCGAGAAGCTGCATCAGTCCCGGCACCGCCGCGCCGCCGTTCTGCACGGTCACGGCGATTCCGTCCTGCACGCGAGCAGTTGCGGACACATAGGACTCACCGTCAGCCAGTTCCTGCGCCTTCGCGATGAGCGGCTCCCGCTCTTCCGCCGTCTCCGGTCCGGTGATGATTATCGTGACAACATCGCCGCCAACCTGTTCCTTGAGTTCGCGCGGCGAGCCCTCCGCGACGATCTTGCCGCGGTCGATGATTGCCAGCCGCTCACAGAGACGGTCCGCCTCATCCATCATCTGCGTAGTCAGGATGATGGTGACGCCTTCCTCCGTGTTGAGGTGGCGGAGGTGGTCCCACAAGGTGTTGCGGCTCTGTGGATCGAGGCCCGTCGTCGGCTCATCAAGGAAGAGAACCTTCGGCTCATGGACAAGGGTTGCGACCAGATCCAGCCTCCGCCGCATCCCGCCGGAGAACGTGCCGATCTTTTTCTGGGCGACGTTCGCCAGCCCGATGAACTCCAACAGTTCCGCAGAGCGCGCCCGCGCATCCGAGCTCCGCAGGCCGTAGAGGCGGCCCTGCAGGGTCAGGAAATCGTGCGCCTTCGCCAAGTCATCAAGTCCGGCCGTCTGCATGGCGACGCCCACGCTGCGCCGGATCTGCTCGGCCTGATGGTCAACGTCGAAGCCCGCGACACTGACTGTGCCTGAGGTCTTCTTGAGGAGCGTTGAAAGAACCTTGAGCGCGGTACTCTTGCCCGCGCCGTTCGGGCCGAGAAACCCGAAGAACTCGCCCTCATGAACAGTGAAATCGATGCCGTCGACGGCGCGTGTCCCGCCCGGATAGACCTTTACGAGACCACGAACGTCAATAACGGCTTTGTGTTGCTGGGACACGCATCCTCCTCACAGGTGATAGTAGGGCGGCAGTCACGTCGGATTGGTAAGAACTGTCGGTAAACAGGCGCAACCCATTACAGGCCATAGTACGAATTCTTATGGAATTGTGAAGGGCTGCACAAAAGAGTGGCGCGACGACGTCGCCTTTCCGGCGCGGCCCGAGGCTCCCAAGGGCTCTTACTAGTGGCGGCGAGAGACGATCAGCGTGATGAGGGCCACAAGGGAGATGATGAACTCCTGAATCGCGCGGCGGCGACGGACGATCAGCGCGATGAGAGCCGCGATGGCGAGGAGGATGCCGAGCGCAAAGAC
>DAOUJJ010000001.1:0-95746 GCA_034422835.1 Dehalococcoidia bacterium | reverse complement strand
GGGGGGGGGGGGGGGGGGGGGGTACCCTCCTCGCAGCATCTCCCCGCATTCGGCACACGGATTTTTGCGAGCCGGCCGCGGCCATCGTCCTGTGGTGGCGCTGAAACCGCGCTCGACTTTGCCGAGGCAGACCGCCGCCATCGTGGTTCTGGTCATAGCGATCGGCACGCTGGCAATTTCGCCGGTGCTGCCCGCGCAAGCACAACGCGCCCCTAATTGGCTGGACACCTCATTTAGTGGTGACGGCAAGGTAACCATCGACTTCGGCGGCGATGATAATGTCCGCGCGGTGACGATACAGCCCGACGGGAAGATTCTGGTGGGAGGGTACGCTCAGACGGGAGGGTATAACCACCACGATTTCGGGCTGGTCCGGCTCACTGCAGATGGAAGACCGGACACCTCGTTCGGCGGCGGAGATGGCAAGGTAGTCACCAAACATGGCGCAGCCGGCGCCCACATCCACAACATAGCGCTGCAGTCCGACGGAAAGATCGTGGTGACCGGGCATCAACACATCGCGTCCGAGCAGTCCGAGCTCGATTTCCCTGTGGCGCGGTACAACGCGAACGGTTCGTTGGACGCATCGTTCGGTACCGGAGGCAAGGTCACCACCGACTTCGGCGGGTATGACTACGCGTTTGCAGTGGCGGTACAGTCCGACGGGAAGATACTGGTGGCCGGCGCTACCACTGACCCCGCGGATTTCGCGCTGGCCCGTTACAACCCGGACGGTTCACCGGACGCTGCCTTTGGGACAGGCGGCAAGGTAACCACCGACTTCGACGACCGCGCCGACGAGGCGTGGGCGATGGACCTGCAGTCCGACGGGAAGATCGTCCTGGCCGGAACCAGCTCGGGAGATTTCGCGCTGGCGCGGTACAAAAAAGAGGACGGCTCGTTAGACGAATCGTTCGGCAACGAAGGCAAGGTCCTCACAGATTTCGGCATGCGCAATGACCACGCTTATTCGGTGACAGTGCAGCCCGACGGGAAAATCGTAGCGATGGGACGCAGCACCGAGGAGCCCAATGATTTCCAGGCGGCGCGGTACAACAAGGACGGCTCGCCGGACACCTCGTTCGACGGCGACGGGATGGTGATCACAAACCTCGGCTCCGCCGACTTCGGCTACGCGGGAACAGTGCAGCCCGACGGGAAGGTCATCGTGGCCGGGTACAGTCAGCGAGCCGACGGAACCCACCACGTTACAGTGCTGCGGTACAGGGTGGATGGCTCGCGGGACTCCTCGTTCGGCGACAACGGGGTAGTGACCACACGTATTGGTTCGGACGACCAGGTGTACGCGGTGGCGCTGCAGAGCGACGGGAAGATCGTGATAGCGGGGAACAGCAATATCGGCGGCAATTGGGATTTCACGGTGACGCGGCTCCATGGCCGTGCACCCCCCGCCCCGCCCCCGCCTCCACCGCCTCGAGACCCCGACCCGCCACGTAACAACAACAACGGCGGCGGCGGTGGTGGGGGTGGCGGAGGATCGCGGGCGAGATCAACGCCGACGCCGGTGCCGAACAATCCTCCCGAGTTCGAGGAAGGAGCCATCGTTACCGTGTCCGTGCGTGAAAACTCGCCTGCGGGAACCGAGGTGGGCGGCCCTATCACGGCAACGGACCCTGAGGGCGACGACGTGCGCTACGAACTGGGCGGCAGCGACGCGGAGCTGTTTGATATAGACGAGGACACCGGCCAGATAACGGTCGCTGAGGGAGCAACGCTCGATTACGAAACGGACAAACTCCACCACGTCACCGTCACCGCGGAGGACATCGACGGCTCCGGGGAGCAGGCAACGATTGATGTGAACATCAACATCACCGACGACGAGCGGCTGCCCGGCAAAGCGGACAATTACGACGAGAACGGGGATGGCGCACTGGACTTGTCTGAGGTGCTTGCGGCCATCAAAGACTACTTCGATGGGCTACTGATACAGGAAGAGGTGCTCGCGATCATCAACGCCTATTTGGACAGCGGCAGCTGACGGAGGCTAGTCGTCGTTTGTGATGAGGACGGCGCGGGCGGGTGCGCCGTCAAGGCCGGGGGCTTTGAGGGGCAGAAAGGCGAGGGTATATTCGCGGCCGGCTTCGACGTGCGTGAGGTCAAGACCCTCCATGATGACGCCGTTCGCGCCAAGGATGGCCAGGTGGGTCTTGGGGGCCTCGCCGCCGAATCGCTCAATCGATAGATAGTCAATTCCGACCGACCGCACGCCCTTCTCAACGAGCCACTCGGCGGCCTCCGGAGTCAGGAAGACGAAACGCGGCTGAAAGTAGTCCCGTGTCCAGAGCGCGGAGTTGCGTGTCTTGAGGAGGAGACGCTCAACGGGCGTTTCCGGCATGGCAGCTTCAAGATCTTCGACGGTGATGCCCGTGCCCATGGTCAGCCCGGTGAGGTCCGCGACCCACGCCGGGCCAACAAGCATCTCAAGGGGCAGGGTCTCGGTTTCCGCGCCGCCCTCGATGTAATGCGCGGGCACGGTGACATGTGTGCCGTTGTTAGAGCCGATTTCGATGCGGGACAGCCTCATGCCGTCCTTGTGGATGGTCTTTTCCGTACTCGCGAAATAGGGAGCGTCACCGGGGTAGACGTGCATGCCCTCCTTGAGGGATTTCAGCGGGACGGAGATGTCGATGACGCGCACGGTGTATTTAGGGGATGGCGGACGGCGCTCCGGCGTCAGCCTGTCAGGGCAAGGCCGCCGTCGACCGCGATAAGTTGTCCGGTGATGTACGAGGCGCGATCGGTGCACAGGAACGCGACGATCTCCGCGATCTCCCACGCGTGGCCCCGCCGCCCGAGCGGGATGTGGTCGGTCAACTGCTGCTTGATCTCTTCCGGCAGGTTTTCGGTCACGTCGGTGGAGATGTAGCCGGGCGCGACAATGTTGGCCGTCACATTCCTCGCGGCCAGCTCCTTGGCCACGCTGTAGGTGAATCCGGTGAGGCCGGACTTGGCGGCGGCATAGTTGGATTGGCCGGGGTTGCCTGCGAGCGCGACGACAGAGGAGATGTTGATGATGCGCCCCCAGCGCTCGCGCATCATGGAACGGATGACGGCGCGGGTGCAGAGGAACGGCCCGCGCAGATCCGTGCCGATGACGGTGTCCCAGTCATCGTCCGTCATGCGGAGAAGGAGCTTGTCGCGGATGATGCCGGAGTTGTTGACAAGGATATCGACCTTGCCAAAGGCATCCACCGCGCCATTGACCATCGCCTCAACCTGATCCGTCTGTGACACGTCCGCCTGGAATGAAGCGCTCTCGACACCAAGGCCTTTAATCTCTTCGACAACTCCCTGTGCAAGATCGCCGCTCGCGTTGTAATTGACGGCGATATTGGCGCCCATGGAGGCCAGCTTGAGGGCAACTGCCTTGCCGATGCCGCGCCCGGAGCCGGTGACGAGGGCAACGTGGCCCGCGAGTTCTTTGGATTCCTGCGTTGCCAGTTCAGCCTGGGTCTGCATGTGTTTACGCTCCCGGCGAGGCGGCCGGCTCAGCGGTCTGACCCCTCGCATGAATGGCGCTCAATTCGTCCTTGACGGCGCCGACGACGTTATAGTCTTTCATTAGTTTGGCCGTACGGATTGCGCCGAGAACCATGGGGGCGCGGGCGCGGCCGTGTCCGACGATGACGATGCCGTTGACGCCCAGTATGGGCCCGCCGGCCGTCTCCATGATGTTGATCTTCCTGAAGATGCTCATGGCGATGTCGCGGGCTTTGTCGGGACCGATCTCAGGGGCGAGGCGCTCGCCAAGATCGCGCGCGATGGCCTGACCCAAACCCTCGCTGTACTTGAGGATGGCGTTGCCGACGAAGCCATCCGCAAGGAGGACGTTCGCCTTGCCCTGCACGGCCTCATGTGCCTCAACGTTCCCGATAAAGTTCAGTCCTGAGTCCTTTAGGCCGGTGTAGGCCTCCTTGATCTGCTTGCTGCCCTTGGTCGGTTCCTCGCCGACGTTTAGCAGAGCGACGCTGGGGTTATCAATCTGCAGATAGGCCCGGGCGGTGGCGACGCCGATGGCGGCGAAATCGAGAAATTGGGCGGGGCGAGCATCGACGTTCGCGCCCATGTCGAGCCAGATCGTGTTGGGCGCGTAGCCGAGCGCCGGGCCGCCGAGTACAGGGCGATCAAGGTTCTCAAGTGTGCCAAGCAAGAAGTGCGCGCTGGCCATCAACGCCCCTGTGGAACCCATGCTGACGACGGCATCAGCCATGCCTTCCTTGACGAGGCCGGTGGCGACGAGAACGGACGCCTTTGGCTTACGACGCAGGGCAAGCGCAGGCTGTTCCGTCTCTTCAATAGCGTCATCGGATGGGACAACCTGGATGGCGAGTCCGCTGACATCCTGTTTGTCCAGCTCCGCCTGCACGCGCTCCGGCACGCCAACGAGAAAGACAGTTGTCCCCTCACGCGCCGCGGCAACGCCGCCACTGACGATCTCAGCGGGGGCATGATCGCCCCCCATGGCATCCAGCGCCACGCGGAATCCGCGTCCATCAAGCGGGGGGGTCGTCACGATTCCATCCTCCGATCAAGCTCGCCCACAGAGGGGGCGGCACCCTTATTGTTCCGCCAAAGTCAGTGTCGCGTCGCCCGTCGCAAGGCGTTCGCGAGGTTCGGCTTTCCAACATTCTACGATGCAATGCACGTCTATTGTGCCATCGTCTCGTGGATGGCGTGACCGCTCCTCTGCGGATACCTCAACAACGTCACCCGGGCGGGCGGGAGCGCGGAAACGACCGCGCATCCTGCCGCTGGTGGCCCACGCCACGCCGTATACCTGCAAAAGCGCGTCAGACATGTATGCGAGCAGGATCATGCCATGGGCGATCGTGCCGCCGAACCGGGTTGTCGCTGCGAATTCGGCGTCAAGGTGAACGGGGTTATGGTCGCCCGACGCCTCGGCGTAGGCGGCGATGCGCTCTTGCGTCACTGTTCGCGTGAGAACCGGGGTGGCGCTATCCGTCATAAGGCCGTCCTCATTCGCTGCCGGCAGGGAACATTACTGTGCCGGTGCCTGTGGCGAGCTGCTCACCACCGGATTCGTCGGGGTGGCTGTCAACATTGAAGTCCAATGAAACCAGCGTCATGCCCGCCCTGTTCGCGATGTTGGCAACGACGGCCTCGCACACTGCCCTCGTGCCCACGGGAATCGGACGCCAAATGCGAATCTCCTGCGAGGCATGGAGGGAACCGGGGGGAAGTGAGACGTGCTGCAGGAGGACGCCGAGGGAGAGGGACGCCACGACGGACGGCGGAACGAGTTCCACACCGTTTTCATCCTGAGGCAGGTTGGCCTCAACGGAGTTCAAGAGGTTGATGACAGCCTCACGGCTGAGATCAAGCGGGGTTGGGGTGAATTCCTGCCCCGCGTGAACGGTTTCAAGCCCTACGCGGGCGTGCGGCTCAGGCGCTGAGGAAGTCAACCAATGCCCTGTTGAACTCGTCCGGATTGTCCAGGTTGGAGAGGTGGCTGGCATCAGCGATTGTGACCAGTGTTGAGTTATAGATGGCCTCCGCCATGGTCTGCGCATCCACAGGCGGAGTGATGCCGTCCTGATCGCCAACGACAATCAGCGTGGGGACGTGGATGCTGCCCAACGTATCAGTCTGGTCACGGCGCACCGCCATGCCGCGCGCCGCTCCCGCGACACCCTCAGGGGACGCGGCTCGAATCATGTCCGACGCCTTTGCGACCACGTCCGGCTTGCCGTTGACAGTGGCTTCAGTCAACATGCGCGCGGGCAGCGCTTCCGCAAGGCCGCCGACACCGTCCGCCTCAACCTGTTTGGCGAGATTCTCACGCCCCTCTGCGGCCTGTTCAGAGTCCGGGAGGTGGCGCGTATCAAGCAGCATCAGGCTGTCAAGATGCTCCGGATAGGCAGCGGCAAAGGCCAAGGCGACGTACCCACCCATGGAGAAACCGCCAAGGGCGACCTCACCGAGAGACAACTCTTCGACCAGGATATGGAGGTCATCCGCCAGCATTTCCATGGTGTACGGCCCCTCTGTTGAGCCGGACTCACCGTGGCCGCGCAGATCATAGGTGATGACGCGGTGACTGCCGGAGAGCGCCGCAACCTGGTCATCCCACATGGACTTGTTGTAGGGAAAGCCGTGGATGAGAACGACGGGAGGGCCGTCACCCTGCCCCTGGTCTGTGTAAGCTGTGTCAATTCCGTTGGTGTGGACGGTCGGCATTAGCGTTTTCCCCCTGCCCCAAATAGTCAGTTACTGCGAACTTTCTAGAGTGTAACAGCGGTCAAACATGCAGTGCTACGGGCGCAGGAACGGGCAACCCTGCGTTACAATGCCAGAACACAGTTCCAGGATTTATCCGAGGGGGTATGACAGTGACGTCAAACGCGGGGAATACCGGCTCAAAGCTTGTCGGGACATCAGTCCCACGCGTCGATGGGCCTGAAAAGGTAACGGGGTCTGCGGTGTACGGGCTTGACGCGCAGATGCCCGGCATGTTGTGGATGAAGATCCTGCGCAGCCCATTTCCCCATGCGCGCATCGTTTCAGTAGACACATCGGCCGCCGGCGCGCTGCCCGGCGTTCACCTGGTTTTGACCGGCGAGGATGTCAAGGGCAGGTTGACGGGCGCCATGGTCAAGGACATGCCGCTGCTGGCGTGGGACAGGGTCATGCTGGTCGGCGACAAGGTGGCCGCCGTCGTCGCAGACGATGAGGACATCGCGCAGCAGGCTATTGGGTTGATTGACATCGAATACGAGGAGCTTCCGGCCATTCTCGCGCCGGAGGATGCGATGACAGCGGACGCGCCGGTTCTCCACCCGGACGCCGGCTCATACGAGGGGATGCCGCCGCGAGACGAGCACCCGAATCGCTATGCGGGCATCCATTTCGCCAAGGGCGACGTGGAAGCCGGATTCTCAGACGCGGATCACGTCATCGAGAGCACCTACCGAACTCCCCTGCTCCACCAAGGCTATCTTGAGCCGCATGCCTGCCTCGTGTACGTCGATGACGAAGGCGTCGTCCAGGTGTGGAACGCGAATGACACCCCGACGGGCGCGCTGCAGGAGCTGTCACGTTTGACGGGCATCGAGGAAGACAACATCAATTTCAACTTCAACTACGTTGGCGGCTCGTTCGGCGGAAAGTCGTCCGGCACAGACGTTGCGCTCGCCTATGAGTTCAATCAGCGAACCGGCAGGCCAATCAAGTGGACGATTGAGTACGACGAAGAGTTCCAGAACATGACCATGCGCCACCCGGCAACGATGCGGGTAAAGGCGGGCGTCAAGAACGACGGCACGATCACGGCATGGGAGTCCGAAGTTCATTTCGCGGGAGGCGGCTATGCGGCGTACGCCCCTCTGCCGGCCATCATGGGCATCGTTGAAATCGTGGGGCCGTACCGCATCGCCAACGTGAAGGTGGACTCCCACCAGGTGTACACGAACACCTCTCCATGCACGTACGCACGCGCGCCCGGTCACGTGCAGGCCCACTTCGCCGGGGAGTCCCATATGGATGTGCTGGCGCAAGCCATTGGCATGGACCCCATGGACTTCCGGCTGCAGAACGTTGTCGAGCCCGGTGAGGAGTACCCGACAGGCGAGGAGTGGGAGAACGTGCAGGCCGGCGCGGCGCTGAGGCGCGCGGCGGAGGCCGCGGGCTACTACAACCCGAAGCCGGAAGGCGTTGGGCGCGGCGTGGCGATTGGCAGCCACTCACAGATCGGCGCAACGGGCAGCGTGGCCGTCAAGGTCATGGAGGATGGCCGCGTCGAGATCAATCATCCGGTATTCGACCCCGGGACGGGTACCGGCACGATCATCGCGCAGATCGTCGCCGATGAGCTTGATATCCCGATCGACCGCATCGACGTCGTCACATGGTCGACGCGTGAGGGCAAGACGGGAGACATGGGCATCGCAGGGAGCCGCGGCGCGCGGATGTTCAGCACGGCGGGGTTCAACGCGATGCAGGAGGTGAAGGGACGGCTGCAGCGTCTCACGTCAGAGTTCATGGGTTGGGATGAGGAGCGGCTGACCATTCAGTCAGGCCACGTCGTCAACGGCGCAAATGCTGACGAGCGCATCGCGATCGAGGACATTGCGCGGCGATTCGGCGAGCCCGTTGGCGCACGAACCGATGAGATGGAGGGCTTCGACAGCCCATGGAACGGCTACGGTGTTCACGTGGTGGACGTTTCAGTCGACCCGGACACGGCAGAGGTGACGCCGCTGCGATACACGGCGGTCCATGAGACCGGCCGCGTGCTGAATCCCATGGGATTCACAAGCCAGATTGAAGGCGGCATCGTACAGTCCATCGGCTCGGCGCTTATGGAGGGGCTGTTCTACGACGAGAGCGGGCGGGTGATGAATCCGTCATTCGCGGACATGAAGCTGCCAACGGCACGCGACATCCCAAGCCTCGACGTCGTTGTGATGGAGTCCGATGACGGTCATGGTCCGCTCCGGGCGCGAGGCATCGGTGAACATGCGAACAGCATGGCCGCGCCGGCCATCGCCAATGCCGTGGCGGATGCCGTTGGAGCGCGGATTGAGAGTATTCCCATCACGGCAGAAAAGGTGTATGGGGCGCTCCGGGAATAAGCCACAGGCAGAGTGAGAGGGCAGCTAAACGTGACCTTCGAGCCGGACCCATCACTGATTGTCCAGGCTATCGAGAAGCAGCGCGAGCTCGAGGCAAGGGCTGCGGACGTTGAGTTGAGCGCGGAGTTGGTCGAGCGAGCGCGGCAGGTTCTGATTCCGGCGGCGCGCAGCGGCCAGCGGATGAGCCACGCGCAGTTTGCGGCGCAGCTTAACGTGCCCGACATTGAGGGCACGACGTGTGATCCCCTGCTCGTGCGCGTGGCGGAGAGCGAGGCGGAGGCAGGACGTCCTCTGCTGAGTGTCATCGTCGTCAACAGCCACAACCGGCGGCCCAGCGCGGCGTTGTGCGAGCTGGCTCGAGAAGTCCGCCAATGGGACTGTGACGACGAAGAGGCGTACCTGAAGGAACTCTCCCTCACCTACGAGTATTGGCGTCCCGTCTGACCATCCTCCGGACGGAGACGTAAAGAGGATTCCCTATGCCCATTGAACTGCGTGACCTGGCGCGGCTGCCGCCGTCAATCGAGAATATGGCGTTCTCGAAGCTGCGGGTGGAGCGTTTGCCGGAGGAGGAGGCGACCCGCTTCTTCAGCGGGCTGTATGAGGCCGCCCTGCTCTCTCATGAGGACGGCGATTGGTCGCGGGTAGACGCATACCTGAGTGAGTGGGAACGCGACCTTGTTTCCCGGGTGAATCCCAACGCCATCTCTTTTGATTCTTCACCGTGGACGGCGTTTGAGAAGCCGCTCTCAGAGGCGCGGGTTGCGCTGCTAACTACGGGCGGGAGCTATGTACGAGACGCGCAGGAGCCGTTCATCGATGACGACCCGTCTTACCGTGTGATTCCGTCCACTACGCCGGTGTCTGAGTTGGCAATCTTCCATGAGCACTATGACAAGTCCAATGCGGAGAAGGACATCAACGTCATCTTTCCAATCGAACGACTGCGAGAGATGGAGGATGAGAACCGGATTGGGTCACTCGCCGCGAGTGCTTTCGGCTTCATGGGGTACATTGTCGGCGACAATATCCCCCGCCTGATGGAGGAGACAGCGCCGGAGGCGGCACGGATGCTGCTGGAGGAAGACGTTGACGCGGCGTTGGTTGGGACGACTTGACCGATATGCAATCAGTCCGGGGGGCTGATCGCGCGGGTGCTCGAGGAGCACGGGATTTCGACGGTGGTGGTGAACCAGGGTTTGCAACAGCCCATGCGGGTCAAGCCGCCACGCTCACTCTATGTGAAACACCCCTACGGGCAGCCGTTCGGGCAGCCGGGCAATGTGGACCAACAGCGCACGATTGTGGAAGACGCGCTTGACCTGTTGAAAAGCGTCACGAAACCCGGAACAATCGTCCACTCCCCGTACCGGTGGCGTCGGGAGGATTTTAGGGCGATCCGCAGGGAGCGCGGCGATAAGGAATAGCTTCGGTCACTTGCCAGGCGCCAAGCCGACGTTTGCCTAGCCCTCGTGGCCCTCGATCGGCGCTTCGGCCAAGGCATAGTCAAGCTGGGCGAGGTCCTGCCTGAGTCGGCGGGCCATCGGAAGCATGGTGGACGCCGTCATACCGGCGCCGATGAATCCTCCCAGAAGCGGGATGGCCTTGGCGAATCCGCGCGTGAACGTGTCCTTTGTGATCTTCACACCGATGTAGCGGCCAACACGCTTGGTCAGCATCAATGAGGCATGATGCTCCACGGCGCGGGCGGAGAGCTGCTGGAGGCCGTGCTTGGCCGCGCCGACACCCATCATCGCGCCGATGAACATCGTAATGTCAGCCTGGGCGATCTCATCCAACTCGCCCTCGTGCAGAAGGTCCGGCCACCCATAGAGATAGGCCAACTCCTGCGCCATGACGGTCATATGAAAGAAATACTGGGCGAGGTCCGGCGGAATCGTGCCCATCATGGCAAATCCACCTGGGATGCCGGTTGCGAATGAGATGCCGGACGCGCGGGCAACGTGCTTCCTGATCAGGACATTCGCCCGCCCGTCAATTTTGCTGATTTCAATGCCTGCAAGCGCCGGCCGGGACTCGACGGCCTTCGCAATCTGATCCTCATCGGCAATCGACTTCAGAGTAGACGACAGGAAATCCTCACGATCGACCTTAACGCCGGGCACGGCGAGCGCAGCGTGGAGAACACGCTGCCAGACGCGGTCATCATGGCCGGACTCGACGAGCTCCAGAGTGCCGTTCTCATCCTCAAGCGCGGACGCCTCATGCTCAAGGCGTTCCTCGGCAATATGCGCCTTGTCTTCGGCCTCAATGGTCGGAGCTTCGTTGTTTGCTCGTTCTTCGGCCATCCTGCCCTCCCGGGCGACCAACTTATCCTTGTTTCATGATACACGCGCGGCAATGCCCGCAGCGCCGTCAGTATGAGCGAAACAGCGATCCCCACGGCGTTTCCACCGCTCTCCCGGCCCTACGCCGACCAATCGCATTGTACCAATAGCCGTTGAAATAAAGATTCGACGCGACATAGGACCAGGGCGCGATAACCGTCCGAAGCAGCAGGTGTTCAAGACGCTTGAGAGGACCCCAATAAATGAGCTTCTGGCCACGACTGGCAAACGTGTCCTCACTCGCCTTCAGATGCCAGTTCACCTCGGACACGTCCTCGCCGACGATTTCAATCTCTCGCGGGTCGCCCGTTCCCAAGCCTGCTTCATGTGCAAGACGAATGAACTTGACGGACATCGGGTCGATTCCCATGAGCTTGGCGGAGACGGCATCAATGGCCACCTGGTCTGCCGACGCGAGCAGGATATTCTTCGTTTGCCATTGCATGGCGCGCGGGCCGGGCCCATCACCCACAAAGGTGCCGTCCATGACTGCGAACAGGCCTGGGTGGATCTCTTTCTGGATGGCCAGCAAGTCGACGAGCGTCTCGTGGATGACGGAGTGAGTCCAATGGCGGCGGTGATTCAGAAGGCCGCCGAATGCGTTCTTCATCGCGCCGGTCATGGTGGTGAAGACGTGGGTCTTCATGGTTGGCAGGTGGATGATGTTCTTGCCGGGAAAGAGGGCCGGGATACGCAGACCCTCGGGAAAGATGTCCCCCAGCACGCGCATCTCCGCTTTCGGATGGAACTGCATCCATTCCACGTCCTCAAGGTGTGTGTTCGGAATGCCGTACTTCTCGATGACGGGCAGATGCTTGTTGTTGACCTCGCCAACCTTTGCGTCAACGACGACCGTGCCGTTATGCGCGGCGATGATGTCCTGGTATCCATCTTCCTTGAGCGTTTTGATCACGCCGTCCAACTGCCATGGCGTGGTGGAGCAGGCCGGATACCAGAGCTGCCAGGAGATGTTGATCTTCAGGAGCGTGGCAGCGGTGGCATCAAGCGTCTCCTGATAGCCGGCAAGGCGCATCAAGCGGCCGATATCGTCCAAAACCGTTTCAGGGGTCGTGTAGACGACGGCCACGCGAGAGCGGGAGGGCGGCGCAGAATCTGCGGCCGTGTTGTCCAGAACTGTCTGCGTCATTGTTTCTCTATAGGGATTGGGGAATACTCCGTTCCTTTCTCTATACTTTAGCCGATGAGCACTATAGGCCGCGTTGACGCGCACGTTCAGATTTTTCACCCGGACGTGGCGGAAAACCGATTCCGCTACTTCCCGCAGGATGCTGCTTTCCATGAGATGTACCAGACGCCGGACGCGCAGATCATCGTGACGGAGCAGTTGATCAACGCGATGGACCTGGCGGGTATCTCACGGTCGATCGCCTGCGCATTCGGATGGAGCACGAACGCGCTGTGCCGTGAGGGGAACAACGCGATCATCGAGGCTGTGCGGCTGTATCCGAGCCGATTGGCGGGATTCGGTACCGTTGCGCCACGCGATTCGCTTTCGGAAGCATTAACAGAAATCGACCGCCTGGCCTCAGCGGGCGTCCGGGGTTTGGGTGAGCTTCGGCCGGATACGCAGGGGCTGCTTGAGATGCAGGCCCAGGACATTGAGGCGTTCGGGGACCACGTTCGCGGACACGGAATGGGCATGCTGATGCATACATCCGAACCTGTCGGTCGGATGTATCCGGGCAAGGGGACGGCGACGCCCGAGCGCGTGTACAGATTATTGGAGCGACTCAAGGGCATCCCTATCATCCTTGCGCACGCCGGAGGTGGTTTGCCTTTCTATGCGAATCTCCGCGCGTCTGAGGATGTGTTTGCGGACGTGTACGTGGACACGGCAGCGATGCCCTATCTGTATGATCCCGCCACGGTTCGCGCCCTCATCAACTCCATCGGCCTTGATCGGGTGCTCTTCGGAACGGACTACCCGCTGATGCGGCAAGAGCGGGTGATTCAGTACCTCGATAAGGCGGGGCTGACGTCAGAAGAAATGAAACGCGTGCTGCAGCACAATGCGGAGGAGTTCTTAAGGAGAGTGGGAGCTTTTCGCGCATGACGGCAGACTCCCCTGCACCGCCCTCTTTTCGCGCATTCGTGGCCGTTGTCCCGCCGCTGAGCGTCAGGACAGAACTTGAAACGGTGGTCATGCCGCTCAGGCAACACGACACAGATGAGGCGGTGCGATGGGTGGCGGCGGACGCGATGCACATCACACTCGCCTTTCTCGGGCAGATCGCTGAGAGCGCGGCTGCTCCGCTGATCGATGCCATCCGAAAAGAGACGGCAGGGACTGAGTCTTTCGAATTGACCGTAGGCAGTTTGGGCACATTCGGCGACAGACGACACAGAAGCGGGGCGCAGGTGGTGTGGGCCGGTCTCGGCGGGGATATCGATGCGTTGCAGGGACTGCATGAACTGGTTTCAAATGCCGCGCGTAGTGTCGGCTTTCGCGTAGAGTCCCGCGCATTTCAACCGCACATGACTCTGGGGCGGGTGCGGCGTGGACGCAGATGGCGGCTTGACCCGGCAAATGCACCGCCATCTCCCTCGACCACATTCCGTGTTGACACAGTGACGCTGATGGAGAGCCGGCTGGGAAAGGGGCCTGCCGAGTACGTGGAGAGGGGCGCTGTTCGATTGACAGATAGGGCGCCCGAACGTAGGATTTATGGAAACTGAATAGGGAATGAAAGGCGACGAACGAGAGTAGTACCGTCCATCGTCAGGCTACAGAGAGTCGGGGATTGGTGGAATCCCGGCGCCGAACCGGACGGGAATGGACTCGGGAGCCGCGGACCGAACAGGGCGGCGGAAGCCGCACCCCAGTAGGCTCCGACGGGTTGGGACGCCGTTACACGTCCACGGTATACCCCCGGCGGCTAAGGCCAACGGGAAGTACCTAAAGAGCGCTCCCGCCATGCAGGCGGGGGAATAAAGGGTGGCACCGCGGGTTTCCACGCGAAACGAGGACCCGTCCCTTTGAGGGACGGGCTTTTTGTTTGTCCCTCAATTTCAGCCAAGGACGAGGGAGAAGCAGAAAGGCGGGAGTAGAGATGGCGACGTATTTCCCCAGCGTGGATGAGGTATGCGCGATGCGCGGCCAGGGAAACATCGTGCCCGTGTGGTGTGACATACCCGCAGATATGGAGACACCCGTCAGCGCTTACCTCAAGGTGGCACGGGAAGCGCCGTCTTTCCTGCTGGAAAGCGTGGAGGGCGGCGAGCGTGTTGCCCGCTACAGCTTTATCGGTACGCTGCCAACAAAGGTGCTCACAACGGGGCCGAGCACGCCCGCAGGGAGCATCGATCCGCTGACGCTCATCGAGAAGGAACTGGAGGGCATCAAGCCCGTGCAGGTCCCCGGCCTGCCCCGATTCCTGGGCGGAGCGGTCGGTTTCGTTTCCTATGAGGCGGTTCACCACTTTGAGCCGCGCGTGCCGCGGAACGAGAACCCGGACCCGATGCAACTACCTGAATCGGTTTTCATGCTTACCGACACAATGCTGATCTTCGACCATGTCAAGCACGTTATCAAGATGGTGAGCCATGCCTCGCTGGAGGGCAGCGATGAGCAGATCTATGAGTCGTACCAGCAGGCCGTTCGGCACATCGAGAACCTGCGTACCCGACTCGAATCAGGAACCATAGAAGAAAATGCCGTCCTCACACCCGGCCTTGCGAACGATTACCGCGGAGAACTGACATCAAATCACACGGCGGATTCATTTATGCAGCAGGTTGAGGAGGCGCGGGAGCTGATCACGGACGGCGAGTGCATACAGGTGGTGCTGTCACAGCGACTAGCGCGGCGCACCTCCGCCGCTCCGTTTGACATCTACCGCGCGCTGCGAACGCTGAATCCATCGCCATACATGTACTTCCTGGATATGGGCGACTTTCACATCATCGGGTCGTCCCCGGAGATGCTCGTGCGCGTGGAGGACGGCGTCGCGACAACGCATCCGATTGCCGGGACACGGCGACGCGGCGGGATTCCCGAGGAGGATGACGCGCTTGCGGAGGAGTTGATCACAGACGAGAAAGAACGGGCGGAACACATCATGCTCGTCGATCTTGGCCGGAATGATATTGGCCGCGTCAGTGAGGCGGGCACCGTGGAGGTGACGCAGCTCATGGAGATCGAGAAGTATTCGCACGTGATGCACATCGTCTCGAACGTGGTCGGCAAGCTGCGTCCGGAGTACACGGCGTACAACACGCTACGCTCCTGCTTCCCGGCGGGCACGCTGTCCGGCGCGCCCAAGGTGCGGGCGATGGAGATCATCGCGGACAAGGAGCCGCACGCACGCGGGCCGTACGGCGGTGCAGTCGGCTACTTCTCCAACGCGGGCAACATGGACATGGCCATCTGCATCCGCACCGTCGTGATGAAGGATGGGCTGGCAACCGTGCAGGCGGGCGGCGGCCTCGTCTATGACAGCGATCCGAGAGCCGAATACGAGGAATCACTGTCCAAGGCGCGGGGGATGTTGGCCGCGCTGGACGCCGGAGAGGACCTGACGAACGACCGCTTGAACCGGGCTGCAGCCGAACCGGTGGGAGGCGCGCGATGATCTTTCTGCTCGACAACTACGACAGCTTTACCTACAACCTGTACCAATACCTGTCCGAGCTTGGCGAAGAGGTTGTCGTTGATCGGAACGACAAGACGACGGTGGAGAACATCGCGGAGATGCGGCCGGAGAAGGTTGTCATCTCGCCGGGTCCGTCGAATCCGGCCAATGCGGGCATCTCCAAGGACGTTGCGCGGTATTTCGGGGAGCATGGCACGCCGGTCCTGGGCGTGTGCCTCGGCCATCAGTGCATCGGAGAGGCCTTTGGCGGAACGGTGACCGGAGCGGGAGAAATCATGCACGGCAAATCCAGCATGATTTACCATGATGGCAAGGGAGTCTACGAGGGGCTGCCAAATCCGTTCGAGGCAATCCGCTACCACTCGCTCGCCATCCTGCCGGACAGCGTGCCTGAGGAGCTTGAGGTTACGGCGCGAACGGACAATGGCGTTGTGATGGGGGTACGGCACCGCGAGTATCCCATCATAGGCATACAGTTCCATCCGGAGAGCATACGGACGGAGGTCGGGAAGGACCTGCTCCGCAATTTCCTGAAGATGTAGGCGCGAGGACACGTTGGCGCAGAACATTCAACAGCAAGGCGAGGGATCAACGCCAACCACAGGCATGGAGCATGGCCTGACGTCCGGCGAACGGCAGACATTGCTTGTTACCGCCATCGTCGGCCACGCAATCAAGCACGTAATGGCCTCCGCCTTCTTTATCCTCTTGCCGGAGCTGAAAGCGGGGCTTGGGCTGACGAATACACAGGTTGGCACGCTGTCCACCGCTCGGCTCTTCGCGGGCGGCATCGCGAATTTCCCAGCCGGCTATCTTGCGGACCGCTTCACTAACTTGCGCGCCATCGTGCTTGGCGCGTCAATTGCCGGCATCGGCGTCACTTATTTCTTTGCGGGAATCAGCACCGCGTTCTGGCTTGTGACTCTCTGGACGTCATTGATGGTCGTGTCCATCTCGCTGTGGCACCCGGCGGCCATCGGCTCATTGGCGCGGCAGTTTACTGCTGAGCGCGGCAAGGCAATCTCACTGCACGGCGCGGGCGGCAGCGTCGGAGAGGCGCTTGGGCCGCTGGCAGCCGGTTTCGCGCTCGGCTATCTGAGTTGGGAGTTCATTTTCCAAGGTTCCCTCCTGCCATCGCTTGCGCTCGGTTTCATCATCTGGCTAGTCCTGCGGCGCGTCCCTGCGGAGATTGGGGAATCGCTGACATTCAGCGCCTACGCGAGCGGCGTGGGCAGCCTCCTCTCAAGCCCTCGCATGCTACTTGTCCTGCTTTTTGCAGGTGGATTCGCCGGCGCGCAGGCCAATGTCCTTACATTCATGCCAATCTATGCGCGTGAGGAGTTCGGCGTCTCAACCGAGACGGCGGGATTCTATCTGTTCCTGCTCAACATCCCCGGCATCGTTTCCCAGCCTGTGATGGGTATTCTCTCCGATAAGCTAGGGCGGCGCGCCGTTATCGTCCCCGCGCTCATCGTGCTGGCAATTACTAACTACCTCTTGGGCGCCGTTCCCGCCGGCCCGCTGTTCTTTGCGACAATTCTCGTCATGGGTCTTTTCGTCTACTCGCTGATGGCGATTTTCCTGGCGGCGGCGTCTGACCTTGCGCCTGGCGACGTTCAAGCTACGACGGTTTCCTTGGTCTTTGGTGTCGCGACGGGTGTCGGCGCATTCGCGCCGGTCGTAGGGGGTTGGATTGCAGACACCTACTCGCTTAACGCCGCGTTCGTGGCTTCCGCCGCGCTTGTTGCCATTGTGGCACTCATCGCCTTAGTCACACGATGGGAACGGCGCCCGGAGACCGTCCCGACAGGGCAGTAGCCAACGCGGAAGGGGCACGCAATGATTCGAGAGGCGATTGCACACCTGATAGAGGGCCGCAGCATCTCTCAGGCAGAGGCCGAGCAGGTGATGACGGAGATCATGGACGGGGAGGCGACGCCCGCCCAACTCGGCGCGTTCCTCATGGCGCTGCGCACCAAGGGGGAGGGCGTGGACGAAATTGCGGGGCTCGCGCGTGTCATGCGGGCGCGGGCGCTGCGCGTTGAGGTGGATGATCCCGTTTCGCTGTTGGACACGTGCGGGACGGGCGGCGACGCATCCCATACGTTCAATATCTCAACAACGGCGGCATTGGTGGTCGCCGGGGCGGGTCTGCGCGTGGCAAAGCACGGCAACCGCGCCGCGTCGTCCGCGTGCGGCTCAGCCGACGTGCTGGAGGCTGCGGGCGTGACCATCGAGCTTGAACCGGAACAGGTGGCGCACTGCATCGACAGCGCAGGCATCGGCTTCATGTTCGCGCCGAAGTACCACCCCGCGATGCGGCACGCAGCAGGACCGCGGCGGGAAATCGGTGTGAGAACGGTGTTCAACATCCTCGGACCGCTCACGAATCCGGCACACGCAGGCCATCAGCTTGTCGGCGTGCCGCGCCCGGAACTCGTGGAGACCATCGCCCGTGTGCTGGGCGAACTGGGGGCCAAGAGGGCGATTGTCGTGCATGGCGCGGACGGGTTGGACGAGATTGCGCTGAGCGGGCCGTCAATCATGGCGGAGTACCGCGACGGCTCCGTGACGGTGCAAGAGATCGCGCCGGAGCAGTTCGGGTTGACGCATGCCGGCGTCGACCAGATACGCAGCGAGGACGTGGAATCCAGTCACCGCATCTTCACGAACGTGCTCAACGGGGAGCCGGGGCCGTACCGCGACATCGTGCTCATCAACGCGGCTGCCGCGCTGGTGGCCGGAGAGGCGGCTGACGGCTTGGCAGGCGGGCTGGAGGCGGCGCGGGAGTCCATCGACTCCGGCGCGGCGCGTGACAGGCTTGAGCGGCTGGTGGCGGCGAGCAAGGCTTAGCCAAGCACAACCACGCGGTTGAACCGAAGCCCCGAATTGGACAGGGTCAGATGAGCAGAATGGCAACTTCACCTGGGGCCATAACGAACGAGAAGAAGGTGAGTGTCGCGATTGCCAATAGCATTATCAACGCAGCGATCAGTCGCCGCAGACTGAATGAGCGGATGCCCATACCGGTCACATACGGAGGAGGATCTCTTGGATCTGCCTCAAACATTCTGCTCACTGCCTCCTATCACGATAGCCATGCTTTGCGTCACACGCCGTTGACCCTTCAGCTACCCCACACCGTTATAAGCAGAAGAGCAAAAACTGCAACACCAATAACCGAGATGAGTGCCACTAGCAAACGGCGGCCCGCGAACTTCTTGAAGCTTTCGCCTTCTTTGCGGCGCTCGCCCTCGCGGAGTTCCTGGTCAAACATGGAAAGCGTTATTGGACTGATGCGAAAACGATTAGGCAGCGCGTGCGGCATACACGAGGAGCACTATGACTGGCAGCGCGGAGATACCGGCGATGATGGCAAGGTAAACAAGGGCGCGTTCGAGAGTAACCGGATGGCGGTGGCCGTCATGCGTCTCACGGTGCTTCTGCACCGCCTCCTGGGGGTCCGGGGTGTTCAGGTGAAACATGTCCCAGTTGGACATGGGAGCCTCCCTCGCGGCGTCAGGCCGCAATGAATGGCATTATAGACGTGCTTCACGACAGGTCAAGGAATCACATCAATGACGACCGGCACATACCTGGATAAAATCCTGCCGCAGACGCGGGAGGATCTCGATGCCCGAATGTCCTCGCAGCCTCTCAACGAGGTCAGGGCGCGCGCCAACGACACCGAGGAAACACGCAGTTTCTACGACGCGTTTTCAGAAGACAGGCTCCACCTGATTGCGGAGGTCAAGCGGGCGTCGCCGTCCAAGGGCGACCTCGCCCCGGACATCGACGCGGCAGAGCTTGCCCGTGTGTATATCGACAATGGCGCGTCGGCGCTCTCCGTGCTGACCGACAGGCCGTTCTTCAAGGGATCACTGGACGATCTCAAGGCCGTGAGAGAAGTCACGGCGGAATCAGGAACACCCATCCTGCGCAAGGATTTCGTCATCGACGAGTACATGATCTACGAGGCGCGGGTATGGGGCGCGGACGCCATCCTCCTGCTCGTCATCAGCCTGTCCGATGGGCAGCTGCAGGACTACCAGGGTCTGGCGGACGAACTGGGTATGGCGGCGTTGATCGAAACGCACGACGAGCTTGAACTCTATCGCGCGCTGGATATCAAGCCGCGGCTGGTGGGCATCAACAACCGTGATCTGCGCACGTTTGAGACTGACCTCGCCACGACACACGGCCTCGCGCCGCGCATCGGCGGCAGCACGCGCGTGGTGGCAGAAAGCGGCATCTCGTCGACAGAGGACGCACGCAGCATGAGGGCCGCAGGGGCTGACGCGATACTCGTTGGCGAGGCGCTCATCACCGCCGAGGACACAGCTGCAAAGACACAGGAACTGAGTTCAATCCGCATCCCACGCCTGACAGGGATGGAGGCGTCGGTGCCTGCGGATGTCATACAGGACACGATTCCGCAGTTCGGCGGCGGGCCTCCCATGCCGGGCGGTGGCGTTCCGGGAATCGGCGGCTTCGGGCCGCCGCGATTCCCCGGTATGCCGGGCGACTTCGGACCGCGGGGCAGCTAATGGGTCTCGCCATCAAGATGTGCGGAAATCGCTCCGCGACTGATCTGATCAATGCCGCCAACGCGGGCGCTGACTTGTTGGGAATCATCTTCGCCGACGCGTGGCGGCGCATCCCCGTCGATTATGCCCGGGAGATTGTCAGCACCCTGCGAGGTGAGGCGGATCACGTGCCGCCTGTGGTCGGCGTATTCGTCGATCAGCCCGTCAACGAGGTGAACGCGACGGCGGACAATGTCGGGCTGGACATGATTCAACTGCACGGGACCGAGTCCCCGGCGTACTGGGAGCAAGTGGAAAGACCGCTGGTAATCTGCCGGCGGATATCGTCAGCCCTGACCCCTGAGCAGGTTGAGGATGAGCTCGGAGTTGTGGCCGAATTCACACAGCGCACCGGCTCGTTGAGCCTGATTGAGCCGCACGTGGAGGGCGAGCCGGGGGGCGCCGGCGTGAGCCTTGATTTTTCGCTGGCGGAGCGGCTCGCGAGGCGGTATTCGTTCATCTTGGCGGGCGGACTTGGGCCGGACAACGTCGGTGAGGCAATCCGCTCAGTTCGCCCGTGGGGCGTGGACGTTTCAAGCGGCGTTGAAACGGAGCGGGTCAAGGACCCGTCCAAGGTGGGACGATTCGTCTATGAGGCGCGGCGGGCATCAACAGACTCCGTCGGTACGCGCACGGGTGGCGGGACAACACGATGACCATCGTCAAGACGGGCGCAGACGCAGAAGCGCCGGGACGCTTTGGGCGATTCGGCGGCCGCTATGTTCCGGAAACGCTGATGGCGGCGGTCACGGAGCTTGAGGAGTCGTACGCGGCGGCGCGTGAAGATACGGAGTTTCTTTCGCGGCTGGACCATCTTTCACGGACATATGCAGGCCGCCCAACGCCACTGACGCTGGCCGAGAGGCTGACCGAACAGAGCGGCGGCGCGCGTATCTATCTCAAGCGGGAGGACCTGGCGCACACGGGCGCGCACAAGATCAATAACGCCCTCGGACAGGTGCTGCTGGCTCAGCGCATGGGCAAGACGCGGATTATCGCGGAGACGGGCGCGGGGCAGCACGGCGTGGCGACGGCCACCGTCTGCGCTCTGCTGGGCCTCGAATGTGTCGTCTACATGGGCGAGGAGGATATTCACCGCCAGGCGCCCAACGTGTTCCGCATGAGGCTGCTGGGAGCGGACGTCGTGTCCGTCACGGCAGGCTCGCGCACCCTCAAGGACGCCGTGAACGAGGCGATGCGCGACTGGGTGACGAACGTGGCGAACACGTACTACGTCATCGGCAGCGTCGTGGGACCGCACCCCTACCCTGTCATTGTGCGTGATTTCCAGGCCGTCATCGGGCAAGAGGCACGCGAGCAGATGCTGGAGGTTGAGGGACGGCTGCCGACGCATCTCGTGGCGTGCGTGGGCGGCGGGAGCAACGCGATGGGGCTGTTCCACGCATTCTACGGCGACTCGAACGTTGCGATGGTCGGCGTGGAGGCCGCGGGGCACGGCATCGATACCGGCGAGCACAGCGCGAGCCTCGGAGCAGGCAAGCCGGGCGTGCTGCACGGGTCGTTCTCACAGGTGCTGCAGGATCAGTGGGGGCAGGTGACGGAGACGCACAGCATCTCCGCCGGACTCGACTACCCCGGCGTCGGTCCGGAGTTGTCGTATTACCAGGAGACCGAGCGCGCCCGATTCACGAGCGTGACCGACACAGAGGCTCTGGAGGGTTTTAAACTCTTGGCGCGGACGGAGGGAATCATCCCGGCGCTGGAGTCATCGCACGCGATATTTGAGGCTGCGCGTCTGGCCGCCACGCTGTCATCGGATGACATAATTCTCGTGAATCTGAGCGGGCGCGGGGACAAGGATCTAGCCACGGTGACAAACGCGCTGGGCATCGAACTGGACGGGGCATAGCCCCAAAAAGACGCTACCCCCTGACATTCGCTCGGCCTCGAATGAGAGGGGGCAGCGCAGCGCGGGGAAAGCAGTGAGGTACAGTTCACATAGTTACTGCCGTCCCGCGCGCAAACACACCGTCGATAAGTCTACCATAACTTGGACGGATTTGGAACGGCGGCGACCCTCTCACCATAACCCTCTCCTTGACGGAGAGGGGATTTTATGGCAGGGAAAGCAGGTAGGATTCCAGGGCGAGGCGGGCGTTGGCGTTTTGGCGGAGGGCCTGCATTGTGAAGAGGGTCTCTGTTAGGGCGGATTGCGCCTCTCTCAGGCTGACGCCGATCTCTCCTACGCGATCCAGGTCCTCAGAGTCCGTCACGTCCTCCGGCGCGCCCGCCGCCATCACAAGCGCGTCGCGCCATATCGATGCCCACGCCTCAAGCCGCGCAAGCAGGCGCTGGCGATCGGCGTAGAAATCGTCGGCCATCCTGCCGGCGCGCCTTAGGCGGTCGGCAACAGACTCACCACGAACGGTAAGAATCTCATCTAGGGCGGCGCGGCGGGCGTCCAGCGGGGCGGTATCGGCCAGCAGGCTGAGCGCGTATTCAAGGCGTCCGCCGGAGAGTTTGGCAAGGCGGTTTGCCTGCTCGTCGTCCGTACCGTTCTCACGCAGCGCCTCCGCAACCTGGTCAAACGGAATTGGACGGAGTGGAACGATCTGGCAGCGGGAACGGATGGTATCGAGAATCGCCTCGTCATTGGCCGTGACGAGGATGAGGGTGACGTTCGGATGAGGCTCTTCAAGGACCTTGAGGAGGGCGTTCGCCGCCTCACGCGTGAGCGTGTCCGCATCGTCGATGATGATGACGCGGCCGGACGCCTCGTACGGCTGCAGGTTGGCGGCGGCCTGGAGATCACGAGCGGCCTCGATGCCGATGGAGCCTGCGCCGGCGGGGGAGATGACCATAACGTCGGCATGGTGGCCGCTTTCGATGCGGCGACAGTGGCGACAGTCAACGCACGGCCTCTCCTGCTCATCGTCACACAAGAGCGCCTTTGCAAATTCGCGGGCGAGCGCCAGTCCGCCGACACCGGCGGGGCCGGTCAGCAGCCATGCGTGGGCAAGCCTACCCTGCTGAATGCTGCGGTCAAGGAGACCGACGGCATCGCTATCGGCAGGAGTTGTCCAGGGCATCACAAGTTAAACATCAAGGCGCATGAGGTCTTCGAAGGTTTCACGGCGGCGGATGGTGCGGGCTTCGCCGTTGGAGATGAGAACGACCTCCGGGCGGGGGTTGGCATTGTACGTGGACGACATCGCAATGCAGTACGCGCCGGACACCGGGATGGCGAGTATATCGCCCGCGGCAGGCGTCGGCAGGGAGCAGTCGCGGACGAGGATATCGCCGGACTCACAGTACTTGCCGGCGATGGTCACCGTGATCTCCTCCGCGTCCCCCATTCGTGAGGCCAGCACGGCCTCATATTCGGAGCCATAGATGGCGGGGCGGATATTGTCGCCCATGCCGCCGTCAACGGAGACGTAGGTACGGATATCCGGCAGGAGCTTTGTTGCGCCGACGGTGTATAGGGCGACTCCCGCCGTGCCCACCATGGAGCGCCCGGGTTCGATGGAAATCGCGGGCAGTTCGAGGCCGTGAACATCACAGCCCTGGATGATGGCCTTTGAGATGGTGGAGATGTACGTGTCCGCGACGGGGGCTTCGTCCGTTGTGAGGTAGTTGACGGCAAAGCCGCCCCCAGGGCTGAACATGCGCAGTGAGAAGCCGTACTTATCCCTCATCTGCGCCGCGAATTCCATCGTGATCTGAATGGCCTCCTCGTATGGCTCTATCTCGAAAATGGGGGAGCCGAGGTGGAAATGGAGCCCGGCAACGTCGAGGCGCTGCGACTGCATGGCGCGTTCGATGGCCTCTTCCGCCTGCCCCGTCTGAATGGCGAGTCCGAATTTGCTGTCGAGAACACCTGTGGTCGTGTGCGCGTGCGTGTGAGGATCGACGCCGGGGGAGACCCGGAACGATACATGCTGCGTTCTTTCAAGTCGCTCAAGAATCGACTCAAGCGACGCAAGTTCATGGAGGTTGTCGACGACGATTGCGCCGATGTTGGACTCGACGGCCCGCTCAAGTTCCTCTGCGCTCTTGTTGTTGCCGTGGAAGTGGACGACGGCGGGATCGACACCTGCCGCCTGTGTTGTGGCCAATTCGCCGCCGCTCACCACGTCGAATCCAACACCCTCCTCCGCAAGCAAACGGAAAAGGGCGACGTTCGAAAAGGCCTTGGATGCGTAGATGATGGAGCTTTCACCGGGATAGTGGGCATCCAGGGCCGCGCGATAGCGTCGGGCGGCGTCTCGCAGCTCAGCCTCATCAAACACGTACAGCGGCGTGCCCTGCGCGCGGGCGAGTTCGACTGTGTCAAGTCCGGCGATTTCAAGATGGCCGTTGTCGCGCGCCTTGGCGGACGCGGGGAAAACAGATAGGGCGTCAATTCCTCTCATGGTTGGTTGGTTCCTCTCGCTAATGTTCTTGGCAATTCAATCCGGAGTCTTTGTCTAGGCTAAGCGGTAGCTGTTTCCGGCCTCAACTTCGGTTACGGTTCCTTCACCGATCAGTTTCAGGAGGTGGGCGACGATCTGCTCTCTGGCGGCGTTCCAGCGCCATTCCTCAAGGTTGGCCGCGCCATAGAGTCTCTCGCGCATCGCGTCCACATCCGTCACGCCGTCGCGCAGGCATTCCAGGATGGCCGCATCACGGGAATTGCGATGCCCGATGAGTTCGGCGAGCTTGGCAGCAGGGTCCGTGACGGGCGAGCCGTGGAAAGAGAGCAGCAGATTCGCGTTCTGTTCGGCGAGTTTCTGTAAAGACGCGACGTAGGCGGCCATGTCGCCGCCCTGATCAAGATGGACGGCGGTCGTGCCGCGGCTCAAGACACAGTCGCCGCTGAACAGGACGCCGTCCGGTTGGAGGAGGTAGCACATGCTGCCTCCAACGTGGCCCGGCGTGGCGATGGCATGAATCGTCCTGCCGCCGCCAAGGTCAAAGGTCTCGCCACCGCTCAGTGACACATCCACTGCCCCGCCGGTTTCCTCATTGATTGCGTCAATGTCTCCTGCGCCGGCGTGAACAACCATGCCCGGGAACGCCGCTTTGAGCGCTGCCGCGCCGCCGCAGTGCTCCCCAAAGCGGTCTGTAATCAAGAGGACGGCGGGCGCGGAATCGCCTCCTCGGAGTTCATTGACGGCATCGACGACGCGCTGTGAGACATCGTCCTCATCGTGACCGGCGTCGATGAGCACGCCGCCGTTCTCTCCTCGAACCCAAAAGACGTGGGGAGAATCGTCATCATCGGGGCGCAGTGTGATGGCGCCAACGCCCGGGCTGACTTCAGCGGTCATGTGATTCCTCCGCGCCGCGACGAATTGGCAGGTTGAACACGCGCAATTTTGGTCGCGGCGTGCAAGAATCCTAAGAAAGCGCGGTTAGAGGTGTCAACGTAAATTACGGACTGATGGGAGACTTTGAGGGATGACGCTGACGCACAACGAGATGGATCTGCGGATCTACAGCATGGAGGTCGGAAACTGGGGGAACAACTTCTACGTCGTCGCGGATCCGCTTCGCAACACAGCGGCGATCATCGACGCGGCGGCGGAGGCTGACAAGATCCTGAATGCCGTCGCGGGCATGGACGTTCTCTACATCCTGACCACGCACAGACACTCCGATCATTGGGGGGCTCTGGAGGAGGTTTCAGCCGCGCTGCCTAATGCGATCGTCGCGGCGACACCGGCCGATGCCGGGGAGCTGCCCGTCACTCCCACACTACTGCTGGATGACGGAGACACACTTCAGATTGGGACGGTGCCCTTGCAGGTAATCACGACACCCGGGCACACGCCGGGGAGCGTGTCTTTCATCACGGGGCGGCATCTGTTCTCGGGAGACACCCTTTTCCCTGGCGGGCCGGGGAATTCGGTCAGCCCCGAGGCTTTTCGGCAGCAAATCACAAGCATCACAACAAAGTTGTATGTGCGGCCGGACGAGACAATCGTCTACACCGGACACGGGCCGGGCACGACGATCGGCGCAAGCAAGGCGGAATACGCGGTTTTTGCGGCCAAGCCGCATCCTGACGATCTGCACGGCGACGTGCTGTGGATGGAATCGTGACCGGCGCGCAGGGGAGCGGTGGCACGCGCGCGCTCCCGGTATCCACGACCATTGGCGGGTACACGATGACGGAAGCGCTTGCCCCATATACACGAACCGTCCTTCCGAACGGCATCCGACTCCTGACGGCTTCAATGCCGGCAACGCGCGCCGTTTCAATCGCGTTCTACGTTGGCACGGGATCGCGCTATGAGCACGATAACGAATCCGGCGCATCGCATTTCCTGGAGCACATCCTTTTCAAGGGCACTCAGCGGCGTCCGCTGGCGCAGGACGTGTCCGAGACCATCGAGCGGGTGGGCGGTTTCATGAACGCCAGCACGGACCGCGAGGTGACAATCTACTGGGCGCGCGTGGCACGGCCTCACCTGTCCATCGGCATCGACATCCTGTCCGACATGCTCTTGAACTCAACGTTCCCGGCAGAGGAGATCGAGAAGGAACGCGACGTCATCCTTGAAGAGATACATACCTCATTCGACTCGCCGGCGCAGCGCGTGTTCCACATGGCGGACAAAATCATGTGGCCCGACCAGCCGCTGGGGCGTGACATTGCCGGAACGGAAGAGAGCGTCCGCGCAATGTCACGGGACACAATCATGTCGTACATGCGTGAGCAGTACGACCCGTCTCAGGTCGTGCTGGCGGTGGCGGGGCAGATTGAACACGCGGAGATCGAGCAAATGGTTGCGACGCTGTTGGAGGCGTGGCCGAGCGGGAATCCACGCCCGATGCCGCCCGTGGAGGACAAGCAACCGGAGAGCCGCGTGGAACTGGAATACCGCAAGACGGAGCAGGCCAACATCTGCCTGATGTTCCCCGGCATGTCCGCACACGATCCGGACCGGCGCGCCCTGTGGCTGCTGAACGCGATCCTCGGCGACGGCATGGCGTGCCGCCTCTTTCTGGAACTGCGAGAGCGTATGGGCATCGTGTACGAGGTGGATACGGATGTGATGTATCTGAAGGACACGGGCGCCATGGCTGTGTACGCAGGAACGGTGCCACAGCGGGGACCGCAGGCGCTGGAGGCTGTTATCAGGGAACTGGAACGAGCGACGCGGGACATCACTCAGGGCGAACTGGATCGCGCGCTTGAGTTGTCCAAAGGACGGATGCTGCTGCGCCTGGAGGACACGCGCAGCATATCAAGCTGGCTGGGCGGACAGGAGATCATCTTTGGGAATATCGAGACGCCGGAGGAGGTGGTCGAACAGCTGGATAGCATCACCGTGGATGACGTGCAGCGTGTTGCGCAGCGCATCTTCGACCCTGAACAGTATCGTCTTACGGTCGTCGGGCCGTATCGGAGTGACCGCAGGTTCAGGAACATCATCGAGGGGCGTTAGATGGCGGCCATGATGAGAAGGCTCACCCAGGTACTCACGGTCGTCGTCATCCTTGCGGTTCTCTATGAGGAATTGCGCAAGGGCCCTGAGAACGAGCGCTGGCATGGCCGCGCGCTTGGATTCGTACCCTACGATCTCAGACCACCGAGCCTGCGTCAGGTCCGCGAGACGTACTGGAACCCAGAGGACCCGCGCATCTTTCCTGGGCGGGTAGCCGGCATCGGGTGGGGCGTCAATTTCGCCGCCCTCTTTGATCGCATAAGCCGGATGTAGTGAGACTCCCGCCCCACTCTAACTCTCCTCCACGAGGAGGGGAGGGTCTGTTGAGGATTTCCGGGAGTGTTATGTCGATAGGTAACTTGTGCTATAGTCCACGCGGTACCTGCTTGGGACCAACGTGGAGTGGGGGTAGACCGTCATGACGTTCAGCGATCGCACGCTGACGTGTTCCGAATGCGGCAGTGATTACGTCTTTACTGCGGGCGAACAGCAATACTATTCGGATCGAGGCTTTCGGAATGAGCCGAAGAGATGCCACGCCTGCCGAGTTGTGCGCCGCGCGGACATGGCGCGGCGGCGGGAGACACGTGACGCGGCGCCGGTGGAGCAGGATCGCCCCCGACGACAGATGTATCCGGCAACGTGCGCAGAATGCGGGCGTGAGACCGAGGTGCCATTCGAGCCGCGCGGAATACGGCCTGTCTATTGCGCCACGTGCTTCACACGCCAACGGAACTCACCGCCCGGCCGCTTCCGCGACTGAACCCGCCACGCGGCCAACACCCGTCCCGTTCTTTATTGCGACTGTGCTATTAATGGACAGGTGGCCGTTCATGGCGCGGCAGTACTCCCGGCAACGGTGTGGGCAGCAAGAACGATAGTAGGAACTGAAATGGAGGAAAGTGGCGAATGACGTATGTAGTCCTGCGTGAGGGTGAAAGCCAGGAGCAGTTGATCAAGCGGTTCCGTTCCGTGGTTGAACGTTCAGGCATCCTGAGGCAGGCAAAGGAGAAGCGCCACTTCATCTCCAAGCAGGAACGAGCACGCTTGAAGGCCCGCAAGGCGCGGCGCCGACGCAATTAGCGCGAGTTCATGGCCTGAGACGAACGACCATGACTCACTCACAGTCTGCATCTTCCGCCACGGCGGGCGCCGAGGATTACTCATTCAACGCTTTCGCGCGGCAACCCTTCTACCAGGAAGAGAACAGTCGGCTGGTTGATCTCGTCGGTTTGCAGACCGGAAATCGGGTCATTGACCTTGCGTGCGGCCCGGGTGAGATTACACGGAAGATCCTTGACAAGGTGCGCGGGCACGGCGCATGGATCCTGGGCGTTGACATGTCGCCGGAGACACTGGAAGAGGCGCGGCGGCAGTTCACGGACGTGACGGACGCTGAGGTCTCCTTTGAGAATTCCCGCGCGGAAGACCTTTCGAATATCATCTCGGAGCCGGTTGACGCCGTGGTTTTCTGCAATGCAATCCACTTGGTGGACAACAAGCCGGACGTGCTTGCGGGAATCATGGACGCGCTCAAGCCGGGCGGCCTGTTCGCGTTCAACAGCACCTTCTATTCAGGCTCTATCGTGGAGGGCACAGACCCGTTCTATCGTCGATGGATGATGCGCTCACTGCGTCTACTCAAGTCGGAGTACGGTTTGAGTCCTGTGAAGAACAAGGTCATGGCGCGGCAGCAGTTGACGCCGGAGGAATACAAGTCGCTGCTGACGGACGCGGGTTTCAGCATCAGGGATGAGCGCGTTATTCCGATTGAGGTGCCGATTGAGGGGTGGCTTTCCATCTGCTCATTTTCAGACTTCGTGGAGGGAGCGCTGCCGGGCGTGCAGATAGAAACAGCGAGCGAGGTGCTGCGGGCGACCATTCGCGAGACTTTCCGTGATATGGAGCTGTCCTTCGTCCCCCGCAACTGGCTCGAAATCGTGGCCGTGCGCGATTAGCGCCACGCCGAGCAGCCGGACGGAGACCTTTCCGATGCCGGACATCACCCCAAACGAGTTTCGCCGTGTGATGGGTCGGCTCGCCACCGGCGTTACCATCGTCACGACTCGCGCAGGCGATGATGTACATGGCACGACAATGAGCGCAGTCTGTTCAGTTTCCTTGCACCCACAGCTCGTACTCGTCTGTGTCGATCATGAATCGGATATTCATGCGCTCATACAGGAAAGCGGTGTCTTTGCCGTGAATATTTTGCACGAGGGGCAGGCAAGTTTGGCCGCCGAGTTGTCCCACAAGGGCACTGCCGAACTGCTGGCGGCCCACCGGTTGGAAACCCTGTCCCATCGAAATGGCGAATCGGGCGCGCCACTCCTGGAGGATAGCCTCGCTCATATCGAATGTCGTGTTGAGAACACTATCGAGGCGGGGGATCACACGATATACGTTGGCGCTGTGGTTGCGGCGGGTGTGAGTCCCCGCGCCGATCGCCCATTGCTGCACTATGAAGGGCAGTACGGGTCGCTAAGTTGGGATAGATAGCTCCAGGTTTGTTGACACCGATTCCGTTCCTACCTACAATTTGAAATCGCGCCCCCTATTGGGGACGCAGGGTACTTGTGCCTGTTTTTCGTGTTTAGCGACGCGGATAGTGGGAACAGTCTCAGTCCTTGTCTATCACGGACGTGGGGCTGGGCATACCAAGCCAAGAGAAGCAGAGAGATGCATCTGCCCGCGCGCGTGCGCGTCGCGGCAGAAAAAGAGGAAAGCAACGGGATGCCGACAGTCAATCAACTGGTGCGGAAGGGGCGACAGCGGCCGCGGTCGAAATCAAAGGCGCCCGCCCTGCAGGTGAGCTACAACGCGCTTACGAACAGGGTTGTGCGGAATCAGCCTTCGCCTCAGAAGCGGGGCGTCTGCACGCAGGTGCGCACAATGACGCCCAAGAAGCCGAACTCCGCGCTGCGCAAGATTGCCCGCGTTCGACTGACGAACGGGACTGAAGTCACCGCGTACATCCCGGGGGAAGGACACAATCTGCAAGAGCACTCCACGGTGCTCATTCGCGGCGGCCGCGTGAAGGATCTTCCGGGTGTTCGTTATCACATCATCCGAGGCGCTCTGGATTCCGGCGGCGTGAATGGCCGCAAGCGAGGCCGCAGCAAGTACGGCGCGAAGAGAAACTAACCCCATGTCACGACGTCGACGGGCGATCAAGCGCCCCATACTCCCCGATCCACGCTATGGAAGCGTGTTGGTTACGCGATTCACCAATCGCGTCATGCAGCGCGGCAAGAAGAACACTGCCCGGAGCATTGTCTATGGCGCGCTGGCAAACATTGCCTCAAACGGGGATGACCCCATCGAGACTTTCGAACGGGCGATACGCAATGCGACGCCGCTGCTGCAGGTTCGGCCCCGGCGCGTCGGCGGCGCGACGTATCAGGTGCCCGTTGAGGTGCGTGGAGAACGCGGACTGACGCTCTCCATGCGGTGGATCATTGATTCCGCGCGGCAGCGCACGGGACGCCCGATGCTTGACAAGCTGACGACGGAAATCATGGAGGCGGCACAGGGACAAGGCAACGCAGTCCGCCGCCGAGAAGAGATGCACCGTATGGCTGAGGCCAACCGAGCCTTTGCGCATTACCGTTGGTGAAGCGGACTATCTGATATAGCGCAGGGGAAAACAGTAATGGCCACCGACTTACCACTCTCTAAAATCCGAAATATCGGCTTTATCGCGCATATCGACGCCGGAAAGACAACGGTGTCCGAACGCGTTCTGTATTTCACAGGCCGGACCTACAAGCTGGGCACCGTGGATGAGGGCACAGCCGTCATGGATTGGATGCCGCAGGAAAAGGAACGTGGCATTACCATCGTGTCCGCAGCAACAACCGTGGACTGGAAGGGCTTTACGGTCAACATTATCGACACGCCCGGGCACGTCGATTTCACCGCGGAGGTTGAGCGCAGCCTCCGCGTTCTTGATGGTGGAGTCGTTATTCTCGACGCCAACGCGGGCGTCGAACCGCAGTCGGAGACCGTATGGCGGCAGGCGGATAGGTACCACGTGCCGCGAATCTGTTTTATCAACAAGATGGACAAGATCGGCGCGGACTTCTTCGAGTCGATCGATTCAATTCACGTCCGCTTGAACGCCATCCCTGTCCCGGTTCAGATTCCGTGGGGCAAGGAAGACGATTTCCGCGGTGTCATCGATCTCATTCGGCAGGTCGCCATCACCTGGGAGGACGCCGACGGCGCGACGATGGTGGAGCAGCCGATTCCGGACGAGTTGGTCGCCGACGCGGCCCGCTACCGCGACGCGATGATTGAACGCGCGGCAGAGCAGGACGATGAGTTGATGGTCAAGTACCTCGAAGGGGAGGAACTGACCGAGGACGAGATCCGCCGCGGGCTTCGCGCCGGAACGGTCAAGATGGCCATCTACCCGGTGTTCTGCGGCACGGCGCTGCGCAACAAGGGCGTGCAGCCGCTCATCGATGCCATCACCGACTATTTGCCCTCTCCCCTGGACGTGCCGCCGGTGCAGGGAACAGACCCGCGTGACGAGAACGTTGTTATGGAGCGCGCGCCGGACCCGTCCGAGCCATTCTCTGCGCTTGCATTCAAGGTCGTCACGGACCCGTTCGCTGGACGGCTGGTGTATCTTCGCGTGTACTCAGGCACGTGCAAGGCGGGATCAACTGTCCTCAATACAAGCAGGCAGGGACGCGAGCGCCTTGGCCGCCTGATTCAGATGCATTCAAATCATCGTGAGGAGCTTGAGGAAGCGGCGGCAGGGAACATCGTCGCCGCCGTTGGGCTCAAGGATACGTTCACAGGCGACACTATCAGCGCCGTGAACAGCCCGGTCATTCTCGAATCCATTCGCTTCCCGGAGCCCGTCGTGTCGGTGGCCATTGAGCCAAAGACCCGTGAGGAAGAGGAGAAGCTGGTGGATGCCCTGGTCAAGCTGGGGCAGGAGGACCCGACGTTCCGCTCTTCCCATGATCTGGAGACCGGTCAGACCGTCATCTCCGGCATGGGCGAGCTCCATATTGAAGTGATTGTCGACCGTCTCAAGCGGGAGTTCCGCGTCGACGCGCGGACGGGCCGCCCACAGGTGGCGTACCGCGAGACCGTCACCAGCCAAGCGCGGGCAGAGGGACGCTATGTGCGGCAGACGGGCGGACGCGGTCAGTACGGCCACGTCTGGCTTGAGGTTGAGCCGCTGGAGCCGGGGAGCGGCATCGAGTTTGTGAACAAGATTGTTGGCGGCGCAGTGCCGCGCGAGTACATTCCCGCCGTCGAGCAGGGCGCGCGAGAGGCGGCGCAGAACGGGCAGTTGACCGGATTCCCGATCGTCGACATCCGCATCACCGTCGACGACGGCTCGTTCCACGAGGTGGACTCGTCCGAGATGGCGTTCAAGATGGCGGGGTCGATGGGATTCAAGGCCGCCATCGAACGCGCGCGGCCCGTTGCTCTTGAGCCAATCATGAAGGTTGAAGTGGTTGGACCGGCGGCGTCCATCGGCGATGTGATGGGCGATCTGCAGAGCCGTCGCGCGCAGGTGCAGGGAATGGAGAGCCGGGGCGAACTCGGAATCGTGACGGCATTCGTTCCCCTCGCGGAGATGTTCGGGTATGCTACATCTCTGCGCTCCGCTACGCAGGGACGCGCAAGCTACAGCATGGAGTTCGATCACTACAGTCACGTTCCGCAGCAGGTGGTGGAATCGCTCACTCGACGCCCGGCAAGCGTCGGGGCGCGCTAGGCGGGACAACAGGGAAGAATCATGACAACCGTGCGGCAACGGCAGAAGATACGCATCACGCTGAAGGCGTTTGACCACCGCCTACTGGATGCGTCTGCCGTGCAGATCGTGGAGGCAGCGGAGGGGACAGGCGCGCAAGTGTCCGGGCCGATTCCATTGCCGACGCGCATCAAGCGATTCACTGTGATTCGCTCCCCGCACGTCGATAAGGACTCGCGCGAGCAGTTCGAGATTCGGACGCACAAGCGAATCGTCGATATTCTCGACCCGACATCACGCACCATCGATTCATTGACGCATCTGGATTTGCCGGCCGGCGTCAGCATCGAAATCAGCTCATAGGAATCGCACCAGGTATTTTCGACGATGCTCTCCGCATTACTGGGAACCAAGCTCGGCATGACGCAATACATCCATGAGGATGGAACGGTGTCCGCCGTGACGGCCATCCGTGTGGGGCCATGTACGGTGACGCAGGTCAAGACGGCAGCAACGGACGGCTATGACGCAGTGCAGATCGGCTATGAGGCAGTCCCTGAGCGCAAGCTGAACGGGCCGCGCATGGGCCACCTGTCCAGGAATGACATCGGCCCGCTGCGGCACCTGAGAGAGGTGCGGGCGCAGGGCGATATGCCCGAGGTCGGGACCGTCGTGACGGCAGACCAGGTCTTTGAGGTCGGCGAGCAGGTTGATCTGACGGCACGATCCAAGGGCAAGGGTTTCGCAGGGGGCGTGAAGCGCTGGCATTTCCGCGGCGGCCCGAAGACGCACGGACAGGGTGACCGATGGCGCGCGCCGGGCTCCGTTGGCGCAGGCACAACTCCCGGCCGGGTTCGCAAGGGACTCAAGATGGCCGGTCAGATGGGCAATAAGCGAACGACACAGAAGAGCGGTCTCGTCGTGGCCGTGGACGCGGAGCGCAACCTTGTATTCGTGCGCGGCTCCGCGCCCGGAGCCCCCGAGGGAATCGTCCTCGTGCGCAAGAAGGCGAGCCGCTGATATGGAAGTTGACGTCCGGAATACAAGCGGGCAGGTCGTTGACCACGTCGAGGTAAGCGACCTGCTCTTCAATGCGCCGATCTATGAGGCTCTCGTCCACCAGGCACTCGTGCGACAGCGCGCGAACGCTCGCCAGGGGACGCATTCCACGAAGTCACGCGGTGAGATACGCGGCGGCGGACGGAAGCCGTGGCGCCAGAAGTACACCGGCCGGTCGCGGCAGGGCAGCATCCGCTCCCCGCTGTGGCGGCACGGCGGCGTGACATTCGGCCCCAAGCCTCGCAGTTACCGACAGGACCTCCCGGTCCGCATGAGGCGGCAGGCGCTGCGCAGCGTGCTGACCAGCAAGCTGGCGGGCGGAGACCTGATCATCATCGACAGCTTCGGGTTGGAGAGGCCGCGCACGAAGGACGTGGTGGCAGCGCTCCAGAGCCTTGAGATCAACGCTCCTACCCTGCTGGTGACGGCGGAGCCTGAGGAGAATCTCATCCGCTCGGCACACAACGTGCCGCGGGTCAAGACGCTGCCGGCACGCTATATGAACATCGGTGATCTGCTGGCGCACCGTAAGTTGGTGATCACACTGGACGCCGTCCGCAGCGCGGAAGAGTTGTGGGCGAAGAGCGGCAGAAAGGCGGAGAGGTAGTCATGGACCTGCATCCGCTGGAGGTTTTGCGCCGCCCCGTGATCACGGAGAAGTACACGGCGCTCCAGGACCAGAGCAAGTACGCCTTCGAGGTGCATCGCAAGGCCAATAAGAAGCAGATACGTGAGGCGGTGGAAGTTGCGTTCCGCGTGCGCGTGTCCGCCGTGAATGTGATGAACGTCAAGGGCAAGACCAGGCGCGCCGGACTGAAGACGTACCAGACGAAGCCGTGGAAGAAGGCCGTTGTGACCCTGCAGGCGGGCGAGCGCATCGAGGTCTTTGAGGGCGTGTAAGGGCAGAGTGATGGCAGTCAAGACAGTCAAACCCACATCTCCCGGCCGCCGCGGCATGGTGCTGGATGCTTTTGACGACATCGACAAGGTGCGGCCGGAGAAGTCACTTCTGGAGCCGCTCAAGAGCAACGCCGGGCGCAACCATTCCGGCCGCATCACCGTTCGCCATCGCGGCGGTGGTGTGAAGCGTTCCTATCGCGTTATCGATTTCAAGCGCAACAAGCACGGCGTTCCGGCGTCTGTGAAGACAATTGAATATGACCCGAACCGCTCTTCGCGGATCGCCCTGTTGCACTACCACGACGGCGAAAAGCGCTATATCATTGCTCCTCTTGGCCTGCAGCGCGGCGACGTAATCTCCTCCGGCCCCGATGCGGAGGTTCGGGTCGGCAACGCGCTTCCCCTGGGGGTTATTCCGACGGGCACGACGGTGCACAATGTCGAGATTCATCTCGGCAAGGGCGGGCAGCTTGTCCGCGGAGCGGGCACCGGCGCGCAGGTCATGGCGCATGAGGACAAGTACACGCTGCTCCGGCTGCCTTCGGGTGAGCTGCGGCGCGTGCTTTCCACTTGCTACGCGACCATCGGGCAGGTCGGGAATCCCGACCATAAGAACCTGTCATGGGGCAAGGCGGGCAGGAAGCGCCTCAAGGGTTGGCGCCCGACGGTGCGCGGGTCCGCAATGTCACCGCGCGACCATCCGCACGGAGGCGGCGAAGGTCGCTCTCCAATCGGCATGCCAGGGCCGAAATCGCCGTGGGGCAAACCGACACTTGGAAAGCGGACGCGGAGGAACAAGAAGACGGACGTCTTCATCGTGCGTCGGCGCGGCGGGCGCAGAGGCTCACGCCGCTAGGAATCTGAACGAGAACGGACAAGAACAGGAACGCTGAAGAACAATGTCGCGATCAGTCAAGAAGGGACCGTACATAGAGCCCAAGCTCTTGCGCAAGGTAACCGTCGCGCAGCAGACGAACTCGCGGGCGGTGATCCGCACGTGGTCGCGCGCGTCAACCATTGTGCCGGAGATGGTGGGACTGAACATGGCGGTGCATGACGGTCGGCGGCACATTCCCCTGTTTATCACGGAGAACATGGTGGGACACAAACTCGGCGAGTTCGCCCCAACACGGACATTCCGCGGCCACGTTCGCAATGAGCGTCAGGCGAGGCGGTAGGACGGGGTTGGCGCGATGCAAGTAACAGCGCGAGCACGCCGTATGTCGCTCTCCGTGCGCAAGCTGCACGTCATCACGCAGACGCTGCCCGGCATGTACGTGGAGGATGCGCTCACACAACTTGAGTTCATGACGAGTCCGTGGGCCAAAGAGGTCGCGAAAGTGGTGCGCTCCGCAGCGGCGAACGCGGAGAACAACTACGACCTGGATCCGAGCATACTGCGCATCGTGCGCATGGACATCGGGCCGGCGGAGACGCTGCGACGCTACAAGCCTCGTGCGCGGGGACAGGCCGGCAAGCATTTTCGCAGGCACAGCAATCTGACGGTCATCGTGGATGATGAGGAGAACGGTTAATGGGTCATAAGGTTCACCCGTTTGGGTTCCGCCTCGGGTACATCCGTGATTGGCAGACGCATTGGTTCGCGGACCGCGCGGAGCAGTATCGAACGAATCTGCTGGAGGACCTGCAGATTCGGGATCATATCGTCGAGAAGCATCGTGACGCCGCGGTTGCTCGCGTCGAGCTTGAGCGAAAGGCGAGCGAGGTGCGGGCGCTCATCCACACGGCAAGGCCGGGCGTGGTCATTGGGCGCGGCGGCCAGCGTGTTGAGGAACTCCGCCAGGAGCTCGAGAACCTGACGGGCAAGCGCGTCCGCGTGGACATCAACGAGATTCGGCAGCCCGAACTGGAGGCGACGCTGGTTGCGCAGAGCATCGCAGACCAGATACAGCGGCAGGTCTCTTTCCGACGCGCCACACGGCAGGCCGTTCAACGCTCCATGCAGGCCGGGGCGCAGGGAATCCGCGTCGCGGTTTCGGGACGGTTGGGCGGCGCGGAGATTGCGCGCACGGAGAAGGCGATGGACGGTCGCGTCCCGCTCCATACACTGCGCGCCGATATTGATTTTGGCACCGCGGAAGCGCGGACCCAGATGGGACAGATTGGCGTCAAGGTCTGGGTCTATCGCGGCGATATTGTGACGGAGGCGACGCCGGAGGAACTGGCGCGGCGCAGCGCCCTGATGTCCACGCCGGTCGCGTCCTCAGAAGACGGCGCGGTGACCGTTGCCGAGGCGTCACCTCCTGAGAGCGGCGCGACCACGGACACCGAGGCGGCGGCTCCTGAAAGTGATACTTCTGCCGACGTTGAAACTCCCGCCGCTGAAGACAGCCCGCCCGCCGAGGCCGAAGAGGCGAGCGCTGACGAGAACGACGAGTAGTTCGGACTGACCGATATGTTGCAACCACGACGAGTCAAATATCGCAAGCAGCACCGGGGCCGGATGCGTGGGATGGCGCAGAAGGGCAACACGGTGGCGTTCGGCGAGTTCGGCATTCAGTCGATGGAGCCGGTCTGGCTCACGGGCCGCCAGATTGAGGCGGCACGGCGAGCGATGACACGTCACGTGCGGCGCGGCGGCCAGATCTGGATTCGCGTCTTCCCCCATAAGTCGATTACAAAGAAGCCCCTGGAGACACGGATGGGAGCAGGCAAGGGCAACGTGGACGGCTGGGTGGCCGTGGTGCGCCCCGGCAAGATCCTGTTCGAGATTGCAGGGGTTCCTGAAGAGGCAGCGCGGCGGGCAATGCGCCTGGCGCAGGACAAGCTGCCCATCCGCACGCAGATTGTCACTCGTGACATGGAGTAGCCCGGGATGGACCTGGAAGAGATACGCGCGCTGAATGATGACCAACTCCAGGAGGAGTTGGAGAATGCGCATCGGGAACTGTTCAACCTGCGCTTTCGCGCGGTGACGCGGCAGTTGGCCAACACCAGCGAGGTTGGCAAGGCGCGCAAGACCGTTGCCCGTTTCAAGACCGTAATCCGTGAGCGGCAATTGGCGGCCTTCGCGGTGGAGGAGACAGCGTAGATGCCCGATCAGAAGACACGCGTGGGCCGCGTGGTCAGCACGAAGATGGAGAAGACGGTTGTCGTGACCGTCGAGCGGCAGCGCACCCACCGCCTGTATAAGAAGGCCGTGCGCCGCCTGACACGATTTAAGGCGCACGACGAGAATGGCGTTTGCGCCGAGGGCGACCTGGTGCGCATCCAGGAGACACGACCGCTGTCCAGGGACAAGCGGTGGCGCGTAACCGAGGTGTTGGAGCGGGGCGTTGTCGTGGGACTGCCAGATGATGCGAGGGCAGGTTCAGAATGATCCAGGTCCAAACACGTCTTCGCGTCGCGGACAACTCCGGCGCTCGCGAAATCCAGTGCATCAACGTGCCGGGCGGCACGCGGCGGCACTATGCGTCCGTTGGCGATATCATCGTCGCGTCCGTCAAGGAGGCACAGCCAAACGCGGGCGTGCGCAAGGGCGACGTGGTTCGCGCCGTTGTGGTGCGCGTGGTCAAGCCGTATCGGCGGCCGGACGGCTCTTATATCAGGTTCGATGAGAACGCGGCAGTCATTCTGACTGAGCGTGATCTGCCGCGCGGCACGCGTATTTTCGGGCCCGTCGCGCGAGAACTGCGCGACAAGAATTTCATGCGAATCATTTCCCTCGCCCCGGAGGTCTTGTAGCGATGGCGGCGAAAATCAAGCGAAACGACACGGTGTACATAGCCGCGGGCAAAGACCGGGGCAGGCGCGGCACGGTTGAGCGCGTGATTCCGTCCAGGAACCGCGTCGTCGTGCAGGGCGTGAACATCATCAAGAAGCATCAGCGCCCGCAGCCGGGCGTGAGGCAGGGCGGCATCATCGAGATGCCCAACCCGCTGCATATCTCCAATGTGAAGTTGATTTGCCCCCACTGCGATAAGGCGGTGCGGGTGAATTTCGGCACACTCGAAGACGGACGCAAGGTCCGACGGTGCAAGACATGCGACGAGACGATCGACTAGACAACGACGATATCGAACGCGATCTGCCGTTCCCCGTTCCGGCGGGGGCGTCAACGGACGACGCGCAAGAGGGCGAAGAGGCGGAGGCCCCTGCCCGACAGCGGCGCTCATCCGGACGGCGACGGCAGGCTGAGTCGTCCGATGAAGGGACGCAGGAGGCCGCGGCAACGAACGGCACGCGCCCTGCCGAGATTCCACGCCTGCGCCGGATGTACATGGATGAGGTTGCCCCTGCCCTGATGCAGGAGTTCAACATCACGAATACGATGCGCGTGCCGAAGATCACGAAGATCGTGCTGAACATCGGCGCGGGAGACGCGCGTGACGAGGCGCGGGTGTTGGAGGGCATCCAACGCGATCTGACGACGATTTCCGGCCAGAAGCCGGTGGTCACACGCGCCCGGAACTCCATCGCCGGATTCCACATCCGCGAGGGAAACACCATTGGCGCTTCCGTGACGCTGCGCGGCGCGCGTATGTGGAATTTTCTGGACAGGCTGATGAACGTGGCCTTGCCGCGCACGAGAGACTTTCGCGGCGTCTCAACAAAGGCGTTCGACAAGCGCGGCAACTACAGTGTCGGGCTGCGAGAGCAGATCATCTTTCCCGAAATCGACTACAACCGCGTGGACCGGATCCGCGGTTTGCAGGTGAACATTGTGACGACGGCGCAGACGGACGACGAGGGGCTCAGACTGCTGGCCCTGCTGGGGATGCCGTTCACGCGTGAGGAGATCACCAACTAATGGCGAAGAAGTCAAAGATTGCCAGCTGGAAGCGCGAGCCCAAGTACAAGGTGCGAGCGTACAACCGCTGCTACGTGTGCGGCAGGCCGCGCGCCTACTACCGCATGTTCGGCCTGTGCCGCATCTGCCTGCGGGAAAGGGCGCTAACAGGGCAGCTTCCGGGCGTACGCAAGGCGAGTTGGTAGAGGGGAGAGCGTAAGAACATGACCGTCAGCGATCCCATCGGCGATATGCTCACCCGTATCCGCAACGGGCTGATGGCACGGCATGAATCGATCACCGTGCCGGCGTCCAAGACCAAGGTCGCCATTGCTGAAATCCTCAAACAGGAGGGGTTCATCCGCGACTTTTCAATCCTGAGAGGGTCGACGCCACAGCAGATTGTGCGGATGCAGATGGCATATCGCGAGGGCAACAGCCCCGTTATCAACGGGCTGCGGCGCGTCAGCAAGCCCGGACTGCGCGTGTACGTGCAGCGTGGTGAGATTCCGCGCATCTTTGGCGGCCTCGGCATCGCAGTCGTCTCCACGTCGAGCGGCGTGATGACGGGTCGGGAGGCGTGGCGCAAGGGTATTGGAGGAGAGCTGCTCGCCTACGTGTGGTAGGCCGGCAAGTGGACAGGAACGGTCAAACACGCAAAGTGGATTGCTGAAGACAATCTGAGGAACACGGTTTCAAAAAATGTCACGAGTAGGACGGATGCCGATACCGGTGCCGGGGGGCGTGCAGGTCACGATGACCGACGATCCCCAGGGGACGACTATTGCCGTCAAGGGACCGCGCGGCGAACTGACACGCCGGTTCCACCCCACCGTGCGATTTGAGCAGGAGGATGGTGTGATCACCGTCCACCGCAAGGACGAGAACGACCGCACATCCGCGGCGTTCCACGGTCTGTCACGCGCCCTATTGTCAAACATGGTGATTGGCGTGTCCGAGGGCTACCGGCGGACTCTTGAAATCCAAGGCGCGGGCTACCGCGCGCAACAGACGGGACGCGGCATCACGCTTAGCGTCGGATACTCCCACACAGTAGATATCCAGCCGCCCGAGGGCATCACGCTTGAGGCGGAGAGCAACACGCGCCTGCACGTGGACGGCATCGACAAGGAGCTTGTCGGGCAGATTGCGGCGAATATCCGCAAGGTTCGCAAGCCGGGTGTCTACACCGGCAAGGGCATCCGCTACCAGGGCGAGCAGGTGCGGCGCAAGGCAGGCAAGGGCGCCGGACGCAGATAGGCGGAGTAAACACAGACATGCCACGCATCAAGACAACGAGAGAGGGGCGCAGCCGACGCCACCTGCGGCTGCGGCAGCGGGTTTCCGGCACGGAACAGCGGCCTCGGCTGTGCGTCTTCCGCAGCCTGAACCATATCTACGCGCAGGTGGTTGATGACTCGCGGGGCGTGACTCTCGCCGCCGCCTCGACGCGGGACAAGGACATTCGAGACGGGGCGGGCGGGCAGAACAAGTCGGACCGCTCAAAGATGGTTGGCGCGGCAGTCGCACAGCGGGCGATCGCAGGCGGCATCAAGACCGTCGTATTTGACCGGGGCGGGTACCAATATCATGGTCGAATCAAGGCCGTCGCCGAAGCGGCGCGTGAAAACGGCCTTGTTTTCTAGGGACGAGGAGCGGACGGAGAAACGATGACACTAGGACGCACACGCGGCGCGCGCGGGCGCACACGGGAACGACAACGCGACGCGGATCGGGAATCGGACGGCCTGACCGAAAGCGTGGTGTCGATCCGGCGCGTGGCGAAAACCGTTGCCGGCGGACGTCGTTTCACGTTCAACGCGCTCGTCGTCGTTGGCGACGGCAAGGGCAAGATCGGCTACGGCCTCGGCAAGGCGGCGGAGGTGCCGCTTGCGGTGCAAAAGGGCGGCGCGATTGCTCGCCGTTCGCTGATCGATGTTTCGACGCTCGAAAGCAGCGTGCCGCAGCAGGTTGTCAGTCGATTCGGGGGCGCGCAGGTGCTTCTTCGCCCCGCCGCGCCCGGCACAGGAGTCCGCGCCAGCGCCGCCGTGCGCGCCGTGGTACAGGCCGCCGGTGTGCGCGATATTTTGACGAAGTCACAGGGCAGCAACAATCCCATCAACGTGGTACAGGCCACCATCAAGGGCCTGCAGATGATGCGCGACCCCCGCCAGACGATCTCCCTGCGCCGCATGGTGCGGGGCGAGGAGCCGCTCCCTGAGAAGGAGCCGGATGCGGCCGCCGACTATTCCGGGCCCACGCCCATCGACCCGCAGCCGGTGAGCAGCGACACGTTCCTTGCAGGGAACGCGGAAGAGGAGCAACAGGCCACCGCTACGGAATCACAAGAGCCCGAGACCGAGGCGCAGGCCGACGCCGAGACGGAAGCTGCCGCCAAGGCGGAGACCACGGACGCTGAGCCGGATTCCGCCGAGGAGACGGCCACGCCCGCCGCTGACACTGAGGAAGCTCCTGCCGCCGAGGCTGAAGAGTCTCCAACAGCAGAAGCTGAGCAACCCGCGACGGCTGAGGCAACCGAGGATGCGGAGAACTCTGACGATACTGACGATGACAACGAGGGCGCAGGGTCATGACAAAGGTGCGTGTGACGCTCACCAAGAGCCCGATTAACCAGAAGTCGGACCAGGTTAAGACGCTGCGCGCGCTTGGCCTCCGACGCATGGGCGACGAGCGGGAGCATGATTACTCGCGCTCGATTCGAGGGATGTTGATCAAGGTGCGCCACCTGGTGACAACGGAATTGAGGGATGAGGGAGGCGCGAGCGCCGATGCATGAGAACGAACTGCGAGCGCCTGCCGGATCCCGCAAGCGCAGACGACGCGTGGGGCGAGGAAACTCTTCAGGCCGCGGAACGTACGCCGGCAAGGGCATGAAGGGGCAGAAGTCCCGTTCAGGCGGCGGGGTGCGGGCAAGCTTTGAGGGCGGTCAGCTATCACTGGTCAAGAGGCTGCCGCACAAGCGGGGCTTCAAAAATCTCTTCCGTGTGGAATATGAGCCGGTGAATCTTTCGAGCCTGGTTGACCTGCCCGCCGGTTCGGAGGTCAGCCCGGAATCGCTGCGTGAACAGGGGATCATCAGGTCGCTCAAGAAGCCCGTCGTCATCTTGGCGGACGGAGAAATCGAGCAGCCGCTCACCATTCGCGCCCATCGCGTGTCCCGCACCGCGCGTGAGAAGATCGAGGCGGCGGGCGGAACCATTGACACTCTTCCCAAGCCTGTCATTCATCGACCCCGCTAAGAGGGAGTAGATCGCGTCGTGAGTTACTCATCGACGACCGAGCGGCGACAGCCGCGTCCGGCCCTGATCCAGGCGATGATCGATGCCTGGTACCAGCCGGACCTACGCCGCCGCATCCTGTTCACGTTCGCGATTCTTGTGATTTTCCGGTTCATCGCACACGTTCCGGTGCCGGGCGCGGACATTGTCGCGCTGCGGCAGCTTTTCCAGAGCAACCAGTTGCTGGGATTCCTGGATATCTTCAGCGGCGGCGCGATGCGCAACCTTTCAGTTGCCGCGATGGGCGTGTACCCGTACATCACGGCGAGCATCATCCTGCAGATCATGATTCCGGTGATTCCCCGCCTGTCCGCGCTTGCGCGGGAGGGGGAGGCCGGACGGCAGAAGATCAACCAGTACACGCACTGGATGACGGTGCCCATCGCCGCGGCGTCCGCCTATGGACAGCTTGTCCTGCTGAACAGGCTTGGTGTTCTGGGCGCGTTGTGGCCCTACCCGGGCGGCGAATTTCTGCCGACGCTCGCGATGATCGTGAGTATGGCGGGCGGAACGATGCTGCTGGTGTGGCTGGGCGAGCTGATCACGGAGAGCGGTATAGGCAACGGCATCTCCGTCATCATCTTTGGCGGCATCGTGGCCGGACTGCCGACACTGTTTGGCCAAGGGGTGTTCGCCAATGATCCGATTGCCCTTGCGCTTGTGGGCTTTGCCGGGCTGGCAACCATCTATTTCATTGTGGTCTTCACGGAGGCGCAGCGTCGAATACCAGTTCAATATGGGCGAAGCGTAACGCGGCAGGGCCGCGTCTACAGGCAGAGCGGATCGACGTTCATCCCGTTGCGCGTGAACTCCGCAGGCATGATCCCGCTCATCTTCGCGTTCTCCATCCTGATCTTCCCGCCGACGGTTGCGAGCTATTTCCAGGAGGCGGACAACAACGTTGTCGCGGGAGTCGGCGACTTCTTCGCCCGGAACCTTGGGCCGGAAGGCTTCATGTACTGGCTGCTGCTCTTCTGGCTAGTGGTGGCTTTCACGTTCTTCTACACGATGGTCACGTTCCAGCAGCAGAACCTCGCGGAGTCCTTACAACGCAACGGAGGGTTCATCCCCGGCATCAGACCGGGGACGCCGACGCACAACTATCTGATTCGCGTGCTGACGCGAATCACTTGGGGCGGCGCGATATTCCTGGGGATTGTCGCTATCGTCCCGTTCTTCCTGCTGCTTGCCACGGGCGTAAGCACATTATCGATTTCCAGCACTGCCCTGCTCATCGTTGTTGCGGTTGTGCTGGACACGATGCGACAGCTGCAATCGCAGCTCTTGATGCGGCAATATGAGGGGTTCTTGAGGTAGGCAGGAGTTCAACGAATGCGAATCATTCTTCTTGGAGCGCCGGGCGCGGGCAAGGGCACGCAAGCGGCGACGCTTCATGAGCAACTGAACGCCCCGCACATCGCAACGGGCGACCTTTTCCGCGCCGCCCTTTCGCAAGGAACGCCGCTTGGGTTGGAGGCAAAGTCGTACATGGACCGCGGCGAGCTGGTGCCGGACGACGTGACGGTTCGGATGCTGCTTGAACGCATCTCAGAGCCGGACGCGGCGGACGGATACATCCTTGACGGGTTCCCGCGCAGCTTGGCACAGGCGGAGGCGTTGGATGAGGCGCTCAAGAGCCGCAACGAGAACATCGACAAGGTCCTGTTGGTCGATGTCTCAGAGGATGAGTTGGTTAGCCGCCTGAGCGGGCGCTTGATCTGCCGCGGATGCCCAACTCCCTACCACGTCATCAGCAACCCGCCCAAGAGGGAGGGCATGTGCGACACGTGCGACGCGGACGAGGGCGAACTCTACCAGCGGGATGACGACAAGCCGGAGACGGTGAGGAATCGCCTGGGCGTGTACCGGGACCAGACCGCGCCTTTGATTGACTACTACACCGCGCAGAACATCCTCACAAGCATCAACGGCGAGCAGGAAATTGAGGGCGTGCGGGCGGACCTGCTCGCGGCGCTGGAATAGGACCCGCCTCCCAGCATCACAATGGTACTTGGCAGCGACAACCAATCACCAACAGTGAAATCTGCGCGTGAGATTGATCTCATGCGCAAGGCGGGCCACATCGTCGCGGATGTCCTGAACATCATGCGTGATACGGCCAAGCCCGGCATGACGACTGCGCAGCTGGATGAAATCGCGGGGCGTGAGATACGAGGGCGGGGAGGCGTACCCTCTTTCCTCGGCTACCAAGGCTTCCCGGCACACATCTGCGCATCATTCAACGAGGAAGTCGTTCACGGCATTCCGGGCCCGCGTGAGATCAAGGACGGGGATATCCTGTCTATCGACTGCGGGGCAATCTACGACGGCTACCACGGTGATTCAGCGATTACGTTCGCGGTGGGCGATGTCCCCGACGAGACAAAGAAGCTTATTGAGGACACGCGCCAGTCTTTGATTGCGTGCATCAACGCCGCCCGGCCGGGAAACGGGCTTGTGGATCTGACGAGCGCCATCAGGGACTACGCCGAGCCGCGTGGCTACAGCATGGTTCGCGGTTACGGCGGTCACGGGATCGGCACGGAAATGCACGAGAATCCCTGGATTCCCAACAATATGGCCGATTTCGACGGATCGGGTCGCCGAGGGCTACGGCGCTTTCGGCTGCGACCCGGGGTGACAATCGCGCTGGAGCCGATGTTAACGCTGGGTGGCTGGCAGACAATCGTGGAAGAAGACGATTGGACGGTTTCAACCGCGGACGGAAGTTTGTCGGCCCACTGGGAACACACAATCCTTGTAACCGAGGACGGGCCGGAGGTTCTAACCAGCCGAACGGGGCAACCGTAACGTAGCATTTTCTATCCGCGCTATGGCATACTTATAGTTCGTGCGGCCTATCCGATGGGCGAGGAATGACTCAAAAGAACAAGAAGGAAACAATCGAGGTTGAGGGCACCGTGCGGGAAGCTCTCCCGAACGGGATGTTTCGCGTGGACTTGCCCAATGAGCATTCCGTTTTGGCGCATGCCTCCGGAAAGATCAGGCTCAACTTTATTCGTATCCTGCCCGGGGACCGCGTTCTCGTTGAGCTTTCACCGTATGACTTGAAGCGGGGACGGGTGACGTACCGGTTCCGTTAGATTTGCCGCACATCCAGAAAAACGAGCAGAGCAGAAGGGCATCGCGACATGAAGGTATCAGCGTCCGTGAAGGCGCGGTGCAGCAAGTGCCGCATCGTTCGGCGCAAGCGTCGCCTGTTCGTAATCTGCGTGAATCCGAAGTGCAAGCAGCGACAGGGCTAAACAGGGGGCACTGGACGGACTGATGGTACGAATAGCCGGGGCGGATATTCCGGACAACAAGAAGGTTGCCTATTCACTTCGTTATATCTACGGCGTTGGTCCGCGTCGGGCAGGCGAAATCCTCGAGCGGTCCGGGGTCGACCCCGACCGGCGAGTACATGACCTGACCGAGCAGGATATGGCGCTACTTCGTGAGGCCATCGAACGGGGCGGTTATCTGATTGAAGGCGATCTGCGACGTGAGATCGCCATGAACATCCGCAGGCTTATTGAGATCGGCAGCTACCGCGGCGTCAGGCATCGGGTGGGTTTGCCTGTGCGTGGTCAGCGGACACGCACCAACGCGCGCATCCGCAAGGGACCCAAGCGCACCGTGGCCGGCAAGCGACGGGCTGCTCGCAAGTAAGAAACGGCCCATCGAGAACAGAGGAGCAGGGCCGACTCGCCAGGACGCGCGAGTATCTGCCTGCCCGCCGAAAGGAGCAATAGCAACACATGGCGAGACGAGGACGCCAGCGAGTCCGCCGCAGGGAGCGCAAGTCCGTGCCCTATGGACGCGCGTATATCTACGCCACGTTCAACAACACCGTTGTGACGCTGACGGACCCGGTTGGGAACGTGATTGCGTCCGGCAGCGGCGGCGCGGTTGGATTCCGCGGTTCTCGCAAGGGGACGGCCTTCGCAGCACAGCGAGCCGCTGAAGAGACGGCGCGGCGCGGCATGGAGCATGGCCTGCAGCACGTGGAAGTGCGTGTGAAAGGCCCCGGCAGCGGCCGTGAGGCGGCAATTCGCTCCCTGCAGGCCACCGGTCTCGTCGTCACTGCCATCAGGGATACCACACCGATACCACACAACGGCTGCCGACCGCGAAAGCGCCGCCGCGTCTAGTCGTCACAAGAGGAATTCAGAGGCCAATGACGCGAATGGCGGCACACGGATTGTTTGCGGTCATGCAGACAACCAGGAGGAACAGGTAAGGGATGGCTCGATACACGGGGCCGGTCTGCCGGCTATGCCGGCGACAGGGAATCAAGCTCTTTCTCAAGGGAGAGCGCTGCTATACACCGAAATGCGCCATTGAGCGGCGTCGCAGCGCCCCCGGCGAATCGACCACGGGCAACCGGCGGCGACGGCGGCTATCGGAGTGGGGCATCCACCTGAGAGAGAAGCAAAAGGCTCGCCACATCTACGGGGTGCTTGAGCGCCAGTTCCGAAGGCACTATGCGGTCGCTGCCCGACAGCGTGGAGCGACAGGCGAGAACCTGCTCAAGATCCTGGAGACGCGCCTGGACAACGTGGTATATCGACTCGGATGGGCCAACTCGCGCAAGGAGGCGCGCCAGATGGTGTCGCACGGTCATCTGGCTGTGAACGGCCGCCGAGCGCGCACGCCCTCCATCAGTGTCAAGGAGGGTGCAGAGATTACATGGGTGCCCAGTTCCTCCAGCACGACGCAGTATGAGATCGTCCAGTACCAGGCGCAGCGAAGGCAGGCGCCGGAGTGGCTCCAGATGGACGCGCGGAACATGGTGGGGCGGATGCTGCGGCAGCCTGAGCGGTCTGATATGGACATCCGTATCGATGACCGCCTGATTGTTGAGTTCTATTCACGTTAGGGACTGCGGAACGCGAGGACACAGACTGCACACGCATACCTGTACGACAGGGAGGCCAAACTCTTGACCTTGGTGACTGAGGCAGAAATACAGATAGAGCCGGGCGCGAGCCTTGTTCCGGAAATCACGACCGACAGGTCGCAGGACTCGTATGGCCGGTTCATCATCGAGCCGCTAACGCAGGGCTTTGGCGTGACACTTGGCAACGCCATCCGGCGCGTCCTGCTGAATTCGCTGCCCGGTGTGGCGATTACCGCGGTGCGCATTGAGGGCGCACAACATGAATACTCCACCCTGCCCCACGTTCGTGAGGATATGGTGGACTTCCTGTTGAACGTGAAAGATATCCGCATCCAGTCCATCACGGGACGCCCCGGCACCCTGCGGCTTAACGTGGGCGGGAAGGCGGGAGCGGTTACGGCGGGCGACATCCAGCGGCATGGCGATTACACGATAGTTAATCCCGATCTTGTGCTGCTCAATGCTGACAGCAAGGATGCTCAGTTGTCGGTGGAGTTCACCGTCGAGCAGGGAACCGGCTTCAGGGCGGCAGAGACCTCGGTGGAGGACCCAATCGGCATCCTCCCGGTAGACGCCATTTTCACACCCATCCGCCGCGCAAACTTCGAGGTCGAGGCAACACGCGTCGGCCAGGTGACGGACTTTGACCGGCTGGTGCTTGAGGTATGGACGGACGGCACAATCACGCCCGAGGACGCCGTCCGCAAGGGAACGCAAATCATCATCGATCAACTACAGCCGTTCGCTTCTCTTGGCGAGCCGGAGGCTCTTCCCGCCGGGCAGGAGCCCAGCCTCAGCGTTCCGCCTTCACTGTCGTCGGTCACCGTCGAAGATTTGCATCTTTCCACACGGACGCAGAACAGCCTGCGCCGCGGCAACCTGGCATTGGTGGGGCATGTGCTGGAGAAGTCCGCTCAGGAGCTCCTTGAACTGCGCAACTTTGGTGAACAGTCTCTCAATGAACTCATCCAACGGCTTCGTGAAATGGGCGTGGAGATTCCGGAGGACGATGAGGATCGTTCCTGGCGGCGCGCCCCCCTGGCGGCGCTCGTTCCGATCGCCGAGGGTATGGTGAGCGCCGGGACGGAGCAAGGGGCGGATGGAGACGCTGAGGAATCCGATGATCGAGCGGTCTTTTCAATGCGCCCGGACGAGGATGTTTCAGAGGTGGATCTGACTCATTATTCGCGACGCTCGTTCGCCCCGGACGATGATGACGAGGAATAGGATAGCCAAACCATGAGACACCGCGTTTCAGGCCGCACGCTCGGCAGGAAAACCGCGCCGCGGATGCTGCTGTATCGCAATCTGACGAGAGATCTGTTCCTGCGTGAAGCGATTGTGACGACCGAGGCCAAGGCCAAGGAGACGCGCAGTTTCGCGGAGCGCATGGTGACGCTTGGCAAGGACGGTAGTCTTCCCGCGCGTCGTCGCGCACTCAAGTTCATCCCGGACAAGGACGTGGTGGACAAGCTCTTCCGGGTGTATGGAGAGCGGTACCAGGACCGCCCCGGCGGATTCACGCGGATCACGAAGATCGGGCCACGACAAGGCGATGCCGCGCCAATGGTGCGGCTGGAGCTTGTCTAGGTACTCGAAGAATGCAGACCGCCGCACTCAGCAAGCCAAGCGACGATATCGCGTCGCCGCCTGCCATCGCAGACCGTCTGGTTGTACTCACTATCGAGTACGCGGGGGCGCGCTACCAAGGGATGCAGCTGCAAAAGCCGGGCGTGCCGACGATCCAGGGCGAGATTGAGGACGCGCTCTTAAGGCTGACGGGGCAGCACTATCGCATTGCCGCGGCAGGCCGCACCGATTCAGGGGCGAGCGCGCGAGGACAGGTCATCAGCCTTCAGCCCAAGACCGAACTGCCCTTTGATCGTTATGTGACAGGACTGAACCACTATCTCCCGAATGACATCAGCGTGACGAGGGCGCAATGGGCGCCCCGATCATTTGATGTGACAAGGGATGCCCGCTCACGCCACTACCGCTACACGATCATCAACCGCCCGTCCCCATCCGCGCTTCTACGGCAGCAGGCCGCGCACGTTAAAGAGCCTCTTGATGAGACGGCGATGGCGGAGGCGATAGCAGCATTGGACGGCTGGCTGGACGCGCGGCCCTTTACGGGTCCTTTGCCCGCAGACCGCAACCCGCTGCGACGCTACGACGATGCAGCAGTGACGCGTGACGGTGACATCGTGACGATTGACCTGCGCGGGAGCGGTTTCCTGCCCCACCAGGTTCGGCGCGTCGCCGGCGCCCTCGTTCAGGTGGGCACGGGACAGATGAGCGCGACGGAATTTCATCGCCTCGCGCGTGAGGGTGAACCGGGGGAGGCAACATGGACGATGCCTGCCATCGGCCTCTGCCTCATGGGCGTCACCTACGACAACGGAATTCTGGAAGACTGAGGCAATCGCCATGGCACGTGTACGAACATTCAGCCCCAAGAAGAGCGAGATCGAGCGTGGATGGCGCGTCGTTGACGCGGAGGGCGAGACGCTTGGGCGTTTGGCGACGCTCATCGCAGCCATCCTGCGGGGCAAGGACAAGCCGACGTATACGATGCACATGTCAGTCGGCGATAACGTTATCGTCATCAATGCCGAAAAGGTGCGAGTAACGGGGCAGAAAGAGGATCAGAAGACCTACTATCGCCACACGCAGTACCCGGGCGGGCTGCGCGCGGTCACGCTGTCGACGCTCCGGGAAAAGCACCCGGAACGCATCATTCAGAACGCCGTGAAGGGCATGCTGCCGCACAACCGGCTCGGCAGGCAGAATCTACGCCGTTTACACATCTACGCCGGGCCTGAGCACCCGCATGAGGCGCAGGTACGCGCAGGCATGGGAGAGGCGGGCCGCCGTAAGCAGGCCGAGTTGGAGGCACAGGCTGCGGCGCCTGAGCCGGTTGCTCCTCCGGAGGAGGCGGCGCCGGTCGTGCCGCCAACCCGCCGACGGCGACGCGCGGCCGCGCAGGAATCACAGGACGCAACCCCGCCGGAGGCGACAACGACAGAGGCGCAGGACACCGAGGAAGCGGCGCCGGCTGCAACCCCGACTCGCAGACGACGGCGCACTGCCGCCCAGGCAGCCGAGGAAACCCCGCCGGAGGCAACCGCCGAGACGCAGGACACCGAGGAAGCGGCGCCGCCGAGACGCAGACGACGGCGTACTGCTGCGCAGGCTGCCGAGGAAACCTCGTCAGAGGAGTCCGTTGCGGAGAACGAGCAAACGCCCGAAACTGATGATTCGACTGATGGGGCGGCGGACGAGAGCGACGAGGCCAAGGAACAGGGATAAGAACGGAGCGACTCCCGGGGAGGAGAACGGAAAAGCATGACGACAGCAGGCCGATATTTCCAGGGAACGGGGCGGCGCAAGCGCGCGGTGGCGCGTGTACGCGTGACGCCGGGAGCCGAGTCCATGTTCATCGTGGACGACAAACCGCTTGAGGAGCGATTCCCGCTGGAAATTCATCGCCGCTCAATCTTGCAGCCGCTGGTCGCGACGGATTCCCTGCGGCGCTTTGCGATCTCAGTAAAGGTTTCAGGCGGCGGCGTGACGGGGCAGGCAGAGGCGATCCGTCACGGACTGGCTCGCGCGCTCTCGAACCTCGATGAGTCGATGCGCCCCGTGCTCAAGAAGTCGGGATTCCTCACACGGGATGCCCGCGAGAAAGAGCGCAAGAAGTACGGCCTGTTCCGAGCCCGGAAGAAGCAGCAGTACTCCAAGCGTTAATCTTCTCGGTTCGCGATCACCCTCGGCCGGCCTTTTCAGTTGGTATTCCGCGTTCCGGCGTCGTCGTAATTTCTAATTCTGGATTCCCGCTTTCGCGGGAATGACGAGTGGTGGCACCCTAGATTCCCGTTAGGTCTCGGCCGGCGCCGATGAGGCGTTGCACGCGCTCCATGGAGCGAGCCTCAGCGTAGATTCTCAACAGCGGCTCCGTGCCGGAGAACCTGATGAGCATCCATGAGCCGTCATCAAGCATGAAATGATAGCCGTCTTTGGTTGAGATATCCGTGACGGCCACTCCTGCAAGCTCCGCCGGTTGACTCTCCGCAACGCTGCCCATAACCTCGGCGCGGCGGGCAGCAGGAAACTCAAGATCAAGGCGGTCATACTGGTGCGGCCCGACGGTTTCGTAAAGCCAGTCGATGAGCCCGGACAGGGAGCGGCCCGTCTGCGCCATTGCATCCAGGATGTAGAGCGCGGAAAGCACACCGTCACGCTCCGGCACGTGCCCACGGAATCCGAAGCCGCCGCTCTCCTCGCCGCCAATCAACGCGTCCGTCTCCATCATTCGCGGTCCGACGTACTTAAAGCCGACCGGCTCTTCATAAACGGGGACATCGTACTTCTCACCGAGAATGTCAATCATGCGCGAACTCGTGATTGACTTGACCAACGGGCCGCGTTCGCCTCGAATCTCCAGCAGGTAGAAAGCGAGCAGTGCGAAGAACTGCAGAGGTGTGAGGAATCGCCCCCCCTCGTCCACGCCCCCAACGCGGTCCGCGTCGCCGTCGGTCGCCAACCCCACGCCGTAGCCGTATCGAACGACGGCCTCACGTAGTTCACCGAGGTTGTGAGAGATGGGCTCCGGCTGCCTCATGCCGGGAAAGTCAGGGTTGCGTTCGCCGTGGATCTCTATCAGCTCCGTCTTGCCGCCGCCAAGCAGGTCCGCGAGGTAGCCCATGCCCGCGCCGTACATCGGATCGATCACCACACGCAGGCCTGCGGCTCGGATACGCTCAACGTCCACCAGGGTACGAAGCTGGTCGATGTAGACCGGGCGGGGATCAATCATGGTAACGATTCCGTCCCGCTGCGCCTCAGTCAGCGGCATCGCAGGCGGCGGGCCGGCTGACTCTACGTCATGGATCTCCCGCTCAACGGCCGCGATAATCTCCGGTGATGCGGAGCCGCCGTAGTCCGGCTTGTACTTGAAGCCGTTCCATTCAGGCGGGTTGTGGCTGGCCGTGACGATGATGGCGCCGGCGGCCTTTTGGGTAATGACGTTGTAACTGACAGTCGGCGTCGGCGCCCACGTTTGGCACAGATAAGACGGCACGCCCTGCGCTGCCAACACCTCCGCGATGGCAGCGGCAAACCGCTCCGAGCCGAATCGCGTGTCATAGCCGACGATGACACCCTGCCCCGCCGTACCCTGCGCTTTCAGATACTGTGCGACGCCTCTGGCGCAGTAGCGCACGTTTTCAAAGGTGAACTCTTCCGCAATGAGTGCCCGCCAGCCGTCGGTTCCAAAGGCGATCTGCGATTGGGTGGAAATTGTCACTATTCTGCGGCCTCCAATCCATGGATGGGGAAAATGAGTTCCTGCACGCGCTTGACGGACTCCTCCGCCTCCCGCCACACACGCGCCTCATCGGCTTCCAGAAGGTCAGGAGCGGGCACGTCCCGCAACTGCTTTAGTCCGTACGCCTCCTGGTACGAGCCAGGTATGTCGTCCGGCAGTTCCACGCCCGCCATGACGGCGAAATCCATCGCCCAGCACCGCGCGACGGCGGACAGATCATATCCGCCGCCGCCCATGGCCAGCCATTTGCCGGGTGACAGAGCGCCCAGGGCCGCGACGGCCGATGTGTGTCCTGCTGATGTGAGTCGCAGATGAGTGAGCGGGTCATCTATGTGTGTGTCAATACCCTGTTGCGTGACAAGGACATCAGGATTGAACTTGCGAATAAGAGGCGCGACGGCGTTTTCCAGAACCTGCCTGTAGGCCTCATTGTGCGTTCCGGGTGCGAGTGGCAGATTCACGGCGTAGCCAACGCCGGCCTCTTCGCCCATCTCGGTCGTCTCTCCCGTGCCGGGGAAAAGCGTGTGCCCGGATTGGTGGATGGAGATCGTCAGCACACGATTGCTGGCGTAGAAAGCGTTCTGCACGCCGTCGCCATGGTGCGCATCGATGTCAATGTAGGCGACACGCTCCGCGCCGAGCGCAAGCAGGCGCAGGATGGCGATAACGGCATCATTGAATACACAGAATCCCGAGGCAAAATCGGGGCCGGCGTGGTGGTAGCCGCCGCCCGCGTTGAAGACGACATCGGCTTCGCCGTTCCACACGGATTCCGCCGCAACGAGCGAAGCTCCGGCAGCCAGCGCAGCAGCCTCATACATACCCTCCGAGATGGGGTTATCGCCCCAATCGCTGAAACCATAACGGTGTTGGCGATGGAGGTCCTCACCGCGGCTGAATGCCTGCACGGATTCCACGTAATCGCGTCCATGGAATGTCATCAGTTCCTGTTCCGTGGCAACACGCGGCTCAATCACCACCGCATCGGGCCGCTCGAAGACGCCATACGCCTGCAGCAGCTCATAGACGAGGCGCAGGCGCATGGGACGCAGCACGTGATCCTCACGAAGGATGTTCCGTGTGAGTTCCGGGCTGTACATGAATCCTGCTGTCATCGGTAGTACCGCGTTCCCCTGCTCTCCCCTGTCGTTATGGTACAGGGCGGCGGAGGGGTTTAGACAGTCACTGTCATATCCGCCGCGCCAAGAGTGATGTCCCACCCCGTTTCGGCACGGAGGGCGTCGACTTCGTGGGCGATCTCCTGCTCATGGGCCGGATTGCGATGAACGACGATGACGCGGGGCGTCCAACCGGCCTCGTCAACGATGCTCGCAATTTCTCCGTGCAACAGCTCAGGGGTCATGTGTCCGTTGCGAGATGCATCCTCTGCACCCGCGTTGGAGTAAGTGACCTCAGAGATAAGGACGTCCGGCGGGGACGTCGCAAGGCGGGACGAGAAACCCCCGGCGGTGTCGCCCGTATAGTAGAGGCTTCGCTCACCACTGGAGACCAGAAAGCCGAGCGCGGGCGCGGTGTGAGTGGCGGCACGTGGCGTGACGGCAAGATCGCCAATCGTAACCGATTTGTCCGGTTCCAATGAATGAAAACGGGCACGCGGGCTGCCGTCCTGACCTGTCCGCTCCTGGTACGCGGAATAGATGACGTTGTTCATCAGGTGAGCAGAGAGGGCATCGAGCGTGTCCGTGAGCCCGTAGATGTGCAGCGTGCCTGCTAGTGGAGTCGCGTACGCCAGTGCAGGAAGATCGCGAATGTGATCATAGTGGCGATGGGTGAGGAACACATGGCGCAGGTCTTGCAGTTCCTCAAGGCTTAGGGAGCGAGTCAGGCTGCCGGCATCGAGCGCGATGCGGCCGTCAATGACGATGCCCGCCAGTCTCGTCGCGGCGGATTCCGCGTTATGGGCGCCGGTTAAACGCACGAACATGTGCTTGCTGAAGATGTGTGCTGTCGATCGCTACGGGTGCAGAACGGAGGACGCGCCGCGCTACTCAGTCGTTATGTGAGATCAATATCCAGGACCACAATGGGGTCGTTAAGGCTGGATATGAACTCGGTCTCGACGGGGATCTCGAAGCAGTTGACGTAGACCTGGACAGGACGCCCGACATACCCCTGGCTTTCCGGCGGTTGGACCGTTATGAAGGGTATTCTGCCCTCTTCGCCAACGGAAATAATAGGAGTGATGTAGCCCTCAACGCGCATCTGAATAGTTGTCCCCGGAGGGGCAGGCTGACCGTTGACTGAGATTTCTCCGGTATAGATCTGTCCCTGGATTGGCTGGGCATTGATGCTGGACGCCGGCGGGGTGTGCGGGCGGAAACAGGTGGCGCCCCGCTTGAGGTCATCTGCGTTGGACAGGATCGATCGGATTGCAACGCCCAGACCGGATGCGGCGGAGCCGGGCCCAAGTACTTCCACGATTCTCGGCGAGACGACGCCGACAACATCCGTATTCAGGTTGAAGATGGGAGCGCCGCTCAGGCCTTCTGCGAATTGTCTATCAACCTGGAAGAACAACGTTACCCCGATCTCATGCCGGGCCTGAATCCTTCCGCTCGCACCGGTTGGCACTTGTCCACCGGCTCCACCGGGGTACCCAACGGCGACAATACTTTCGCCCGCGGGAACAAACGCGTCCGCCACAGGGTTTAGCGGTGGAATCTCTGCGTCAACGGCGAGTCGCAGGAGGGCCACATCTCGAAGTTCGTCCCGGCCGACAAGAGTGGCGAGCACCGAACCGGTCGTTGCATGTGTGACCTGGATTTCCCTGGCATCCAATGGGATGAGTTCAGAGCTTGTGACAATGTGCCCATCTTCGTCCAGAACGAACCCTGTCCCCTGGAGGTTTCCAACATTGATGCGAACAATGGAATCCCCCACCTCCGCGACCACTTCTTCAGGAGTCCGGATTGGCTTTGGCGTTGCGGTGGGAGTTGGCAGGGGTGTTGCTGTGGGCAAAGGCGGGCGCGGCGTGGCGGTGGGCGTGGGCGTCACGGTTGGCGTGGGCGTCACGGTGGGTGTGTTGGTCGGGATCGGAGTATACGTGGGGCTGGGTGTCGCCGTCGGGGTAGGAGTCGGCGGCTCTCCATCGCAGGCGCCGCTCAGCCCGATGGCAAGCACGATGCCCACTGCAATCACGCCGAGCAGCACACGTCTCGGCAATCCATTAGCGCGCCTACTCTCCGACATCATAAACCGGTGCCCACTCTTCTCCTGTTGACTAGCGCAAGAACCGCATGTCCTGCCTGCTGGCAGCTATACTTTGACAATGGCCGCTCCAGGCAGCCGCGTTGACCGGCCTTCCCGCGCCGACTTCCATTCTACCGTACTTGTCACAGGTGGAACGGGGGTTATGGGTACTGTGGTGGCAGATTGCCTGCTCGCAGAGGGTCATTCCGTGCGCGTCTACTCACGGCGAGCCACGCAAGCACGTGTTTCGCCGGGTATAGCGCCCTTTGATGGCGATATTCGCGATGTCAACGCTCTGGCGGCGGCACTCAGTGGCGTGGATGCCGTCGTGCATCTCGTCGGAATACTGCGCGAGACTGGACACGCGCAGACCTTTGGCGGAGTGTTTCTGGAGGGCACGCGGGCTGTCATTCAGGCGGCTCGTCAGGCAGGTGTCCGGCGGTTCATCCACGTGACGGGCATCGGGGCGGACCCGGATTCTCCTGACGCGTTTGAGCGGACGCGCGGTTTGGCGGAGCACGAAACGCGCGAGTCAGGTCTGGATTGGGTCATCTTGCGTCCATCCGTTATCTTCGGCGTGCGTGGCAGCATGTTTGATCGCATGGCAAGGAGCCTAAAGAGCACGTGGCCGTTCGCAGTCGTGCCGCGTCAGGATGGGTTGTATCAACCGATCTGGCGTGATGATGCCGCGCTGTGTGTTGCCGCCGCGCTGCGAGACGGGACTTTGCTGGGCGGCACATACGAACTTGGTGGGCCGGACACATGGACGTACAGGGAACTCGTCAGGCTGGCTCTGCGCCAACTCAGGCTCAAACGAGTTATGTTGCCGCTCCGATCACCCCTGCTGTTAGCCGGGGCGGGTCTCCCACGGCTGGTGGGCAAGAGAGCAATGGTCACGGCATCTGAATTGCGTCAGCTCACTCGCGATAACCGGACTGATCCCTCTGTGATGCGTAAAGCATTTGGCATCGAGCCGACGAGCCTGTTAGACAAGGTTGATGAGGCGTTCACTCTCTGACAAGTCACTAGCGGAAATGTCATAAGATAGAACGAGGTGAGGAGTGGAGGCCGCCACGTGTAGGTGGTTCTGCCTCCTCAATCAGCGCAAAGGGGAAGTTCATCGTGGCCACCCGCTGGACAGGGCTATCGTCTGTGACACGGCGCGCTCCGGACGCGCCACAAATGGACCCCAATCGCGTTGCGCCTGCGCGCACCGCGGGCCGCCGACGTGGACGCACCGGCGTGCGCCGTCCCGATGAAGTTGAGCATTTGCGCGATCGCTTGAGCAGGTTCCGCCCCACCAAGTTCCGTCTGACGATGCAGATAAAGATCGCCCTGAGTGGTCTCTTTTTTGGCACATTCCTTGTCGCCGGCGGCTTATTCGTCGCATATCTAAACGCGGACGAGGCGCGCGTTGAACAACTCGGCCTGATCGGCGCTTTCGTCGTCAGCCTGACGTCAAGCGCGACGGTCGTGCTGCCCGCGCCCGGCATCCTGATCATCCTCAGCATGGCGGAGATCATCGACCCATGGCGGCTGGGCGTTGTAACGGGCATCGGCACCGGACTCGGCGCCAGCACGGCATACCTTGCCGGAGTGGTCGGTCGCGGCGCGATGGGAGAATCGAGCAGAATCAAACAGTGGATGACGGACCTCTTCCATAGTAGATGGGGCGCGGTCATTCTAGTCCTCGGCAACCTGATTCCCTTTGCGCCCGGCGACGCTATCAGCGCCATCGCAGGCATTTCACGCTTCCCGGTGATTGCCTTCTTCATCTACGTCATCGTTGCCTCAATCATCAAGATGATTGCTCTTTCATGGCTTGGGCGGATTGCGCCGGACATCGCAGGAACTTTCCTGGGCTAAGAAGGAGTGTCATTCCGTGAAGATCGCCGTAGGGGCTGACCACGCAGGTCTCCCGCTCAAGGAAACGGTTATCACACGCATCGCCGCGTTGGCGCACACGCCGGTCGATTTCGGCGCGCACGAATATGATGCGAATGACGACTACCCGGACTTTGCTCTAGCCGTGGCTACAGAGGTGGCGGAGGGCCGCGCAGACCGCGGCGTTGTGCTGTGCGGAAGCGGCGTTGGGGCAAGCATCGTCGCCAACAAAGTACGAGGCGTGCGCGCCGGCGTCTGCCATGACACGTATTCCGCGAGACAGGGCGTGGAACATGACGATATGAATGTTCTGTGCATCGGTTCACGCATCATCGGCTCAGCGCTTGCCGACAGCGTCGTGGCCGCATTCGTCACCGCCGCTTTCACGGAAGAGGAACGTCATGCGCGCCGCCTCGAAAAGGTCAAATCGATCGAGGCATCGGGCGGCACGCCGCAATAGCTAAGGGCTTGTGAGGGAATCAGAGGGGGCATCCTGTGGCTACGTCGGATTTGAAACCGAACGAGTTTGTGTCAGCCGTCTCAGTGGCAGTCGACGAGTTGAGCGATGAGCTTATTCGCATCAGCAAGGACGTTCACGCGCATCCTGAACTCAACTACGAGGAGTTCTATTCGTCCGCGTTGTTGGCAGACGCAATGGAACGGCACGGGTTCACGGTTGAACGTGGGACCGGAGGCGTTGAGACCGCTTTCCGGGCAACGCTCGAGGGCGGCGCCGGATCGGGGCCGACTGTTGCTTTCCTGGCTGAGTATGATGCTCTCCCGGAGATCGGCCATGGCTGCGGCCACAATCTGATCGCAATCTCCAATATCGGCGCGGCGCTTGCCCTCAAGGCCCTGATGCCGCGACTGCCGGGCACGATACAGGTGCTCGGGACGCCGGCGGAAGAAGGCGGCGGGGGAAAGATCCGGATGATCGATGCGGGATCATTCGGCGACGTGGATGTTGCGCTCTCATCACATCCGGCGGCCAACCGCACCGTCATCCCCAACTCGATCCCAATTGAAGAGAGCTGGAGCTTGGCAATGGTCGGCTATCGATTTGCCTACCATGGCAAGGCCGCTCACGCCGCCGTCTCTCCCCACCACGGCATCAACGCGCTCAACTCCGTCATCCACCTTTTCACCGGAATCGATGCCCTCAGACAGCACCTTCGAGAGGATGTCCGTATTCACGGCATCATCACGGACGGCGGCCGGGCGCCGAACATCGTCCCGGACTTCGCCGCCGCGAATTTCATGCTGCGTTCGCGTGACCGCGACTACCTTGGTGAGGTGGTAGAGAAGGTGAAACAGGTGGCGGAAGGAGCGGCGACGCTGACAGGCGCAACGCTTGAAATCCTGGACGCGCATCCGATGTATGAGAACGTGCGGCCAAACGAGCCTCTCACTCGCGCAGCGCGGCAGTACGCAGAGGCTGTGGGAATGCACGTCCATGACCCACGGCCCGGCTCCCGCGGCGGCGCATCGACGGATTTCGGAAACGTGAGCCAGCGGATGCCGTCATTTGCAGTGAACTTTGCGGTCAGCGAGACGCCTATACCGGCGCATTCGATCCAGATGACGGAGGCGGCGCTGTCTGATCTGGCGCATGAGAGCGCGCTGGGCGTGGCGAAGTCGCTGGCGCTGACCGGTATAGACGCGCTGACAGATGCTGATTTCCTCCAGGCGGTCCGCGCGGACTTTGAGGCGCGGGACCTTAACTGACACCGTACGGACGGCTGCTTCAATGGCACGCGTTAAAATCGCCAACGCCAAGTTCATCCTGACGATGAACGCGTCACGCCGCATCATCAGCGATGGAACGATCATTTTCGATGACGATCGCATCACGCACGTCGGCAAGGCTGTGGATCTGGCGAACGCGCCGGCCGAGCGGGTCATCGACGCGCGGGAGATGGTGATTACGCCCGGGTTCGTCAACGGACACATGCACATTTCCTATGCGCACGCGACGCGCGGCATCTTCCCCGACGATCTCAGCCCCCGGGACTATTTGAGCAACGTTTTTGCCCTGCAACAGTCCATGACGGAGGAGGAGGAGCACGACACATCCCTCTTGGGCATTACGGAATTGCTGCGTGGGGGGACGACGACGTTCGTGGACCCCGGGAGCACACGATTCCTTGATGCCTGCATGAACGCCTATGAAATGGCCGGCTGCCGCATCGTCGTCGGAAGGCAGGTCACGGATCGGACGAACCCGCTCAACCTGCCCGTCTACGACACGGGAGAGGCCGTCGCGCTGACGGGGCGAACAATCGACGCATACGACGGCGGCCTTGACGGGCGCGTTCACGTGTGGGCAATGCCGTTCTCCGTCGACTACTGCTCGCCGGCCCTGCTCCGGGAGCTAAAGGCGTTGGCCGATTCCATGGACACGCGGCTCACTCTGCATCACGGGAACGCCCCGGGCACGGTGCGCGCGTTCCTTGAGAACTACAACATCCGCCCAACTATGTGGCTGGAAGACCAGGGCATCCTCGGAGATAACGTGGTGCTGTCACACATCATAGGATTGGATGGCAAAGAGGTTGCCTCCATGGCGCGCACTAACACGAAAGGCATATTGTGCCCAACGGCAGCGATGAAGATGGGCTCCGGCCTTTCACAACAGGGAATGGCGCCGGAGATGCTCCGGAGCGGCGTGACGCTGGGACTCGGCACGGATGCGGGAAATAACTCGAACCTCATTGAAACGCTCCGGTCCATGTATCTCATTGCCATCCTGTTCAAGGACGCCCGGACGGACACACGGATGGTTCCCGCAGAGGCCGCGCTGGAAATGGCGACGATTGGCGGAGCGACGGCTCTCGGACTGGATGATGAAATCGGCTCCATCGAGCCTGACAAGAAGGCTGATCTTGTGCTGTTCGACACGCGCCGGGCGCAATGGCGAACACTGTTCAATCCGGTAAACAGCCTTGTGTACAACGCGGACGGTCGCAGCGTCCACACGGTGATTGTAAACGGGCGAACGGTCGTCGAGGGTGGAGAGGCGACATTTGTCGATGAGTGGGAGCTGGCGCAGCGGGTGCAGCGTCATGGAGAGTCCATGCTGGAGCGCACCAACACGTCATTCCCGCCCCGCTGGCCTGTTATCTAGTCCGGCAGAGTCCCCTCTTCGCGCATCACGTTGGCGAGCAGGCCAATGCCGTCCTGGATTTCCTGGGGTGTGGGGAAGCTGTAGTTAAGTCGCGCCCGCTGTGAACCCTCTCCAATGGGCGAGAACTGGTGCCCGCCTAGGTAGCGCACACCTCGTTCCTGCGTTACCGGCTCAAGCGCCTGCATGTCTATGTTCTCCGGGAACTCCGCCCAGACAAACATGCCCGCCTTGGGAATCGTCATGCGTACAAGCGGTCCGAAGTTCTCCCCGAGCGCGGCGATCATCGTGTCTCGCTTATGCCGCATCCTGTCGTTCAGGTGGCTGATGCGGGCGTCCATGTGGTCTTCCATGAACTTAGCGACAATGAGGCCGGAGAGGTAGTCATTGCCGACATCCTGCTTGTACGCCGCCATGCGCTCAATGAGGCGCTCGTCTCCTGCCACCCAGGCCACGCGGACGCCGGGGGAGAGAATCTTGGAGAACGTGGCGATGTAGATGACGCGTTCCTGCGCTCCGTCAAGTGACGCGATGGCAGGGGGCATCTCATCCACGTCCAGCATCTGATCCACGTAGCAGTCATCTTCAAGAATCAGCGTGTCATATTCCCGCGCGAGGGCGAGCATTTTCTCTCGATGGTCGGACGGCATGATGGACCCGTCCGGGTTCTGCGGGCTGGGAATCGTATAGATGAACTTGGGAGTGACGCCCTCGGCCTTGAGTTCGCTGAGCTTCTGTTCAAGAAGGTCCATCCGCATCCCGTCCCCATCTCTGTCGATGGTGACAATGCGGAGTCCGCGAGCAATGAATGCCCGCACTGCGCCCTGGTAGAAGAACCGATCGGTGATGATCGTATCGCCCGGGTTGGTAAGGGTTTCAAGGCAGAGCGTGATGCCCTGCGCGGAGCCGTTGGTGGTGAGCACCTCGGTGATGGTCGGCCACGTCATGCCGCGGTGCGCCGCCATCTTGTGGAGGATGATCTCACGCGTGCGGACAGGGCCATACGTGGGTGGGTAGCGGGCGATGATTTCCTTCTCTTCGTGGATGACTGCCCGCGCGGCTTCCGCCAGCTCCTCAATCGGCATGACGTCCGGGCCGGGATTAGCACCGCCGAAATCGTACTGGAAGACTTCTTCCTGCCACGTGGGCACGGGCCTCTCAGGAACCGTCCAAAAACGGGAATAGTCGATGCTGCCCATAAGCCCTCCGCCTCTCAGTCCCCATCACGCAGTCAACCACCGCGCTGCGCGGAGAGTAGCACAAAGTGTCCTCTGCTGCCGATTGGTGTGCAATCGGCAGCAGAGGACACTAAGAACCGTGTTTACTCGGTTGGCCAGCCGGCCGGGATCACGCCCTCATCGAGGGATTCCTGGATGGCATCAGCGATATCATCCGGAACCCACGTGTTCCAGACATCCGCATTGTTGTTGAGCCACCACAGCGCGGAATCGGCGGTGTCAGCATTGGGGTTGTCCTGCTGCCACGCCACGACCGTGCCGAATTGAGGAATGTCAAAGCTCCATTGCTCGAACATGTCGATGACTTCAGGAGCTCGCTCTATGAGGTCTGTCCGGACGGCAATCTTGATCTCGGCGTCGCGGTAGCCGCAGCCCTCTGTTGGGGCGGGGCCGCCGTCACTGAAGGCCTGCATAGCTGTCCAGCAGGCCTCATCGTAGGGGGGCTCTTCCAGCCGAACCAGATCAAGGAGGAGCGCCGGATCATTCGTGCCCCACTGGTAGCCAAGCCACGGCTCCTGGCGCTCATACGCGCCATAGAGGTCTGCGTTGGCAGCGGCGCCGTCACCGGGGTTCACGACGTGGACATGGTCCACCAATCCATAGCCCTCAATCTGCGCGGCATTGACGTTTTCACACGCCCATCCGATGACGCAGGAAACCAGCCGGGCCTTGCCGTCGGTCTCAGCAGTGGCAAACAGTGCCTTGTACTGCTCGTCCTTGAGGTCTTCAATGCTATCCAGATCGGGGTGCTGCTCCTGGAGATACCTCGGTATCACAAAGGCAGACTGCCAGTCTGCGCCCAGACTAAAGCCGACTTCCTGCACCGATCCCTCGGCCAGCGCGTCAACCCAGGCGGCATCCTGGTTCGGCAGCCAGATCTCCATGGTCACGTGCGTATCACCGGCACGCAGGCCCTGCAACAGCGGCAGCGTTGCGCCGAAGACGACATCCGTCGGATATCCGTAACCTTCCTCAACGATGTATTGCGCGATACGATTCTGAATCTGCGCGCTCGGCCAGTTCAGATCGCTGAACACAATAGGATCTTTCTCTTCCTCTTGCGTGCATCCTGCGACGGCTGCCACAGCCAACGCAGCGATGGCGAGAGCAAGAATTACAAACTTTCTCATAGGGTACCTCCCATTCCTTTCGCGATTATATCTTATCGAATCTCAACAGATGTTTCAGTGCGGGATGATTGAGGCCGTTACCCTGCGGTGACAGCCTCCGTGCGTCTGGCAGCCACAGCCTGCGTCAGGCGGTCAATGATGATAGCAAGGAACACGATGGCAAGGCCGGCAAGCAGGCCGTTCCCCGGCTCGTTCTTCTGGAGCGCGCGATTGACGTTGTCACCCAGCCCGCCTGCGCCGACAAGGCTCGCAATCACGACCATTGCCAAGGCCATCATCGTGGTCTGGTTAACGCCGGCCATGATCGTTGGCAGTGCCATTGGCACCTGGACCTTGGTCAGGATTTGCCAATGAGATGAGCCGAATGCCCTCGCGGCGTCGACAACGTCAGGCGCGACTTGCCGAATGCCCAGGTTTGTCAGGCGGATAACAGGGGGCATGGCGTAGAGCAGCGTGGCAAAAATTGCGCCCGGCTTCCCCAGTCCGAAGAAGAGAATTCCCGGCAGCAGGTAAACAAAGCTGGGCATTGTCTGCATGCCGTCCAGAATCGGTCTCATTATGCGATCAACAAAGTCATTTCGCGCCCCGATTATGCCAATCGGCAGGCCGATCGCAATACACACGGCGACAGCCACCATCATCAGCGCGAGGGTTTCCATTGTACGATTCCACAAATCCATGAACCCGATAAAGAACAACGCAGACAGTGCGAAAGCCATCAATGGCATCCGCCCAACCGCATACGCAAGGAGCGCGAGACTCACGACCATGGCGGGCCACGGCGTCCACTTCAGGCCCCTTTCAATGTAGACCAGGGCGTATGTCACTCCTGTGCCTATCCCGTCAAAGGCCCACGCCGCCTCTCGCGTCAGCCAGGAGACCCCACTGTCAATGACGTCCGCGACCACTTCTCGCGCACTTACCGGAAGCATCACCGATCCATCGGACGATTCCTCGTGCGCAACGGTCGTTGGAAATCCCATGTTTGAACCCCAGATGACCAGGGACACGATAAGGACAATCAGAACGAGGGCAAGCCCCAACCAACGCAGCCGAGGCAACTCACGGCCGTTTGGGGCCGACACTTTCTTTTCAGTTTCAACTTTGGTTTCAGCGGCCTGCGGGGCCTTTTCCATCACCACATCATCGGTGCTAGCCACTGTTGTCTCCAATCCCTACTCCACCCGACAGCAGTTCATCACGCCGAATCGCTCCGATGAGCACACCGTTTCCCTCGACGACTGCAACCGGGTATGGAGCTTCCTCGACCAACGGAATGATTTCGTCCAGCGAGGTATCCGGATCGACAATAACGGGATCCTCAAGCCGGGCTCCTTCAAGAGTTTGATTGCGACGGTTGGCGAGTGATTCCGCTTCCTTCTTGGTGAGCATCCCCCGCAGCCGTGAATCCCCGCCCACAACGAACAGGGCATCACTATCCATGTTCTCCATGAGAATGAGGGCCGCTCCGGGGCCCTGTCGCACAGTGACACAACATCTTTCGGCCTCACTCATTACCGTGCGTGCCTGGATGAGCCGCGTGGAGGAGACATCGCGCACGAATTCAGACACATAATCATCGCTCGGCAGCGCGACGATCTCATCCGGCGTTCCCTCCTGGATGATCTCCCCGTCGCGCATGATGGCGATACGGTTTCCAAGCTTGATCGCTTCATTGAGATCATGCGTGATGAAAACGATGGTCTTGTGCAAATCCGCCTGGAGCGTAAGCAGTTCGTCCTGCATCTGCCGGCGAATGAGCGGATCCAGACCGCTGAAAGGCTCATCCATGATGAGCACGGACGGATTGACGGCGAGTGCGCGGGCAAGGCCAACACGCTGCTGCATTCCACCGCTCATCTCACGAGGGAAGTAGCGCTCCCATCCATTGAGGCCGACCTTTTCAATCGTATCTCGCGCGATGTCAAGCCGCTCCTCCTTTTCCATGCCCTTGACTTCAAGGCCGTACGCCACGTTTTCCAGGACGCGGCGATGCGGCAGGAGGGCGTAGTTCTGGAAGACCATTGCGACGGTTGACCGGCGGAAATCGATCAACTGATCCGTTGAGAGTTGGAGGATGTCCTCACCGTCAAAGAGAATCTCTCCGGCGGTGGGATCGGCCAACCTGATAAGCGCCCTGGCGAGGGTGGATTTCCCGCTCCCGGACAGGCCCATAAGGACATAGACCTGTCCGAAGTCAACGTTGAAGGAGACATCGCGAAGCGCAGTAACCAGCCCCAGCTCTTCCTGGATCTCCGTGCGGGTCTTCTCTGCGTGCTCTGAATCAAGAGCCCGTTCAGGATGGCTGCCGAATACCTTCCATACGTTCTTGACTTCAATCTGATGTTCAGCTTCAACCATAACGTTGCCACGTCGACGCTGAATCATGCTCCTGCAAGCGGCTCATGACCGTGTCGATGGCGCCGACTGCCCCCTCCCCTGTTTGCGACAACCCACTGTAGCCGATTAGGCCGCAGTCGTCCAATCGCCAATCGAGCCTATGAAAACGGCCGCTCGGCGTGGCCCGCGAATGCCCGAATAGTGGTGGTTCATTGGCGTCCATATACGATTCGTGGCACAATATGAGGCGAGTTTATCGAGCATATATCAGGAACAGTTCGGGAGGAGCACATGACGGGCAAACTATTTCTACTCGCATTGGCCATCGTCGCAGGCCTGATGATCTTCGCGGCCTGTACAACGGAGGAGGACACTCCTGAGCCGACCGACAGCGAGCCCATGGAAGAAGAGATGATGAGTCGTCTCGCGACGGTGCAGGAGCGCGGAACGCTTGTTTGCGCCATCAACACCGTTTTGCCGGGCTTCGGCGCGCTGGACGCGGACGGCAACAACGTCGGCTTTGACATCGACCAGTGCCGCGCAGTGGCGGCAGCAGTTCTTGGAGATGCCAACGCTGTTGAGTTCCGTCAGACAACCGCTGCCCAGCGTGGCCCGACAATGCAATCCGGCGAAGTCGATCTGATGGTTCGGAACACAACGTGGACATCCGGACGCGACGCAACGTGGGGCAACTTCGCCCAGACAACGTTCTATGACGGCCAGGGATTCATGGTTCCTGCCAGCCTGGACGTAAGCGATCCTGTTGAGTTGGACGGTTCCTCAATCTGCGTCCTGTCGGGAACGACGACGGAGCAGAACCTGCAGGACTTCATCAGCCAGAACGGGCTGGATATTGAGGTCATCACGTTCAGTGAGCAACCCCCTTTGACTGAGGCATACCTTGCAGGTCAATGCCAGGCGGAGACCACTGATAAGTCCGGTCTGGTCTCACTACGAACCACGTACGACAACCCGGATGATCATGTCATCCTGGGCGCAACGATTTCCGAGGAGCCGCTCGGGCCTGTCGTTCCGCACGGTGACGATCAGTGGTACGACGTCGTCAAGTCCGTCATCGCAATCCTGATCTACGCCGAGGCGTTCGAGATTGATTCGATGAGCGTGCCGACATCCGCGACAGGAAATGCCGCCATTGACAGGCTCTTTGGCCTTAGCGACACAAACTGGGGGCAGGCGGACCTGGGCCTGAGCCAGACCGTGGCGCAGACAGTGATCCAGCAGGTTGGAAACTACGGCGAGATCTACGATCGCCACCTGACGCCGCTTGGTGTTACGCGAGAAGGCAGCCGCAACGCGCTGTGGGTTTCAGCGCCATGCAGCATGTGCCCCAAGGGTGGAGAGATCTACGCCGCGCCGCTGCGGTAAGGAAAGTACTCGATTGTAGAGCGTCCCACAGGCGCGATGATCGAAATACAAGGGCGGGGAGTCCGCTGTCGAGAGGCAGCGAACTCCCCGCCCTCTTGTGTGGCCCGTCTCCGCCGCGTCTTGCGTTATAGTCAGAACTGAACAACAGGCAACGCCGGTTTGGGGGACGGAATCGAAAGATGGCCGACCGACCGCAAGGATTTCTGACGTACCAGGGAATTCCTGTATGGCGTCATGCAGTGCTCATCAAATGGGCGCTTCAGATTGTATCCACCATCATGGTGCTTACCCTTGTCTTCTGGTTCTTCACCAACATTGCGCTTGCGATTGATGGTCGTGACATCCCCTTTGGATGGCGATTTTTCTCCAGGGATTACGGAACACCGGTTCCTGAACACGCCCTGCCCTTCAATGATTCGGATGACAGCTATGCGTACGCGCTGCTGGTAGCGGCCGTCAATACGGTCCTGCTTGCTGTGGCGGGAGTCATCCTTGCCATCATCCTTGGAATCCTCATCGGAATCGCGCGCATCTCGTCAAACTGGCTTCTGTCACGGCTCGCGCTCGTCTACGTGGAGTTCTTCCGCAACGTTCCCCTGCTCGTGCAGCTCCTCTTCATCTTTTACTTCATCCTGATCCTGCCGCCGATCACCGAGACCTACAATCTCCTCGACACCATCTACCTGAACAATGCCGGACTGGCAATACCACAGCCGACTTTGGATCACGGAATCGCCCAGGGGATTGCCTGGCTAACCGCCATTCTGGCAGGCATCGTAATTGGAATTGCCCTGCATCGTTATCTCTTGAAACGCGAGACACTGACAGGAAGAGTTTCGTATCCGGTCGCCACGGGTCTTGGAGCTGCAATTGGCATTGCAGTGATTGCCTGGCTGGTCATCTGGATCATGTCCGGCGACACGCCGATGGGCTGGAGCACACCGGAACAGGATGAGCGATTCGGTCGGCTTGAAGGTGGCTGGCGCGTTCGGTCCGGCGCGATTGTGATGCTGATCGGCCTCGTCATCTACACTGCGGCGTTTATCGCTGAAATCGTCCGTGCCGGCATCCAGTCCGTGGGCCGGGGCCAGACAGAAGCAGCTTTGGCCGTCGGGCTCAAGCCTGTGGGCGTGCTCCGCAACATCACGTTCCCACAGGCGCTGCGCGTAATCATTCCGCCTCTGATCAGCCAATGCCTGAATCTGACGAAGAACAGCAGCCTTGCCCCGGCAGTCGGTTTTGCCGATCTGACCAATGTTGGCATCACAATGACGCAGACCGCGCCCGCCATCAACATCTTCATCGTCATCATGCTGGCGTACCTCGTGATGAGCTTGACGTGGTCGGCTGTCGGCAATTTCTACAATTGGCGCACGCGGATTGTGGGAACATAGACGATGGCATCTCAGCAAACAATGACGCCGGGCGCCAGCCTCCCGCCCCCGCGGATGACGACAGGAAAGGCAGGTTGGGTCAGGAATAACCTGTTCAGTTCACCCGCTAACGGCGTCACAACGGTCGTTGTGGCGGCATTGACCCTCTACCTTCTATGGCTGCTGGTGAGTTGGGCGTTCGGGCCGGCCGACTGGTCGGTTATTCCAACGCTTGGCGGAACGCTGATCCTCGGCCAATACAACTCGGATTCCGTATGCCCTTCAAACGATTGTTTCTGGCGCCCCCAGGCCTCGCTCCTGATCGCCGTGACATACTTCGGCATCTTGTGGGCCGTCGCAGCGACGGCGCTTGTGAGAGGCGTGGCGCTGACCGTCGCTTTCGCCTCCGCGGCAATGGCCCTCATCCCCCTGCCCTTCGACGAAATGGGCATGGACGTGCGCTTCCTGCTTGTTGCAAATATCCCGGCCGTCTTCATCGGCCGCTGGCTTGGCCGAAACACCCCCGTTGGGTCCACCAGGAATCTCATTATCATCGCGTTTGTTGGCTTCATCACGGTGTATTTCCTGCTTCGAGGAATAGAGGGGGTTCCCGGCCTGTATCCCGTCCCATCCCGATTCTGGGGCGGGTTGATGCTTAACATCCTGCTGGCTGCGGGCGGCATCACCGCCAGCCTGCCTCTAGGCATCCTCTTAGCCCTGGGCAGACGCAGCAATCTGCCGGTCGTCAAGATTATCTGTGTCGGCTTTATCGAGTTTTTCCGCGGCGTGCCGCTCATCACGCTGCTATTCATGTCGCAGACGCTCGTACCGCTGGCGTTCCCACGAGATTTTCCGCTGGATGAGGTGACGCGGGCCGGCATCGTCATCACAGTATTCAGCTCCGCCTACATGGCGGAGAACATCCGGGGCGGTTTGCAGGCGCTGCATCGGGGCCAGACAGAAGCATCCCGCGCTCTTGGTATGCCCCCGTGGAACACAACGATATTCATCACGCTGCCTCAAGCACTTCGGAACGTGGTGCCCGCCATTGTGGGCCAATACATCAGCCTGTTCAAAGACACCACGTTGGTGTTTATCATTGGAATGCTCGATATCCTGCATATGGGAACCTCATTCATCGGCAGCAACCGTGAGTTCCTGGACAACAGCCGCGAGCTTTTCCTGTTCATTGCGCTGGTCTTCTGGGTCTTCAACTACGGCATGTCCTATGTGAGTCGCAGGGTGGAGCATAACCTTGGCGTTGGCCAGAGATAGATGGACTGAACTGCGGTATCCTCGCAAAGCAAGGAGGCACCTGGATGACTAATGGGGACGCGCCGGACAACGGCGTTGAGGACATCATCATCACTCGTGACGTTCACAAGTGGTTTGGGTCGTTCCACGCGTTACGCGGCGTTTCAACCACCGTTAAACGAGCAGAGAAGGTCGTCATCCTCGGCCCGTCCGGCTCCGGCAAATCGACGTTCATCCGCACCATCAATCGACTTGAGGAGCATCAACGCGGCGAAATCATCGTTGACGGCATAACTCTCTCGAACGACACCAGCCACATTGACGCGATTCGCCGCGAGGTTGGGATGGTGTTCCAGCAATTCAACCTCTTTCCTCACCTGACCGTGATGAACAACATCACGCTGGCGCCAATGAAGGTTCGGCACACACCGCGGGCAGAGGCAGAAGAAAGGGCCATGGGTTTGCTGGAACGGGTCGGCATCCCGGAGCAGGCCGAAAAATATCCGGCGGAATTGTCCGGCGGTCAGCAGCAGCGTGTCGCCATCGCGCGCGCGCTTGCCATGGATCCCAAAATCATGCTCTTCGATGAGCCGACATCGGCGCTTGATCCGGAGATGATCAAGGATGTGCTGGATGTGATGACGGAGCTGGCACAGTCCGGCATGACCATGTTGATTGTGACGCATGAGGTTGGTTTCGCCCGTGAGGTGGCGGATCGGGTCATCATGTTTGACGAGGGCATGATTGCGGAAGAGGGTCCGCCAAACGAGTTCTTCATCAACCCCAAGAGCGACCGCGCCAAGCTGTTTTTGTCACAGATTTTGCACTAACAACGCGGGGTGGCGGGCGGTGTACGGGCAGGCCGACCGAGAGCCCCCCGAGCATCTCGGCGCGCCCTCTCGCACGGTGACGGCAACGCCCTACGCGCCGGACCCGAACGCGGATCCCAACGGCCAGCCGGTGTTCCAGCGGCCCAACGATGAGAGCTTCTCCGTGGTGGAGCGCGCGCCCCGTGGCACCGAAGTGGCCAGGGTGCGCGCCACCGACCCGGACGGCGAGGCACTGACCTACACCCTGAGCGGAGAGAACGCCGACAAGTTCAGCATCGCCAACATCAACGGGGAGGGCGTGATCACGGTGGCGGAGGCGGAGTTGGGCTACACCTGGGAACCCGGCGGAGTGTCCTTCTCCATAGGCGTGGAGGTCACCGACGACCGGGCGGCCGGGACAACCGCGTCGTGGGCGTGGCGGTAACCGCCTCGGAGCGGCGCAACAACGCCCCTGTTGCCCAGGACCCCGGCACGTTCTCCGTGGCCTGCAACGCGGCGGCGGGAGCCCCCCGAACCGTCGGAGCCGTACGTGGCGGGCGACCTGACCATCGACTACGCCGCGCGCAAGGTGACGCTGGCCGGGGAACCGGTTCACCTGCTCCCGCTGGAGTACCGGCTGCTCGCCGAGCTCTCCTTCAGCGCCGGACAGGTGCTGAGCTACGAGAACATTCTGGGCCGGGTGTGGCGGGAGAGGAGCGGCAGCGACCTGCGGCCCATGCGCACCATCGTGCGCAGGCTGCGGATCAAGCTGGGCGACGACGCGGACAACCCCACCTACATCTTCACCGAGCGTCACGTCGGCTACCGGATGCCCAAGGGGCAGGGATAGGGGGCACAGAATGAAATCTCGCTCCCGCTCCCTCCCTATACGCCCCCGCACGATCCGCCGCCGACGCCGGATTGTAAATACTGCGTCTTGACCAGTTCGACGGTGCAGGAGCGGGGACCGGCGGAGAGAGCGAGGGTGAACGTAGCCGAGCCGCCCTCAGCAGGCGGCGCGCTCTACTGCTGTTGTTCCCACTGCCGGACATGGCTATCGCGCCTCCTGAAATGATGACCACTCTGCACGGTGAAAGTGCTACATGCGTACAGAAACCATGATAGGGGCTCGTGGATTACTATTGGGTAAAGTTATCTCCCAGAACGATTACTTATCGATTACTTTCGGCCCAATTCACCAAAATCGAGCGAAACAGGCCCATTCGCGTGAGAGGCAGTATGGTATGGAGCTGAGGGGAGTCGAACCCCTGACCTCTTCAATGCCATTGAAGCGCTCTCCCAACTGAGCTACAGCCCCATCGCGGCAATCTGAGAATCGGGCGCTTTCGCCGCGCCGAAGCGGCTTGCGCGGCTTTCCGATGCGATTGCGTCCCACAATTGTACAGTAGCGCGCTGACTGGACGGCTGGTTCTCGCCCCCATCCATAGCGCGAAATACTACAATAGATATACGTAATCAATTTCAGTCGCCGTCATGCCGGACGGCACTATGAGTCGCGAACGGAGACAGAGATCGTCACGACGGATAACAGAGAGGCGCGGCTTGCGCGCTTGCGAGAATTACTGACCGAACGCGTCCTCGTTGTGGACGGCGCGATGGGCACGCGCATCCAGTCGCTTGGCCTGAGCGCGGAGGATTTCGGTGGCGCTGAGCTTGAGGGATGCAACGAGTATCTGAATATCACGCGGCCGGACGCCATCGCTGGCATACATCGCGATTTTCTGGATGCCGGCGCGGACATCATCGAGACGAACACGTTCGGCTCAACGCCACTGGTGCTGGGCGAATATGACCTGGCCGACCAAGCGGAGGAGATCAGCCGAATCGGCGCGGAACTCGCGCGCGCCGCGGCGGACAATGCCTCCACAGACGACCATCCCCGGTTCGTTGCGGGTTCCATGGGCCCGACAACGCGTTCAATCTCCGTCACGGCCAACGTCACGTTTGATGAGCTGGTTGAGCATTTCCGTGTGCAGGCTCGCGGCCTGATTACGGGCGGCGTCGATGTCCTGCTCGTCGAAACCTCGCAGGACGCCCTGAATATCAAGGCGGCGCTGGAGGGCATCGACCGCGCCAATGACGACCTCGGCTCCAACGTTCCCTCTGCCGTGCAATGCACCATCGAGACGATGGGCACGCTGCTCGCGGGGCAGGACATCGAGGCGTTCTACGCGTCTTTCGCACACCGTGACCTGCTGTGGATCGGCATGAACTGCGCGACGGGGCCGGAGTTCATGCGCGATTACGTCCGCACGCTCTCGCAGATATCACGTTTCCCTGTTGCGGTGATCCCGAACGCCGGCCTGCCGGATGAGGACGGCAACTACCACGAGACGCCCGAGAATGTGGCTGCCACGCTCGGCTCCTTTATCGATGCCGGTTGGGTCAACATCATCGGCGGATGCTGCGGAACGGTGAACGAACACACTGAGCACATGTGCGCGGTGGCGCTGAATCGTCCTGCGCGAAAACCCGCCGATCCGACTGCGACCGTCGTTTCCGGCCTTGAGACGCTGACGATTGACGAGGACACAAAGCCGGTTCTCATCGGTGAGCGGACGAACGTGCTTGGCAGCCGCCGATTCAAGCGCCTCATCGGCGAGGGCAGCATCGAGGAGGCATCCGAGATCGGGCGCGACCAGATCCGCAACGGCGCGCACGCGCTGGACGTCTGTTTGCAGGACCCTGACCGCGACGAAATCGCGGACATGAATGTGTTCCTGGAGCGGCTGGTGCGCAAGACGCGAGCGCCCCTTGTCATTGATTCGACTGATGTGAACGTCATCGAGGAGGCGCTCAAGCGCACGCAGGGCAAGTCGATTATCAACTCCATCAACCTGGAGGACGGCGAGGAGCGCTTTGCCGCCGTTGCGCCGCTTGCCCGCCGCTATGGAGCGGCGGTCATCGTTGGCTGCATCGACGATGACCGGGAGCAGGCGCAGGCCATCACCCGGGAACGCAAGCTGGAAATCGCCCAGCGTTCCTATCAACTGCTGACGGAGAAGTACGGACTGCGCGGTGAGGACATTATCTTTGACGCGCTGACATTCCCCGTCGGCACCGGCGATGAGAACTATATCGGCTCTGCGGTTGAGACCATCGAGGGCATCCGGCTGATCAAACAGGAGTTGCCGCTGGCCAAGACGACCCTTGGAATCTCCAACGTCTCGTTCGGTCTGCCGCAGGCGGGACGGGAAGCGCTCAATGCGGTCATGCTCTACCACTGCGTGCAGGCGGGACTTGACAGCGCAATCGTGAACACGGGCGGCCTCGTGCGTTATGCGGCGCTTTCCGACGAAGAACGCGCCCTATGCGACGACCTGATCTTCTGGCGGGGCGACGATCCCATCGCCGCCTTTGCCGCGCATTTCCGTGAGCGGCGCGCATCCGCCACCGAGCAGGGCGTTGACCGTATGGAAGGGCTTTCTCTGGACGAACGCATTGCGCGGCGCGTTGTTGAGGGCACGCGCGAGGGAATGACGCCGGATCTCGATATCGCCCTTGAGGAACGGCCCCCGCTGGAAATCATCAACGGTCCACTCATGGACGGCATGGATGAGGTTGGGCGGCTGTTTGCGGCCAATGAACTCATCGTCGCGGAGGTGCTTGAATCGGCAGAAGTGATGAAAAACGCCGTCGCGCATCTTGAGCCGCACATGGAAACGACGGAGACAAGCTCACGAGGCAAGGTATTGCTCGCCACGGTGAAGGGTGACGTGCATGACATCGGCAAGAACCTGGTCGATATCATCCTGTCCAACAACGGCTACCGCGTGATCAACCGCGGCATCAAGGTGCCGCCGGGGGAGCTTATCGAGGCGTACCAGGAGCACAGGCCGGACATGATCGGCCTTTCCGGCCTGCTGGTTAAATCCGCGCAGATGATGGTGGAAACCGTGCGTGATTTCACGGAGGCGGGCGTTGACGTGCCCATTCTTGTCGGCGGCGCGGCGTTGAGCAATCGCTTCACGCGGCTTCGGATCGCGCCCGAATACGAGGGGCTTGTTGCGTATGCGCAGGACGCCATGACGGGACTTGATCTCGCCAACCGCATCCGCACGCAAGAGGACAGGGAGCGGCTTGAGAATGAGTTGCGAGCGGAGACGGATACCATTCGCAGCCAGGACGCGGCTCGATCCGCCGCGCCATCTCCTGACGGACGCGCGCCCGCAGTCATCACGTCCGTGGATGCGCCGCCACGCCCGCCGGACCTGATTGAGCACACCCTGTTGGATTACGATCTCGACGAGGTCTTCTCGTACATCAACCCGACGATGCTCTACGTTCGGCACCTGGGGTACCGGGGCCGGTTCCTTGAAGATTTGGAAAAGGGCAACGAGCGAGCGGTTGAGCTTCATGAACGCGTCTTGCGCGTTCAGCGAGAGATGGCGTCGCGGCCTGATATGCGAGCCTCCGCCGTTTTTCGCTTCTTCCGCGCCGCCCGTGACGGCGAGGATGTCTTGATTCTGTCATCGGATGGAGAGAACACGCTGGAACGGCTGCAGTTCGGCAGGCAAGCTGCCGGAGAGGGACTGAGCCTCGCGGACTATGTGCGCTCGGACGGAGCGCCGGACTACCTCGGCGCGTTCGTCACGACGGTCGGGCCGGGCGTGCGCGATCTGGCCGACGAATGGAAGAACAAGGGCGAGTACCTCGATTCACACATCCTGCAAGTGCTGGCGTTGGAAGGAGCAGAGGGCTTTGCGGAGCTGCTCCACCAACGGATGCGCGCGATGTGGGGATTCGCCGATCCGGATTACATCACAAAGCCGGACTTGTTCCGCGCTGCCTACCAGGGCAAGCGGTACTCGTTCGGGTATCCCGCCTGTCCGAGGCTGGAGGACCAGGAAATCCTGTGGCGGCTACTCAATCCGGTGGAGACCATCGGCGTCAATCTGACCGAGGAAATGATGATGGAGCCTGAGGGATCAGTTAGCGCGCTCGTTTTCCATCATCCGCAGGCCAAGTATTTTAACCTGTCCACCGAGGATTCGGAGCGACTGGAACGGCGGATTAACCAATCGGCAGCGCCTGCCTAGCACCCCTATAATCACTGGACAGGCCCTGACAAGAGGACGGTGTAATCACATGACTCTTTCTGATTCGGTGCGAGCCGCTTTAGAAGACGCCGCGCAGACCATGGTGGAGGCAACGTACGTTACCGCGCTTGCCGGCGCAGGCATGTCCGCCGAGAGCGGCATACCGACGTTTCGCGGCCCCGGCGGGCTCTGGAAGAAATACGGCGAACCGGACAATCTCGGGTACCAGCGGTTCCTCCGGGACCCACAACAGTGGTGGGAGGAGCGGCTGAGCGACAACCAGATGCCGGAGATGCGAGAGGCTCTGGAATCGGCGCAACCGAATCCCGGCCATTACGCGCTGGTCGACCTCGAGCGCATGGGCACGCTGCGCCACCTTGTCACACAGAACGTTGATAACCTTCACCGCGCTGCCGGCAGTGAGAGCCTCTCTGAGATTCACGGCAACCATACGCTGATCCGTTGCATCAAGTGCGTGGATCGCTTCACACGAGATGAGATTCCGCTCGACACATTGCCTCCTCCGTGCCCGAGCTGCGACGGCCTTCTCAAGACGGACACGGTCATGTTCGGAGAACCGATTCCGCCGGACGTTCTAAGGCGCTGCCAGGAGGAGGCCGCTCTGAGCGACTGCGTCCTGATCCTGGGCACGTCGGCAATCGTCTACCCGGCAGCCGCCCTCCCGGAAGTGGCGCGGCGGTTGAACGGCGCAACGCTCATTGAGATCAACCCCAATGAAACGGCTCTCACGGAGGTGTGCGATATCGTCGTCCGCGCTCCAACCGGGGAGGCCCTGCCGGAACTGGTGTCGGCCGTGCGGCGGGTGAAGGGGCAGGGTGGGGTCTCCGGCGGCATCCTGGAGGCGACGTAGATTGGCTGAGGCCCTCTTTCGTCCCTTTCGCGGCTGGCGCTACGACACATCCCGTGCAGGAGACCTGGGCGCTCTTGCCGCGCCGCCGTATGACGTTATTGCGCCGTCCGACGTGGAACGTTTGCTTGAGTCCAGCCCGCACAACGTCATCCGCCTTGAGCTGCCGTCCGCCGTCGATGCGGCCGATCCGTACGGTTCAGCGAGCAGGACGTGGGACGAGTGGACGACAAGCGGCTTCCTGCAACGCGATGAGGCTGCGCAGTTCTACCTCGTTCGCCATACGTTTACACTCGGCGGCGTTCGAACGGGCCGTTTTGAGATTCTGGGCGCTGTCCGGCTGGCCCAGTGGGAGCAGGGCGCCGTGCTACCGCATGAACACACTCATGAGGCCGCCAAGCGCGACCGCCTCATGTTGATGAATGCCCTCCATGCAAACATCAGCCCAATCATGGCGCTGTATGAGGATGATGACGGCGCGATTCGAACCCTGCTCCGGGCTATATCGTCGCGCCCGCCGGACTCGTCGTTCACAGACCTTGCGGGGGATGAGTATGACATCTGGAACGTGTCTGATCCGGGAGAGGTTGGGGCGATCAGGCTCGGAGTGGCCGGTCCCCTGTTTGTCGCGGACGGCCATCACCGCTATGAGACGGCGCTAACGTACCTTGGCCAGCAGCCCGATGAGGCGAACGACGGCGAACACGCCCCCGGATATATCATGGCCGCGCTCACGTCCATCGAAGATTCGGGACTGGTCAGCCTTCCCTATCATCGTCTGATTCGAGGTCTGCCGGATGATGCCCGCGCGCGGCTGATGCGGCAGGTGGAGACGTATTTCAGAGCGGAAGAGATCACGATCGGCGGCCTTTCCGATGCCGCGGCGGCCGAGAGATTCGCCTCGGCAATCGAGTCTCAGGATGCGCCCATGATGGCTCTGATCGAGCCCCCAGGAGACGTGCTCAAACTGCTCCGCCCCCTGGAGCCCGGCATCTTCGAGGGGCTGCTGACCGGGGAGTCGGAGGCATGGGGGCGGCTTGGGCCCTGCGTTTTTCTGGACGTGCTGCTCACGCACGGAGTGGGCGCAGACCAACACGAGGCGGAGACCCGCGGCTGGCTGTCTTATCCGCGTGATGCCGCGGAGGCGATAGAAGCCGTTCGCGCAGGCGGCTGTGACGCCGGCTTTCTCCTGCAGGGAGTAAGCATGACGGACATGACAGAGGCGGCGGAGGCCGGTGAGCGCCTGCCGCCCAAGTCAACCTACTTCTTCCCGAAGGTTGCAACCGGAATTGTCCTTAACTCTCTGGCAGGACGACTCGAAGACTAGTACACTGTCTGGACTTTGGGGGCACCTATTCGGCCAACCCGGCCCCACATAGTCCATTCTCAGATTGGAGTTTTACATGACCACGGACAGCGCATCGACGGACAACAGCGTGTACATCAGCGCCGAGGGACTGGAGCGGATGAAGCAGGAGCTTGAGGAGCTCCGCAACATCCGCAGGCCTGAGGTCGCGGAGATGATCCAACGCGCCAAGGAACTTGGCGATATCACGGACAGCGCGCAGTATGACGCCGCAAAGAATGAGCAGGCCTTTCTCGAGGGCCGCATCCGCCAGCTTGAGGACAACGTGCGCCGCGCCGTCCTCATTGAGGAGCAGGGCGATCAGGCCGATGGGCAGGTTCGCGTTGGCTCAACCGTGGTCGTTGTCGATTCCGACGGCCAGGAGGAGCGCTGGACCATCGTTGGCCGGGCGGAGGCGGATGCCGCGCGCGGCCGCATCTCCAATGAATCGCCGGTTGGAAGCGCCTTGATCGGCAAGAAAAAGGGCGACACGTTCGAGATCGACATTCCCGCCGGCAAGCTCGGCTTCACGGTCTCTGCCGTAGAATAAACCGCCCTCAGATACCGCTCACCCTAAGCGGAGGGAACATCCACTCGTCATTCCCGCGAAAGCGGGAATCTGGCGCATACTCACACAAGCAAAAGAGGTGACGCGACGCTTGGCGCGTTGCCTGTTCCGTCAAACCCTTCGATTCTTCGCTGCGCTCGGAATGACGGACAAGCGGCGGAGTAACGAGAAAATGGCACGAGGGGTGTCCTAGGGCATGGACGGTACAGCCGGTTGGCGAATCCGCACCCGATAAATGAGCCAGATTTCGAGAGCGAGAGCCAGAGCCACCGCTACTGTGAGAGGTGCGAGTATAGAAATGAAAGCGCCAAGGTACAACGAGAGAAGAATATATCCGCCAAGATGTGTGTAGGCTGTGTACGCGTAGAGCGCTACCACCACCCGCTTTCTGAAGGATGATCCCCGAAGCTCGAAGTTGCCGAGCAGCCAAACGCCAACCAAAGCGATGATGACCGAAGCGACGAAGGATATGAGCAATGTGATAAGCGAGAGTTGAGCCCGAGTGAAATCCACGTAGCTCTCAAGTACAGTACGCAAATTGGTGGGCGCTGCAGTATAGAATGTCAGACGACCGATTAGTACGAGAAAGTACGCATAGGCAAGTCCCATTGCTGAGGCTTGACGCGCAAACCAGAGTGTTATCGGAAGGGCCACGGCGAATTCAATAAACAGCAGTATTGCCGTCAGGTAAATCGTGGACAATGCTATCGAATCCGTCACGAAATCAGAGATTGTCCATTGCGTCAGCGCCACCAGAATCGTTATCAACCATGTGGCTATGAAATAGACGTATATGAGAGTCAGCAGCTTGCGCCCCTGGCGCCGAACTCGCCTGAAGAATGCCAGAAGAAGCAAGACAGCGACTATGCTGATGCCCATCGTCCCGATAGACCAGATGGCCGTCGCGCTAGAGTTGACGTAGGTATCGTTCACGACGAACGCTGCCAGCAGCACGAACGGGCGCGAAATCGCCGCTATCAGGGGTATCACCAATAGCAGCAATAACTCCCACCGATAGCGCACAATGAGATTCTGCCTGGCTGGAGACACAGGCGCAGGCGCTGTCATGCCAAGCGCCACTCCTGCTGGACGGCCAACTATCGTTGCGCCGTGAGCCCGATCCTACACCTGCCCGGATAGCTGGAGCTGCTTGCCCTCGGTCTTGATGGCAGGGGCGACGATCATCTCGGCCTGCTGAAGGTCGCGGATCGTCTGTGCCCCGCACATGCCCATCGCCGTATGGATAGCCCCAACGAGGTTCTCCGTGCCGTCCGTGCGGTCCGTGGGCCCGAACAGCAGGCGCTCAAGCGTCGCGCGGACGCCAACGCGCACGCGTGTGCCGCGCGGCAGAGCGGGATGCGGCGTCGCCATGCCCCAGTGATAGCCCTTGCCGGGCGCTTCCTCCGCGCCCGCGAAGATCGAGCCGAGCATCACGGCGTCCGCGCCCGAGACGAGCGCCTTGCACAGGTCGCCGCCGGAACGGATGCCACCATCCGTGATGATGGGAACGTAGCGGCCGGTGCGCCGTTGGTATTCATCACGCGCGGCAGCCGTCTCAATGGTCGCGGTGACCTGCGGCACGCCGATGCCGAGCACTTCGCGGCTGGTGCAGGCCGCGCCGGGGCCGACGCCGACGAGGATGCCGGCCACGCCCGTCTGCAGCAGTTCCATCGTCTGGTGATAACCCACAACGTTGCCGACGATGACAGGAATCGGAATGCGGCCCACGAGGTCTTCGAAATGCAGCCCGACGGGGCTCGATGAGATGTGTCGCGCAGTCGTGACCGTTGATTGGCAGACATAATAATCCGCGCCCGCTTCGACAACCGTGCCAATGAACCGCTTGGTGTTGGCCGGGGTGGCGGCGACGGCAACCGTCGCGCCGAGCGCCTTCATCTTCTCAATGGTCATGCCGACGTATTCTTCCTTGAGCGGGGCGGAATAGATGCGCTGGAGTGTGGCCGTGACGGAATCCGCGGGGGCGTCAACAAGCTCCTGCAGGACCTCCTCCGGGTTGGGGTAGCGCCCGTGGACACCCTCAAGGTTGAGGACGGCAAGCCCGCCATAGCGTGTGTAGGTGGCGGCAAAAGAGGGGTCAACCACGCCGTCCATCGCCGCCGCGAGAATCGGGAGGTCAAAGATGCGATTCCCCATTGCGAACCTGATATCCGTCTGTTCCGGGTTCAGCGTGACCCGCCCGGGTACGATGGCCACCTCTTCAAAGCCATAGGCGCGCCGCAGCGGTTTGAACTCCGGCAACTTGTCTTCGATGCCAAAGTCCACTCCTCGCTCGGCGATTTCTGTTGCGACCATCTCGACCTACCCCCTTAAAACGGCACGGCGCCGCATCGCGGCGCCGTTTAGCCCTGCTTTGTGCGCTACATAAAGCAAAGGGACACGCGCAATCGTGCCCCTGACATAAACCCCTGTGGATCGCTCAGCGTCCATGAACCATTGTTGTCCCGACGACGCTCAGCGTCAAGCATTTTTGTGGACTTTATCCGCCGAATCCTCCTGATGCGACGAAGCCCGGATATTCGCCGCCGACGCGGTCCTTGATGGAGCCACGGAGCAGTTCCAGCTGCTCCGGCGTCGGGGTCGTTGTTACCGGCACCTCGTCGGGAATGATGAGCTCGAACCCGGTGTTTTCTGTTACTTCATCAACAGTCACGCCGGGGTGGACGGACTCAAGCCGGAATTTCTTCTGATCTTTCTCATACATCATCACGCAGATGTTGGTGATGAGCATGGAGGGGCCGCCGGGGCGCTCCACACGCTCTCCACTGGACCCGGCGGACGTGATGAAGTCCACATTCTCCACAAAGACGCGCTTCGTGTGCTCCAGGCGGAACAGGATGATGCGATTCGTCATGAAGTAGAGCATCCCGGAACCGGCCGCGCCGGGGAGGCGCACGTCCGGCCTGTCATGGTCGCCGATGGTGGTCAGGTTGATGTTGCCGTGTCCGTCGATCTGCGCGCCGCCGAGAAAGAAGATGTCCAGCCTGCCGCGTTGAGCGAGGTCAAAGACCTCCTTTCCGCTGATCAGGTTGAGTTCAGGGTTAGACGCGCCAATGGGGACATAAATCATGTCCGGGGCGTGCGTTTCCTGCGCCAGGAGAACACCCGCCATCGGCACGGGCGATGCCGCGCCGGAACTAACGTACGTGTCGTCTCGAACCTCCCGCGCAATGCGGGTGGCCATCAACTCGCCGATGGTGTAGTCGTCCGACTGGAACGGCATCGGGCCGGTTGTCGCTGAACGTACCTAGGCGGGAACGGCGACACGTGTCACCATCTCGCGGTATTCGTCCTCCCTGTGTCCGCGCACGAACTCATCGAGGTAGGCATTGAACCCATCCGCGGTCTTTGAGGCCTCCATGTACCGCGAGAAGTGGTCATTGTCCGCCTCGTAGTACGGCTTCATGCCGCCGGGGTGAGACCCCTGTGGCGTGTGGATGACGAGGCTGACGAACGGCCATGGGACGAGGTGGCCGCCGCGCGGGTCCTCGGACAGGTCATAGTCGACGATCTCTTCAACAGTCACGAGCACCTTGTCACTTGCCTGCGCCACCATGCGATCCTCGAAGCTCGGCGCAAGGACGTTGCCGTTGCGGTCCGCCTTGAAGGCGTGAATCATGGCGATGTCCGGGCGAATGGCCGGCACGAGCAGGATGTCATGGCCCTCGTTATAGGGGTCTTCGATGATCTTCCAGTTGGGATGGAGATTGACGAGATCCGTGCCGATCACGCCGCGGGACGGGATGAACGGCACGCCGTTGGCTCCAGCCTGGAGCCCCGTGAGTGTGACGGGTCAGGTGCTGTCCAGCGCCGCGATTCCTCCCGCTTTGGCCACGCGGCGATAGTTTGGCGCGAACCCGCGCTCGCCGAACGTGAGAGAGCCGGTGTCAATGGCCTTGACGGCGCCTGCGCCGATGAGCATGTCGCCCTGGATGCCGCCCGCGGGCGTAAAGACAAGAGTAAGATCCTTGATGCCGCGCCGCACGATTTCGCGTGTCAGCGCCATGGAGGAGCGGTCATTGCCGCCGGTCGTGGCGATGAGCATCCCGTCCTTGAATCGATTCCCTGCCTCTTCAATGCTGACGATTCGCGTCATGACTATTCCTCCACATATTCAGGCGGTTCCGTACCCGCCCGACCACACAGAATGAACCTACGCCGAATAGGGTGAAAGGTCAAGACAGCAGCATAGAAACTACCCCTCGCGGGATTGATACTCTGCCGGTTTTTCCGCGATTGCCGTCAGCGGCGTCGGTATGGGGACGGCGCTGACGCTCAGCCGGAGGCCGACCGCGTGCATGGCAGCATCAACCAGGTTCATTCGTGAGTTGTGGTTGAGATCCAAAAGACGATCCACCTGCGGCATATGGCATCCCAGGCGGCGTGACAATTCCGCCTTGCCAATCCCGTTCTCGCGCATCGTGCGATAGAGGATGACCTTTGCCGAGGCAAGAGTCGGAAGCGGAACCAGGTTTTCGCCGCGTGAAGGCAACGGAATCTCTTTGCGGTAGTGCATGCGGGCGGCTATTGCCTCCTCCAGCGCATCCGCCGCGTGCGCCAGAGCATCATCGTCATCGTCCCCGAACGTCTTTAATTCGGGAAAGTCGATGGAGGTGGCGATAACGGAGCCGTCTTCTTCCTCAAGTTCAATCGGATAGGCAAGCATCAGTCCAACCCCAAGTCCTTCTTTATCCTTTCAACAAGGCCGCGCGGCAACTCCTTGCGCCCTCCATGCGTGGGGAGTTGGCTTGTACGGTCGCCACGCTTGACGGTTATGTGCCCGCTGCCTCCTTTATGCGTTTCAAATGTGCAGCCTTGCTTTCTCAGCCACCGCCTAAGCTCACTTGAATTCATTGCGTTCCATGATGCTCAATCCGGAGAATTAATGCAACATTTTTGTTGCGTTTCTTGATGGCATAGAAAGTGACCGTCATATCAAGCCCGCGTCACCGTGCCGCCGCGCACCGTGTACATCGTGGCTTTAGCGCGAACCTCTGCGGGAATGAGTTCAACGTCGGCGGTGGTGATGAGAACCTGCCGGCCGGGCGTCAGGCAGTAGCGCAATACTCGCTCGCGACGGTCCGCATCAAGCTCGGATAGCGGATCGTCGAGCAGGATGACCGGTTCGTCGCCGAGACGCTGGCCGATGTACGCCGACTGCGCGATGACCAGCGCAAGCGCCGCCGTTCGTTGCTGGCCGCGGGAACCATAAACACCCAGATCGACGTCGCCGGACACCACGCGCAGATCATCGCGGTGCGGCCCGACGGATGTCGTCGCCGTGGCGGAATCGCGCGCCCACGCGTCCTCCAAGGCATCGACGAATCCTTGTTGCAGATCGGGGGATTCCCCCTCAGTTTCGCCGCGAGTGACAGTTGAGCGGTACTCAAGCGCAAGGTGGCCGGTGCGGCCCGTGAACTCGGCGTGCGCAGCCAGCATCTCTTTCTGCAAAACGTCAATCATCGCAATCCGATGGGCGAGGAGGAACGCGCCCGCGCGGACGAGCTCCTGTTCCCAGATGCGCATTTCCTCAGTCCTCTGGGTATTGCCACGCTCGCGGGCGTCTCTCAGTGCCGCATTGCGCTGGGTGACCAGCCGCTCATAGCGTCGGAGTTCCCGGGCATATTCCCCATCCGTCTGCAACGCTGTTGAATCGATTGCGCGGCGTCGGTCAGCCGGAGGGCCCGCAAACAGGTCGACCTCCTCCGGCCCTGCGAGAACAACCGCAAGGTCGCCGACGCTGCTCGCTGAACGCTGCCGAACGCCGTTGACCTTATAGCCCTTCTGGAGTGTGCCGCCCCTGAGGCCTGAGGGCCCAATCGTCCGCTCAGCGACGGCAGTTGGCTCACCCGCTTGCCCTCGCGGAGCGAGCTGCATGACGAGTTCCAGCGTTCGCTCAGAGCTGTCTCCGGCTGCCACGTCTGCCGCGATGCGTGAGTACGGAATCGGCTCACGGGCCGCGCTCCAGCCAATGACCTCTCGATCCGTGTCCGCGCGATGAGAGTGGCCGGTTGCGAGAATGAACAGGGATTCGAGAAGGTTCGTCTTGCCCTGGCCGTTATCGCCCGTGAGCACCGTGACACCGTCCGCCGGCTCAAAGGCCAGCGATGCATAGTTCCGGAAGTGGGCCAGGGAAAGAGTCGTAACGCGAATGGCGCTCACCTGCCAGGCATTCGAATCGTCGCCGCCATCCGGCGGCGATATACTTTTAAAACCGTGACCAATCATACCGAATCAGACACGCATCAGGGCGCGGCGCTGCCGCGTAATCAACTTATCATCGCCAAGCTCGGCACCGGCGTGCTGACGGGAGGCGGTGATCAACTTGATGAGGGTCTCATCGCGTCCGTTGCGAAGCAGGTTAAAGAGATTGTCGCCGCCCAATCGCAGGTGATTGTCGTCACGTCCGCGGCAGTTGCCCTTGGACGCAGCATCATAGGACTTCAGGGCAGAGGGCGGGGCGTCGCGACGCTGCAGGCCCTCGCGGCGATCGGTCAGCACCGACTGATGCGCTCGTGGGAGGCGGCATTCGCGGATCAGGGACTCATCGTCGGCCAGGCCCTTATCACCCGCGCAGACTTCACCGCCGGCCGCTCCGCAGTCAACATACGCCGCACACTGCGTGAACTGCTGGGATTCGGCGTGGTTCCCATCATCAATGAGAACGACGTTGTCGCCTCGGAAGAACTGAGCGAGACGCTCGGTGATAACGACACGCTGTCAGCCGCTCTCACGAATCTCATGGCGGCGGACATGCTCATCCTCCTGACGGACCGCGACGGGCTCTATGACAGTGACCCGCGCACAAATCCCGATGCGGCGCTCATTCACCGGGTGGACCGCGTGACGGACGCCACGTTGGCAATGGCCGCCGAGATGCCAAGCGAGTTGGGACGCGGCGGCATGGCGTCAAAGATCCGGGCGGCCGCGGAGGCCACGTCATGGGGCACGTCCGTCGTGATCGCCAACGGCAAGGCCCCGGACGTGCTGCTGCGCATCGCACGCGGCGAGGACATCGGGACGCGGTTTGAGGCGTGGGGACGACGGCGCCCTTCCGCCCGCAGGCGTTCCCTCGGCCCCCTTTTCGTGCGCGGACAGGTGGTCGTGGATGAAGGGGCTGCAAAGGCGCTGCGGCGGGGCACATCGAGTCTCCTTGCGGTCGGGGTTCGCGAGGTGCGCGGTGAGTTCACCACCGGCGACATCGTGGAGATCGTCGGGCCGGACGAGACGGGAGTGGCGCGAGGGGCGGTCTCCTATCCTGCGGGACTCATGCGCCGCCTGGCAGGTCTGCACAACGCGGAGGTGCGCCAATTCTTCCAGGCAGAGGACAGCGCCAACGCCGCGTACCACGGCGAGGAAATGGTCCACCGCGACCACCTGACGCTGCTGTGACGGCGGCTATCTCGTTTGAACAGCCCCACCTGCGCAACTACAATTGCAAATAGATAAACGCTAAGTAGCGACGGCTCGCCACGCCATTGCCGTCGAAGGGAAGAGTGACCGTGATGACGGCAACCGCGACACGAAAAACGGACGCAGCAGAACTTTCGGAAGAGCTCGTCAGCAAGGCGCAGGCGGCTAGAAAGGCGAGCCGCCCGCTTTCACGCGCGTCTACTGAAGAGAAGAACGGGGCGCTTGAACGCATCGCGGCCCTGCTGGAGGAACGCGCGGACGAAATCGTAGCTGCCAACAAACGGGATTACGCAACCGCACAGGCAGACGGCATGTCTGATGTCCTTCTTGACCGCTTGTTGCTCAACGAGGAGCGCGTTCGGGGAATGGCGGCTGATGTGCGCGCCACCGTCTCTCTGGATGACCCCATCGGCGAGGAGTTCGATGCGTCGACGCTGCCCAACGGCCTCCGCATCTGCCGCCGGCGCGTGCCGCTCGGCGTCATCGCCGCCGTCTATGAGAGCCGCCCAAACGTGACCATCGACATCGCCGCTCTCTGCATCAAGTCCGGCAATGCCGTCATCCTGCGGGGAGGGAAAGAGGCCATTCACTCCACGACGACGCTCGCGGGCATCGTGCGCGAGGCGTTGGAGGATGCCGGCCTGCCCCGGGACGCGGGGCAGATCATCGAGTCCACGGATCGTGCCATCGTCGGGCAGATGCTGGTGTACGAGGGCGGAATCGATCTGCTGATACCACGCGGGAGCGACACGCTCATCCGCTTCGTGCGGGACAACGCGCGGATCCCCGTCGTGACCGGCGGCATCGGCGTCTGCCACACCTATGTGGACTCCGACGCGGATGTTGAGCAGGCCGTCGCCATCGCCTACAACGCCAAGGTGCAGCGTCCGACGGTGTGTAATGCGCTGGACACGCTGCTCGTGCATGCGCAGGCTGCCCCGAAACTGCTTCCCGCCGTGGTTGCGGCGTGGGCGCGGGACAACGTGGAGATCCACGCGGACAAGCGCTCGCTCGCCCTGATCGGGCCTGAGCCTCCCACGCGGGTCATCACGGCCGTCGAGGACGACTGGGGCCGTGAATTTTTGTCCTTGACGGCCGCCGTGAAGGTTGTTGATTCCATCGACGAGGCGCTTGAGCACATCGCGGAGTACGGCTCCGGCCACACCGAGGCGATCCTGACGACGAGCGATGAGAACGCCGCGCGGTTCCTGGATGAGGTGGACGCCGCAGCGGTCATCGTCAACGCGTCAAGCAGGTTCACCGACGGTGGGCAGCTTGGGCTTGGCGCGGAGGTTGCCATCAGCACCAATAAACTGCACGCCCGCGGGCCGATGGGGCTGCGAGAGTTGACGTCGTACAAGTGGACGATCGTGGGAGACGGCCAAACGCGGACCTGAACACTTGCGCTACAATCCTGTCATGCTCAGGATTGATTCAATAGCCGGCGCGAGGACATCCATACGATCCGGTATTCGTGACGGAGGGGCGCATTATGCCTCCGGCGTGTCCGAGGCGCCGGGCGCGTGGCCAAGTGAGAAAGATCTCTGTGACGCGTGGGAGTCCGGCGCGGCGAACAGGCGGGGACAGCGACTGAGAACCGTCACGGGCGCAGCCGTTGACGTCATCCGGGCCGGTACACGCAATTCAGGCGATGGGCCGGATTTCCTCGGCGCGGTCATCGCGTTCGAATCCCCCGGACAGCCGCGGCGCGCCGTCCGCGGCGACGTTGAGATGCACCTCCGCGCCTCGGACTGGTACGCGCACGGGCATGAAGCGAACCCGGCCTTTGCGAGCGTCATCCTGCATGTCGTTGAGGACGCGCAGGGTATGACGGAGATCGCCGGGGCGCCCGTTCTCGAAATGCGGCGCAACACACGCCGCCGGAAGCGCACTACCACGGCAACCGCGGCCAAACTGTTGAATCTCGACGTGGGAAAGGCGCGCGATGCAGCCGTGATGCTTGATGCGTTGGGGGACGCGCGACTTGAGGAACGGGCGGCGTCCATAGAAGGCGATATCGCCGTCGTCGGATTTGAGCAGGCACTGTATGAAGTGTTGTTTAGAGGTCTTGGATATACGCGCAATATGACCGCTTTCCAGGAAGTTGCGCGGCTCATGCCCATCGACACCCTGCGCGGCTTGACGGACGGCGCATCCAATGACGAAGGACGCGAAGCGCGTCTGACAGGCGTGCTGTTCGGGACGGCGGGATTGTTGCTGTCGCAACGGAGCGAAGGGAAGCAAGGACGGTTGCCTTTCAGCGAAAAGATGTCGAACAACTACGACAGCTTCACGGCGTCTGCGGAGATTGAGTGGGCGCGGCACGCGGGCCTGGAGTCTCTGCCGCGCGGGTCATGGCAAACGTTTCGCGTCAGGCCGGACAATCACCCTGTCAGGCGGGTGGGCGCTGCGGTGGAACTCATGCGGCGCTGGCTGCAGGGGCCGGGGCTGCTCGACGATCTGCGTGGTGCAGTCAGCGGGGCTGAAAATCCACGAGATGCGGCGGCACGGTTGATCGATGCGCTTGTCATCCCTCCGGAGGGTTATTGGGCGGCACACGGTGATTTCGGAAGACTGCGACGCAGCAGGCCGTCCGCGCTCATCGGCCGGGGACGCGCGCTGGACATGCTGGCGACGGCCGTCCTGCCGTTCCTGCTTGCCGTGGCAGATTTTGAGTCAGACACGAACATGGAACGGCAGACGCGGCAGGTTTATGCCGTATTGCCCAATCCGGGAGAATCAGAGGCTGCCCGCCGCGCGCGGCATCTCATCACGGGGAGTTCAGGCGGGCAATCGCAGCGGCTGTCCGCTCGCCGTTACCAGGGATTTTTGAGCTTGACGGCCTCCTCACTGAACGGGGCGCGGGAATCTCTTTACCGATCCCGGGGATAACCGCCCGTCCGATGGCGGCAGCGTGTCCGTCTCCCTAGTATCATGACGGGGCGAGGCATCGTTTTCTGGACGCCTCGCCGGCCAATCACGCGACAACAGGAGGACGATCTCTCTATGCGCATCGAACGTGACTCAATGGGCGAGATGGAGGTGCCGGACGAGGCCCTCTGGGGCGCGCAGACGCAGCGGGCCGTCCGCAATTTCCCCATCAGCGACCTGCGCTTTCCGCGCAGTTTCATCAGGTCGCTCGCGCTGATCAAGCGCTCCGCCGCCGAGGTCAACGAGGAGCTTGGCGGCGTAACACCTGAACTGGCCGCCGCCGTCCGATCCTCGGCGCAGGAAGTGATGGATGGCGAGCTTGATGACCACTTCGTCCTGGATATCTTTCAGACGGGCTCAGGCACGTCCACGAATATGAATGCGAACGAGGTCATCGCCAACCGCGCAACTCAGATCCTCGGGGGCGAGGTCGGCTCCCGCATGGTCCATCCCAACGACCACGTCAACCGCGGCCAATCATCGAACGATGTCATCCCGACGGCCATACAGGTCGCCGCTGCCCACGGCATTGCCATGGAACTCGTGCCCGCGTTGGAGCGCCTGCAACAGGCTTTGGCGGACAAATCGGCGAACTTCTGGGACGTCATCAAGACGGGCCGCACGCACCTGCAGGACGCGACGCCCATCCGCCTTGGGCAGGAGTTCCTGGGCCATGCGGGACAGATGGAGCGGGCGGTGCGGCGGCTGCGCCACGCCGTCGATGAGCTCTGCGAAGTGCCGCTCGGAGGGACGGCCGTCGGCACGGGCATCGGGCGCGACATCGAGTTCTCAGAGATGGTCTGCGCGCGCCTCGCGTCCTCCACCGGCCTCCCCATCCGCGAGACGGAGAACCATTTCCAGGCTCAGAGCACTCTGAACGCCGTCACGGAGGCGAGCGGCGTCCTGAACACGGTTGCGGTCAGCATGCTGAAGATCGCCAACGACGTGCGTTGGCTCGGCTCGGGCCCGCGCGCCGGATTCGGCGAGATCGCCCTGCCGGAGGTGCAGCCGGGCTCGTCCATCATGCCCGGCAAGATCAACCCCGTTATCGCGGAGTCCGTTGCGCAGGCGGCGGCGCAGGTCATGGGCAACCACGTGACCGTCACGATCGCCGACGCGCAGGGCAGCAATTTTGAGTTGAACGTGATGATGCCCGTCGCGGCCTACAACCTGCTTCAGTCCATCGATCTACTCGCCGCGGAGGCGGACAATTTCCGCGAGCAGTGCATCGAGGGGCTTGTGTCCACGCAGCGCGGGCCGGAAACCGTTGAGCAGGGGCTTGCGATCTGCACGGCGCTTGCGCCGGTCATCGGCTACGATGCTGCCGCCGCAATCGCGCATGAGGCCTCCGAGACGGGCGAAACCGTGCGGCAGGTGGCACTCCGCACAACGGAACTCGGCGAGGCTGCGCTGGAAGAAATCCTGGATGCCGCCAAGATGACGGAGCCGGGCTTCTCCAGCGGGGGTGGAGGATAGGCTCACAACTGTCCGTTCCCTTGCCATGCGTTGCCGCCACTCCGTAGAATGGCATCACGTATGAGCCATCCAATTGGGCAAATGATGGCACAGTGTCACGCGCGTCGAATTTTCGATACAATTGCCAATTCCGATCACGCACGCAGGGGGCGTTAATCAGTGTCAAGCAAGAACGGGAATGCCGTCATGGTCGTTGAGGATCTCCACGTGGAGGTGGATGGCAAGGAGATCCTGACGGGCGTCAACCTGGAGATTCCCGCCGGCAAGGTCAACGCCGTCATGGGGCCCAACGGCTCCGGCAAGAGCACCCTCGCCAACACGCTTATGGGCAATCCCCGCTACGTCGTCACCGGTGGGCGCATCCTCTACAAGGGCAAGGACATCACGCTGGACCTGCCCGATCAGCGATCGCTCGACGGCATTTTTTTGGCGTCGCAGTACCCCGTGGAGATTTCCGGGGTCACCTTGATCAACTTCCTGCGGCAGATGGTGAACGCCCATCGCGGCGAGGAGATGCCGCTCGTTGAATTCCGGCAGATGGTGAACGAGAAGATGGACACGCTGGGCATGGATCGGGCGTTTGCGACCCGCTACGTGAATTCCGGCTTCTCCGGCGGAGAGAAGAAGCGCAGCGAGATCCTGCAGCTCGCCGTCCTCGATCCCACCCTTGCCATCCTCGATGAGACGGACTCTGGCCTGGACATCGACGCCCTGCGCACCGTTTCGCACGGCGTCAACCAGTTGCGGCACGAGGCGATGGGCATCCTCCTTATCACCCACTACACGCGCATCTTCAATTACATCGAGCCGGACACCGTCCACGTCATGCTGGACGGCGCCATCGTCAGGTCGGGAGGACCGGAGCTCGCCCATGACCTCGAGGAACACGGCTATGACCTCATTCGGTCCGGCGCAGGCAGCGCGGTCGCGCCGGCGTCGCAGTAGCGCGGCCACATCACGCAAGGCCGGTCACCGTGCCTGATCACCCACCGCAGCTTGACGTCGAGGCCATTCGCGGCGACTTTCCCATCCTGTCCCGCGTCATAAACGGCAATCCGATCGTTTATCTGGACAGCACGGCAACGTCACAGAAGCCGAAGCAGGTCATCGATGCGCTTGCCGACTTCTATCGCACCTCCAACGCAAACGTCCACCGTGGCATCTATACGCTGTCCGAGGAATCGACCGCTGCCTATGAAGGGGCGAGAGACAAGACTGCCAGCTTTATCAATGCGGCAGAACCCGCTGAAATCATCTTCACACGCAACACGACGGAATCACTGAACCTGCTGGCCTATTCGTGGGGACGAGCGAATCTGAACGAAGGGGATGAGGTGCTCGTCACGCTCATGGAGCACCATTCCAATATCGTGCCGTGGCACATGGTCTGCGAGGAGCGCGGCGCAATCCTCCGCTTCATCCCAATCACGGATGAGGGCTTTCTCGATCTCACCGATATCGATACGCTCATCACGGAACGCACGAAAATCGTCTCCTTCACACACATCTCCAACGTGCTGGGAACCGTGAATCCCGTGCGTGAACTCGTGGACAAGGCTCACTCCGTCGGTGCGATCGCCATCCTGGATGGCGCGCAGGGAGCGCCGCACGTCGCCGTCGATGTTCGTGACATGGACGCGGACTTCTACGTGTTCTCGTCCCATAAGATGCTTGGCCCCACGGGCGTGGGCGTCCTCTACGGCAAGCGGGCGCTGCTCGATGAGATGCCCCCGTTCCTGGGCGGCGGAGAGATGATTATGGAGGTGCGCGAAGACGGCTTCACCTGGAAGGACCCACCCTGGAAGTTCGAGGCCGGCACGCCGAACTTCGCCGATGTTGTCGCGTTCGGCGCCGCCATCGATTACCTGACCGAACTCGGCATGGACCGCGTGCGGCAGCATGAGATCGAGATCACGGACTACGCGCTGCGGCAGATGCGATTGCTTGGCGAGGGTGTCACACTGCACGGCCCGCCAAACGCGGATGATCGCGGCGGCGTCGTCTCGTTCGCCATTGAGTCCATCCATCCCCATGACATCGCCCAAACGCTGGACTGGGAGGGCGTGCAGATTCGCGCCGGGCATCACTGCGCGCAGCCGTTGATGCGCCGCCTCAACGAGCCCGCCACCGCCCGCGCGAGCTTCTACGTCTACAATACGAACGAGGACGTTGACCGACTCATCGATGCGCTGAAGAAGGCTGGTGAGCTCTTTGGCAGGCAGTGAACCCGAGCCGCATTTTGACCAGCTGTACCGGGAATTGATCCTGGACCACTATCGGCTGCCCCGAAACAACCGCGTGCTTGAGTCCGCCGACGCCGACCTGACGCAGTTCAACCCGGTGTGCGGGGATGAGGTTCGACTGATGGCTTGCATCCGCGATGGCGTGATTGAGGACATCGCCTTTGTCGGACAGGGCTGCTCAATCTCACAGTCGTCCGCGTCGATGATGACGGAGGCGATGCGCGGCCGTTCACTTGAGGACGCGAATGCTCTTGCCCACAACTTCCGCGCCATGATCCTCGGCGAGGACGTTGATGAGGCTGCAATGGGTGATCTGATGTCCCTGCAGGGCACGTCACGCTATCCGGCACGCGTCAAGTGCGCCGTCCTCGCGTGGGACACGTTGCAGAAAGCTCTTAGCGGCGCATCCGGCCGTGAGGATGTCGGCTCCTCAGACCCCGCCGCTGCCGGATAATTTTCTCGGTTCGCGATCCCCAGTTACATCAGCGGACGCCGCGCTGCTGCTGTGCCCGCTTCGTAGATTTCGTCGGCTTGCAGATTCTTGCCTTGCGACGCTTCCACCGCAAGCCGGTCGCAGCGTTCATTCTCGGGAACGCCGGAGTGGCCGCGAACCCATCTGAACTCAACGTCGTGGGCATCACAGAGATCCAGCAGCTGTCCCCACAAGTCCGGGTTGATGGCCGCCTCCCTCTTGTTCCGCATCCAATCGTTGGCACGCCATCGCGCCGCCCACCCCTTCTCGATGCCGTCAATCACGTAGCGCGAATCGCTGTGCAGCGTCACACGGCATCTTTCCTTCAGCGCCTCAAGCCCCCGGATCACGGCGAGGAGTTCCATGCGATTGTTGGTTGTGAGACGGTAGCCTCCACTCAGTTCCCTGCGGCGGTTTCCGTGGATCAGAACGACGCCGTAGCCGCCGGGGCCGGGATTTCCCTCGCACGCTCCATCCGTATAGATGACCACCCGTTTTTCTGATGCCATCGTCCGGGGTTCTCCCTGTTTGTCGAGCCGCTGTGGCGCAAGGTTGAATCGTAAGGACTCTCATTTGAAAGTATAGGCTTCTGTTCCAGACGCCCTGCCACACGGCATAATAGAGAGACAGCGCGGGGACAGAAATGAGGGCAAGGCCGTGGCAAGAGATTCCGAGGACACAGGGAAGCGTCGGCGCGGGTTCGGGCTGCTTGAACTGAGCATCCTGGCGGCGGCCGTCTGTGTCTCCGGGGCGATAATCACCCTTGCCATCGTCGGCGCAACGGCGGGTTAGGATAAACACCCGTCATTCAATCGTGGGGTCGTAGCTCAGTCGGGAGAGCACCTGCTTTGCAAGCAGGGGGTCAGGGGTTCGAATCCCCTCGGCTCCACCACCCCGGAAAGTACTGCGAACATCACCACTCAGGGCGAGTTCAGAACTATCTGCAGCGCCCACCGGGCTGTCCTCCGGCATGGGGATCGTGTAGACGATTGAAGCCTTTCCGGGCCTGATTTGAATCTCCTTGACGAATGAGCGGATGAAAGATCGTGTTTCGGTCAGTTGGCTCGTGCGGAGAAACTCACTCATGTCTGAGGCGAAGGACGCGATGGTCTCCGCCCGATCCAGAAACGCCCTCCGTTCGGCCACCCCGACGCCAACTGCAACGCCGGAACCAACACCCACGGCCACCAAGAGCCATTCATGGGGGGCCGGTTACCTGTAGACGGTCGTCGAGCGGCTCTTGCCTCTGGCGCCTTGCCAGAGCCTGTTCACGGAACAACCTGTTGATGAACACCGCGTATAGGCCTCTACTTATTAGTCAAACAGACCCTTCGGGGACAAGTTGGACTTGGTCAAAGTCATTGCGTAGCTTATCATGCGTATATGACATAGCCGTGACTTAAAGTTCGAATTTTCATGACCTATTGTGATTCTTCGCTGGCGCTGCCATAATTGCACTGTTAGGCGCCGAATCACGTGTAGTTGCATCGAGGTGACGAGTTGGACCGACCCCACGATCCGATATCGGAGAACGAGGCCGCCCTGCGGGACCGGCTCACTCGGTTGAGTGAGGCCAGCCGGCGCATCAACGAGAGCCTGGAGTTCGACACAGTGCTTCAGGGCGCCCTGGATTCCGCCCGGGCCCTGACCGGAGCCCGCTACGGGGTGATGACCCTCCTGGACGACGCGGGAGGGGTGCAGGACTTCCTGTCATCGGGCCTGACGGCGGAGGAGTCCGAGCGGCTCTGGCTGATGCCAGCTGGGTTGAGCATCCTCCAGACGCTGACCAACATCTCAGAACCCCTACGGCTCCCCAACCTTGTGGAGCACGTTCGGGCCTTGGGCTTTACAGATTTCACCATCCCCCTGCCGGTGGGGGTTTTCCGGTTCATGGCGGCGCCCATGTTCCACCGGGGCGGCCGGGTGGGCCACATCTTCGTGGGTGACAAGGAAGGCGGCGAGGAGTTCAGCCAGGCCGACGAGGAGACCCTGGTCATGTTCGCCTCCCAGGCGGCGCTGGTCATCGCCAACGCTCGGACCCACCGGGAGGAGCGGCGGGCCAAGGCCGATCTGGAGACACTGATCG